>JBKEBX010000016.1:0-78856 GCA_047973385.1 Lachnospirales bacterium | reverse complement strand
CTATAATAAAAATTCATATTTAAGCAAACCTATTAAAGATTTCATCACAATGGCAACTGATTATTGGAATACTCATTTTTTGTTAGATTAAATTTTTAAAAACAAAGTGAGGTTGTAAATTTTTTACTTTTACAACCTCATTCTATATTTTGCAAGGTTACCTAAAGCTTTAAAGAAAATATCATCTTCTGTAAAAATAGCTATGTAGTTTGCAAGACCTATAAAATGTCTATCACCAGGTTTTAAAAGTTCATATTCCTGAATACTCATAATAAAAACATTAATCATTGGCCATAATAAAAAGCAAGATACAAATATAAGTATAGGTGCTAACATTAAATATGGTGTAGCATCTTTCTTAATTTTAAGAAACCCTTTAGATTCATTCCCCATAACTTTCCTCCGTTACAAATTTAAATAAATTAATTTAATTTTATTATAAAGGTATATATAAATTAATGCAACTTAATTAATTTAAACTTAGTTTAAGTTTTACTTAATTTTAACGTAATAATATACAAATTAAATAATTAATAAGTTATTTTTTATTAATTATTTACATTGCAAATTTAAACAACCTACTGTTTTTTTGTTTAAATCTTCCAAATAACTTTTTTTGTATAAAACAAAAAGGCATAGCTGGATAAATCCAACTATGCCTTTTATTATAAAATACTATTTATTATATTATATTGTAACTATATAAGTCAACAAGTATTAACCTGAAATAAAGCCAAGTTTTTTAAGAATATCTGTTGCAACTGCAACGTTTTTCTCATTTACTAAAATGATTGGACCTGTACAACCCATACCACTTTCAGCGTAAATATTTTCTTTCCATAGACCTTGAACAGCAACTTCTAAGTCCATAACATCTACACCTGAGATTTCGCCAACAACTACCTCTTTTGGAGGTGCTGTAACTTCTTCAACAGCTACTGCAGTTTTCTTACAAGTTACATCTTGTAAACCTGCATTTGTAGCACTGTTTAATTCTTCACGTACAACTTCTTTAAAACCACCTTTTGCAAGTTCAAAACTATGAATAATAGCTTTTTCTACAACAGGAGCTCCAGAAGCACGAGAGATAATTGAAACAAGTCTGTTATAGCCCTCACCTACACCAGCACCATAGCCATAACCAACTGCTTCATAGCTACCACCTGTTGAGAAAGATGAGAACATTTTCATAAGTATGTTACCTGTTAAAGTATCAGATACCATAACATCAACATTACCAACTATAAGGTCATTTCCACGCATAACTGCTCCACCGTCTTGACGTACAGAAGATGAGAAGTTTACATTATAACCTTTTTCTTTTAATTTAATTAAGTTGTTTTCTACACTTCTTGCACCGTCAAGGTTAAGAATACCAACTTGTGGGTTTGCAATACCAAGAGCTTTAGCCGTTGCAATTCCATATACTGCGTTTTTAACCATAGCAGCAACTCTATCGGAATCAGATGCACCTGTTGTAGTACCGATAAGCATTTCTTTACCCATAGGAGTAACTACACGACCTACTGTTGAAACACCAATTGGGAAGTTATAATGCATAGTAACACAACCGTCTAAATAGCCAGAATCAAGTAATTCTTCCATTTTCTTATGAGCTTCTTTCTCATCAGCAACTTCAATAAGTTCTAAGTTAGTATCGAATTTTTCACCAATAACAACAACTTCAAACTCATTACTATGTTTATTTGCAAGTTCTGCACCCTCAACAATATTTTTAACACCGTGTTCACTACCAAAGTTTGTAACACCTATTTTAAGAAGTGTTCCACCTGTTGCAACAACAGCTTTTTCAACTTTGCCTTTGTTTCTTTCTAAAAGAATTGAAACACCATCAAAAAGGTTTGTCATACGGCCAAGGAATAAACTTCCTTTACCAATGATTAACGCTTTGTTTATGTCACCTGTTGTAAGGTCATGATATGCTTCGCCAAGATAAGGTACACCTGATGGTATATGTCCTTGTGTAGGAGCTGAACCAACCATGCCTTTTTCTTTAATGAAAGTCATAATATCCTTACGTTCTATTTCTTTTTGAAGAACAGCAAGAGCTGCAATCATTTTATAGTTAGCCTCTGGAACGTCACCTGCTCCTGCAGGTTTTGTTATATCAGGGTTTTGCATTTCAACGGCATATCTATCTACATCAGTTATCTTAAGTCCTGCTTTTTTAAGAGGATTTAAAACAAGAGATGTAATAACAGCTTGAGGAGCTGAACCTGTACCAACAGTATGACGACCAACGATTTCAGTGTTTAAAACTGGAGATACAAAGTCATCTTCAGAAATCATACAAGCAAAACCACCTAAAACGTCCTCTAGTATAGGTACGCCTTTTTTAACATGGTCTTTACCATTCATGCCAAGCTTAGCAGTAGCACCACCTGCAACTACTACAACGTTTTTATATGTTCCAGCTTTAACTAATGAACTAGCTAAGATAAGGGCGTGAGTTGGTGCGGCACAGAAACCACGAGTATCTGAACCTGTTGCATTTGAACAATGGCACATTTCCGCAATAGACTTAGCAAAGTTACCACCACCACGTTGGTTCATATCACCACAAGCTTCTTCGGAACACTCTATAACATAATCAACAACATCAGGATTAATTTCATTTTTAACAAGTAAGTTTTTAAGTGCTAAAACTCCTGATGCCTTAACTACAAGGTTTTCAAAAATAACATGTGCATTAAGGTTTGCATCTATATCGTGAGCACGTTTAACGCAACCTACAACTTTTTCATTATAACAAATTACTTCAGCATGGTCTTCTATATCTTTGTTTATTTCATCAATAGAAACACCTTTTATTTTTTCAGAAAATTCTTTTAACAATTCATGGCTTTCAAGAGCTGATTTAACTTCACCAATAAAGCTTTCATCAAGCTTTACTAAGTCGAAAACATCAACAGCTTGCATAAGACCGATGAATTCGATTTCTGGCATAATTTCACCAGTTTTAGAAAATCTTCCAAAATCAGTTTTTTTATCATAGTAAGGAAATTCAACATTTGCAAGTTCGCTAGTTGTCATATTTCCAATATATGTTTGGTTTGGTGGATAGCTTACAACTTCATCAAAAGTTCTAAAGCTATTTCGGATATTTTTAAGATACTCACTATCTGGGTTTGTAACTCTTTCAGTAGTTTGAGTAGTACCATTATTAATAATCATTTCTGGTGTATGGATAAGTACATAGCTACTTGCTTTTAAAATTGGATTACTCATTTTATCCTCCTATATAGGTGGTATTTTAAACAATTACCACTACTTTTTACTTAAATTTAAATTTCAATCGGCAACGCCTATAAATTAGAATAATGCATATTGCAAAAAAAAATGAATCTTCATATTTTTTACAAACACCACAAATACGTTATTTTGTAACAAAATAGGTTTTACTATTTTGCATTCAAGCCGATTGTATATCAATTAACAAAATAATATCTTTCAAGAAAAGGGACAACTATTTGCCATCCCTTTTGATTTATATTATATATTTAGAATACAGTTTGTTCAGTAACAGGTGTTTCAAGAGCTTTTAAAGCTTTTGTAACTATACCCATACGAATCTTGAACTCGTCTTCTTTAGAAACATTTGGATCACCAAGTGGATACGGAATTGCAATTGCAGGAACAATTCTGTTAGCTCCAACTGTAAGTGATATAGGAACAACTGTACAAATATGAACAACGGCAATACCTGTTCTTTCGATTTCTTTAACCATCGTTGCACCGCAACGAGTACAAGTACCTCAAGTAGATGTTAAGATAACAGCATCTACACCGTCAGCTAAAAGTTCTTGAGCAAATTCACTAGCAAAAGCCTTTGAGTTTGCAACAGAAGTACCATTACCAGTAGTAGTATAGAAATACTTATAAAGTTCTCCAATTTTTCCTTCTTTTTCAAGTTTACGTAATACGTCAACTGGAATAACACGGTCAGAGTCTTCATTAGCATATACAGGATCATAACCACCATGGGCAGTTTCATGGCTTTCAGCAGTTAAGTCATCAAACATAGAAATATCATATTTACCATATTTTGATGCACTTGATGCTTCTATTCTGTCAGGATTGTTTTTCGGAACAATACCACCTGATGTTACTATTGCAATCTTAGCTTTAGTAATATCTACAATTGGACTAGCTGGGTCAACATTATCAAATGTTGGCATAGGATATTCCGTAACAAATTCTTCGCCTTTAATTTTGTTGATAAGCATGTTAACAGCTCTTTTAGAACCACGTTCGTCAACAAATACATTTTTACGGATACCTCTTGGGAAATAGCCTTCTTCAGTAGGAAGTCCGATTTCTTCACCTTTAGCAAGTTTAAGAGCAAATTTAGATAAAGCTGGAACAGCCTTTCTCATACCTGCTGCATTGTTTGCCGTTGGGATAATGTAAACATCCTTCTTATATGAGTCAACACCTGGGTTTTCCTCATACATAGCTGTAACTGTAGGTATATTTAAAGTTTCTTTTACACTTTTAGCGATAGAACCACAAGCCATACCATAGCGTCCTGCATTAAATGCTGGACCTGCTATAAATAAGTCTGGTTCAAACTTCTTTATCATTTCGATAATTTCTTTTGTTGCTTCTTCAACGTTTTCGTTGAAATATGAGTCACCACAAACTATCGTTCCAACAACAGTTGCTTCTTCTCCAAAAGCTTGGTTAAGTGCCATACCTGGTCCAACAAAGCCTTCATGTGACGTAGGTTTAATATCGGCTTTTTCTTCACCACCGATACCACCAAAAAATTGATTTATATAATGTACTACACGTATTTTACTCAAAATTCTTTCACCTCGCAGATTATAGATTAATGGGTTAGTATAATAAAAATAATAATTATAGAGGTAAAGAAATGCAATTTTGCCCCATCTAAAGTTGATGACTTTATAAGTGCATTTCTTTCGCCTCTTATAAAACTGGTATACTAAAACTTACAGAATTCTTTACGAATCTCTTGCATTTCAGAAATGATATCATCAACATCAAGTACCATTTCCATCATACCAACCTGCTCGTCATATACAGTAGCATCAACTTCATTTTTAAATTCTTCTTCAAAAATATGATAACATCTGAGTCCCAACTGAACTCCTGCTAATGAACCAGAAAAAGTAGGGTCACCATTAGTAACAGTTTCTGCTGCAAGGCCTGCGGCCTCACCTTCAGCAGCTCCAATTATAATAATAACATTTTCTGCACCAAAATCTTCAACAGCTTTCTTAACACGATTTTGGTTCTCTAAGTCCATTGCACCTGCGGCAGTTCAGACAAAGCATTCTGTAGTAGCGTAAATTACGTCTGCTTTAGTGCCTTTTAAACACTCTTCTGCAGCAGCCGCTGGTATACCATCACGGTCACCTATGATAATAACTTTTTTATCATCAAATAAACCCATATCTACACGTCCTTTCTTATTTTTTTTATATAAAACAAATATATATTTGTTTTATTACATATTGGATTTTTTTGCTATAAGTTTTTCGTAAAGAAACATCAAATAGCACCTTTACAATTGCAAATCTCATTAAATGAGATTTATTAACTGAAAAATTCTCTTTAGTTGCCTTGCAACCTTTAAAAAATCATCATTATCTAAACAAAAATTCTCTTTATGCACTTCTCAGCCTTTAGTTAAGAGTTTTCTCAAAAATAAATCTAAAATTTCAAAGTTTATGGACAAACTGAAGATATTCGCTACGCTCAATCTTTGGTTTTGCCAAAAACTCGCTTAACCTTGTTTCGCTTTTGAAATGAGATTTATTAAATTGAAAAATTCTCTTTATAAGAGTTTTTTGTATAACATAATTTCTATTTTTTCCTTTTTCACTTTTCGCTCAACGTTTCACGTTCGCTTGTTCAAAAGGTCAGATTGCCTTGCAACCTTTAAAAAATCATCATTATCTAAACAAAAATTCTCTTTATAAGCCCCTTGCAGTCATTTTGTTAAAGCCAAGTTCATTTGTTGCACCTGTGATTACTTGGATTTCTGCTTCAATAGTACCATCTGGTCTAAGAGAACCGTCAAAACCACCTGCGATTTTATCAACATAATCAAGTGTACCTATAACTTTATCCATCTTAGGTAAAACTATAACTTCATTAGCGTTACCACCTGTAACAGTTGCGTTTGCAGCAGCATCAGCATCAGCAAGAGATTGGCTCAAACCGTCACGACCAGCGTACTCGTCAGTAACTATAACAGTTTTGATACCCTTAGCTTCAATCTTCTTACAATTCATGATAAGGTCTGTATCTGGGTTACCAAAGCCTTCTTGAGAAATTATAACAGCATCTACGCCAAGCATTTCGCAAAGTTTAGCCGTCATATTTGAAGAACGTTCCTTATCAGCTAAGAATACGTTTTCATTAGTAATAACAACACCTAAGAAATTAATTTCTTTGCCATCTTGAGCATATAAATCCTCGATGATTGGGTTGTTAAGGTGGTGGTAAGTTGTGTTCTTATCACAAGCAGAAACACAGTTACCTGAAGTTATAGCACCGTCCATAATCTCTGTTGGATAAAGGAAAGTAGGAATAATCTTCTTTGCATCAACGCCATATACATAAGTATCATGTAAAAGACCTTGAGTTTGTAACATATAAACATAAGCAACTTTAGGTAAGTCTTTACCCTTAGCTATTTGTTGTTGTAGTGGTAATGTTTCAAATGTGTCAACTACATCAGGTTTAACTTCTTTAGCAAGTTCACCAATGTAAGTAGCTGTTTTAAGACCTGCGAAACGAGCAGCATTTTCATAGTCATATTGAGATAATCCATCAATAGGCTCAATAACTAAACAAAGATTGTTAAGTTTTGAAAAAGGTGTATACTCAGCTCCAATGCCTTGCATATCGATGATACCTTCTTGGAAACCTACTATTTTACCACAAGTAACAACACCCATATCTTTTAAAACATGAGTTCTACCGCTACCTACTGTGTCTACGCCTGTCATCATACCAGGGAAAATTCCACCGTTACCCTCTACTTTAACACGAGGTTCTAAAACGTCTTTAACTGGTGTTATACGAACGCTTTCACCAGGTTTTGCAATTTCAATTTGAAGACTTTTTATTCTATCGTCTTCTAAAACAAGTTTTTCAACTTCTTCTTTGTTAACGTAAAGCACGTTGTTTTCAACTTTTGATACATCACCAAAAGTTATATCTTTAATACTAATTTTTCCGAGTTCAAGTTTCATAACTGCAATTACCTCCTATTTATAGGTGTTCGTTAATCATTTTTTCAATATTGTCTTTTGTTGCATCGTCTTTAGTCACTTCTGCTATTTTTTCACCTGCTTTGAAAATAGCAACAGTTGGTAGACCTAAAACTTTTTGTTTAATTGCTAAACGTCTAGCTTTTGAAGTATTAAGTTTTGTAAATTTAATTTTATCACCATACACTTCGCTAAGTGCAACAATGTCTGGTAAAAGAGCCTCACAAGGCACACAACCGTCGCCAAAAAAGTCAACAAGTACTAAACCTTCAGCTTCTAAAACCTCTCCATCAAATGTTTCTTTGTCAAGTAAAATCATTTAAAAACCTCCTTATAAAATTATTTTTTAACTAAAAATGTTCATTAATATATTTTTCAGCTTCTACAGCTGCTATTGCCCCATCTGCTGCTGCCGTAACAACTTGGCGTAAAGATTTAACTCTAATATCACCAGCTGCAAAAACACCGTCAAGATTTGTACGCATATTGTCATCAGTAACAATATAACCATTTTCCATTGTAAGTATATCTTTATATATTTCACTAACTGGAGTAAAGCCAATGAATGGGAAAACTCCGAAAGTTCCGTCATCTTCGTCAGCTTCATATTCAGTTAACTCACCTGTTTTAACATTTTTAAATACGATAGATTCAACGATTCCATCGCCTTTAACTTCTTCAACAACAGTATCCCATAAAAACTCAAGCTTATCATTTGCAAAAGCTTTATCTTGAATACTTTTAGCAGCACGAAGTTCGTCACGTCTATGAACAACTGTAACTTTTCTTGCAAACTTAGTAAGATACATAGCTTCTTCAATAGCAGCATCACCACCACCAATTACAAAAACTTCAAGTTCTTCAAAGAAGTTAGCATCACAAGTAGCACAGTAAGAAACGCCTTTACCAGTAAGCTCTTTTTCACCAGGGCAACCCATAAGTCTTGGAGAACCGCCACCTGCTACAACAACTGTTTTTGCCTTATATTCTGCTTTTGCACCTTTAACAACTTTGATTTTGTCAGATAAATCAAAAGATAATACATCATCTTTTTCAATAACTGCACCAAAGTGTAAAGCCTGTTCTTTCATTTGGTTGATAATAGATGGTCCTGTTGAATGATTCGGTGCACCAGGATAGTTTTCAATTTCGTCAGTTATAACGATTTGACCACCTACTGCTTTTTTCTCAAGTATCAAAACGTCCATTTTAGCACGTCCTGCATACAAACCACAACTAAGTCCTGCTGGTCCTGCACCAACAACAACAATGTCGTATACTTTGTCCATAATTAAACCTCCATTTATTTTTTAATTAATAGTTATCACTAAAAATTCAATTTACTTTTAACTTTTGATAAACTCCATAAAATACTTTGTCTTTTAAGTAATTTATTGAAAAATTAAAACTAGCGAGTTTTTAGAGATTACCTTTATTTTTAACAAATAAGTTAAATTTAATGTGTTAATTAAATTTAATTTTTTATAATGTCATAATCAATTAACATAAAGTCTTGATTAACACTTTCTATATAAATTGGTGTTTTTTTAGAGTTTTGAAATTTATCAAAAACAAGTATAGAATTTTCAATAATTTCTAGTGAAGGCAAATCAACCTCTGAACTATTTCTATTTTCTAAAATAACAGTTTTATAGGGTGTCTCATTAGGTTTTATACTAGATGTTAGAGGGTGTGTAAGCAACTTATCACCACTATGAACCATAGTTCTACTTTTTATAAGCACATCTTTGTATGTTCCGTCTATAAATACAACTTTGTTATATTTATCACTATCTATTTTATCTTTAACCAATGGATTATTGGTAACATATATCTTCAAAATTGCACCTCTGCGTATATATTATATTTTTTTATTTTAGTATTAAACAAATTAATAAACAAAAAAGACAGATAGAATGCGTTAGCAATCTCCCTGTCTTGTATAATTCAGAGCTAGTCAATATGTCTTATTTTTTACCTGAGAAATTCACAAAATATCGCTAATATTTTGCTTGTACCTACGGTGACGCTATAAGCGTTCTCTCAAACATATATCTTCCTAATTTAATTTAAGGTAAAATCAATTACCTATCTATGATAAAATTATAACATAGAATACATACAATGTCAACTATAAAACTACCGAAAAAATAGCCAGATTTATGTTACTATTTATACAAAATTCTCAAATCTTCAACACGCTTTGTAAATTTTGCACTATCAAGATAATCTAAAATGAGCAAACTAAATTTACGGCTAGTATCTGTTAAGTTCCTAAAATCAGCCAAAGATATGCCCTTTTTCTCTCCGTCCTTCAAAAAATCACAAATCAATTCCTTAGACGCATGTATATATTTGTTTAAAATGTACACATCTTTATCAAGTCGAATAATTTCACTACCATTTAAACTTTCAATTACTTCTTTTGCAGTTTTATCCATGTTTATTATTTCTGTTATTTTGCAAGGAGCAAATCTTTGATTATCAAGTTCACTTAAAATTTTATCTTTTATCTTTTGCTGATTATCATTATATTTTATTTCAAAAGAATAATTACTATAATAGCCATTTTCTTCTTTTAATATGCCATCAATTATCATTAAATCTAAAAGTACCGAGAAATCCTTTAACTTGTATGGAGTTTTAACTTTTGGTCTAAGTTCTTCTTTATTCATACCATGTTTTAAAGGGTTTGCTAAATGAAAATCATTTAAAATAATTATCGTATTTTCAACATAATCATTAAAAGTTTCTATGTGTAAATAAAAATCGTTTATCTTAACTACATTCTTACTATCTATAAGTATGTTTAAATCTTTTTCTAAATCTTCTTTTGACATAGTAAGCATTGTACTTATTTTTCCTATGGACATAGTTTCACTACTATGAGAATATAAAGTTTCTAAAACTTGTGAAGATACTTCATCTTCTTCAAGGCTTTTTAAACTTTTTAAATCTTTTTCTGAAATATCTTTATGTTTTGATGCTTGTACATTTAATATAACTCCCCCACCAATTGTAACTAAAGGTGAAAATAAGCGAAGTACAAAGGGGTCATCTTTTTTTACATAAACTCCTTTTTCAAAACGCAACTGACAAAATCCACTTTCACCTGATGATATAACTTTTTGATTTATAGGCACTGCCCTTGCTAAAACTTCACGAGTTCCCACATAAACACGAAGTCTGTCCCACATCTTAATTTGAGAATAATCTTTAGCAACGGTTATTTTAGCATCAGCTATTTCTGTGTAAACCAATGAGTTTTCAGGTGCTAAAGTATTACCACGTCTTACATCTTCTTTTTTAACTCCAGTAAGATTTATGGCAGTTCTTTGCCCAGCATATGCAACAGACACATCGCTATCATGAACTTGTATGTTACGAACCTTTACTTTTTGGTTTTGAGGATAAATGAAAAGTTCATCATTTACTTTTATCTCACCTTCAGATAATGTACCCGTTACGATTGTACCAAGTCCTTTAAGGGAGAAAACTCTATCTATATTAAGTCTTGCAGGTAAATGAGTAGGTTTTTCTTCAACTTCCTTTGAAAGCTCAAAAAGTCTATCTACAAGTTTATCTATACCAAAACCAGTTAAACTATCAACAGCAATAATTTCTTTATCGTAAAAGAAAGTATCTTTTAAATCATCTTTTATACTTTCAAGGGTAATATCAAGTAAATCTTCATCAATTAGGGAAGATTTTGTTACAACAACAAGCCCTTTTGATAAATTTAAGTGGCTAAGTATTTCTATATGTTCTTTTGTTTGAGGCATAACACCCTCACTTGCTGAAATCACAAGTAAACAAAGGTCAATACCAACAGCACCAGCAATCATATTTTTTATAAATCTTTCATGACCTGGAACATCTACTATACCAAAACGTTCACCTTTTAAATCGAAATATGTAAAGCCAAGATTTATAGATATACCACGTTCAATTTCTTCTTTTAGTTTATCGCAACTTCTTCCTGTAAGTGCCTTTATTAAAGTAGTTTTACCATGGTCTATATGTCCTGCTGTACCGATTATAAACTTTTTCATTGTAATAAAAACTCCTTTGATTTATTTCTATTATCATTGATATTTTTAAAAAAATATTTTACTTTTCCTTTTCATGTAAATAAATATCAAGAACTTGAAAAGCAGTCAAGTTTGTTACAACATGAACACCACGCACTGCAATACAAGGGTCATGCTTACCTGTTATTCTTAATCTAGTTCGTTCATTTGTTTTTAAATTTACGCTAAGCTGTTCCCTTTCTATACTTGGTGTAGGTTTAAAATATGTAGTGAAAACTATATCAGCACCATTTGAAATACCGCCATTTACACCACCACAATTATTTGAAGTTAGTTTGATTTTACCATCGAAAGTATAAGCATCATTAAAAACAGAACCTATGGAACGTGACATTTCGATACCTCGACCAAACTCAAGTGCCTTAACTCCGGGAATTGAGAAAATCATTTTTGAAATATCTCCCTCGATTGTATCAAAGATTGGACTACCAAAACCAACAGGCAATCCACGAACAATGGTTTGGACACTTCCACCAACAGAATCGCCACTGTTTTTAACACGTATCAACTCGTCAAAAAATCTATCTCTAACAGATTCGTTTAAGACTGGAAAAACCTCATCAAGCACAGTAGTCTTGTTTGATGTTAAGTAATCGCTAGAAACCACAGGCCCAATTGATTTTATGTGACTAAAAACATTTATACCTTTTTCTGCTAGTATTTTCTTGCATATTGCCGATACGGCAACCATAGGTGCAGTAAGTCTTGCAGAAAAGTGGCCACCACCACGATAATCATTAAATCCATCATACTTTATATTTGCAACATAATCAGCGTGTGATGGTCTAGGAATATCTTTCATTTGATTATATTCTTTAATGTCGAAGTTAGTATTTCTGATAATAACAGTAAGAGGCATTCCTGTTGTATATTCTTCAAAAACACCTGAAACAATTTCTATTTCATCATTTTCAATGCGAGGGGTAGAAAATCCTCCCTTAGCTTTTCTTTTTACAAGTTCATTATTTATATAATCTCTATCTATTTTAAATCCTGCTGGTAAACCATGAATAGTTGCACCAACAACCGAACCATGAGATTCACCAAATACGCTTAGTTGCAATTTTTTTCCTATTATACTACTCAAAACAAATCCTCCTATATTTTTTTGTGCTTATGTTATTTTAATAGTAAAGCTAGAGTTCTATGTTGAACTTGCTCAATGTATCCCTTACCAACTTCATCGACGAATACTATAAAAATTTCATCATCAAAAGTTGATTTTTTATCTAGTAAAATAGTTTTTAGAATGTTTTCTTTATTATATTCAAAAACATAGGGAATTTTATATTTGTTAAAAATAGAAACAAGTCTATTTAGAACATTATCATTTTTTATCATTTTTGTCATTCCAAAAGCAACAGCCTCACCATGTAAAATCTTATTTTCTGAAACTGTTTCGAGTCCATGACCAAAGGTATGTCCAAAATTCAGGATTTTACGCAAACCTTTTTCTTTTTCATCTATCTCTACAATTTCTTTTTTTGTCATAACTGCTAAATAAATCAATTCGTCTAAAGCCTCAAAATCTCTTTGATTTTCAAAAATCTCAACAATTTGTTTATTATAAATAAAACCTATTTTAATCATTTCTACCATTCCACATTTCAACTGTCTTTCAGGTAAAGTTTCAAGTAAATTTTTATCAATAATTACAAATTCTGGAGTGTAGAAGCTACCAACTAGATTTTTAATTATTTTTTTGTTATCTGAAAAATTTATTGCTGTTTTTCCACCAATACTACTATCAACCATAGATAATAAAGTAGTCGGAACTTGTACATATTTTATACCACGCATATAAATACTTGCTACAAAACCACAAACATCGCCGACTATACCACCACCAAAAGCTATAAGAACATCATCTCTTGAAAATTGCAGTTCAGTAAGTCTTTGGATAATACTTTGAACAGTTGCAAAAGACTTGTTGTTCTCGCCACTTTGTATTACTATGGTATCTATTAAGTTATCAACATTTAACTGTTTACAAAGTTTAAGTCTATAAATATTTTCATCAGTTATAATTACTTTTCGACTATTTGGATTAAGTTTTTTATTAATTAAATTTAAAATACTTCCTCCTAAGTATATATTATAAGTTGAATTTGAGGATGAAACTTCGATTTTTTTTGTATCCATAAATTACAACTCCTTAAAGTTCTCTAAGGCAGTATCTATATCGGAAATATCTATAACTTCTTCAGCATATTTTTCATATAAATCATACCGTTCATTATATAAACTTTCTAATACATCATAGGGATTAGGGACATTTAAAAGTGGTCTATTTTCAAAATCTAAAGTTTTAAAAATGTCATTTAAATCACGTTTAAGCCAAACTACTTTTGAGCTTTCATACAAAAGTGAAACATTTTTATCATTTAATACACAACCACCACCTGTTGCGATTACAAGATTTTTTCTCTTTGATAGAGCTTCTATGTGATTACTTTCCAAACGTCTAAAATATTCTTCTCCCTTTTCAAAAAGAGTTGAAATACTCTTACCTGTTTCTTTTTCAATATATTCATCAAAATCAATAAAATCTCTATCTAACTTTTGTGCTAAAAGTTTACCGAAAGTACTTTTACCTACTCCCATTATACCGATAAGAGCAATATTCCTATCTTTGCATATTTCTTTATATGTTAACAAAACATCTTCATAATATATATCAATATGATTATCCTCAAAAAACAACTTGTCAGCACAAAGACCTTGAGCAACTAACATATAAAGACCTGATACAACTTTTTTATTATTAAATATGCCATAGGATAGAAACTTACTTCTAAATGGTGAATAGTTCACATCAATAAGAGTATCATATAACTTCACTACATCTTCTGAAACTGGCGATACATTAAAGTTTTTACCTTTTGTTCCAAGAGGTGTAGTATTTATAAGTATGTTACCACTTTCAATTTCATCATATGCTATGCAGTTAAAAGGTTTTATAGAAGAGCTTACAAGAGTTACAAAACCACCTTCTCTTTCGCAAAAAAATTTTATCATTTTAGCAGTTGCACCAGTGCCTAAAATAGTAATTTTTTTATTTTTTACTTCAATATTTTCATACTTCAACATTTTTTCAAAACCAAGTATGTCTGTGTTGTATCCATACAGTGAATTTTTTTTAACTACAATTGTATTCACACTTCCAATATCTCTAGCTGTATTATCAATATAATCTAAATAACTCAATACTTCCTTTTTATATGGAATAGTAACATTTATTCCTTTAAATTTATATATACCCTGTGTCATAAACTTTTTAAAATGATTTTCGTCTATATCGCAAATTTTATATAGTCCATCAATTTTCTTTTCATTAAATAAAAAATTATGGATATAAGGGGACATAGAATATTGAATATTTTTACCAATTAAACAAAACTCTTTCGACATTTTAAACACCTTATTCTTTAAAATTTATTATCTATTTTAGTATACTACATAATAGTAGAAAATACAAACTTATTTTAAAGGTCGTAAAGTATAAAATTTTATACTTTAAATTACACTATAAGTATTGGTTTAGCTCTAGAAAATGAAAGCGACTTAAACTATATACGATTTTAGTATTCAACATATAACTTTGCTATTTGTATAGTATTTTACTAAAAAATAGTTTTATCTATACCTATTAATAAAAATATATAATTTTTACTATATATTTATTTTATTTTCTTCATTTTGACTTAAATATATATTGTTATCTGAGTAAATACATTTAAGTCTATTTATTCTCACAAAGTTCAGTAATATATCTTGTATTTTCTTCCTTTGTGATATATAATTATAGTATACTTTATATAAAAGTTTTAATATGGAAAACAAGTTTCTACCTGATAGCCGTAAATCGTCAGACTATAAAGTGTCAAATATTTAATCAGATAGATTGGACTTAGAATTGTTTTTATTACACTAAGTCAATTTTAATGTGTATGTGCGTAAAAACACATATTAAATATAAGTTATATTACTATAATTTGTAAAAATATTTACACTAACAATTTATGTCTAAAAGGTTCATTTTCTATTATGTGGAGAAATGTACCTTTTTTTATATTTTAAAACAATTATAAAGTAAGTATAAAAGTAACAAATTAGTAGGAGGATTTATGGTAAGTATAGTAATGGGTTCCAAAAGCGATAAGGAAACAATGCTTCACGCAAAGGAAATCTTAGATTTTTTTGGCGTACCAAATGAGTTTAAAGTGGTAAGTGCCCACAGAACTCCAGAGCATATGTATGAGTACGCAAAAAAAGCAAAGGAAAATAATATTAAAGTTATAATAGCTGGTGCTGGTGGTGCAGCTCATTTGCCTGGTATGATAGCAGCTTTAACGAATATTCCTGTTATAGGTGTTCCTGTAAAGTCTAGTGTTTTAAGTGGTGTAGATTCCCTTTTGTCAATTGTTCAAATGCCTGGTGGTGTACCAGTTGCAACAATGTCAATCGGCAAATCTGGGGCTAAAAATGCTGGGCTTTTTGCAACTAGATTACTTGCTATAAATGATAGTGAGCTTTATGCTAAACTTGATGAATATAGTAGCAATGTAGCAAATGACGTTTTAAAGGATAGCGAAAATTTATAGGAGATACTATGAAAAATATTGGAATTTTTGGTGGAGGTCAACTTGCCAAAATGATAGCACTTGAGGGCTATAAAATGGGACTAAATTTTAATATTTATGACTCCAATCCCATAGCTTGTGCAAAGCCTTTAGCAGATAATTTTTTTGCTAATGATTACTTAGACGAAAAATCAATTTCAAAATTCATTGAAACAAGTGATGTTTTCACCTATGAGTTTGAGAACATACCCCCTAACCTTCTTGAAAAATATAAGGATAAGATACCTCAAGGTGTAGAGGCTTTAAAGACATTACAAGATAGATATGTTGAGAAAAATTTTATCAATGAACTTTCAGGAGCTAAAACTGTTGAGTTTTCCTTAGCGAACGAAAACATTGATATAAATGTTCCTTTCATCTTAAAAACTAGACGTTTAGGCTATGACGGTAAAGGTCAGCACTACATTGATGATATAGAAAAACTAGATAAAAGTTTATTAAATGAAAATTATATAATAGAAAAAGCAATTGAAAATTTTGTTGAATACTCAATAATAATAGGCAGAAATATAACTGGCGAAACCTATGTATATGAACCTATAAAAAACGAGCATAGAAAAGGTATTTTATATGAATCTACTTTTGCAAAGAATTTAGATTCAGAGATTAAAAATAAAATGACAAGTAAAGCAATTGATATAATAGAGGCACTTAATTATCATGGTGTTTTGTGCATTGAATTTTTTGTAAAAGACAATGATGTTTTTGTAAATGAGGTTGCACCAAGAGTTCACAATAGTGGTCACCTAACTATAGAAGCCTCAAATATTTCACAGTTTAAGTTGCATTTACTTTGTATTTTAGGCATGAAAGCACCAAAGATTGAATGTTATGACGATTATTTTATGATTAACATTTTAGGAAATGATTTAAAAACTGTTGAAGAAATGCAAAGTCAAGATGAATTCAAGCAATGTAATTTCCATATCTATGGAAAAAATTCCTATACTAAAAATCGAAAAGTAGGACACATAACTTTTAAAAATTGTGACGGTTTAAGAGATAGTATAAGAGATAAAGTTGTAGGTTGCATAAAATAAAAGATATAATCGGAGGAAGTATGACGGGTAAAAGAGTTTTTGTAAGAAAAAAACAAGAGTTTGATATTATTTCAAAAAAACTTTTAGAAAATATTAATGCGAATTTTCATTTAAGTATTAAAGGATTAACAGTATATTCTATTTATGACTTGTTTAATATTGATAATGAAAAATTAGAACTTATTACTAAAAAAGTATTATCAGAAAGTGTTACTGATGAAGTTTTAGAAAGTGTGGATACAAAAGATAAAGTATATATAGCCCATGAGTTGTTAAAGGGCCAATTTGACATTAGAGCTTATAACGCAAGACAATGTGCGACAATGATTACTACGATAGATGATGATTTTTCTATTGAAAGTGGTGAGCTAATTGTTTTTCACGAGAAAATAAATAACTCAGATTTATTAAAGATTAAAAAGTATTTAATCAATCCTGCTGAAAGACGTGAAAAAAACTTAAGTATTTTAGAAAAGGAAGATTCAGGTAAACCAACAAAAGTACCTGATACTTTAGACTTTAAAAATTATAATGATGATAAAATCTTACAAACTAAAAAGGAACTTGGAATAAATTTAGATTTACCAACACTTAAATTTATCCAAGCATACTACAAAGAAAATAACTATGACTGTAACCCTACTGAACTATATTTGTTCGATACATATTGGTCTGACCACTGTCGTCATACAACATTTAGTACGATTTTAGATGAAGTTAACTTTGATAATTCGACAAATAGTAGCTATATCAAAAAATCCTATGAAAAATATTTAGCCCAAAGAGAAGAAATAAACCATACTAAACCTATTACACTTATGGATTTAGCTATATTTAATGCTAGATACTTAAAGAAAAAAGGTGGTCTTACAAAAGTTGAAGAAAGTGAAGAAATCAACGCTTGTAGTGTTTACACCGATGTTAATGGCGAAGATTATTTAGTTATGTTTAAAAATGAAACTCACAATCACCCTACGGAAATTGAGCCTTTTGGTGGTGCATCTACTTGTTTAGGTGGTGCAATTCGTGACCCACTTAGTGGTAGAAGTTATGTGTATCAAGGTATAAGAGTTTCAGGTGCATCAGACCCAACTGCTGATATTAAAGATACTCTTGAAAACAAATTGCCTCAAATTAAAATTTGTCGTGAAGCTGCTGACGGTTTTTCAAGCTACGGCAATCAAATCGGTATGGCTACAACTTTTGTTAAAGAAATTTATCACCCTAGTTATGTGGCAAAAAGACTTGAACTTGGTGCTGTTGTCGGATTTGCTAAAGCTGAAAATGTTGTGAGAGAAAGCCCAATAGCAGAAGATTTGATTTTGTTGTTAGGTGGCAAAACAGGTAAAGACGGAATTGGTGGAGCAAGTGGTTCTTCCCTATCTCATGATGAAAAATCTCTTGATACTTCTCTAGCCCAAATTCAAAAGGGTAACCCTATTGAAGAACGAAAATTACAAAGATTATTTAAAAACCCTGAATTTTCAAAATACATAAAAAAATGTAACGACTTTGGTGCTGGTGGCGTTTCTGTTGCAATCGGTGAACTAGCTGACGGCGTTACAATAAATCTTGATAAGATAAAGCTAAAAACAGACAACTTAAATGTATGTCAAATTGCTATTTCTGAAAGTCAAGAAAGAATGGCTATTGTAATTGATAAGTCAAAAGTTGATAGAGTTTTAGAACTTTGCTTAGAAGAAAATGTTGAAGCTACTGTTGTTGGTAAAGTTACTGACGATAGAAAACTTGTTATGAAATATAATGATGAAATAGTCGCTACGATTAACAGAGATTTCTTAGATACAAATGGCTTAACTTATCATCAAAATGTATCTGTTAAAGATAAGAAATATAAAGAATATGATAGAGAACATTTTAGAAAATTAAACTCATATTCCCAAAAAGGTTTAATTGAAATTTTTGATAGTAGTGTTGGTTGCTCCACTGTTTTACAACCACTTGGCGGTAAAAATCAAATTACTACTCAACTTGGTAGTGTTCAACAGTTGCCTACTCCAGATATTACTAATATAGCTTCTGTTGTGACTTATGGTTTTGAGCCTACTGTTAGTGAAAAATCTCCTTACTTTGCAGGTTTATATGCAATAATTGAAGCAGTTGCAAAACAAATTGCCCTAGGTTCATCTTTAGATGAAGTATATATTTCTATGCAAGAGTATTTCCCTTCTTTAACACAAGATGAAGAAAAATGGGGACTTGTTTTAAGTGCATTACTTGGTGCTTTTGAGGCTATGAGTGAACTTGGTCTTGGTGCAATCGGTGGTAAAGATAGTATGTCAGGTACATTTTCTGATATAGATGTTATCTCTACAATCGTTGCCTTTGCCTTTAGTACATCTGATAAAAACAAAATTATCTCAAGAGAATTTAAAAAAGAAGATTCATATATTTATTTTCTACCTATGAAAGTTGATGAAAATGGCTTTCCATGTTTTGAAACTTTAAAAGAAAACTTTAACTTAATTACGGAACTTAGAAAAAAAGCAAATGCTATTTCAACAGTTTCAGATGGTATAAATGAAACGCTTTTAGAAATGAGTTACGGTAACGATATAGGCTTTGAGCTTAACACGAAATTCAATCTTACTGATAGATTTTTTGGTTCATTTGTTATTGAGTCAAATACGGAAATTGATAATCCTAATTTACATTTAATTGGTAAAACAAAAAGCAAATTATCGCTTATTCAACTTACTTCTAAAAATGTACATTTAAAAGGATTATACAAAGTTTATCCTTTTACAAATGTTGAAAAAGATGTTGTAGATTATAGTAAGACTTGTGATACTAAAAAATATTATCCTACAAAAGTGGAAAATCCAAAAGCTTTAATACTTTGTTTTGCAGGTACAAACTCTGAAATTGATATGGAAAGAAGTTTTAGACTTGCAGGAGCAGAAACAGAAGTTGTTGTTATAAACTCAAATAACAATGAAACTCTTAATAATTCTGTTACAAAGGTAGTTGAAAAATTACAAACTTCCCATATGCTCGTTTTACCCGGTGGATTTAGTTTCAGTGATGAGCCTGACGGTAGCGCAAAGTTTATTGTAAATTTCCTTAAAAACGAAAATGTTAAAAATGCTATACATAAATTTTTAGAAGATAAAAAGCTAATTCTTGGTATATGTAACGGTTTCCAAGCTCTTATAAAATCTGGACTTGTTCCTTATGGTAAAGTTATTGATGTTGAAGAAACTGCACCTACCCTATATTACAACGATAACTTAAAACATATTTCTAAAATGGTTAAAACTGTGGTTGCATCAAATAGTTCTCCATGGCTTCAAGATGTGGATATGTCAAAAGAGTATATACTCCCTATCTCACATGGTGAAGGTAAACTTGTTTGTAATGAAAGTACTTTAAAATATTTACAAGAAAATGATCTAATAGCAACTAGATATAGCCAAAATTCTACGACTTGCGAGAACCCTAACGGTTCAACTTTTGAAATCGAAGGTATCACATCTATATGTGGACAAGTACTAGGTAAAATGGCACATAATGAACGAAGCCGTAACGATTTGTTTATAAATGTTAATGGCGAAAAAGAACAAAATATTTTTAAAAGTAGTGTTAACTACTTTACAGGAGGAGCAAAATAATGTCTGATAATTTTTTATATGAAGGTAAAGCAAAAGTTTTATATACACATAGTGATGATGAAGTAAGAGTTTACTTTAAAGATGATGCAACTGCATTTAATGGCGTTAAAAAGGATGTTTTAGCTGATAAAGGTGTATATAATAATAAAATCACTTCAATTATCTATAAATATTTAGGCGATAATGGAATTTCAACTCACTTTGTGGAACAAATTAGCGATAGAGAGCAAATTTGTAAAAAAGTTGACATTATACCTCTTGAAGTTATTGTACGTAACATAGCTGCTGGTTCTATGGCTAAAAGACTTGGAGTTGTTGAGGGTAGAGCTTTAAGTTGCCCTGTTTTTGAACTTAGCTATAAAGATGATAACCTTGGCGACCCACTTATTAATGATGATTCTGCCATAGGTCTTGATATTGTCACTAGAGAAGAACTTGCAAAAATTCGTGAAACAGCCTTAAAGATAAATGAACTTTTAAAAGAGTTGTTTTCTAATAAAGGTATAATTTTAGTTGACTTTAAAATTGAGTTTGGTAAAGATAAAAATGGTAAAATAATTTTAGCTGATGAGATTTCGCCTGACACATGTAGATTTTGGGAAAAAGATACAAATGAGAAATTTGATAAAGACAGATTTAGACGTGATTTATCTGATGTTATGAAAGGTTATGTTTCTATCTTAAGTCTTTTAGAGGAGCAAAATTAAAATGAGTGAATGTATTTTTGAAACAGAATTAAAGGAAGAATGTGGTGTTTTTGGTATATTTAATGCTAAAAACAACCAAGCTGCCGAAAATATTTATCTTGGACTTCGTGCCTTGCAACATAGAGGTCAAGAGGCTTGTGGTATATATTGTGTTGGAGATAATGAATTTAGTTTACAAAAAGATGACGGACTTGTACACGATGTATTTTATGATGCAAAACTTAAAGAAATGAACGGAAACTCTGGAATTGGTCACGTTAGATATTCAACTTTTGGAGGTAGTAGCTACAACAATATCCAACCTTTTGTATTTTTCTATGGAGATAAAAACTTTGGTCTATGTCATAATGGAAATATTGTAAACTCCAAGGAACTTAAAGCTTCTCTTGAACAAAAAGGCTCCATCTTCCAAGCAACATCAGATTCCGAAGTCCTTGCCCACCTTATAAACAGACAAGGCTTTGAAAATCCTATGGAGGCTATAAAAGAGTCTTTAAACTATGTAGTTGGTGCATTTATTTTTCTAATTTTAATTGATAAAAAAATATATTGTGCAAGAGATAAAAACGGTATACGCCCTCTTAGTATAGGCATGAAAGATGATGATACTTATGTTGTGGCATCAGAAACTTGTGCTTTAGAAGCTGTTGGAGCTGAATTTGTACGAGATTTATTACCAGGTGAAGTTATAGAAATTTCTGAAAATGGAATAAAAAGCGAGTTTTATGCAACCGGTACAAATATGTCACTTTGTGCCATGGAATATATTTATTTTTCAAGACCTGATAGTGACCTTGAAGGCATTAATGTGCATTTATCAAGAAAAGAGGCGGGAAAACTTCTTGCTAAAAAAAGTGAAGTTAAAGCTGACATAGTTATAGGTGTTCCAGACTCCTCTATTTCGTCAGCAATCGGTTATTCTCAAGCTTCAGGTATCCCCTATGAAGTTGGACTTGTGAAAAATAAATATATGGGTAGAACTTTTATAGAGCCTACTCAATTTTTAAGAGAACGTGCAGTAGCTTTAAAACTTGCAGCCGTTAAACAAGCTGTTTCCGGTAAAGATATTGTTTTGATAGATGATTCCATTGTCCGTGGTACAACACTTAAACGTATAGTTAAGATTTTAAAAGAAGCAAATGCTAAAAAAATACATATTAGAATAAGTTCTCCTCCTATTACACACCCATGTTTTTACGGAGTTGATACAGGTACTTTTGAGGAACTTATAATGAACAAATCTACTAAAGAAGATCTTTGTGAACATCTTGGTGCTGATACTTTAGAATTTTTAAATATAGAAGATATAAAAAAATCTACTGGACATCAAGAACTTTGTTTTTCTTGTTTTTCAGGTAGTTATGTAACGCCAACTTTTAACTTACTACAAAAGGAGAATTAAAAATGTCGAATGCTTATAAAAATGCAGGTGTAGATATTGAAAAAGGCTACGAGTCCGTTGAGCTTATTAAAAAACATATAAAAGCTACTGAGAATTTAGGTGCGATTGAGGACTTTGGAGGCTTTGGAGGTATATTTAACTTGTTTAAATATAACTACAAAGAACCTGTTTTAGTATCAGGTACGGACGGTGTTGGTACAAAACTATTACTTGCTATCGATAGTGGTAAATATGATGAAATCGGTGTAGACTTAGTTGCAATGTGCGTAAATGATGTATTAACTTGTGGTGCGAGACCTTTGTTTTTTCTTGATTATCTAGCAGTAAACAAAAATGAGCCTACAAAAATTGAAGAACTTGTAAAAGGTGTATCAAAAGGTTGCTTAATGTCAGAATGTGCCTTAATCGGTGGTGAAACTGCTGAAATGCCTGGACTTTATGAAGATAAACATTTTGATATGGCTGGGTTTACTGTTGGAGTTGTTGAAAAAGAAAAGAGAATTGATAACTCAAAACTTAAAGCGAATGATGTTATAATTGGGCTTAAAAGTTCTGGTATTCATTCTAATGGTTATTCATTAGTTCGTAAAATTCTTGCAGATAACAACATTGACTACATGAATGAAGATTTTGAAGGTAAACCTCTTATTAACAAACTACTATCCCCTACTAAGATTTATGTTAAACCTGTTCTTAGGGTTTTAGATGAGATTGACGTTCATGCAATGGCTCATATTACAGGTGGTGGATTTTATGAAAACATACCTCGCGTTTTAGGTGAACTTGGTTGTAAAATAAAAAAAGGTTCTTGGGATATGGATAGTATTTTCCCGTATTTACAAAATCTTGCAGATATAAAAGAAAAAGAAATGTATAATGTTTTTAATATGTCTATCGGCTTTATACTTATTGTTGATGAAAAAGATGTTTCTAAAACTTTGGATATATTAAAAAATAATAATGAAGAAGCTTTTGTAATTGGTGAAATAACTGATACAAAAGGGGTTGAAATGGTATGATAAAGATAGCAGTGTTTGCCTCTGGTACTGGAACAAACTTTAGAAATATTGTTGAAGATAAAAGTATAAATGCTAAGTTTTCATTGTTTGTTTGTGATAGACCTAAGGCTAAATGTATAGAAATAGCAAAAGAAAACGATATTGACTCTTTTATATTTAAAGCAAAAGATTATAAAAGCAAAGAGGAATACGAAAAAATAATAATGACAAAGCTAGATGAAAAAGAAATTGACTTGATTGTACTTGCAGGTTATATGCGAATTTTATCTAAGGAATTTGTAGAAAAATATAATAACAAAATTATTAATATACACCCTTCTCTATTGCCTCTATACAAAGGTGCAACAGCTGTAAAAGACGCATTTGAAGACGGTAAAAATATTTTTGGTGTTACAGTTCATTATGTAAATGAAGATGTTGACGGTGGTGAGATAATTATACAAGAACAGTTAGAAAACACAAAAGGACTTTCTCTTGAAGAAATTTTTGTTAAAGTCCATGAACTTGAGTATAAACTATATCCAATGGCGATAAAATCGATAATTAAGGAGTAAATTATGAATAAAAGAGCTTTGATAAGTGTAGCAGATAAATCAGGTATTGTAGAATTTGGTAAAAAATTAGTAGAGCTTGGTTTTGATATTGTTTCAACTGGAAATACTAAAAAAACTTTTGAAGAAAACGGCATTGAAACTTTGGGTATTTCTGATTTAACTAATTTTCCTGAAATTTTAGGCGGAAGAGTTAAAACACTACACCCTAGTGTTCATGGTGCTATTTTATGTGATTATGATATACCAGAACATTTAGATACTTTAAAAGACCTTGATATTAATAAAATTGATTTAGTTTGTGTAAATTTGTATCCTTTTGAAGAAAACTTAAAGGCGAACAAAGACCACGCAACATTAATTGAAAAAATAGATATTGGTGGTCCTACTATGGTTCGTGCAGCTGCTAAAAACTATAAGCATATTATTGTATGTTCTGACCCTAGTCAATACAATTTTGTTCTTGAAAACCTTGAAAATAATGGAGATTTAAGCTATGAACAAAGAGAAGTTTTAGCAAGAGAAGCCTTTTCTTTAATCGCTCATTATGATAATGTTATTGATTCATACTTTTTAAGTAGAGCCGAAAATGATGAACTTAGTAAATTTAAAATGACTTTCGCAAGTGAAGAAGAGTTACGTTATGGGCTAAACCCTTTCCAAAAATCGAAGTTATACTTTGATGAGTTACCTATAAATCAGTTGCAAGGTAAAAAATTATCTTATAACAATTTACTTGATATAGACGCAATTTTGAAAATGGCAAAAGACTTTAACGAAAATGTTTGTATAGCTGTTAAACACTTAAACCCTTGTGGAATAGCTTTTGGTGAAACTGTTTTAGAAAGTTATGTAAATGCTCATGCATGTGATAGTGTTTCAATTTTTGGTGGTATAGTTTGCCTTAAAAAAGAAATAGATAAAGACACAGCTCTTGAAATGAATAAAATATTTTTAGAAGTTGTTTTAGCACCATCCTTCACTGATGAGGCTTTAGAGGTTTTCAGTAAAAAGAAAAATCTTAGAGTTTTAACTTATGAGTTAAAAGAAAACAAAGTTGAGGCTAGAACTGTTTTAGGTGGAATTTTAGTTCAAGAAGTTGATAACAAAATACTTGTAAAAGAAGACGCAAAAGTTGTTACTAAAAAACAAATTAATGATAATATTTTAGAAGAAATGATTTTTGCTGATACTGTATGTAAACACGTTATGTCAAATGCAATTGTTGTTACAAAAGATAATAAAACTGTTGGTGTTGGTGTTGGACAAACAAATAGAATACAATCAGCTAAAATTGCTTTGGAACAAGCAAAAGAAAAGGGAGTTACAGAGGGACTTGTTTTAGCTTCTGATGCCTTCTTCCCTTTTGATGATACTGTACGTTTTGCAAAAGAATATGGTGTTGAGTATATTGTTCAACCTGGTGGCTCTATAAAAGACGAAGAAGTTATAAAGGCTTGTGATGAACTTGATATAGCTATGGTGTTTACAGGCAATCGCCACTTTAAACACTAATATATAGAAGGAGAAATATTATGAATATACTTATTTTGGGTAATGGTGGCAGAGAAAATGCTTTAGCTAGAAAGGCTTTAAAAAGCCCACTTTCAAACAAAGTTTACGTTGTTCCTGGAAACACTGGAATGGATAAAGAACTTATAGTTAAAGACTTTGATGCAGAAAACTTTGATTTAGTTTTTGATTTTTGTAAAAAAGAAAATATTGAGTTAATTATTGTAGGAAATGAGCGATATTTAGAAATTGGTGTAGTTGATTATTTTGATAAAACCGATATAAAAATATGGGGTCCAACAAAACAAGGTGCAAAAATCGAATCTAGTAAGGATTTTGCTAAATATATTATGAATAAGTATAACGTACCGACTGCTGCACACCATACTTTTGCAACAGTACGTCCCGCTTTAGAATTTTTAGATACACAGTCTTTCCCTGTTGTTATTAAACAAGATGGTCTTGCCCTTGGAAAAGGAGTTCTTGTTACAAGTTCCTATGATGAGGCAAAACAGTTTATAATTGATAGTTTTGAAACAAATGACAAGGTTATTTTTGAGGAGTTTTTAGACGGCGAGGAATTTTCGCTTCTATGTTTTGTAAACGGTGAGAACTATGTTCCTATGCAACCTGCTAGAGATTATAAAAGAGCCTTTGATAATGATGAAGGGCTAAACACAGGTGGTATGGGTTGCTTTACACCTGTTCCCTCTGTTACACAATCAGACTTAGACTTTTGCTATAAAGAGGTAATTGAAAAAACTGTTAAAGGTTTAAGCGATGAAAATATTCATTATAAAGGAATTTTATATGCTGGTTTAATACAAACAAAAGAGGGTTTAAAAGTAATAGAGTTTAATGCACGTTTTGGTGACCCCGAAACAGAAGTTTTGATGGAAGCAATGAACGCCGATTTAGTTCAAGTTATACTGGATATGCTAGATAATAAAGTGCCTGAAATATCATGGGATAACAGTCCTGTTGTTGGTGTTTGTCTTGCAACAAAGGGTTACCCATCATCATATAGAAAAGGTTATGACGTTTCAATTAATTCAGGCATAGACTATTACAGTATGGCTTTGAAAGATAATAATGGCAGTCTTGTTACAAATGGTGGTAGAGTTATGTTTGTTTATTCAAAGGGCGAAAATTTTGAAGAAGCAAGAAAAAATGTTTATGAAAAAGTTAGTAAAGTGAAATCTGACGGTTTATTTTATAGAACAGACATATGTAAAGATTTTTAACCATTTTACAAAGTCATCACTTAAAAGCTTTCATTTTACTCTTAGTAATTTCTTTGATTATATTTATACAGGCATATCACATACAACTCATAATTATATACAAATTTGATTTAATATTTATGTAAATTATATATGTATTGCACTATGTATCAAAAAAATCACTTGACGATTGTAAAGCTATATGCTACACTTATGTGTAAGTATGTAAATTAATGGTTTTAAAAGGAGTTTTATATGAAAAAAGTAATTGTCGCTTTGTTAATGCTATCTGTTTTTGTTACTGGTTGTTCTACATCACAAAGTAATGAAACAGCTGTTGGAGAAACTTTTCTAGTTGCAGCTGCTGCAAGTATGCAACCATCTTTAGAGGAGTTAAGCCTATTGTTCCAAGAACAAAATCCTGATATAAATATGGAATCTACATATGATAGTTCAGGTAAGTTACAAGTTCAAATAGAAGAAGGTTTAGAGGCTGATGTGTTTATTTCTGCCTCAACTAAACAAATGAATGCCTTAGATGAACAAGGTTTAATGGATAGTGATTCTATTATTTCTTTACTTGAAAATAAAATTGTACTGATTGTTCCTGATGATTCGACTTTAGATATTAGTAGTTTTGAAGATATTTTGCTAGCTGATAAAATCGCTATTGGTGACCCTGAAAGTGTTCCAGCTGGGCAATACGGTAAAGAAGTTTTAGAAAGTCTTGATATTTATGATGAAGCAATTGAAAAAGCTAGTCTTGGTACAAATGTAACTGAGGTTTTAAATTGGGTTGCTGAGGGTAGTGCCGATGTTGGTATCGTATATGCAACAGATGCAGCAACAACTGATAAGGTTAAAGTAGTAGCAGAAGCACCTGAGGGTTCACTTGAAAAACCTGTACTCTACCCTATTGGTATAGTTGGAAATTCTGATAACCACGAACTTTCAGAACAATATATTAGCTTTTTAAGAAGTGAAGATGCAAAAAGTATTTTTGAGCAATATGGATTTGTTGTAAAATAGAGGAATTTATGGATTATTCACCGATTTTTATTTCATTAAAAACAGCATCAATAAGTATATTTTTCACTTTTTTTATAGGTTTATTTGCAGCAAAATTCGTTTATTCAATTAAAAATCAGAATTTAAAAATTGTATTAGACGGAATTTTTACACTTCCTATGGTCTTGCCTCCAACAGTTGCAGGTTTTTTTCTCTTGTATATTCTTGGAGTTAGACGACCATTAGGGAGTTTTCTTGTTGAGAATTTTGCTATAAAAATAGCTTTTTCTTGGTGGGCTACTGTTATAGCCGCCGTTGTAATCTCTTTTCCACTTATGTATAAATCTGCTAAAGCAGCCTTTGAACAAGTAGATGATAATTTGATTTATGCCGCAAAGACACTTGGTATATCCGAAGGTCGTATATTTTACAAAGTGCTTTTACCTAATGCCCTACCTGGTATTTTATCTGGAACGATTTTGGCATTTGCTAGAGGTTTAGGCGAGTTTGGAGCAACGGCTATGATTGCTGGAAATATAGCAGGTAAAACACGAACTTTACCTATGGCAGTTTATTCATCTGTTGCCGCCGGTGATATGGATACGGCATATGATTATGTAATAATTTTAGTCTTAATAGCTTTTATTATTATAGCACTTATGAATTATATCACTATGTCAAATTCTCACAAAAAATTATGAGGTTTATATGAGCTTGATTGTTAAAATAGAAAAAAAATTAAAAAATTTCACTTTAAAAATTGATGTAAACACAAATAGTACTTGCCTTGGTCTTTTAGGTTCTTCTGGCTCAGGTAAAAGTATGACTTTAAAATGTATTGCGGGTATAGAAGATGCCGATACAGGATATATTGAGCTAAATGGTAGAGTTTTGTTTGACTCATCTAAAAAAATAAATTTGAAACCTCAAGAAAGAAATGTAGGTTACTTGTTTCAAAATTACGCACTATTCCCTAATATGACCGTTTATGAGAATATTTTAATAGGCACAAAAGATAAAAAAAACTCAAAGGAGAAAATTTATGAAATAATTCATAGATTTAACCTTGAGGGGTTTGAAAATCAATACCCTAATAAATTATCTGGAGGACAACAACAAAGGGTCGCTTTAGCTAGAATGTTAATGTCAAACCCTGAAGTTTTACTATTTGATGAACCTTTCTCAGCTCTAGATTCTCATTTAAAGGATAAATTACAATTAATGCTTAAAGACCTTTTAGTTCAATTTAATGGAAATTCTATTTTTGTCACTCATAATAGAGATGAAGCATATTATTTTTGTGAGGATATTGCTATTATCTCAAATGGAGAAATTATAGAAAAAGGTAATTTCAAAGATGTTTTTGCAAAACCTAGAACAATGGATACTGCACGGATTACTGGATGTAAAAATATTTCTGTTGCTAAAACTGTATCAAACAATGAGATAATAGCTTTAGATTGGAATTTAAGCTTTAAGCTAAACTATAATTTACAAGAGGAATATACCTATATTGGAATAAGAGCTAAAGACTTTGTTTTATGCAACAAGGATACGGAAAATTCCTTTAAGTGCAGAGTTGAAAAGATTATAGAGACACCATTTGAATGGATGTTGCTTTTAGAAATGCCAAACAACAATCTTAAAAATGATAAGTCATCTATTTGGTGGAGATATTCTAAAAATAATCAAGCTAAAATTTATGTATTACAGGAAGAATTATATTTAAGAGTAGATTATGAAAATATATTACTTTTACTTTAGTAATTATCATTAAAAGTGGTATGTTTGAAAACTTGCTATATGAGTTTTCAAACATACCACTTTAATATTTTTTTAGTTATCTTGCTCCTTTAATTTTTCTTACTTTTTATAACGCTTTGTAATACAATAAAGAAACATAATAATGCTGATAATGCTATTCTAACCCACCAACTTGAAAGTGTACCTTGAGTTGTGATAAGACTGCTTATTGTCCCCTTTATCATAACTCCAAAAAGAGTTCCAATAGGGTTACCCACCCCACCTGATAAAAGTGTTCCACCAATTACTGATGATGAAATAGCGTCCATCTCCAAACCTTTTGCTTGTTCAACAAAACCTGCACAACTATTTAAAAAAAACAAAAATCCGCCAAGACCTGCAAGTAAACCATTTAGCAGATATGCACAAAATTTTGTTTTTCGCACATTTAAACCCATCATCAAGGCTGAGTTTTGGTTTCCACCAATTGCATATAACTTACGTCCAAACTTTGTATACTTAAGTAACACAAAAGTAAATGCTACAATTCCAAGAGCTATAAAAACCGTTGGATATATATATGCTTGTTGGTAAACGCCATTTTTCAAGGTTGTACCAAAAGGAAAATACAATTTTAATTTTGCCCATCCTAAAAAAGTTTCATTTGTAACAGAAATCATTTCGGTACTTACAATTGCAGTCATACCACGCCCAAAAAACATACCTGCAAGAGTTACAATAAAGGGCTGAATATCAAGATATGAAATTAGAAATCCTTGTACTGCACCAAAAAGTAAACCTATACCAAGAGCAAGAACTATCGCCATGTAAGGACTCAACCCATTTTTTTCAATTTGAAAAGCACAGGACATACACACAAGAGCAGTTATAGAACCTACCGATATATCAATACCACCCGTTATCATAACTATTGTCATACCACAAGACATAACTATCAATCCTGCATTATTTATAAACAAGTTTAAAAATGTTTGAGGTGTTGCAAATCCTTTATCTACATAAACTATCATACCCGTAACGTACATTATTATAAAAAGTCCAACAGTAATCATAAGTAAGAAAGTCGTATCACTAAGTTTAGTTTTATTTTTTTTTACAATTTCACTCATGCAATATTCCCCTCCTTTTCAACATTGTCTTCTTTTTTATATTTTTTTAAGTAATCTTTAAAAACATTACTTTGTAACACAACTATTACTATAACAACAATTGCTTTATATACTGGAAGTTGGTCAGACTGTACATTCATTGCGTATAAGGTGGTTGTGAGTGCTTGAATGGTAAATGCTCCTATAACAGAACCTGCGATACTAAATTTGCCTCCAGATAAAAGGTTGCCCCCTAGTGCAACGGCTAAAATCGCATCCATTTCAAGATTTAGACCTATATTGTTTGCATCGGCTGAATAGATACGACTTGATGCAACAAAACCTGCAATACCTGCTAAAGTACCACATAGACAATAGGCAACAAATTTTATCTTTGTTGAATTTAAACCCACTAAACGTGCCGCATTACTGTTTATTCCAACGCTTTCAATATACAAGCCAAGTGCTGTTTTTTTCATTAAAATTGTTATGACAATAACTACTGCGATTGCAAAAAATATAGGAGTCGGTATAGGGCAACCTTTTATGTATCCACCAAAAACCTTGTATGCATCATTTCTAATGTATGTTATTTGTCCCTTTGTTATAAGCTGAGCAATACCTCTACCTGCTGTATATAAAATTAAAGTTGCAACCATCGGTTGAATCTTAAATTTTGCAACTAATACACCATTAAAAGCACCACATAAAGTTGCTGCTAAAACAGCCATAAAAAAACCAACTATTATAGGATTTGAAAGTTCTGTAACTGATACTTCCCCACCTGATAGAATTTGGCAACAAACTGCTGCCGCTACTGCCATAACTGCACCAACGCTTATATCTTGCCCACCTGAAACTGCCGTTACAAGCGTCATTCCAACAGCTAAAATAACAAGTTCAGATGCACGATTTACAACATCAACAATACTACCAAATAGCACACCGTTGTTTATAGATATGTAGAAAAAATCAGGGCTGTTTAACAGGTTTGACAAAAGCACTACAACTAAACAAAGTATAGGTAAAAATAGATGATGTTTAGTAATTTCTAATTTACTTTTTGTATTATTCATCTAATTCACCTCCAGTACTTTCATCTTCTTCAACGCAATCAACAGATTTTTCTATATCTTCTTGAAGAATTTCAGTGCTCCTACTACCTGCAATAGTGCGCATAATTGTGCTTTGAGATAGGTCCGAACCAAAAAGTTCACCTATTTTCTCGCCATCTCTTAAAACCATCATTTTAGATGATACATTTAACATTTCTTCAATTTCAGATGAAATAAATGTAACTCCCATACCTTCGCCTGAAAGCTTTAACACAAGCTTTTGAATTTCTGTTTTTGTACCAATATCAATACCTCTTGTAGGTTCATCTAAAATAAGAAATTTTGGGCTAGTAAGTAACCAGCGACCAATTATAACTTTTTGTTGGTTACCTCCTGATAAACTTTTTATTGGTGTGTCTAAATTAGCTGTTTTAACTTGTAAAAGTTTAACATATTCTTCAGCAAATTTGTTAGCTTCTTTTCTAGAAATAGGACTAAACATTCCTCTTTTTGTTTGTAATGCTATTATAATATTTTCTCTTACTGAAAGGTCTGCAAAAATACCATCACGTTTTCTATCTTCTGGTAAATAAGCCATACCTAGTTTCATAGCTTGTAAAGGTGATGTTATATGTGCTTTAACACCTGAAACTTCTAAAATTCCTGAATCTACCTTGTCAGCACCATAAATCGCTCTAACCATTTCACTTCGCCCTGAACCGAGTAATCCAGTTAATCCTATAACCTCACCTTCATTAATTGTGAAATCAAAAGGTTTGATTTTACCTTTAACACCAAGTCCTGTTGCTTTAATCAACAAATTTTCTTCTTTATGGTAGTTGCCTTTGTAAACCCTTTTAATACTTGAAAATTCTTCAATATCTTTGCCCATCATAGCTGAAACAAGCTCAAGTCTAGGTAATTTTTCTGTTTCAAATGAACCAACTAATTCCCCATTTCTAAGTACAGTTATTTTATCGCAAACTGCATATACTTGCTCTAAAAAATGAGTAACAAAAATTATACCAACTCCTTGTTCTTTAAGTCTTTTCATTAAGTTGAAAAGTTTAAGAGTTTCCTCGTCATCAAGTGATGATGTAGGTTCATCTAAGATTAAAACTTTACATTCCATATCCACAGCTCTAGCAATTGCAATCATTTGTTGAACTGCAATTGAACAATCATCAAGTTGCATAGTTGGTGGCACATTTATATCTAAATCACCTAAGATTTTTTTACTCATATTGTTCATTTTTTTCCAGTTTATAAAACCTGCAATACGTGGTTCACGTCCTATAAATAAGTTTTCTGCCACAGTTAAATTTGGGCATAAAGTTATTTCTTGATATACTGTACTAATTCCGTTGCTTTGTGCTTCTTGTGGTGATTTGTTTATAATTTTACTTAGTTTTCCTAATCCCTCATCAATGTAAACATCACCTTTATCAATAGAATATACACCTGTTAAAGCTTTAATCAAAGTAGATTTACCTGCACCATTTTCTCCCATTAAAGCGTGTATCTCACCTTTTTCAAGAGAAAAATCTACATTTTTAAGAGCTATTACACCAGGAAAATATTTGCAAATACCTTTCATTGAAAGCACAATGTTTTGATTCTCCATTCTTTATCACTCAACTCTCTATTTTTGTTTAAAAAGAGGTTGCTACAAAACTCATAACTAATGAATTTTAAGCAACCTCTTTCTTGTAAATATTACAATGAATTTATTCAACTTGGAGGCTATTTAAGTTGAAATATATTTACATTTAATACGCACGTCCATCAACAACTTCTTGAGTTACAGAAGTAACCTCATATTCTGTACCTTCAACAGTTACTGTTGCAACGTCTTCTCCATAAGCAAAAATACCTTCTTCTACATATTGTTTCTTTTCAACAGATTCACCAGCTTCAAGTTTTTGGATTATCTCATCAACACGAGGTCCATGTAATGGGTTACATTCTGTATTACAGATAATATTACCACTTAAAGTTTCGTTGATACCTGCGTTTGTTGTGTCAAAAGATAATACTAGTATATCTCCGTCAGGACCAACTGTTTTACCTGCTGCCTCAATTGCGTCAATTGCACCAAAAGCTTCATTATCATTTTCACAATACACAACATTAATGTTATCATACTGCTTTAAGAAAGATTCCATAACTTCTTGACCTTTAGCTTGAGTAAACTCACCTGTTTGTTGTGCAAGTAGATTCCAGCCATATTCCACAACTGCTTCGTCTAAAGCTGAAGTTCTTCCGATTTGAGCAGATGCACCAATTGTACCTTGTATATTAACTAAGTTGACCTCTTCCATACCTGTTGCTATAACATATTCATTTAGCCACTCACAAGCTTTTTGACCTTCAAGTTTAAAGTTCGAACCAACCCAAGCAGTATAAAGCTCCTCATCGGAAACTTGTACTTCACGGTCAACAATAATAACCGGTATTTGAGCGTCTTTTGCCTCTTGTAAAACTATATCCCAACCTGTTTCAGTAACTGGTGCAACTATAATATAATCAACTTGTTGTTGAATAAAGTTACGAACAGCCGTAATTTGATTTTCTTGTTTTTGTTGTGCATCATCAAAAATAAGTTGATATCCATTTTCTTCACTAAAAGTAGATTTCATAGATTCAGTGTTTGCAGTACGCCAGTCAGATTCAGCTCCAACTTGAGAAAAACCAACAGTTATAAGTTCATCAGTAGGTTCTACTTCTGCTTCAGCATTTGCATCCCCTTCTGCTTCTACACTTGTATCAGGCTCAGTCTCAGGCGATGTTTCTGTTGGTGTTGTGCTACAACCCGTTAAAATAGTGAACATCAAAGTTGACATAGTGGCTATTGCTACAAATTTTTTCATAAATAAATCCTCCTAAAATAATCATCATTTAAAACATTTATCAAAAGTTACATTTGTATTTTATATTTTATTTACTTTATAATTTAATATTACACAATTTTTACACATACTTCCATTAAAATTTTTTTGAAATTTTTACAAATAAAAAAACTTTTCCAATAAAACTAATGAAAAAGTTAATTATCTTAATGTGAAAGTTGAAATTCTTTCGATATCACAACTTTTACAATTGTTCCTTTGTCATACTCACTTGTGAAATACAATCCATAGTTTTCGCCACAATATAGTTTTAGACGTTTATGTACATTAATCAAACCATGACTTTTTGAGGTTTCCATATATATACTTTTTTTGAGATTTTCCAAATCATTTTCTAACATACCAATACCATTATCTTTAACATAAAGCCATATATCATCTCCAACAACTTCGCCATATATTGAAATTTCACCTTTTCTACGCCTGTTTCTTATACCATGATAAATAGCATTTTCAACGATTGGTTGCATAGATAGTTTTGGTATCTTGTATCTATAAACTTCTTTGTCAATGTTAATTTGATAATCTAAAGTGTCTTTGTATCTTATTTGTTGAATTTTGAGATAACTCTCAACTTGTTCAATTTCTCCTTTTATATCAATAATTACTTTACCTGAATTAAGTGAATTTCTAAAGAAAGTTGAAAGGTTTGTTGTCATATCCACAACATCATTTTTTTGATTCGCCTCAGCAAGCCAAATGATTGATGTAAAAGTATTATATAAGAAATGAGGCTTAATCTGTTCTTGAAGCAAGTCAAACTCAGCCTTTCTAAGTGCCTCCTGACCCTTTGTTATACCTTCTACTAAATTATCAATTCTAATCGCCATTGTATTAAATCCTTCATCTAAAATCTTAATTTCAGAAATATTTGTATCAATAGGCACTACATCTAAATTTGTATTATTTACATTGTTTCCAATCATCTTGATTTTATCACAAAGAGTATCAATGTTAGAAACAATATTGTTAGTTATAAAACTACTTCTTGAAAAAGCGTAAATAATAAGTAAAGTACTTACAATACTTACAAAAACGATTACATTTAAAATTCTATTACTTATACTACGTTGTATTATTGTAGATTGTGCGATTTCTTCTTGTATGTAATAAGTCATATACTCTTGAATCAAAGTAGTTATAGACTCAATATTTAAAGTGTATTTTTGTATACGCTCGTCATAGCTTTTAGTATTTTGAATATCAACCATATATTCTTTCAAAGAATCACACATACTTAAAGTTGAATTAACTCGCCATACATTTGCTTTTGATGTTGTTGTTTCTTTAAGACTTTCAATAATTTTCATATACTTATCAACTTCATCAAAGGGCATTTCATCTATATTACGATTATCAATAATACAGTAATAAACTTTATCATCAATTGCCGTTTTAAACACTTCATTAAATTCTGCGGCAAGAGTTGCGTTTTGTAGTGTTTCTGTATATTCATTGTTAAACTTTGCAAGAGAAAATAAAATAATTAAAATAATAGTATAAGGCAAGACAAGTGCGATTAAAATAGTTCTAAAATGCTTTTTTATGTAAATTGATTTGCTTTTTTTCTTAAAACCAATCATTATTTTCTCCTTGCTCTAAACTCACGTGGTGAATATCCGTTCACTTTCTTAAAGAGGAAGCTAAAATAATGTGAATCATTGTATCCTACTTCAAAAGCTATTTCACCTGAAGCCATATCTGTATTTAACAGTAGTTCTTTAGCTTTATTCATTCGCAATTCAGTAATATACTCTACGAAAGTTTTATTCATTTTTTGACTAAAAATAGAACTGAAATAGGTTTTACTAACACCGGTTACTTCCGTTACATCTTTAAGGCTTATGGAAGAATTTTGATAATTTTCATCTATATATTCAATGGCATCGTTTAAAATACTGTTAAACTTAGAATCAGCACTTCTATCTCTTATATCTATAGCTAAAAATATAGTATCAATAAGAAATTTACTAGCATTTGATGCAGACAAAGTCCCCTCTTTAAAGGTTTTATCCAATTCTTCAAGCTTATCCTCCATATCTATCTTACTTAGAAATTCTTTAACTGAAAAAACTGAATTTAACAATATATATTGTCTGAAAATAAAAGATTCCATAGCGTTTTCACCAACTTTCATTAAAAAATCATTAACAAAAGTTTCAGTTTCTTCTTTCAATCCGATATTTAGGAAGTTCATAATATCCCTATTACTTGTAACATCATTATTTATATCATTTATGTTAAAATCAAGATTTGTTTTTACCTCATATGTACTGCGATTGAATAGTTTGGCTCTAGCGATTTTATAACAATTTGCAACATGGCTTATCCTGTTTACTGCTTCAGAAAAAGAAATGTAAAAATCAAAATCTTCTGTAATTTTTTTACACATATCTTCTAAAGTCCTTACACAATTGTCCCTTTTCATATTAATATCTTGTCTTTGAGATTTTAAAAGAAAAACTATCATATCAAATCCCATATTAAAAACTATTGTGTTTTCATCTTTTGGATAATTTTCATAAACCATTTTTTGAATACTTGATAAATCCTTTGTATCTTCCTTATCTATCCCCATTGTTTCAAGAAGAAAAATTACTACATTATAAGATTCTGCAAATAGATTTATATCCAGATTACTTGCACGTTCTAAAAGTTCTGTTGTAGAGTATTTTCCACTTACTAAAATATCTAAAAAATCACGTTTTGATGACGCAAGATAACCTTGCATTTCATTATTAAAACGTTCTAAATACTCAGTTTGTTCAAGTTCTTTATCTTTTTTTGTCTTAACCTCAAGTAATGCTTTAATGAGTTGTTCACGGCTCAAGGTTTTTATAACATAATGGCTTACACCGATTGCTATCGCTTCTTTTGCATAGGTAAAATCCTCGTGACTACTAAGGAAAATTATCGTAGTGTTAGGCAAATCTTTCTTCACTATGCTACTAAGTTCAATGCCGTTCATAAAGGGCATTTGTATATCCGTAACCAAAATATCAGGTTTAAACTTCTTTATTAAAGGCAAAGCAAGTTCACCGTCTGGAGCATCACCAACAAGTTTGAAACCGTTCTCCTCCCATTTGACACTTTGCTTTATTCCATCACGTATAATATCCTCGTCTTCAACTAAAAAAACACTATACAAAAAAACACCTCCAAAACTTCCAATATATCATAAAGTAACTTTCTTGGGGATTACAATGAATTTACCGATAAGATTTAGATTAAAATCTTTTAGTCATAGTTTATTATACCATAAAGTAGTTTGCTATTGCAATTTTTACCAAAAATACATAATAAATATGATTTTATACTATTGATTTATTTTTTACTATATGCTAATATTAGTTAAAGTCATCTCTAAAAACTTAATTAATTATTAATTTTTAGATATTTCCTTAAGTAAAAAAAATAACTTTTCATTTTAAGTAGGAGATATGTATGTATAAACTAGAAAAAATTGCATTAAAAAGTAAATTCAATAAACATTTTATTGTAGAATATATTTCTGCAATTTTATTTGTTATGCTATTTATACATTTGTTTCAAAAATTGGGTGATATAATTTGGGATTACTTCCATATACAAAGCATATACATAGATATAAGCATCACTTACTTTATAGGTATGGTAGTAGGTTCATTTTTATGGGTTAAGCTAATAGAAAGACAAAAAAACCCTCTTTCACGTTTAGGTTTCACAAGAGAAAATGCCTTTAAAAGTGTAGTAAAGGGTCTTGCTTTGGGTAGTGTTTTAATAGTTTCAACAATATTACTAAATACTATTTTTAATGGTGTAACATATAAATTGAATGATTTGAAATCTGTAAACTTTTTAGGATTTAGCGTACTTTTTTTATATTTTTTATTTCAATCTACTGCTGAAGAAATATATGTACGTGGTGTACTTCTGCCCATTGTCTCTAAAAAAATCGGCTTAAATCTTGGCATTTTATTTTCATCTGTTGTTTTTTCTTTAATCCATATTAATAATAGTGGGATTGGAATTTTTGCACTTTTAAACTTACTACTTGTTGGAATTTTCCTAAGTTATGTATTGGTTTATTATGCGAATATTTGGGTAGTTTCTATGCTCCACTTTGCTTGGAACTTCTTACAAGGACCAATATTTGGCTTTAAAATAAGTGGCAATACTGTGAAACAAAGCCTTTTCACTGTTACTACAAGTAACAAAGAACTTAATACTTTTGGACCTGAAGGCACTATGGCAGCTGCGTTAGTTTTGTTTATAGCTACTATTTATTATTATAAAAAATGTAAGATACATACCTAGTTTACACAAAAAATATAGTTTAATCTTTTCTTTGTCAAAAAACAAAAAAAATAAGAGGTTATAAAGAAATGAGAATTTTCTTTATAACCTCTTTCGCCTTAAATAATATTTTTTTTGCGATAAAAGGAGTTTTATCTAAAGCATTTAATTTATCATTAATAATAATTTGGAGAATTATTTAATTAAATTATAAAGTCAAAATATGTAAACTTATTATCATAAATGTGGCAATATATTGTCATTATAACAACCTTTCATACATTTATCTTTCATACCATTATTAACTTAATATGGCTCTGAATTATTTTATTAATTCACTTATTTTTGTCGAAACTAAATCAATTGCAACAGCATTTTCTCCACCATGAGGAATGATTATATCAGCATACTTTTTGTATGGTTCAATAAACTGTTCATGTGAAGGTTTAACAGTAGCTAAATATTGCTCAATCACCGAATCTAAAGTTCGACCTCTATCATTTATATCTCGTTTTATACGGCGTAATATTCTTACATCTGCATCAGTATCAACAAAAATTTTAAAGTCCATAAAATCTCTAAGACCTTTATCCTCAAAAATCAAAATACCATCTAAAATAATAACCTCTGTTGGCTCAAGAATCTGAGTTTCTTCTTTACGATTATGAACAGTAAAATCATAAAGCGGTTTTGTTACAGATTTACCCTTTTGTAAATCTCTAATATTATTCTTAAGTAACTCATTATCTAAGGAAAAGGGATGGTCATAATTTATTTTAACACGTTCTTCCATAGTTAAATGGTCATTTTTTTTATAATAATCATCATGTTTAATAATTGTGTATTTACAACTATCTATTTCATGAATAATCTTTTCTACAACTGTGCTTTTACCCGAACCTGTACCACCACAAATACCTATAATTATTGGTTTTTTCATAAAATCTCCTATAATAATTTATATTCAGCTCTAAAAATAACATTTGTTTTGAGAGCTTCACTTATTTACTTTTTTTTATAAAAGTATATCATAAAGCCCTAGGATAATCTAAATCAAACATATAACTTTATATACATTAAATCTTATTACTTAACTTTAATTATAACATCATATTCTACATTTTACAACAAATCATACCAATAAAATACTAAACCATAAAAAATCGGCAACACCCTAAGATGAAACCGATTTATTTAACTATATTGTAAATTATTTAGTGTTTTATAAATTTAACAAATTATAAAAAACCCGTTAGAATAAACTTTATTATTGCAAAACAACAATAACATAAGTAGAATTAAAGTTATATACAAAAGATTAATATTATAGAAATCTTCTGGATTTACAACCATTGGAATATCAGCTAACATAATGACATAATAGTTATAAAACAAAATTGTACTTACATTTAAAACAATAAAAAAGTCAAAAAAACTTTTGTAATTTTAAGTATTTTTTTCATAATTGTCTTACATCATGCCCCCTGGTGGCATCATAGGTGCAGCTGGTTCTGGTTCTGGTATTCTTGCAACAACTGCCTCAGTTGTTAAAAGTGTTGAGGCAACACTTGTTGCATTTTGGAGTGCTGAACGTGTAACTTTAGTAGGGTCAATTATACCCTCTTCTACCATATCAACAAATTTTTCACTTATTGCATTAAATCCCATACCGTTTTGTAATTCACGTACTTTATAAACAATAACTGAGCCATCAAGTCCAGCGTTTTCAGATATTTGTTTAAGTGGAGCTTCAAGAGCTTTCAAAACAATCTTAGCACCTGTTTTTTCATCACCTTCGAAAGTTTCAACAAGTTTTTCAACTTCTTTGCTTACATGAATATAGGTTGTACCTCCACCTGCTAAAATACCTTCTTCAACGGCTGCTCTAGTTGCTGCAAGAGCATCTTCCATACGAAGTTTTTTCTCTTTTAGCTCTGTTTCTGTTGGTGCACCAACTTTTATAACAGCTACACCACCTGAAAGTTTAGCTAATCTTTCTGCAAGTTTTTCTAAGTCAAAATCACTTTTGCAATCTTCCATTAACCCCTTAATTTGGTTAATTCGACTAGAAATATCTTCAGGAGTTCCGTTACCATCTACTATAATAGTATTTTCTTTATCAACTCTAACAGTTTTAGCACGGCCGCACATTGAAAGTTTTGAATCTTTAAGTTCATTACCAAGTTCTTCGCTTACAACAGTTGCACCTGTTAAAATCGCAATATCTTTAAGCATTTCCTTACGTCTATCACCAAAGCCAGGAGCTTTTACAGCAACAACGTTGAAAACACCACGAAGTTTGTTAACTACAAGGCTTGAAAGTGCCTCGCCCTCTATATCATCAGCGATTATTAAAAGTTTTTGACCAGTTTGCACCAATTCTTCAAGAAGTGGTAAAATATCAGAAAAGTTAGTTATTTTTTTGTCCGTTACAAATATATATGGATTATCAAGTATAGCGACCATTTTTTCTAAATCAGTAGCCATATATGAAGATAAATATCCACGTTCGAATTGCATGCCTTCAACTATTTCAAGTTCCGTAGTCATTGACTTACCTTCTTCAATAGTTATAACTCCATCTGCTGTAACTTTCTCCATAGCTTCTGAAATCATTTCGCCTACTTCTTCATCACCAGCAGAAACAGTTGCAACTTTAGCAATATGATTTTTTCCGTCAACCTTTTGACTTGCTTCTTTAATCTTTTCAACAGCAAATTCAGTTGCTTTTGCCATACCTTTTCTCAAGATAATAGGGTTAGCACCAGCAGTAATATTTTTAATGCCTTCATTAACCATAGCTTGAGCTAAAACAGTAGCCGTAGTTGTTCCGTCACCTGCAACATCATTAGTCTTTGTAGCTACTTCCTTAACGATACTAGCACCCATATTTTCATATGCATCTTCTAGCTCAATTTCTTTTGCAATAGTTACTCCATCATTAGTAATAAGTGGAGCACCGTAAGCCTTATCTAAAATAACATTACGCCCCTTTGGACCTAGTGTAACTTTTACTGTATTTGCAAGTTTATTAACCCCATTTTCAAGGGAAGTTCTAGCATCAATGCCATATTTTAATTCCTTAGCCATAAAATCTCCTTATATCAATCTTAATATTTTATAATTATTCAACAATAGCAAGTATTTCACCTTGACTTATAATCATGTATTCATCATTATCATATTCAACTTTAGTTCCAGAATAATTTTGATAAACAACAACATCACCAACTTTTACTTCCATTTTTACGTCAGAAGTACCCGGACCAACAGCTATAACTTTAGCTTTAATAGTATCCTTTTTATCTGGAACTGTAATAACAATACCTGAATTTGTTGTTGTATCGTCCTCTAAAACTGTAACAACTACTCTATCGCCTAAGGGCTTCAATTTCATAAATTTATCCTCCTAAAATGTTAATTAGCACTCAACAACCTTTAGTGCTAATAATATAATACTATATTTTAATAAAAATTTCAATAGTTTTTAACTATATTTTTAAATTTGTTTTTATAGCATAGTTAAAAATATATTGTTGAGCAATACCTGAAAGCTCACCAAATTTTTCTTCTCCATATTTTTGTATATAATCCTTTGACTTTTCTTCACCATTAAAATAGAAATATTCCATAGCACGTTTTATCCAAACATCAACAGGAAAAGACTCACCACGTCCATAAGAAAAAAGTAAAACACAATTGGCAACTTTTGTTCCAACTCCTTTTATCTCCATAAGACTATCCATTATTTTATTATTTTCTAAAGATTCAAGTTTATATAAATCTATTTCATTATTATAGATTTTATTACAACAATCTTTTATATATTTATCACGAAAGCCTGTTTTACAAGCTCTAAGCTCCTCCATTTCGGCCTTATAAAAGGCTTCAACAGTTGGAAAAGCATAGCCTTCGCCAATATTTTCACCAAACTTCTCAGACAAATTTGAAACAACTTTTTTAATCATAGGAATACGGTTATTTTGGGAAATTATAAATGAAATCAGACATTCAAAATGGTCTTGATTTAAAATATGAATACCCTCTCCTTCTAAAATTGCTTTATGAAGTATATTATCCTTTGATAAAATTTCTTTCATTTCATCATAATTTCTATGTAAATCAAAATATTTTTTCCAAATATTCTCAAACTCAAGTTCAGTAGTTGGGAAAAACTCAATTTCTTTTTCATTTTCTCGAATATATAGTATTTTTTCAAAAGCTATGAGTTTATAAAAATTATCCCCTAATTTTTCAAAATTAAAACATTGTCCACACTCAAGTGTATCAGCAACACTAAAGCTTTTAAACCTCTCTATAACAACTTTATCCATAAACAATCTCCTATAACTTTATTATATAACAACGTTGAAAAAAACACCATTTTGGTCGTCACAGTTAAAAAATTAACCTTCTTACTTACCTCTTTATACACGTCAAAGCTTATATTTTAGCCATTCCTACAACTGTTGTATTGTTCAACATTTTAGACTTGTTGTACAAATCTTGGTATAACTGTATTTTGAAATGAAGCCATATTACAAAAAAGGAACTTTAAACAAATTCCAAAAAAGAATTTTTTATAGTTCCTTTATGTTATTCTATAACTTCAGTTTCAGTATTATTATCATTATCAACTGTTTCTTCTGTAACTTCTTCTTCAATGTAAGTAACCTTAATGGTTGGCTCATTTATAAGAGTCGCACCCTCTGGCATAGAAACAGAAACATGCATGTCCATAGAACCCATACCACTTGATACATTTCTAACATCTAGACTAGGAGAAAAACTTTCCTCTGTTAAAACATCTATTTCATCTTTGAAACCTTCAACGGTAACAGTAAAGCTGTCCGCTATCTCAAGGTTATCAACATCTCCTCGAATTGCAAGAGATGATTTTGGAATAACAAAATCTTTAGTGATATACTCATCAATATCAATTTCAATATTAAGAAGTTTATCAGTACCATTTCTTATAGAAAGATTTTCATTTACATCTTTTAAAATACGCTCTAAATCGTTAGTGATTATAAAATCATCAGTTTTATTTGTAATAATAATAGGGTCAAGGTTAATACTTGTAATTTGTTCTAATTCACTTTCATCACCTACTACATGTATATATTCTGTTGAATATTTAATATCACGGACTTTGTAACCACTTTGAGGTTCTCCATAGACTTCAGCCTTATTAATCAAAATATCCTTTTGTTTCAAAATGCTAACGTTTATCTCAGCCTGATCAGTTTCAAGTGTAAATTTATCTGATATATCTTCTCCATTAACATCAAGAACTACTATATCTCCTATTTCACTATAACTTGAACTGCGTTCAGAAACATCAGTATAAACAACAACTCTTGAAATTGTATCTATCAAAGTGGAGGCACCTTCAAAACTAATTTCTTCAGGTACAACAGTAGAATCACCAGTCAAAACATAATCAGTAGAAGTTGATCCTTCAATCTCAACTTCAAGAGGCTTTTTAACAACTACAATTTTATCCATCTCAACTTCAACACTTCTTGGAAAAGTATCTAAAACTTCGTATTTTGTGTTTAAAGTTGGTTTGTAAACAGACATATAAACTATTGTACCAATGTTTTTTTCAGAAGTAATATCCACAGGTGTAAAATCAATATATGGTTTTATAGAAGCTGATGGGTTTCTTTCTAAATCTTGTAAATCATTTCTACGTCCTCGTATACGAACTTCGATTGTTTCGTCTACTAAGTCTTCTTCGTTTAAAAGTATAATCTCATCTTCTTCAAGTGTTTCAGTACCTCGCAAAACAAGTGGAACAACAAAAGTTTGCGTAGTTGTTGGATTATTAATGTTCATACCTAAAAACCATAAAAAAACAGCTAAAATGATAGATGTTAATTTTAGACGTAAATTTTTTGTTAAAAAATCTCTAACTATATCCATGAACCGTTGTCCCCTTAATTTTTACTATTTTTAGCCCTCTTGCCAAAGGTGATTTTTTGCTGAGCTTCTTTTTCTTCCCCAATTTTTTCATCGTACTTTAATTGTTTTTTGATTTCTTCATCAGTAACATCACGATAAATTTCACCATTTTTAGCAAAGCTCATCTGACCAGTTTCTTCTGAAACAACGATAACATATGCATCAGAACTTTCAGACATACCGATGGCTGCTCTATGTCTTGTACCAAAGGACTTATCAACATCTTTTGATGTCAATGGCAAAATACAACTTGCAGCTAAGATTTTATTTCCTCCGATAATAACGGCACCATCATGTAATGGTGTTTTATCCTCAAAAATATTTATAAGCAATTGACTTGTAACTTTACCGTCAATTATGACACCTGTTGAAATTATATCATTTAAAAAAGTTTCTTGTTCAACAACGATTAAAGCACCAGTTTTATTTTTTCTTAGGTGATTGCAAGCAAGTATAATTTCATCTATGCTTTTTGAAAATCCACCTTTTTTCTTTTTATCGTTAAAACTAAACATGCTCGACCTACCCATATGTTCAAGTGCCGAACGTATTTCAGGTTGAAAAATAATTATCACTGCAATTAATCCTACATTTAAAGTGTTGTTTATAATCCATGTTATTGTATATAGTTGGAAAATATATGCAAACAAATACACAACAAAAAGTACAACAACGCCTCTTAAAACGTTCCATACTTTTGTAGATTTAATCCACTTTAAAATATTATAAATAACTACACTAACAATTAAAATATCTAAAATACTAGAAAAGGTAATATTCGGAACACTAAAGTAATAACTATCCAAATTACCTATAAAGTTTTGTACTTGTCCCAAATAACCACCTCCATTTTTTAACTAAAAGCTGTTTATCTTATAAATAGCTATCATTTTCATTTTTAGGCATTGCCGTTTTGCCAAGCGAACTAGGTTTAGATGGACGTCTAGAATTGTTTTTATTTCTTACAGACGAATCTAACATTTTTTCACTAGGATTTTTAGATTTTAAAGCATATTCTTTTTCACTGATACTAGGTTTTTGTCTAGTTCTAGCATTTTTAGAATTTCTTTCTTTTTGTATATCTTCCTTATTTTGATTTAAAATATCATTTATCTTAGTCATTTCTGCTTGTTGGCTTTTATTATTATTTTTTGTTTGTTTAGCTTTGTCATTTTTAGCTATGTATCTTGGAACAATCTTAACATAATAATAATTTTCACCATCAAAAAATTGCACTTTTTCAACAGAATTATAATCAAGAACAATTTTTAGAAATTGCATAATAAAGGCTACTAAAGTAGAAAAAGCTAAAGCTAGAATACTTATAAATAAGTTTGATACAAGACTATTTTCAACAAAAATATACAGAAAAATCGTACCAAATAAAAACATTATAGTTGCAGAGATAAGAGATATATAAACATTGTAGTTTATACTAAAATGGTTTATAAGCTTTATTGTGAGTACACCAAAAGCAAGTAAAAAAGCAAAGTAAATCCAATTTGTGTTAAGAAAAATAGCATTTAAAAGAGTTGTGAAATCCGATAAAATACCTTCAGCATTATCCATGATAGCACTTATACTTATTCCTTGATTGGCAACAACATCTGTTAAATTATTTATATTGGCTAATATATCATAAATAAATGCTCCAAAAATAACCGCTAAAACACTTGCTGGTGAGAAATAAATTCCAGCTATGAAAGCAGCTATATAAGGCACTTTGAAAACAAAGGCAAATATTGTAAATAGAATAATTATACTTTCTTTATATGCAACTCTAGCATAAAATAGAAAAATACATAACAGTACAGCAGAAACTGTAATAGCTACAAGTGGTACACTTGATATACCTAGTCCTATAACTAAAATCATTAATCCCATAGCAAGTGTACTTGAAAAAGCAACACTAAAGAGTACGCAACCAATATAAACTAAAAATCCTTTTGTTCCTTCAAACATAAATGCAAAAGTTTCAGAATATGCATTTAATCCTAATGCAAATTTGAAAACTATTGCGTAGGCTAAAACTTTCAAAGTAATATTTATATACATTTCATATTTTTTGTAAAAATAAATTATGTCTTCTCTATATCTAAGTAAATTGTCCATCATTTTTAATTATTCCCTTGTCTTTTATTAACATTATTTCTAATGTTTTCAGTTGCATCTGTTTTTACTATATTTTCAACATTTTCTTTCTTTTGAACATTTTCAAGTTTATTAACTTTATTCAATAGCCTAGCATAACTCTCAAGTCTGCTTTTACTTTGATTATATTCATGTCCATATGCAATAGTACCATAAACTGTATAAACTAAAACTACGATAATTCCACAAATTAAAATTTTCGCATAATCTTCACTTAAGAAAGTAATCACACCGCCTAAGCCTTCTAATTCAAGTTTATAAAATAAATACATAGCAAGAACAATAAAAATGCCAATAATTACAAACAACCTTAGCCACATATTTCTTATATATACATAATCTGTTTTAAAATAGTTCGCTTTTTTAAAGTCTTTCTTACCATACTTCTTCTCATACATAGCAAGTTGTGACATTAAAATTATCTTTTTTGTATTCATATATACCTCATTTATTACTTTAATATTGTCATAGCTATCTCTATTAGATATTATACGATAAAGTAATTATCTTTGATAATTACAATAACCTTAAGAGGTGACGTGGTTGCACGTCATCGTCTTTAGTTTATTATACCATAAAAACCTATAATTTTTCAATACAATAACCATTATTTTTAATGACAAAACATATACAAAAAACTTTAGAAGATAACTTCTAAAGTCTTATAAATTATTTACCTAGGCAACTTGTTTTTCAACATCCAAAGCTTCTTTATGTAAGTTTTTAGAACCTTTTTTATACACAAAGAATGATAAAATTATACTAAGTGTATCAGATAAAGGATAACACGCAAATAGTGCATATAGTTTTAAATGGTCTGGAAAGAACACTGGTACTGTATACACAAGTGGAATAAGAAATATCAACTGTCTACTTGCTGTCAAAATAAAGGCTTCTTTTGGTTTTTTAAGTGCTTGAAAAAATGACGATGATACAATATTAATTGGTAGTAATGGATACATTAATAATGTAATTCTTAAAACATTGTTACCAATCAAAATGAAAGTTTCATCATTTGTAAAAATAGATAGCACTAGAGACGGAATGAACATTGAAACAGTCCATACAAAAATAAAATATATAAAAAGTGATTTGAAACAAAGGTTTGTAACCTCCATAACTCTATCATATTTCTTCGCACCATAGTTAAATCCAACGATTGGTTGCATACCCTGTATAACACCAAAAGATGGCATAATCATAAACATAATAACTTTATTTACTGTACCAAACACAGCTTGAGCATATTCCCCACCATGTTCAATATTAGGTAAAAGATTACCATATTTTATAAGTAAACTAAACATAATCATTGAAATAAGACTAGCTATAATGTTTCTTATAAAACTTGGAAATCCAACACGACAAATCTCGCTTAAAAGTTTAATTTTAACTTTAAGATGAGATAAAGAAATCTTTAAATTTGTATCATTTGTCTTAGCAAAATACAATGCATACATTATAGCTGTCATCTGTCCTATAGATGTTGCAATAGCTGCACCTTGTACTCCAAGACCAAGCCCACTAATAGTGAAAACTCCTAGAGATACACTTTCATATATGAATATAGGGTCAAGTATAATGTTAACTCCAAGTCCAATAATCATAAGTGTCATAGCAGCCATAGTATTACCTTCAGCTCTAAGAACATTATTACATACATATGAGTTTGTAAAAACTATATTTGCAATATAAACAATAGTTAAATATTGCGTTGCAAGGGGTCTTACACCTTCTGAAGCACTAAACAAATCAAACAATGGTTCCATGAAAATTATAGCAAAAAAAGCCCATACAATTGCAGAGATGGTTGCGGCTGTGAAAGCAGAACCAACAATATTTTCAACTTTATCATATTCACGTCTACCAAGTGCAACAGACATAACAGAACTTGCACCAACACCAAACATAAGACTTATAGCAACCATAATTGTTTGAAAAGGAAACGCTATTGATAACGCATTTAGTGCATTAACACCTTGACTACTATTCCCTAAAAATGCAGTGTCGGTTAAATTATATAAAGCATTAACTATCATACCAATTATAGCTGGTGTTGATAATCTCGTTAACAATTTTCCAATTGGTTCATTACCTAACATTTCTTCTCTACTACCCATATTTACTCCTTAAGCCAAAAATTAAACACATTTATTTTAGCCATGTAGTATCTTTTTTAAGCTGTAAAACTCGCCTTCGACTATATAGCATTATTTATGCACCAATACATATTATACCATGATACTACTTTTTTTTCAACATTTTCTTCTTGCATTTACATAACTTCATAAAATGCTGAAAATTTTTTAAAATAAAACTATTTTACATAAAAAAAGGACTGTATGAAAACTCACTAAACAGTCCTTTACTTTTACATGTTAAGCATTATTGAGGTATTGTATATTCACCATCGCCCATAACTTTGTTTTCACCATCATAGTCTTTAATACCACCAACGTTTTGAACATTTGTATAACCTATACCTGTTAAAACGTCTGCAATATATCCAGATTTAGTACCTGAAGCACACATAACAAAGATTTCTGCATCTTTGTTTTCACCAAATACATTAGTTAAATACTCTTCACCTACAACATCAGCTTCTGTAAAATTCCAACCATCATTTTTAACAACTGCACGATTTTCTAGATATTGAGTGAAAGGAACCATTGTAAAACCACGAATATATCCACCAGCAAATTGGTCTGCAAAATCTCTTACATCAACATAAACTGCATTATCTCTATGTAAATATTGGTCTATGTTTGTCATATCAACAACAACACCGTCTAAGCTTGGTTCAACAACAACTTCACCATCAATAGAGCTTTCGATTTCTTCACCAGCTGATGTTGCTTGTGCTTCTAAAGTTGCAACTTGGCTTTGTAAATCCTCAACTTGATTTTGTAAATCTTGATAAGCTTCTGCTGTATACTCTGCAGTAGAGCCACAAGAAACAGTTGCAAGTCCCATTGTTCCTATTAATAATACACATGCTAATTTTTTCATAATTTATCATTCTCCTTTTGTTTATATGTACGTCAATGTATAAGAAAAGTTTATTTTTCTAATTTTGACCATATCTCCTATTATGATAATCAAAAAGACCTTCAAGCATTCTAACAGCGTTATTAGGTGTAACAGTTGCCCCTGTATATGTATCAACTTCACCATGCATATCGGGTATGTTTGAAATTTCTTCTTGAGTTTTGCCACGAACATTATCGTCTAAATACACTTCTATAAGTTCTCTATTTTGAATATCACCGTCTATTACAACAGTATCACCAAAAGTAGCAGGATAATAATGACCATCCTGGCCATCAGTGCTAAAAGACATAGTTTTTACAGAGCCATCTTTTTTATCAATTTCTATGTAAGCAACAGTCAAATAGTTATTCTCTGGACTTCGTCAAGTACAAGCTAAATAAGCAACTTGATATTTTACAAAACCTAACATCTCATATTCAAACAATACATAACCTACTCTATCAGTTTCTTTACCTTTACCATTTACATGTTTATATAGAAACAAATTATCAAGTATAATTTGGTCATCTGAAATTGTTATATCTTCAGCTTCCATTTCAGAAGCTTCTCCCCAATCACCTTCCTCAGATGCTGAAGTATCTGTATCGGTTTCAGCAGTTTCATCATTATCGCTTATTTCTTCTGTTGTTTCCGCTGATGGTTTTTCTGAAACAACATTGTCTTGACTTTCAGTAGTTGCATTATCATAGCTAGAACAAGAAGTTAAAAAAACAGAATTCATAATTATAAAAATTAAAAACAAACCATGCATATTTTTTTTCATACTATCTCCTATCATTAAGTTATCTAATGCATTAATTATTATACTTGATACTTAAATTTTTGTCAACATTTTTTTTATTATTTTTTACAAAAATCCCCATAGGTTTACCAATAGGTAAAAATTCATATCCAAAGTGATTGTTTAATACATTTGCACCAGCACCGTAAAGAGAAACGATAGCAATTAAAAATTCAGCTATACCAGCCATACTATGCATAGAATTTTTTGCGATACCAAAAGTTGATAAAGATAAACCTAGAAACAATACATCTATCAGAATAAATATTGTAAGTAAAACTTTATTTGTTTCAACAGCCCCAATAGTTAAAAATATAGTTAAAACTAAATAGCCAACATAAGCAAACCCTAGCTGATGTACATCCATTGCACCTTGTAACTCTGGACCTAGACTACCACTTGAAATAAGCCATGTCATAGACACACCAAGCCAAAAAAGTCCATAGGATAAAAATGCAGTAGCACCAAAAATATTCAGTTTCTTATAATCATAGATTCCAGCTATCATTTGTGCAATGGCCCCTAAAAATATTGACCAAGGTAAAATAAGAGCTGTACCTTCTGTAAAATGTAGCTTTTGTGATGAAGCGACAAGAGTAACAATAGCAAGTCCAAAAAGACCAAGTGCAGAAGGATCTGCGTGTTTTACTTTAGTTTCGTTCATAATGTGTAATCTCCTTATAAAAAAATGTTTCAACGGCATTTAAGCCAGTTACTAAGGCGTTTTTAGCCCAAAAAAAAAGGGATATACCCTTTTAGAATATAAAGTTACGTATTTGCATTTTGACAAAAAAGTTATACTTTTTTTTAGTTTACATAACCAATAAGAAAAGTAAATAACATAAATACAAAACCAAGAATTTTAGTTAATCTAGACAAATTATCTTCCTTAGTTCTACCCATTGAGTTATTTTCTGTTCCCATACCGCCATTTAAGTTTCCTATACCACTATTTCTCTTTTTTTGCAACAAAACTACTGAAACAAAAAACATACAAAAAGCTATATATACAACTGCTAATATTATAAAAAGCGTACTCATGTGACACCTCCAAATTCTAATCCATATTATTATACACTAAATTAAGTATTTTGTAAATGGTTTCATTGCAAAATATTGAAATTTTCCAATGTTTCCATATACTAATAATCTAATTTCTTCACTATTTCAACATCAATTTCAATTTGTTTCTTTAATTCATCAATATTTGTAAATTTAGTTTCACTTCTTATATAGTCGAAAAACTCAACTACAATTTGTTCACCATATAAATCTCCATCATAATCAAAAAGATTTGTTTCAACAACTTTTTTACAAACATCAAATGTTGGATTAATCCCAACATTAGTTATAGATTTATAAATTTTATCTCTAATTTTTGTTTTTGTAGCATAAACACCATTTTTAGGCAAAATTTTACTATCAGACACATTTATGTTAGCTGTAGGAAATCCAATAGTTCTACCAAGCATTTTACCACTACATACTTTACCAATAATAAAAAAAGGTCTACCAAGTAGTTCGTTAGCACTTTTAATATCCGAATTTTTTATTAAATCTCGTATAGTCGTACTACTTATTTTATCATCAAAAACAACATCACTTTCATAATGTTTAATCGGCACAACTTCAAAATCATATTTTTTAGAAAGCTCAATCAAAACTTTAACATTGCCACTTTTGTTTTTAGAAAAAGTAAAACCTTCTCCTACTATAACATATCTACAGTTAAGTTGTTGATACAAAAACTTATCAACAAATTCCTCAGGAGATAGATTTCGATTTTCCTCATTGAAATCACAAACTTTTAGATAGTTTGCCCCTAGTTTTTCAAAAGCAATTGCTTTTTCCTCTAATGTAAAAATATTTCTAACAATTTTATTTTTAAGTAAAGTTCTAGGATGAGGGTAAAAAGTTAAAGCTACAATTTTAAGAGGTTTGTTTGACTTATTTTTTATATCAATTGCTTTTTTAAGTAGTTTCTGATGACCCATATGAATACCATCAAAATTACCTATTAAAACTATTGAATTTTCACTAATTCTTTCATTATTATCTAAAATTTTCATTACTAAACCTCTATATCATAAAGAATTTCAGGTATAAAAACACTGTCTTTATATAAGTACAAACCAATAAATTTACCTAAAGAATTTTCCAAATACATTTTATAAATTTTACCATTAATATAATCTTTAGAAGTAATAAATTTTTTGTCTATTTTGTTACCATTAACAATTGCTTTTTTAGCAGATACATCAACAAAAGCACTATCATAATTTTGTAAAATATTCTCTACACTTACAATGTTTTTATTTAATTCTTCAACTGTGGTTGCATTTTTCAAATCTTTAAGAAAAATTGCATTTTCCTTTGTGAAACCAGATGTTTCAAGACGTTCCAAATCACCCATAGTACCATAAACACCAAGTTTATCACCAATATCACGACAAAGAGAACGTATATATGTACCTTTTTTACATTTTACAGTAAAAAAAGCTTTTCTATTTTCTTCATCGATTCTATGAATATCAATACTATAAATTTCTACTAAACGAGGCTTAATGTCAACCACTTCGCCTTTTCTAGCTAAATCATACATTTTTTGACCATTAATTTTTATAGCACTATACATAGGTGGAACTTGTTCATATTCGCCTACAAATGAGTTTATAACACATTCAATTTCTGATTTACTAAGAATTTTATCGGTTTTTTTTATGACTTTACCTGTCACGTCTAATGTATCAGTTTCATAACCTAAAACAAGTTCACATTTATAAACCTTATAAGAGTTCAAAATCATATCAACAAATTTTGTTCCTCTTCCAACACAAATAGGCAAAACACCAGTTGCGTTAGGATCAAGCGTTCCAGTATGTCCAACTTTTGCCTTTTCTCCAGTTACACTAGATAAAGTTTTTCGCACAATTGCCACAACATCATGACTTGTATAGTCTTTTTCTTTATAAACGTTAATTATACCATTAAATATTTCTTTCTTCATTAAGTTCTTTTTCAACCTCGTCTAAAAGAGAATTCATATTGTCAATAGGCTTACCTATAAATCTACAACCTGATGCACGGATATGACCTCCACCGCCAAACTTACCTGCAATTTCAGATACATCAATATTCTTACTTCTCAGAGAAACTTTATACTCACCTTTAACCTTTTCATACATAAATATAGCAACCTCAACATCTTCTATATTGAATAGAAAACTAACGAAACTTCCAACATCGTTGTTTGTTGAGCCAACAGCCTCAATATCTTCAATTGACAAAATTGCGTAAACTACTTTATTATCATATACAAAATGAATATTGTTAATAAGAGCTTTTAGTCCCTGAACCTCCGCTATTGTTTTCATTTGATTAATACAGTAATAAATATGGTTAGCATCTATTCCTGTTTCCATAAGCTTCCCAGCAACATACATAGTCTTTGATGAAGTTGATACATGTAAAAAACCACCTGTATCAAAAACTATACCACCATATAAAAACACAGCCATTTCCTTGGTAACATCAACATAACTAGAAATAAAATCATAAACAATCTCACTTGTTGAACTTGCGTTTACAAAAACAAGGTTAATGTCTGCAAAACTATTGTTACTTGCGTGGTGGTCAATATTTATAGTAACCTTTGCACTATCAAATAAATGCTCATACTCAGAAAATCTAAACTTGTCACCACAATCAAAAGATATAAATAAATCGCATTTTTCAAGTGGATCACCTTTATAAAGTAAATCTAAATAGGGCAAAACGCCATATGAAGTTTTTTCCTCAAGAAGAACCTTATGTGGAATACCTAATTGTTTAAGAAAAAGAGAAAAAGCCGATGTTGAGGCAATAGCATCACCGTCAACATCTTTATGTCCAACAAGTACAATTTCTTTATCTTCAAATTTTCTAAGGGTTTCATATATTTTATCATATATAATGCTCATAAATACCTCACTAATCTTCTAAGTCATCAATTTCACTTTCAGTTTCAGTTTCAGCATCGTTTTTATACTCTTTTGATATCTTATTAATTATATTGTCAATCTTCATAGCCTGTTCTAAAGTGTCATCAATAACAAATGTAAGTTCTGGAGTTTTTCTAAGGTTTATACGTCTTGCAAGTTCACGTCTTATAAAACCTTTTGCACTTTTAAGCCCCTCTAAAACTTGCTTTTGTGTATTTTCATCTCCAAATACACTAATATAAATTTTACAATAATATAAATCATTTGTTGTATCAACACTTACTACAGTTATAAAAGCCTCAAGTCTTGGGTCTTTAACTTCATAATTAATAAGTTTACTAATTTCCTTTTTTATTTCATCATTTATACGGTTAATTCGACTTTGTCCACTGTGATTTCCTTTTTTACTCATAATGAACCTCCTATCATTAGTACATAAAATTCTATATTTAGGAAAATATAGAACTAAAAAAACGGACAGTCACAGAGTATAACAAAAACTTAATAAAACTAACTAAGAATTTGATAAACTGTTCGTTCCTTTTTTTGTTTTTCACTTTAATAATAGGGAACTGTATCTTCAAAGAATTTACAGTTCCTTATATATTTACAACTATTTTCTAGGTACTTCTACCATTTCATAAACTTCAAAAATATCGCCTTCTTTAATATCATTGAATTTAGGTAAAACAATACCACATTCAAAGCCTTTTACAACTTCTTTTACTTCATCTTTAAAACGCTTTAAGTTTTCTAAATCACCATCATAAATAACTTCGTCATCACGTTTTAATCTAACACTTGCACGACGTAAAATCTTACCATCTGTTACATATGAACCAGCAATTGTACCTGATGCACTAGATCTAAAGATTTGACGCACTTCAACTTGACCAATAACTTGTTCTTCAAATATTGGGTCGTACATACCTTGCATAGCAAGTATAATATCATCAATAGCATGGTAAATTACATTATATAAACGTAAATCAACTTGTTCTCTGTCAGCAACAGACTTTGCGTTAACATCAGGTCTTACGTTAAAACCAACAATTATAGCATTTGAAGCAGCGGCAAGAGTAACATCATTTTCATTTATTGCACCAACACCGTTATGAATTACACGAATACGTACTTCTTCATTCGAAAGCTTCTCTAGAGAACTCTTAACAGCTTCAGCAGAACCTTGAACGTCAGCCTTAACAATAAGTTTAAGCTCCTTAACATTCGCATCTTTGATTTGTGAGAACAGATTATCAAGGGATACTTTTTGTTGAGAATTTTTAATCATGTTAACTCTACTTTGTGCATTTATATCGGATGCAAGTTGTCTTGCTTGTTTATCACTTTCAGCACCATAGAATAAATCACCAGCATTTGGCACTTCTGATAAACCTGTTATTTTAACTGGTATAGAAGGAGTTGCTTCAGTTATATTTTCGCCCTTATCATTAACCATAGTACGAACTTTACCATAAGCCGAGCCTAAAACGATTGGTGAACCTATTTTTAGTGTACCACTTTGAACAAGAACTGTTGCAACAACACCGCGACCACGTTCTAAAGTAGCCTCTATAACAACACCTCTAGCACGAGTTTTGCTTGAAGCCTTTAGGTCATGAACTTCAGCAGATAAGTTAATCATTTCAAGTAAATCATCAATACCTGTACCAACTTTTGCAGAAACAGGAACAGCGATGTTACTTCCACCCCATTCTTCAACAACAATACCGTGTTCAGTAAGTTCTTGCTTAACTTTATCAGGATTTGCACCTGGTTTATCTATTTTATTTATAGCAACAATTATATCAACTTCAGCAGCCTTAGCATGAGAAATCGCTTCTATTGTTTGAGGCATAACACCATCATCAGCAGCAACAACAAGAACAGCAATATCTGTAACTTGAGCACCACGAAGTCGCATAGCTGTAAAAGCTTCATGTCCTGGTGTATCTAAGAAAGTAATCTTCTTTCCACCTGCTTCAACAGTATAAGCACCAATATGTTGAGTTATACCACCATGCTCACCATCTGTTACTTTAGACTTTTTAATTGCATCAAGTAAAGAAGTTTTACCATGGTCAACGTGGCCCATAACAACAACTACTGGTGGTCGTTCTTCTTTATCAGACTCATCTTCATTTTCGATATCATCTTGCATAGCTTTTTCTAAGATATCAACTTCTTCTTCTTTTTCAACAAGTACATCATAACTTTCAGCAATTTCAACAGCTGTATCAAAGTCAATAGTTTGATTAACTGTTGCAATAACACCTTGTTTGAACAACTTTAAAATAATATCTTTAGGGGCAACTTGAAGTTTTTCAGCAAGTTCTTTTAAAATGATTGTATCAGGTACTTCAATTAAGCTGATTTCTTCCTTAACAATCTCAACTTCTTTTTTCTTCTTCGTTTTTAAATCAACTAACACGCTATTGTCTTCAACCCACTTAGACTCTTTGTTCTCAAGTTTTTTCTTAGACTTCGCTCTTGATTCATTTTTACGATTAATCTTATCGGCAGTTTTTGGTCTTTCTTCTCCACCTGTTTTTGTATCACTTTTGCCTCTTTGAGCTCTTTGACCGTTCTTTGTGTTTCTGTAATCATCATCATCGTCATCTTTATTATAACCACTACCACGATTTTGGAAACCACCTTGATTATTGTAATTCTTTTTATATCCATTATTGTTATATGGGCGACTACCATTATTGTTATTTCCGTTATATGGTCTACGCTCGCCATTATTATTGTTATTATAAGGTCTACGTTCGCCATTATTGTTGTTTCCGTTATAAGGTCTACGTTCACCATTATTGTTGTTTCCGTTATATGGACGACGTTCACCATTGTTATTTCCGTTATAAGGTCTACGTTCGCCATTGTTGTTATTTCCATTATATGGTCTACGTTCGCCATTGTTGTTATTATAAGGTCTACGCTCGCCATTGTTGTTATTTCCATTATATGGTCTACGCTCGCCATTGTTATTATTTCCATTATATGGTCTACGTTCGCCATTGTTATTTCCGTTATAAGGTCTACGTTCGCCATTATTGTTATTACCGTTATAAGGTCTACGTTCGCCATTATTGTTGTTTCCGTTATATGGTCTACGTTCGCCATTTGGATTTGGACGTCTTTCACCATTATTATTATATGGTCTACGTTCACCATTTGGATTTGGACGTCTTTCACCATTATTATTATATGGTCTACGTTCACCATTTGGATTTGGACGTCTTTCACCATTATTATTATATGGTCTACGTTCACCATTTGGATTTGGACGTCTTTCACCATTATTATTAGGTCTACGTTCACCATTTGGATTTGGACGTCTTTCACCATTATTATTAGGTCTACGTTCACCATTTGGGTTTGGACGTCTTTCACCTGAATTTACATTATTACTATTAGGCTTATTCTCAGAATTTTGAGATTTATTTACTTCTTTTTCTTCCACTTTTACTTCTTTTTCGATTTTATTCACCTTATGATTTTCTTTTTGAATAACTTTCTTTTCAACACCGCTATTATTACTTTTATTATATGAATTTTTAAGTGCAGAAAGCTCTCTTTCATCAAGACCACTTTGAGCCTTTTTGCCTTCTATACCTAATTTTTCAAGTTTATTGATTACTTCTTTGCTAGTAACACCTGTTTCACTAGCAAATTGATGTACTCTAACTTTACTCAATATTTCACCTCCGTTTAATTACACAACTGACAACTATTAGTTTTTATTTTTCGGACTCACCCATTTCTATATTTTCAACATTAATCTTATAATCAAAATCATCAACAATAACTTTATCTGTTTCATCTTCTATTATAAGCGTACCAATTCTACTTGCAAAATTCTCATCTTCAATAGCAAGTACAGCAACATTTTGTTTACCAAGCACCAAGCTTAGCTCTTCCTTTGTACTATAAGATACAAGATTTGCTCCGTAAAAATGGCAACTATTCGCAAACTTCTTTTTTGTATTGTAACCAGAGTCTTTAGCAACTATTACGATTTTAGCTTTTTTACTACTAATCAATTTAGAAACAATAAAATCTCCAGTTTTAACTGCGTTAGAACGTCTTGCAAGTCCTAACATAGTTTTAACATTTCTATCCATAAACACCACACTAACTGTAAAAATAACCTTTTAGATTTTCATAAATTTCTTTTGGTATAGCACTTTTAAAAGAACGTTCAAAGCCCTTATTTTTATATGCTTTTTCGAAACATTCTACATTTTCACAAATGTAAGCTCCACGACCATTAGATTTACCTGTTTTATCCACAAAATATTCCTCATCTAACTTAACAACTCTAATAAGTTCTTTTTTACTTTTCATTTCCAAACAGCCACAACATTTACGCATCGGAATTTTTTTCATAAAATCACCACTATAAAATATTAATCTTCTAAAATTTCATCTTCTACATCTTCTATATCTTCAGTTTCGTCTTCTTCAACTTCTTCTGAATAATCATCTTCTAAATATTCTTCTTCATCATAATATTCATCTTCATAATATTCACCATGTTCTAAAGTTTCATTATTTTTAAAGTTATAACTTTCTTCTTTTACAAAGCCTATTTCATCTGATGCAGACTCACCTTTTATATCAATTTTCCAACCTGTAAGACGTACTGCAAGTCTTGCATTTTGTCCCATTTTACCGATAGCAAGTGATAACTGGTCATCAGGAACAACAACTTTAGCAGAGTTGTCTTCTTCATTTAGTTCAACAGCCAAAACATCACTTGGGCTTAATGATTCAGCAATGAAATATCTTGCGTCTTCATACCAATATACAATATCAACTTTTTCACCATTTAAATAATCAACTATGGAATTTACACGAGTGCCATTCACACCAACACAAGCACCAACAGGATCAATCATTTCATCATTTGAGTATACTGCAAGTTTTGTTCTAGAACCTGCTTCACGAGAAATTGATTTAATCTCAACAATACCATCAAAAATCTCACTAACATTTTGTTCAAAAAGACGTCTAACAAGCTCTGTGCTACTTCTAGAAACAGTTATAGCATGACCTTTTTTGTTGTCTTTAACTTCTTTAACATAAACTTGAATAGACTGATTTCTTTCAAATCTTTCTCCAGGAATTTGTTCAGAAATAGGTAACTTCGCCTCAATATCATTAATCGTAACAATTATATTTCTACCATCACGTCTTTGAACAACAGCGTTATATATTTCCGATTCCATTTCCTTATATTTTTCAATCAAAATCTCACGTTCTGCAAGATTTAACTTTTGCAAAATAACATTTTTACCTGTTTGTTGAGCAATTCTACCAAAGTCCTCTGGAGTAACCTCAACAGTACACATATCACCAAGTGCTATATCACTTTTTATAAGAAGTGCATCTTCTAAAGCAATTTCCAAAATTTCATCAGCTACTATTTCAACAACAATTTTTTCTGCAAAAACTGTTATTGCTCCAGTATTTCTATCAATTGTTAGTTTCGCATTCTCATTTGTTTGATAATTCTTTTTATAAGCTAAGTCAAGAGCTGTTTCAATAGATTCAAAAATCAAATCTTCAGGCAAACCCTTTTCTTTAACGATTACTTTAACAGCTTCAATTAAGTTTATTTCTTCTTTTTTCTTGCCTCTCGCCATCTCTCTACCTCCAATCACAATAAATTTAAAATATTGCAATTTATTCTAAATTCTCAACCTACTTAAAGGTAACATAAAGTCTACAAAGTGCGACTTCATCTTTTGTAAATTCATAAGTCTTATCAATAGTTTCAACTTTTATGACTTCATTTTCATAGGATAAAAGTTTACCGATAAACTCTTTTTTGCTATCTACACCTTTATATGTTTTTACATAAATATCTTCATTTATATATCTTTCAAAATGTGTAGGCGTTCTAAGCTTTCTTTCCACACCTGGAGAGCTAACTTCAAGAGTATAAGCTTTTTCAATTGGGTCATTTTCGTCTAGTTTTTCTATAAGTCCACGTGACACAACCTCACATTCTGTTATACCAACTCCACCATCACCATTTTTATCAATGTAGATTCGAAGAACAAGGTTACTACCTTCTTTTACAAGTTCAACATCATATATAAATGCCCCAACCTCTTTAGTTAAGGGTTCTACATAATTAGTTATTATCTCTAAAATTTCGCTTTGTTTCATAAACAGTTCACCTCATTTCTTTAAAAACACAAATAAAAATGAGGAATTTCTTTCAAAATCCTCACTCCAGTTAGTATATATCATATTTATTTTATCATAAGTTTTACATTTTGTCAAGTAATTTGCAAATTTGCGTATAAATATATTGTAAAACAATATATTTATATTGACAAACGATATGTCGTAAATTATAATATAAAGAAAAAAGGAGTTTTTATGAACACATACAAAACAAAAATATTAAAAATTGCACTATGTATTGTTCCTATACCTGTTTATATCTTTACAATTATAATGGGTTTTAACTTAAATCAAATAATGAGAAACACAGCTATTTCTGGTGGCTTTTTCTCACCTAAAACTTTCATATTTCTTATAACTTTAACTTGTATTTTAGCTGTTGTACCCCTTACTCTTGGTATATACAACGCACTTAAACTTCTTGCTTGTATCGAAAGAGAAGAAACTTTTACAGAAAAATCTGTAAACATTTTAGTTAAAATACAAAAACTTACAACTATATTTACTTGTACATTTTTACCTTTACTACCTGCATCTGTTGTTATCGCTGAACTTGATGACGCTCCAGGAGCCGTATTTTTTGCCCTTTTATTCATCTGTATACCTTTTTGCGTAACAGTCTTTGTATCTGTTGTTCTCGAACTTTGGCAAAGTGCTTATGAATTGCAAAAAGACAAAGATTTGACTATATAGGAGGTAAGGCTTATGGCAATAAATGTTAAACTTGATGTGCTACTTGTTCAAAAGAAAATGACTATAACTAGGCTTTCTGAAATAATCGGTGTAACACAAGCAAATATATCTATTTTAAAAAATGGCAAAGCAAAGGCTATACGTTTTTCAACTTTAGAGGCAATATGTGAAGCTTTGGACTGCCAACCAGCTGATATTTTAGAATACAAGGCTGACGAATAGTAAAGACAATTGGTGACCATACAAGATATATAAAAATCCATTTTCATTACAAAACAACGGCTTTGACAAAAGTATGAAAATTCTGTTTTTTTTGAATGTGCCACCTTTCAATTTTGCAAAGTTTCTAATTCAGTAAAAGTAAAAGACTGTATAAACCCATAACAAAGAGTTTATACAGTCTTTTTTTAAAGCTCATTGTACATCTTTACAATAAACTTACCTATTTTTTCATAATCCTCTAAATCAAAAGTTACTTTTTCCCTATCCATATAAAAATCACTTACATATGCTAAAACATTGTTACAATATGGTTCTTCGCTTATACCATCTCGAAGAATTTCAATCTTTTGATATTTAGAACTTTTAAATCCCTCAAGCAGTACAATATCCATATCTTTATAAAACTCCAAAATTTTAGGCACATCAACAGACTCGTCTTTTATAACCATATATTTGCTATTTGAGAAAATAGCAACTGCATCAGCACCACTTTTCCTATGTATATATGTATCTGTCCCTCTTACATCAGGTGCAAAGTCGTGACCATCATGTTTAATTGTAGCAACTTTTAGTATGCAATCAATTTCCTTAATTTTAGGTATAATATTAGAAATCAAAGTAGTTTTACCAGAATTTTTAAAACCTGAAATCCCTATAACTAACTGCTTTTTCATCTTGTAAGCTCCTATTATAATAAAATAACTTTTACAGTATCTCCACTTTTTAAATGTGATGTACCAGCTTTTATATCTATAAGACAGTTACAACCAACTAAGCTACTTAAAACCCCTGATGAGTGTAACCCACAAGGTAAAGTAACAACCCCTTTGTAGTTGTCATATATCCCTCTTATAAAACGTCTTTTAATACTTTTTTTGTTGAAATCACTTTTAAGTGTGGCACTAAATTTTTTCGTTACAAGTGCGTCATCTTTATACATAAAACCTAGTAATTCACGAACTATAAGTTCAAAGTTAACTAGACTTGCAAATGGATTTCCTGAAAGACTAACAACAGGTGTATCTTTATATAAAGAAAACATAATTGGTGTACCTGGTTGGATTTGTATCTTCCAAAAGATTTGTTTCATATCTTCTTTTTTTACAACTTCATGGAAAATGTCTTTTTTCCCGACGGACACCCCTCCAGTTGTTACTATTACGTCAAATTCCTTTGATAAATCTTTTATACAATCGTATACTAAATCTTCATTATCAGAAATTGAGTTTATAAGAATATTACTAAATCCAAGTTCAAGCAACCTCGCCTTTATCATATATGAATTCGAATTATATATTTTACCACTGTTTAAAACTTTGCCACATTCAACAACTTCATCACCAGTAGAAATAATGGCAATTTTAGGCATTTGATACACTTTAACCCTATTTATTCCAGAACTAGCCAAAACACCAATATGTGCATAAGTTAGTTTACTGTCTTTACTTACCAAAAGTGTATCTTTTTTGTAGTCTTCACCTTTAAAACAAAAATTTTCATTTTTCGATATCATCTTATAAATCTTTACTATTTCATCGCCTTCATCTGTATCTTCTTGTTTAATGCAACAGTCACAATTTTCAGGTATCATAGCACCTGTCATTATTCTGACGCATTCGCCTTTTTGAACATTAAAACTTTTGCTATCCCCTGCACAAATCTCACCTATTACATTAAGTTTAACATAATTATCATTTTTTATATCTTTTAAATCACAGCTTTTGCAACTATATCCGTCAATAGGTGACCTATTAAAAGGCGGATTATCTATTGTTGAAAAAATATCTTCATAAGCAACTCTATTTCTTGCGTCTAAAAGATTAACTTCTTCAAAAGTGCTATTATATGTAACATTTTCTTTTATTAAATTTATAGCTTCTTCAAGTTGAATATATTTCATATTACTCACCTTTACCAAAGGAACAATTTGGGAAATGACATTGTGGACAATCAAAACAAAGTCCACCAATCCCAAGATTATCAATATCACTTTTTGTTATAATATCCCTTGCTAAAACTCTAGGTAAAACAAGGTCAAAAACAGTACGTTTAGAATACATAACACAACCAGGAAGCCCTAAAACAGGCGTGTCATCATCAAAATATGCAAGTAAAAGCATTGCACCAGGTAAAACAGGAGTTCCGTATACCACAAGGTTTGCTCCACTTTCTTTTATAGCAGTAGGCGTAACATCATCAGGGTCAACGCTCATACCACCTGTACAAAGTATCATATCAACACCCTTAGTTTTAGCCTCTTTAATTGCCTTTTGAATCTCTGCAATATCATCAGTAACCGTTTTATGATAAATGATTTCCACACCATATTCTAAAAGCTTTGCTTTAATAACGGGTGTAAAAGTATCTTCTATAATCCCCTCAAATACTTCTCTACCCGTAGTTATAACGCCACAAGTTCTTACCGTAAAAGGCTTTAGTGTACATAAAGGCTCACCTTTATATACACTATTAGCTTTATCCATAACTTCACTAGTAACAACTAACGGAATAATTCTTGTGCCTAGAACTTTTTCATCTTTCTTTATAGGAAAGTTGTTATGTCTAGTTGATATTATTATTTCATCAATTGAATTAAGCTCTTTTATAATACTAGAATTGATTTTATAAAGACCGTCTATTTCAGCAAAAAGGTCGGTTTTACCCTCTTTGACTTCGCCTTTGCGAAGATTTTCGCTAACACACATATTAGCTAAAATCTCACTTGCGTCATTTTCATGAACATACTTAACGTCATCAGCTTCCCATACATATATGTTAAACTTGCCTAAAGAATGTAAAACATCAACATCTTCATCTTTGATAACATGACCTTTTTTAAACTTTACACCTTTAAAGTCATCTTTTACTATTTGTGTTATGTCGTGACATAGAGTTTTGCCTATTGCATCAACAGTCTTAATTAATCTCAATTTTATACCCTCACTTTTCTAAGAAGGTGTTGATAAAAGTTCATACATGTTTTTTAACTTTTTCCACTACCTAATTTTTATTCTTCTGGCTTCTTGAAAAACATATGAGCAAAGTTATAAACAACAAAACCTATAATAATTGTTGTGATAACGATTTGAACGCCCTCAAGTTGCTTAATGTAGTGTCCCATTTGCTCATAACCAGCACCTGATAAATAGCCACTCATTTTACTTGATGCTACAACACCGATAGCCATCGGGAATGTAAGACCTGCAAAACCTGGTGCGAATGGAAATGAGAAAAACTTAGGTATTTTTACTAAAATAAATAAGAAAGATAAAACCACACAAGTATAATATACACTTACAAATCCCATATGTCCACTAACATAACCTAAACCAGTTGCGTTTATGTAACTTGCTACTATAAGTGAACAAGGTGCAAGAAGTATAGCTTGTGTATGATATGCTGGTCTAGGCATTTCAACTTTAGCTAAACGATAAATCATAAAAGGTATTGCGATTGTATAAGCTGCTATACCCCAATACAATACTGCTTTAGCCATTGCTTCAGGTAAAACAGGCATAGCTACAACTGTTGAAACCATGATACCGTTAAGTGTAACAAACCAGCTAGGTACAAAAAATTTCAATTGGAAATTTTTGATTAAATTTAAGTATAAAAATACTAAGATATGACAAGCGTGAACTACTACTGCTGCTATTATAACATATTTTAGAGCAGGAATCCATGTCATAAAATAACTTGATGTAATCATTATAACCATTGTTATAGCACCATATAAACTTGCAAACACAGTATTTGTCGTGTATTCCGTCTTACATTTGCCAAAATACATAGCTATTTTTACGAGATAGAAAAATAAAATTACTACACCAAAAACCATTGCTAACATTTTTAAAAACGGGAAACCTAACCCACCATAAACGTTACCTAGAGTACAAACAGATAGAGCTGTTGCAACTACTGGTATAGGTAAATTTTCCGTTCTTTGAAAAATACTTTTTTCCATAATAAATTCTCCTTTTTTTAATACTTATTAAATAATCACTAAAATTTTTATATAATTTTTGTATAATTTTACAATAAGTAATTTCAATATAAATCTGTATGATATTACTACTTAAACACTACATTCCTTTTATATTTAGTTAAAACATTAACTTTAAAGAGCATAAATTACTCCTTTATAAGTTTCTCATAAGTTACTTTATCATTACAATCATTTATAAACTTTTCATCAAGGCATAAGTCTTTGTACTTTACAGTATCATAATCAATTGAAGATAAAATGTTTTTCATTTTATAGTTTTTGTTTTCAATCATTTTTTCAACAACTTCCATACAATCCCTAGTATAAATGGCGATTAAAGGGTTTGGATAGTCCTTATTATCTATAAGAACTACTGGTTTGTTGCTTTTCTTATAAGTTTCGATAAGTTCATTCACAACTATATCATTTATAAGAGGTACATCTGACGGTAAAACTAAAAATGCATCTTCCTTACAATTTTTAAAAATACTATATAGTCCACCAATAGGACCTATTTCCTTATGTATATCTTCTATAAGCTCATAATCTAAGTTTTCATATAAGCTTTTATCTTCTACGGAAAGGTAGATTTTATCTACCTTTCTCATAGAATTTAAAATATGTTCATAAAAACATTTATCTTTATATTTTAGGAAAGCTTTTTTCTCTCCACCCATACGAGTGTTTTTGCCTCCTAAAATAATCACACCTACAAGGCTCATTAAATATCTTCTGTATAGTAAAGTTCACTATTTCTTTCATCAATATTAAAGAAGTCTGAAAAGTCAATTTTAAATAAAGGTTTTTCAACTTGTGATGCATTAATTTTGTTTGCTACAAGCTTAGTTATAACACCACCATATGCTATATCATTTTGTAAAATAGCACCAGTTATATATCCATCTTTATGTATAACTTTTTTGTATACACTCCCATCATCATAAAGTTCAATTTTATGACTTTCATCAGGTGCTTCGTTACTACCAATTGCCATAGTGTTTATACCAAGGAAGTTCATTGTGCTTTTCACATAGAAGAAATCAGTAATTTGAGCTTCTTTAAAGCACATATTGTTTGCTGCAACTATACCTTCTTTAGTAGCTACTGACCATATAGGACCACGACCTGTTACATCACCTGCTGCGTATACATCAGCAACATTTGTACGACCGAATGAATCAACTACAACACCACATTCATCAATAATAACTTCAGAATTTTCTAAGAACTCACAATTTGACTTAACACCAACAGTTACAATTAATAAATCACAAGATATTTTACCACCGTCTTTAAGATTTACTGCCGAAACATTGTTGTTACTATCACGTTCAACACCAACTGCAGCATTGTTAAAAATAAGTCTTACACCTTTTTCTTCTAAAGCTTTTTCATAAGAAGATGCTGCTCTTTTGTCAAGTTGCATACTAAGTACTCTATCAGCAAGTTCAACAACAGTTATATTGTTTATTCCAAGGTCTAAAGTACCACATACAGCGTCCATACCAACTAGACCACCACCTAAAACAACAATGTTTTTAGCCGTTTTAACTTTTTCTTTTAAAACTATAACATCATCTAAATCTCTAAAACCATAAATATTTTTACATTCATTTATATGAGCGATTTTAGGGAAAACAGATCTTGAGCCAGTAGCAACAAGTAGTTTATCATAGGAAATTTTCTCATTGTTATGTAAAGTTACAACCTTGTTAACTGTGTTTACATCAACAACGGAAACACCTTTTTTCCAATCAATATTGTTATCTCTAATAAAATTTTCTTCTACAAATCTTAACTCATCAAGAGTACGCTCTCCACTTAAATAATGATGAATTATACATCTTGAATAGATTTCGTCATCTTTAGAAATTAAGATTATTTCTGCATCTCTATCAAGACTTCTAAGCTCTCTTGCTCCATTTATACCAGCTGCAGAAGCACCTAAAACTACGTATCTCATATTTACACCTCCGCATTTTCGATAGCACCCATTGGACATTTTTCAACGCACATAGGGTTTGGACTACCATCTTCTGTTCTATGTTCACATAAGTTACATTTCATAATTTCTTGTTTTGTTAAAAAGTCTGGCTTTAAAACACCATATGGACATGCCATAACACACATATAACATTGTGCACATTGCTCTTTATCATAAGAAACTAAACCATCTTCCTCTTTTTTCATAGCACCAGACATACAAGTATAAACGCACTCAGGACGTTCACAATGATTACAAAAAATTGGACAATTTTTATTTCTACTATCTACAACTACACGGCTTCTTGAGTCGCAACTCTTGTGACTAACAATACAAGCAGTTACACAAGTAAGACAACCGATACATTTTTCTCTATTAATTTTTACTCTATGCATACCCTACCCCCTAATTAACTGTATATTTACTGGTGTTGATTTGTAAGAAGGCTCTTTTGAGAATGGATCATATACAGAAGGAGTCAACTTATTACACTCAATATAATGTATAGGAGCATAAATTTCATTATATCTAACATCTTCACTCAATAAAGCTACAAATTCAGCACTTTGACCGTTCATAGAATTTACAAGAACTTTAGATAAATCTTTAATGTTATTATCTGAAGCGTATTTACTATTTATAAATATATGAGCAGGTTTTGGAGCAACATCTTCAACAAATCCTATTTCACGTGTTCTAGTTTGCGTATGCCATTGACCAACTGTACCACGACCAGTATTTAAAAGTACTGGGAATTCATTGTTAAGTGGCATTGGATTTTCAGGTGGTGCTTCAAACATAAAGTTAGCCTTTTTGTTTGGAGTATAGAAGTTTCCATCTTCAAAAAGTCTTCTTTCATCGTCAGTTAGAACTTCACCTTTTCTAAACGGCCATTGTATACCATTAGAATTTTCAAGAGCTTTCCACTCAACACCTGTAATATCTAAAGGCATACCTTCTGAACATTTTTTCATAAGTTCGAAAGCATCTTCTGGAGTTTCCCAACCTTTAAGTTTATCACCCATACCAAGAGCTTCACCCATACCATAAATTACTTCATAGTCAGATTTTTCATTTTCTTTTCTATCTATGCATATACGCATTGGAGATAATCTACGTTCTGTATTTATATATGTACCTTCTTTTTTAATACCAGGAACAACTGGGAAGATAACATCAGCGATTTCAGCACTTTCAGTAGTAGTATAAATATCTTGTACAATAAACAACTCAAGTTTATCAACTGCTTGTTGGAAAGTTTCATTGTTTGTCCAGCTGTGACGTGGATTTGTACAAAGAACCCAAAGACCTTTTATATTACCTGCGTTTATTTCTTCAATAATCTTGTTATATGGGAAAGTTGGTTTACTAGGTAAATAATCTTCATCAACACCTAAGATACCTGCAACTTTTGTTCTTCTTACGTCTTTATCATAAGTACCACCACCGTAAAAAGCAGTTGTATTACTAAAAGCACGAGAACCCATAGCATTACATTGACCTGTTAAAGAGTTTGGTCCTGTACCAGGTCTACCTATGTTACCAGTTAAAAGAGCTACATTTATAATAGACTGAGCAGTTCTAACACCTACATAACTTTGGTTTATACCCATAGTCCACCAGAAAGAAACATTTTTGCCTTTTGCGATTAAATCTGCAAGTTCTTGAACTTCTTCTGGTTTAAGACCAGTTGTTTCTTCAACTTTATCAACAGAATAGTCTTTTACAAACTCAACAAACTCTTCATATTTGTTAGTATGATTTTGAACAAAGTTCTCATCAACATGTCCTTGACCAATTAAGATATTTGCAAGAGTGTAAAATAAGTTAATATCAGCCTTAGTATTTACTTGATAGAAATAATCCGCATTTTTAGCTGTTTCAGACTTTCTAGGGTCAATAACAATTACTTTTTTGTTAGGCATACTATTTTTTTGTACTCTATCCCAGATAATAGGGTGAGCAACAACAGGGTTTGCACCTATGAAAATAATAGTATCTGATAATTCTAAGTCATTTAAAGTGTAACCTGGTGCGTCAAAACCAAAGCTTTGAACATAAGAAACAACGGCAGTTGCCATACATAAACGAGTGTTACCATCAAGGTTAGCTTTAAGTTCATTTCTTATAACGTGACCTGCAATAGCAAACTCTTCCATAGTAAGCTGACCTGTGCTTATTCCAGCAAAAGCTTCATCGCCATACTTTTCTTGAATTTCTTTAATTTTTCCAGCAGTGTGTTTAAAAGCTTCATCCCAAGATAAATCTTTAAAGCTACCATCTGCTTGACGTACTTTAGGCAGTTGATTATTTTTGATAACCGTTTGTTGTTTGTCGAGATTTATACCTTTGATACAAGAAAACCCAGCGTTTACAGGGTAACCTTCTCTAGGTACAACTTTAACAATGGTATCATTTTCAACGTGGAAATCAAGGTTACAGTCCAAAGAACAATAATTACATGTAGATTGTACTACTTTCATAAAATACCTCCTTAAATTTTAACAATTCATAAATATAATTGTTAATTTTTCTACTAACATAATAATAACATAAATAAAATCTATAGATAGTGACATTTATCACAGATTTTTTATTTTTCGTCAAAAAAATAGCAATTGCCACATAAAATTTTCAGCTAACTTTTTGTATATATTTTATACTTTTTTTCTAAGTACACCATTTAAAGCCGTTTGTCCGAAAGTTAGTTTAAACGTACATTACAGGCTGTTTCTAAAATTATTTTAAATAAATTTTTTTAAATTTTTTTTATAATATTTTTTGTATACTAAAAAAAAGAAGATATAAAGTCTAATGATTTTTAATCATTTCTTTATATCCTCTTCGATTTCAGTGTCATTTTCAATAATTTTTTTTAGCATAATGGTAATTATGCTTTTTTGTTTTAAATATTATGCTTTTTCACTTTCTTTACTATCAAAAACATATTTATCAAGTAAAGGTAAAATGACTTTACGAACTTCTTTCATAGTTCTACCAACTAAAACTGCCGCTAAAAGTGTACCTTCTCGAACACCTTGAATATTACCTAAGAAAAGAAATGATAATACAACTGCTATAATAACTAATGAACTATCTATATATATTTTTGTTTCATGAAATGGTTTTTTTGTGATTTTAAGTGCAAAGGCTTGTATAAGTGATTCTATCGGCATACTTTGAAGTTGTACATTTATATATGTACATAAACCAATAGCCATAAGCACAATACTTATACCAAGCATAAGAAGTTGCCCAAAATATGTAGGAAAACAAAAATCCCCAAGTACATAGTTTGCAAAATCAGTAAAATAACCAAAGAAAAAAGTTACAACAAGTTGCATAAGATTTCTTATTTTAAAATCTTTTCTTAAAATAATAATTTGTATGACTACACTTATACAATATACTAGAAAGATACCACGACTTAAGTTAGTACCTAGTATCAAGCTTACAACATAAGGCAGTGAGCTAACCGGCGATACTCCAAGATTTGAGTTTATAGAAAACGCAATCCCAAAGGCAAGTATCATTAGCCCCATTCCATATACAATTACTCTTTTAATGCTTTCTGCTTTTAAGTTCATAGTCCCCAACCTTCTCCCACTTACTTAAATTTAATTTTTACATTTACGCTCGAATGCAACAATTTCACTTGCATGTTTATGACCCTCATGTAAAATATTTTTTGTATTTGCCTTTAATATTTCTCCTTTTTTTGCTACAATCTCACCGTTTACCATAGTGAAGTCTGTGTAACTATGGTTGCCAAGCCCTACTATACTTGTAAGAGGATTATGACAACCTGCAAAGGCAATATCTTTTAAATCAAAGGCGATTAAATCAGCTGCCATATTAGGCATTATACGACCGATATCATTACGACCAAGTACTTTTGCACCACCAACTGTTGCTAGTTGTAAAACTTTATAGGCACTTAGCCCTTTGTCAGCATATTTTAAATGATTAAGTAAATATGTACGTCTAATTTCTTCCCACATATTTGAACCGTCATTTGAAGCACTACCGTCAACGGCAATCCCTAGTTTTATACCCATATCAAATATCTCACTTGTTCTACAAATACCAGAACCAAGTTTCATATTAGAAGATGGACAATGTGCAATACCACAGTTGTTATCTTTGATTTTTATAAGTTCATCATCATTAAAGTATATTCCATGAGCGAACCAAGTTCTTTCATTTAACCAGCCTACTTCTTCCATAAGTTCAAGTGGGCGAACTTTATGGGATTTTAAACAAAAGTTTTCTTCATCGATTGTTTCAGCTAGATGTGTGTGTAACATGACATTGTATCTTTCACTTAAATCAGCAGTTTTAATCATTAAATCTTTAGTAACACTAAAGGGAGAACAAGGTGCTAGAGCAACTTGTTTCATAGAAAAATCGGATACATCGTGATACTTTTCTATCAATCTTATAGAATCTTCCAAGATTTCATCATTGCTTTGTACAACTGATTCAGGTGGAAGACCACCGTCTTTTTTACTTAAACTCATACTACCACGAGTGGCTGTAAATCTTATACCTATTTCACTACTTGCACGAAACTGAGCATCGATAAGACCCTTGCTTTCCCCCTTTGGAAAAAGGTAATGATGATCACAAGTAGTTGTACAACCTGTTCTAAGTAGTTCACTAAAGCCAATCATAGCTCCATAGTATACTGTGTCTACGTTAAGATGTTTCCAAAATTCATACAAACCTGTAAGCCATGGAAACAATGGCATTTCTTGAACCTCATCTATACCACGAAACATAGTTTGATACAAATGATGATGTGTGTTTACAAAGCCTGGCATAACAACTTTATCAGTACAATCTATTACAGTATCAGCACCTTTGTCCCCTAAATTTTCACCAATTTCTTTAACAACATTATCTTCTATCAAAACATCTACGTTTCTTAGAATTTTATCCTCAAAGTCCATTGTAATTAAATAATCTATATTTTTTAAAATTTTAGTTGACATACTTTCCTCCATAATACTTGTTTCTTATGTTTAAGTATTCTATATTATTTTTTGTTATTTTATTATCATACCTTGTTATAGTTAGAAAGACTACGGTTAATATATTTTCCGTATCCCTTTTTACCAACAAAGTTATTATCTTTTGCAACAATTTCACCTCTTGAAATTGTATATAAAAACTTACCATATACTTCAATATTCTCATAAGGCGTATAGTCTACATTTTCGTGTAAACTACTATGCTTGATACGGCTTTTACCGATGTTACTTGCGATTACTAAATCTGCATCATTACCTACCTTTATAACTCCCTTTTTATCTAAGCCAAAGAGTTTCGCAGGGTTTGTACTGCATGTGTTTACAAAACTATGTATATCAAGGTTACCCTTTACAACTTCTGAAAACATGAGTATACCTCTTGTTTCCACACCACTCATACCATTTGGGCATTTTGTAAAATTATCCTTCCCCAATTGTTTATCACCTAAATAGTCAAAACTACAATGGTCAGTGCCTACGCATTGTATATCACCATTATTTAAACCATTTAGTAAAGGTTGATTATTTGACTTGTTTCTAAGTGGTGGACTAAGTATATATTTTATACCGTCATCTTCAAGATATTTGCTTTCATCTAAAAACAAATATTGAGGACAAGTTTCAACAAATATATTTGATAACCCTCTATCTCTCCATTTATTTACTTCAAAAAGCCCTTGCTCATTTGACAAATGTACGATATAAAGAGGTACATCACCTAACATATAAGAAAAACTAGCCATTTTTGATATAGCTTCGCTTTCAACTGCGAAAGGTCGTGCCTTTTCATGATATATAGGCGAAAGATTTCCATCAGATACAAATTTGTCTTTGAAAAAGTGAATTACTCCGTCTATTTCAGGGTGAACGCAAACTATAAGATTAAGTTCCTTAGCACGTTCTAAAATCTTTAAAACTTCGTAATCACTAAGTTTATAGTCATAGGTTAAATATATTTTATAAGAGGTTAAACCACGCTCTATAAGATTTTCCATATCCTTTAAAACTTCATCATCAATATGTTGTACCACACCATGAAATCCATAATCTATACAACTATCTTTTGCATATTCAAGATACACATCAAGTTGATGAGAAAGGTTACAGCCCTTTGGTCCAAAACCCATATGATCAACTATTGTAGTTGTTCCACCTACAGCTGCTGCCAAAGTTCCTGTATAGAAGTTGTCAACAGATTTCGCTATACCTACATCAATATTAAAATGGGTATGAACATCTATAAGCCCTGGAAAAACAAAGTTTCCACTAGCGTCTATTGTCTTAATCGATTTACAATCAGTCACAAAGTTGCCTATATCTTTGATTTTTCCATTTTCAACTAATATATCACCATTTATAACTTTATCTTCTAAAACAATTTTTCCATTTTTAATAAGTAAATTCATATAATCACCTATTTCTTTATATATTTAAAGGAGTATTTATGTTAGTAAAAATTATGAAAAGAAAACGTGTAGTAAGTAGTTAAATACTCCTTTTAAATATCAAAAATTTAGTAAAATAGAAAATCTATTTACTATTTAACAACAGCAATTGCCTCAATTTCAACTTTAGCACCCTTTGGAAGTGCTGCAACTTGAACACAAGATCTTGCTGGTGGATTTGCCTCAAAATATGTTGCGTAAACTTCATTTACTGCTCCAAAATCTGCAAGGTCAGTAACAAAAACAGTTGTTTTGAATACATCAGCCATTGATAGCCCTTGGTCTTCAAGTATTGCCTTTACATTATCAAGTGAATTTTTTGTAGCTTTTTTAATATCTTCAAGTTCTAACTCACCTGTTTCCATAGATATAGGTAATTGTCCAGAAGTATAAACTAAGTTCCCAATGTTTACGCCTTGTGAATAAGGTCCGATTGCTCCTGGTGCATTTGTAGTGTTAATAATTTTCTTCATTCTTGTATCCTCCACTATTCATTATTTACATTATTGAATTTTACAATAATGTCATTTATATAAATGCCATTTTAAAGAAGTTCCTCTCCTTTAGAAAATGTTTGTAAAAAACTTTGTACATTTTGGTATATGTATGATTATATGATTATATTTTTTTAAAAACAAGGCTTTTTATAATAATTATGATTTTCTAAAGGAAAGTTAAGCTTTAAGGCACTTCTTTACGTCTTAACTAGCTATTATTATATTTTCACTTAATCGAATAGATTAGATCCCCACCTCTAAGTGTAGCGTAGGCGGCGAGAAAGGCTAATCTATCAAAAGTGGGGGTTCAAGTTCCCACTTGCAGGATAGGTCATCTTGACTATTAAGTAAAATATATAGTATCATTGCAAAGTGCTATATATCAAAGGGTAAAAATCTATTTTTTTCTATAAGCTGTCTTTTCAAGTGGTAACCTAGTTCTAAAGTTACCGTCAAATTTGTAATAGGCTTGTTGAACAGCTGCCGCAGTTGGAACTGTTGAGATTTCTCCAATCCCTTTTGCTCCATACGCAAGTTGTCCCTCAAACTCACGATTTACAATAATAGATGTAACCTTAGGTGCGTTGTTAGCTCTAAATAAGCCAAGTGTTCCAAACTTTGCCTTTGGTACGCTTTCTTCAAGAGGGAAATCCTCTGTTAGTGCATAACCAAGCCCCATAACAACACCACCGTCAATTTGTCCCTCCACAGAAGTACGGTTTATTACAGTACCTACATCATGGGCAGCGACAACTTCTGATATTTTACCCTCATCATCAAGTATAACAACATGTGCACCATACCCGTAAGCAACGTGACTTACAGGATTTTCTTTATCAGAGCCAATAGGGTCAGTTTCCGATGTATATTCACCATAAAACTCTTTACCTAAAAGGTCATCTAAAGTCTTACCACTATCAAGAGCTTTTTTCATCTCCATAGATGCACGTTTACAAGCTTCACCTGTAAAAACTGTTTGTCTTGATGCTGTTGTTGTACCAGAGTTTGGCGTTCTTATAGTATTAGGTGGTTCAACAAAAATCTTACTTTCATCAATATCTAAAGTTTCACCAACGATTTGATAAACAACAGTTTGTAAACCTTGCCCAATGTCTGCACCACTTGTTCTGATATGGACTTTTCCGTCTTCATAACAAAGGATACAACGTCCTGTATCAGGTATACCTACACCTACACCACTATTTTTAAAAGCTAATGCAAGACCAGTGTACTTATTGTTTTCATAAACATCCTTTACAGCCTCAAGACATTCAATAAGTGCAGTAGACTCATCAGCTATTTGACCGTTTGGAAGTGCTTGACCTGGACGAATTGCATTTATATGACGCATTTCATAGGCACTTATACCAACCATTTCAGCTAAGTGATTTATGTTTGCCTCAACAGCAAAGTTACTTTGACACACACCAAAGCCTCTAAAAGCTCCACCTGGTGGATTGTTTGTATAAACAGCAGTACCTTTTATATGTACATTATGATAGTTATATGGTCCTGCTGCATGAGTACAAGCACGTTCTAAAACAGGTCCACCAAGAGATGCATATGCTCCTGTGTCTGATAAAATATTTGCCACAAGTGCAGTGAGTTTACCATTCTCATCACAAGCCGAAGTTACTTCAATCTCCATTGCGTGACGCTTTGGATGTGTATTTATACTTTCTTGACGAGTCAGTTTAACTTTTACAGTTTTCTTTAGTAAATATGCGATTAATGCACCATGATGTTGAACAGACATATCTTCTTTACCACCAAATCCACCACCTACAAGCTTAGATTCTATAACAACCTTATCATAGTCAAGCCCAAGCATATGAGCAATTTCGTGTTGTTCATCATATATACCTTGCCCTCCAGTGTGTACAAACACGCCATCTTCATATGGCATTGCAACACAACATTCAGGTTCTAAAAAAGCATGTTCTGTAAATGGTACATTATAAGTTTTTGTAACTTTATACTTCGCTTTTTCTATTTCTTCATGAGGGTTACCTCGTTTAAGTTCTGTAACAGAAAGTATGTTACCACCTTCAAGTATATGGTCAGCTCCATTTGCCAACGCTTCTTTAGGTGAAGTTATAGGTTTAAGTTCAGTATAATCAAGCTCTATTAAATTTAAAATTTCACTTAAACTCTCTTGTTTAGTAGATACAACTAGACAAATTGCATCACCTATGTATCTTGTAGTTTCTCCAACGCCAACTAAAACTTCTTGGTCTTGCTTTAAGTGTCCTATAACTTTTTTACCAGGTATTTGGTCTTTAGTTATGATAGAAACACAATCCCCATGAGCAAGAGCCTTTTCAAGATTTAATGCGTTTATTGTTACTCGTGGTGCAGGTGGTCTAAGTGCTTTACCATATACCATATCATCAAAGTATAAGTCATCAGCATAAATACCTGTACCTAGTGTTTTCACCTTTGCGTCAACACGTTTGTTAACTCCTCCAAATTTACTCGTATACTCCTTTTTTGGTATTCCTTTATTTTCTCTAATTATTTTTGCAGCAAGTAAAATTGCTTCCTCAATTTTTTGATAACCTGTACATCTACAAATATTACCGTTTATAGCTTTTTTAACTTCTGCTTTTGTAGGGTTATCGTTTGTATCAATCAAAGCTTTTGCACAAATAACCATACCTGGTATACAAAAACCACATTGTACAGCACCAGCATCACCAAAGGCAAAATCAAAGATTTCCTTCTCCTTATCAGATAAACCTTCAACAGTTAATATTTCTGAGCCATTAACTTTCTCTAGGGTTCTAACGCAAGACTTTGTAGTTTTACCGTCAATAATTATTGTGCAAGTTCCACAAGCTCCCTCGCTACAACCGTCTTTAACTGATGTAAGTTTTAGTTCTTCTCTTAAATAGTTCATAAGGCTTCGATTAGTATTTTCATTTACGGAAATATCTTTGCCATTTACCTTAAAAGTAACCATTATATGCTCCCCCTTAATATATATTTATGTAATAGAGCCATTTATGAGGCTCTATTACATTTCTTTATAAAATTATCCTAAATAATATTCATAGTTTTTATTTATAAGATTAATCACTTTAACAAATTCTTCTGATACATCTGGATTAGTAGATCCAAATACATATTCAACAATTTTGTTATCTTCGTTACGCACCTTGTAATTGTTTTCAGAAGTTTTCAAGAAACCTTTATTAGTTGAGTCTACGAAGTCTTCTTCAGTCCAGAAAACAGTAAGTTTATCTTTATATGGGTTTCCACTATGAGGACAGAAAACGCCACAGTTACCACATTCGTTACACATACCGTCAACGTGAAGTATAATGTTGCCTTCTAAAAGTACATTAGCTCTGTTAGGGCAAACATCAGTACATATCTCACATACAACATCACAACCTAAACATCTACCATTATCTTGTGGTAAATCACTTTGTGCAGATAAGAAACCTTTTTTGTATCGTAAATCTTCAGCACTTCTATCAACAGTTGTTTTTACAAAATCATGAGTTATGCCAATAATTATACAAAAATATTTAGTGAATTTCTTATCATCTGCAACTGCTTTTACAACTGTTGACGGACCTTTTATACAGTCACCTGCTATATAAAAACCATTTTTATTTTTTACGTTATGTTTAATTAATACAGGATTTTCTTTAGATTCTAAAAATATATCATT
>JBKEBX010000023.1:0-66578 GCA_047973385.1 Lachnospirales bacterium | reverse complement strand
TCTGAAAAAACTCCTAACTAGAGGTAGAGAAAAAGTAACAAGGAGGAATTTTCAAGTATATAAATCTCATTTCAAAAGCGAAACGAGGTTGAGCGAGTTTTTGGCAAAACAAAAGATGAGAAACATCTTCAGTTTGTCCATAAACTTTGAAATTTTAGATTTATTTTGAAAAAACTCCTAACTAGAGGTAGAGAAAAAGTAACAAGGAGGAATTTTCAAGTATATAAATCTCATTTCAAAAGCGAAACGAGGTTGAGCGAGTTTTTGGCAAAACAAAAGATGAGAAGCATCTTCAGTTTGTCCATAAACTTTGAAATTTTAGATTTATTCTGAAAAAACTCCTAGATAAATTAGGTTTTAAACACAGACAAACTTAAGAATAGGATAAGAAAACAAAGGAAGGACTAAATTAAAATGAGAGTTGAAAATAGTCTACTTACTATTAACAAATTTAAAGAAAATACAAATCAAACTGATGAAATCGTAACCCCAAATGGACAGGCTTTTTCGGATATTTTCGATTCTGCTATAAATTTGGTTGCAGAAACATCAGACTATCAAAAACATGCACAACAAATGCAAGTTGAATTTGCAACAGGCGCAACAGATGATATTTTAGCAGTTACTATGGCACAAGAAAAAGCTTTATCAAGTTTGAACTTTACTGTTCAAATAACAAATAAGATTATAGATGCATATAAAGAAATCATGCAAATACAACTTTAGGTTAATAGGAGCGAAGTAAAATGAGAACTAGGATAGAGAACTTTATATTAAAAATACAAAATAAATGGAATGAATTAGATAAAAACCAAAAAATAAGATTAGTTCTTGCTTCTATTGTTCTAATTGTAGTTATAGCGAGTACAGTTTATTACGTTGCCAAGCCTAATTGGTATGCTATTATGGTAAACAAAGAGGTTGGAACGATTTCAGATGCTGAATCAGTTTTAAGTGAGGCTGGTCTTACAACTCAAATATCCGATAATGCTAGAGATTTGTATGTAAGGGATAAAGATGCAAGTAGAGCTAGAATTGTTTTGTCTAATGCTACAATAAGTGGAGTGGACAACGATTTTACTTTTACTGATGCAATTGACTTGATAAGTATAGGTACGACTCAAACGGTGCAACGTGAAACCCTTTTAAGAGCAGAAGAGTCAGAACTCGCATACTCTTTACAGGACTTTGATGGAGTGGAAAGTGCAACTGTAAATATAGAGGTGCCTGAAAAAACAAATTACTTTCTAGAAAATGATGATGTGGCAACGGCAAGTGTTAGACTTGAAACTACTGGACAGTTTACAGATATTCAAGCTGCAGCTATTGCAAGATATGTGGCACGTTCTGTTATAGGACTTGAACTTGAAAATATAGTAATTCTTGATAATAGTGCTAATGTGTTGTATGAGGGGTCTTCTGATGATTCATTTTCTTTAAATCAAAATATAGAAGTTGAACAAAGTAAGAAGAACGAACTAGAAGAATCTATAAGTGGTTTAGTAAATGCACTTTATGATGATGTTAAAGTATATGCAAATGTTAGTTATACATGGGATGAGGAAGCAGTTCAGTCTACAATATATTCACCACTTGATGGAACAAACACTGGTGTAACTTACCATGAAAGTACAGAGGAACAATCGGCAGAAAATAGTGCTACGGGACTTGAACCAGGTGTAGGAACAAATGACGAGGAAGCTAACTATGTTATGGATGATGGCTCTGCTTACAGTGCGGATAGTCAATCAGTTTCAAAAGATTATTATGTAAATGTTACAGAAACGATTAAAGATAAGGCGAGTGGCACTTTTGACCCTGATGCAAGTGCTTTAACGGTAGTTTTATATGATTATAAGTATTATGATGAAGAATATTTGACACAAAATGAATTGCTTAATGATATGACATGGGAAGATTATAAGGAATCTATAAAGTATAATGTTTTAACTGTTCCTGATGAAATAGCAGAAGCTGTTCAAACTTCGGCAGGTATGGAGAATGTGTCTATAACAGCTTGGGAAGTACCTATTTTTGTTGATGCAGTTATAGAACCTATCGATATTAGCGAATATGTTATATTTGGTGGACTTGCACTTTTGATTATACTTCTTGCCCTACTGATTATACGAAATACACAAGTTGAAGAAGTTGAAGAAGTTGAACCAGAACTTACAGTTGAGGATTTACTTGTTTCAACACAAATGGAAGAACAAATTGAACAGGAAAGACTTGAAGAACTTAGAATTAAAAAGCAGTCGGCAGCTAAAGAGCAAATTGATAAATTTGTTAAAGAACAGCCAGGTGCAGTTGCAAACTTACTTAGAACTTGGTTAAATGAGGAGTGGGAATAATGAGTGATGAATTTGATTTAGAATTTGCTGAAAATATTACTCTTACAGGTAAGGAAAAGGCGGCTATTTTACTTATAGCTCTTGGACCAGAAGTTTCGGCTAAAATTTTTGAGCATTTGAAAGAAGAAGAGATAGAAACCCTAACTCTTGAAATATCAAATACTACAACAGTGCTTCCTGCTGCTAAAGAAGCAGTTCTTGAAGAATTTTATCAAATATGTCTTGCACAAGATTATATTGCTGAAGGTGGTATAGGTTATGCTAAGAGAATACTTGAACAAGCACTTGGAGAAAATAAAGCATTTGACGTAATTTCAAGTCTTACTGCTAAGTTGCAAGTTAGACCTTTTGATTTTATAAGAAAAACAGACCCAAGACAAATATTAAACTTTATACAAAATGAGCATAACCAAACAATTGCTTTAATCTTATCTTATTTACAGACTTCACAAGCAGCTGAGGTTTTATCTTCGCTACCAGTTGAAAAACAGGCTGATGTTGCTAGAAGGATTGCCATGATGGATTCTACTTCCCCAGAAGTTATAAAAGAAGTTGAAAAGGTTTTGGAGAAAAAGTTATCGGCTATGATGACAGAAGAATATGCAAATGTTGGTGGTATAGATTCAGTAGTTCAAATTTTAAATGCTGTTGATAGAACAACAGAAAAACATATTATGGAAACTTTAGAAACAGAAGATATGGTTTTATCTGATGAAATTAGAAAGAAAATGTTTGTCTTTGAAGATATACTTAACCTTGATAATGGAACAGTACAAACTATTTTACGTCAAGATATAGATAACAAAGAACTTGCAGTTGCTCTTAAAGGTTCAAGTGATGAGTTGAAAGAACTGATTTTCTCAAATTTATCAAAGCGTCTTGCTTCTATGATTCAAGAGGATATGGAATTTATGGGACCAGTTAGAAGAACTGAAGTTGAGGAAGCACAACAAAAGATTGTTAACGTTATTCGTAAACTACAAGATGCAGGTGATATTGTAATCGCTTCTGGAGGAGGAGATGAGTTAATTGTCTAAAATTGTTAAAGCAAATAACGTTGTTTTAGATGGTGGTTTTGCTATTTATGATAATAGATATAACGAAATTAAAGATAGTTCTAATGCTGAAAATGATGAAACGGTAAACATAAGCAAGGGGAAATCTGTTGCTGATAAGATTATAAATGAGGCTAATTTAAAGGCTCAATCTATTTATGATGAAAGTCATGAAAAGGGTTTTAATGAGGGTTTTTCTTTAGGCGAAGAAAATGGTTTTTCTAAAGGTTTGAAAGTTGGTTATGATGAGGGCTATCAAAAAGCTTTAGAAGAGGCACAAAGTGTAAAAGATGAAGCGAATGAAATTTTAACACTGGCGTTAAAAGAAAAAGAAATGATAATTGAGAAGTCCGAGGAAGAAATTGTTGAGGTTTTAAAAAGTATTGTTGGTCATTTTTTTGATGTAATAAACTTACTTGATGATAGAGCTATTTTAACCATTGTAAAAAGAGGACTTAAAAACGCAACGGTTATTAAAAAAGCGACTGTTAGAGTTTCGGAAAAACAATATGAAAAAGTAATGTCAATGATTGATGAGTTCCATAAGATTGTTGACGGCAGTAAGGAAATCGAAGTTGTAAAGGATTTTTCTCTTGAAAAAAATGATTGTGTTATAGAAACAGAGTATGGGCTTATAGATTGTTCCCTTAGTGATACAAAGAACAATTTAATAAGTAATCTTGCGTTGATTTTTGAAAGCGAAAAATAAGGTGCTATATGGATTTGCAAAAGTATAAGGCGGCTTGTGTAAATGTAGATGTTAAGCGACTTGGTCGAGTTACTCAAGTTGTTGGTCTTACTATTGAATCAATTGGTCCTGATGTAAGCGTTGGGACTATTTGTCATATAAAGAAAAATATTCATTCAAAGGACTTTATACAGGCTGAAGTTGTGGGGTTTCGTGATAGTAATATATTACTTATGCCTCTTGGGTTACTTGAGGGCGTTGGTCCTGATTCTATTGTTGAGGCTCAAAACAGCCCACTAAAAATAAAAGTTGGTTACGAACTTTTAGGTAGAGTTTTAGATGGTCTTGGTGAACCTATGGATAATATGCCAAGTATTAGTAGTTATACTGAATATGCAGTAACTAACAGAGCTCCAGACCCCTTAGCTAGAAACAGAATTTCTGAACCATTACCTCTTGGAGTTAAAGTTATAGATGGTATGCTAACTCTAGCTAAAGGTCAAAGAGTTGGTATTTTTGCAGGGTCAGGAGTAGGTAAGTCCACACTGTTAGGTATGATTACAAGAAACACAAAAGCCGATATAAATGTAGTTGCTTTAATTGGTGAACGTGGGCGAGAGGTTAGAGAATTTATAGAAAAGGACTTAGGTGAGGAAGGTCTTAAACGAAGTGTTCTTGTTATTGCAACAAGTGACCAACCTGCACTTGTGAGGCTTAAAGCGGCAGAAGTTGCAACAAGTATTGCCGAATTTTTTCGAGAAGAAGGAAAAGATGTAATGCTTATGATGGATAGTTTGACAAGATATTCTATGGCACAACGTGAGGTAGGTCTTGCTGTTGGTGAACCACCAGTTTCAAGGGGATACACACCTTCGGTTTTTGCGGCACTACCAAAACTTTTAGAACGTGGAGGGAACTCTGATAAGGGGTCAATATCTGCACTTTATACAGTTCTTGTTGACGGTGATGATTTAACGGAGCCTGTAACGGATACGGCTCGTGGTATTTTAGACGGACATATTATTTTATCAAGAGATATTGCAAATAAAAACCATTATCCTGCAATTGATGTGCTTGGAAGTGTGTCAAGGGTTATGGGTGAAGTTGTTACCCCTGAACATAAAAAGTTTGCTAATGAGATAAGGAAAAATATGGCTACATATAGAGAGGTAGAGGACCTTATTTCTGTTGGTGCGTACGCTAGTGGAAACAACCCAGAAATAGATAGGGCTATTGAACTTAATGATAGTATAAATGATTTTTTAACTCAAGATACAGAGGAAAATATACCTTTTAGTGATACTTTGGCTATTATGCGTAGAATTGCTAACAACTAAAAATAGGTGGTTTTATGAAAGGCTTTGACTTTAAACTTCAAACAGTTTTAGAACTTAAAAGCAAAATAGAAGAACAACGGAAAATTGAACTTGGTTTTGCGACTCAAAAATATGAAAAACAGCTTTTAATTTTAAAAGATTTGTTTGCTAGAAAAAGCGATGCTAATAAAATGAAAAAGAAGCTTGTGGAAAGTACTGTAAATATTGTTGAGTTTGCAAATTATACTAACTATATTGAAAGACTAGATAAAGATATTGTAAAACAGGAAGAAACGGTTAAAAAAGAAGAAGAAAACCTTAATCTTGCTAAAAAAAATTTATATGACGTTATGCAAGAACGTAAGGCTTATGAGAAGCTAAAAGAAAAGAAATTAGAAATTTATAAGAAGGAAATGCTTAGTAAAGAACAAAAAAATGTCGATGAAATAGTAACCTATAATCATTCGAAAAATAGGGAGGATTAACAATGGCTGATGAAGAAAAGTTAGATGTTGATGCCGAAGAAGTAGAGGATAAAAAAGGCAAAAAAGGTAAGAAGGATAAGAAAAGTAAGGAAAATAAAGGACCTAGTCCGAAGGATATTGAAAAAGAAGCAAAGAAACGATTTAAAGAGGAACAAAAAGCCAATAAAATAAAGGATAAAGAAGACAAGAAAAACGCCAAGTTTGAAAAACGCCAAAAGAAGTTAGAACGTAAGCGTAATTGGAAAATGAGTAAGGCGAGGAAATTTGTTTGGAAAACCATACCTTTATTATTACTTATTTTTGTTTTTGCAGTAGTTTTTCTTAATATTTTTGATATTCGAGATAAGTACTTAAGAGAATATCTTGAAAAGATACCTGTTATTGGCACAATGTTGCCAGAACCAACAGATTCAAGCATTGCACATAACAAGACGAAAGAAGAGGTTGAAGTGGAAAATCAAACTCTTTTATCAGAAAATCAAAGCTTGAACGAACAAGCGGCTTTGTTAGAAGAAGAACTTGAAAGTGCAAATGATGAAATAGATAGATTAAAGGAGTTTGAGGATCAATATCTTGCTTTTTTACAAGAAAAAGAAGAGTTTGATACTATGGTTGCAAGTGAAGAACCAGATGAATTTATATCTTTTTATGAAAGTATGTATGCCGAAAACGCAGAACGTGTTTATGCTGATTTAAAAGGTATAGCGATTGATTCTGAAGAATTTGAAGACTACATAAATACCTTTAGTGCTATGGATCCATCTAGTGTTGCTCCAATTATGGAAGAAATGATGATTACAGATATAGATTTAGTTGTATCCATATTAGAGGAGTTATCAAGTTCTGTTGCAGGTGATATATTAGCAGAAATGCCAGCAGAACAAGCGGCTATTTTAGCCAAACTTATGGCACCATCGTTGCCAAATTAGTTAATATTGTAAATACTTAAAATTTATATATATTTATGTATTTAAAAAAAATTAAAGGAGGTGAAATATATGAATGTAAGCTTAAAAGCAGTAGCGTCTGAAAATTTGGTTTTATCATCATCTAAAAAAGATTTATATACAAAAAACGATGATTTTAGTAAAGTTTTAGATTCTAAAAAAGATAGTAACATAAGTTCTAATAGAAATGAAACTGATTATGATAACAAAAAAAGTGATTTTTCTAAGGATAACGAATTTAAAACTGAAACTGAAAATGTTTCAAAAAATGAAGAAAATACTTCAAAAACAGACGAAGTAAAAGAAACTGAAAATACTTCAAAAACAGACGAAGTGAAAGAAACAGAAAAATCTCAAGAAAGTGGAGAAGTTTCTGAAAATGAAATAGAAACAAATGAAAATTTAACGGAAAACCTTAAAGACTTGATGTATCTACTTAGCAACTTTTTTGCCATTCCTGTTGATGAAGTTACAAGTAAAATTTCAGAGATGATAGAAAATGGCGAAGAACTTACAATGCAAAACCTGTTATCTGCTATGAAAAATATTGTTGGTGAAGATGTTAATTTACTTTCACTAGAGGGTATTGACAAGTTACTAGAACAAGGCAAGATTATACTTGATGATATAAATCTTGAAATGGTTGATACAGAAAATAGTGACGAGTTGTTACAAAACCTTTTGAAAACTATTGAAGATTCAGTGAAAACAACTTTACAAGATACTGAAACTCAAATGGCTACAAATACTCAAAACATTACAAATGTTGAGGTTGTTAAAAAAGTTGACACAAATGTTGATGAAGAAGTTGAGGTTACAGAAGAAGTTGAAATTGAGATAGTTGATGATACTGTTGAAACAATGAGTGGTAATAATAACCAAAATCAAAGCCAAAGTAATGAACAAAATAACGCATTTACCCAAAGTAATGTTATAGTTCAAAGCTCTAACGCTAATGTAAACCTTAATGTTGATAATAATACACAATTTCAACAAGTTGAGCAGTTAACTCAAAGTAGAATGACTCAAAATATTGATACATTTAAGGCTGTTGACCAGATAATTGAAAATATGCGTGTTGAAGTTAAAGCCGATGTTTCAGAAATTAAGATTTCTTTAAAACCTGACCATTTAGGCGATGTTACTTTGAAAATTGCTACGAACAATGGTATTATTACGGCACAGTTTATGGCTGAAAATCAACGAGTAAAAGAACTTATAGAAAGTCAGTTTACAAGCCTTGAAGATACACTTAAACAACAAGGTATTGATGTAGGTGCTTTGTCTGTTGAGGTTAGCAGTGAACAAAATAATCAAAGTGCATTTGAACAAGGAAGAAGTACATACAATGCTGTAAATCTTGGTATTGACAGTGTTGAAGAAGAAGTTATAACTGTTAATCAGGAAACTTTAGACGAAAACGGTAGTATTGTTCAGTCAAGAGTGAATTATCAAGTATAGATAATTAAAATAATAATTTAAAAGGAGGAAAATATATGTCAAGTATAAGTAAATGGGCAAATGGTATAACAGACACTTCTTTGTACCAAACAAGTAGCTCAACATCATCACAAAGTGAACTAGACAAAGATGCATTTTTAAGTTTGCTAATAACCCAAATGCAATATCAAGACCCACTTAGTCCTATGGATAACCAAGACTTTTTGGCTCAGATGGCACAGTTTTCATCACTTGAACAAATGCAAAACTTAAATACTGTTCAAACAGAAACTCAAGCATATTCAATGATTGGTAAGTATGTTGTTTCATCGACTTATAACGAAACTACAGCAAAAACAGACGTTGTAGAGGGTAGAGTCGAAGGTGTTAGAATAGATGGAGATGATGTTTATTTAACAATAGATGAAACGGAAGTTAAACTTAACTCTATACAAACTGTTTATGAAGATTATACAGAACTTAACAAATTGGTTTCTATTGAAACAGCACTTAGCATTTCTCAAAATATTGCACTTATCGGAAAAAATGTTGAATACAACATTTATGATGATGATGGTAATGTTACAAGTGTTGAAACAGGTTATGTTGATTATGTTAAATTTGTTGAAGGTGGCGTTGTTCTTAGAATAGACGGTGAAGATGTTTACGCTAATCAAATCGTTAGAGTTAGTGATGGCGAGCTTGAGCCTGAAACAGATGCAGTAACACCAAATAATGATTTAGTAGAAGTGCCAGAAAGAGAAACAGATGCAGATGATGTAACAGAATAGAGGTGGATTTATGGATATAAGGCAAAATAATTTTATAAACCCAAATCTTGTTCGAGAAATCGAAAATAGCAAGGCAAAAAGTAAAGTTTCATCAAGCACAACAACACAAAATAGTTCAGGTAATTCTTTTGCTAGTGTTTTAGATAATTTAACTCAAAGTAGTGAAAAGCTTCAAATGTCAAAACACGCAAGTCAAAGACTTATGAGCAGAAATGTTACTTTGTCAAACTCTCAAATGGAAAGAGTTGAACAAGGTGTTAGCGATGCTAAAGACAAAGGAATCAACGAAGGGTTAGTTTTAGTTGATGATGTTGCTTTATTGGTAAGTATGAAAAAGAACACAATAATTACAGTGATGAATAATGAAGAAAGTAAAAGTAAAGTTTTTACGAACATTGACGGAGCTGTTATCGTATAAGGCTGGACCTAAACGGAAGCCTTTGCCCTTGACTGACAGATTGGGCATACGATTTGATTTAGGAGGTAACTATTATGATGAGATCTATGTTTACTGGTGTATCAGGACTTAAAGTTCACCAGCAGAAAATGGACGTTATTGCAAACAATATTGCGAATGTAAATACAGTAGCTTACAAAAGCTCAAGAGTAACTTTTAATGAATATTTAAGCCAGAATATGCAATCGGCTTCTGGTGAAAATAAGATAACTGGTAAAGGTGGTACAAACCCTAACCAAGTAGGTCTTGGTGTTACGCTAGGTTCAATTGATGTTGATATGACTTCAGGTGCATCACAACGTACAAATAGACCACTTGACCTTATGATAAATGGAGATGGTTTCTTTATAGTTGGAGATTCAACAGGACAATATTTTACACGTGATGGTAACTTTAGTTTAGATGAACAAGGTAACCTTGTTACATCAGCAGGGCTTAAAGTTCAAGGTTGGGATGTAAAAGAGTCTATTAATGCAGACGGTAAGGCAACAGGTGAGTATGAGGCTGTACAAGACGTTGTAAAACCTATTCAAATTTCTGGGGATAAGACTTTTAACTCTCCTTCTGCAACTGATTTAATTAATATGACAGGTAACCTAAACGCAACAGAAAACCCAGAGCACATTACAAGTTTAAGTTTTTATGACTCTGTTGGTAACCGTTGGACTCAAGATGCAAAACTTACATGGAATGAAGACGACCAACAATGGAATGTTTCGCTTAAAAATGTTGCTTACTTAAACGGGGATAGAACAGAACCATACCTCATGAAAGTTAGTGGTTCAGATGGGACTCTTACAGGTGAAATTGATGGTCTTTTAGCTGAAGCAACAGGTACAGAAGAAGCATGGGTTGATGACTTAGGTGCAATAAAGTTTGACAACCAAGGTCTTGTTGTAAATGATCCAGATGACCCAGAGGATACGCATTTTGAGTACACAATAACAGGCACTAATATTAAGCAAAATGCATATTTTGGTGATGGTTCAGTTAGTGGAGATGAATACATAAGTGGTCCTATGGATATAGATTTTTCTGACCTTACTATGTTTGGTAATGAAACAGCTAACGCAACAGCTGAAAGAATTACAGGTAACGAACCTGGGACTTTAACAGGCATGTCTGTTACTTCAGACGGTTCAATCGTTGGTTCATATAGTAACGGTACAACAAAAATGATTGCTAAAATCCCTGTTGCACTATTTGCTAACTCTCAAGGTTTAGAAAAAGCAGGTGGTAACTTGTTCACTGCAACTCTAAACTCAGGTGAATTTGACGGAATTGGTTCAGAAATTGGTGTTGGTGGTGGGTCTATCTTAGGTGGTTCTCTAGAAATGTCAAATGTTGACTTATCGTCAGAGTTTACTGAAATGATAACTACACAACGTGGTTTCCAGGCGAATTCAAGAACGATTACTACTTCTGATGAAATAATTCAAGAACTTGTTAACTTAAAACGATAAAAAATTTAGCCTCATAAATAAATTTTAATATTTATGAGGCTTTTCTCTTGAAAAAAAATGAGTTTTAATGTAAAATAAATAAGTATAACAAAGTTTTTTTATATTGGCAACGCCAACAAAATATACCATTTTCGTAGTTATTGTCTAAAAATTAAATTTCTTGCATATATTATTATACAACGAACCTTATTTTTAGTCATTTATAGAAAGTGTTATATTTATTAAGTTGCTTGAAATTACTAGGTAATTTTATAATTGGTATTTTAAAATAAAAAAATTGAAAAGAGGTATATTATGATATATGTAAAAAGATTAAATGATAGAGAGTTAGTGCTTAATTGTGAACATATAGAAACTATTGAATCTCTCCCAGATACAACAGTTACTTTAATAAATGGTAAGAAATTGGTGCTAGCTAATAGCATAGAAGAAGTTGTACAACTTACAATTGATTATAAAAAATCATTATTGGTGAGTAGATTAGATGTATAGGAGGATTCTTTCATGGAACTAGGTTCACTAATTGGCTTGATTTCGGGTATTATATTTATATTTTTGTCAATATTTATTGCAGCAGAGTTTAATGTAGTCGGTTTTACTTATTTTGCTGATGCTCCATCTGTGCTTATCGTTGTAGGGGGGACTGTTGCAGGTACGCTCATAGCCCACCCACTTGATTTGGTTATATCAGCACTTAAAGCTTTTGGACTTATTATGAAACAATCAGACTCTGATCCAATAGATGCGATTGATAAAGTTATAAATCTTGCAAACCAAGCAAGAAAAGAGGGCTTGTTATCTCTTGAAGATGCTGTAAATGATATGAATGATGAATTTCTTAAAAAAGGCGTAGGGCTTGTTGTAGATGGTACAGAACCTGAGGCTGTAAGAAGTATTTTAGTTACAGAACTTGACTATTTAAGTACAAGACATAAAGATATACGAGGTGTATGGGACTTTATGGGTGGTGCATTCCCTGCTTGGGGTATGATTGGTACTCTTATCGGACTTGTTATGATGCTTCAGAACCTTTCAGACCCAACGACTATCGGTCCTAAAATGGCAGTTGCTCTTATAACTACATTTTATGGTTCTGTTATGGCGAACTACATTTGTATACCTATAAACAATAAATTGAAGATAAATTCTGATAATGAAATTTTGATGCGAGAAGTGTTGCTTGAAGGTGTTTTGTCAATACAAAGTGGTGAAAACCCACGAATTATAGAAGAAAAACTTAAATCATTTATTTCTCCTGCTCTTAGAGAAAAACTTGGAGAGAAAGAGGGCGATATTTAGTGGCTAGAAAACCAGAAGAAGTAAAACCAGGATTAGCTGCCTGGATGGGTACCTATGGTGACCTTGTAACTTTGCTGCTGTGTTTCTTTGTTTTGCTATTTGCAAGTTCTTCTGTTGATGTTGAAAAGCTACAAGCAATTGCTCTTAGTTTTAACGACCGTCCATCATTGATTGAAGGTGGTGGTGGTGTTGGAATGAACGATATGCTTGGTTCAGGTATAATGGACTTGCCGAAAGTAGATAGAAGTATAAATGACAGTAATAGTTCGGCTCAACAAATGGACGATGAACTTAAAGAAATGGCTTCAGACTTCAAAACTTATTTTGCTGAAAACAATATGAGTGAAAATGTTGATGTTGTTCAAGAAGAAAATTATATAAAACTAAATTTTAAAGACGGTATTTTGTTTGATTCAGGTAGTGCTGAGCTAAAACCAGCAGCTATTAGTGTTTTGTCTGGTGTAGGAAGCCAACTTGCTACATATACTAATCATGATATTAAAATAGAGGGACATACTGATGATATACCTATTAATGGTGGAATGTATAAAAGTAATTATTATTTGTCTGCAGCTAGAGCGATTGCTGTTTTAGAATTTTTAAAAGACAATGAAAATGTTGACCCTATTTACTTGAGTGCAGAAGGTTTTGGTGAATACAGACCACTTGTACCAAATGATTCCCCTGAAAATAGAGCGAAAAACAGACGTGTTGAAATTAAGTTATTTAGTAAATATGCAGAGTAGAGGTGTGTAAATGGATAAAAATAAAATTTTTATGATTGTTATTATAGTGTTGTTGGTGCTTCTTTTAGGAGCTATAGGTTTTGTTGGATATAAAGCTTTTTCTATACTTGGTGCAGAAGAAACAGTTGTAGAAGAAGAATTTGTTGGAACTACGGAAGTTTTGCTTCCAAGCGAAATTTTAACAATACCTTTAGATGAACCGATTAGTACCAACCTTACAAAAGGTGAAGATGGCTTAGCTCACGATATAAGAGTGTCAATTGCTTTTGGTATAGATAATCGTGATCCTGAGAATGAAGATTATATTGCATTTTTAGAAACATTTAATGCTAATCCATATATGCTACGTTCAATATGTTTGTCGATTATAAAGTCTAAGACTTATGAAGAAATGTCTTTGCCAGATGCACAAGATACTCTAGCAAACGAAATTTTGATAGCTATGAAAGATACATTTAAAAGCAATTATATAAATACAGTTTATGTATCTGATTGGTGGGTGCAATAAAAAAATAGGTAGGAGGGCATACTTTGAGTGATATTTTAACACAAAATGAAATAGACTCCTTATTTGAATCCATAGAGAATGACGGACTTGAAGCAGTTATAGAGGCTGCCGCAGATTCTGAGTTAAATGGTGAGTTTGCAAAATATGATATACGAGAGTATAATTTTTTAAGACCTCCTAAATTTAACAAAGAGCATTTGAAAACTTTAGAGGTAATTTATGATAACTATGCTAGAACTTTATCGTCTTTTTTGACAGGATATCTTAGAACACCTGTAAACCTTGACGTTTCGAGTGTTGAGCAAGTTACTTATAATGAATTCAACAAATTGTTACCGAACCCAGTTTTAATATCCATTGTAAATTTATCACCTTTGAAAGGTTCAATAATTATAGAAATGTCTGCACAGATTGGATATGCTGTAATTGACCGTATTTTAGGTGGTCCTGGTGTTACAATGAAGCAACTTAGAGATTTTTCTGAAATAGAAAAAATGCTTATTAAACGAGTGTTTACACAAATGACTAATGCTCTAGTTGAACCATGGGAAAATGTTCAGATAATTAAACCGAGAGTTGAAAAGATTGAAACAAACCCACAATTTGCACAAATCATTTCTCCTAATGAGATGGTTGCTCATGTTGATCTAAAAGTTAAGGTTGGTGACGCTGAGGGTATGATAAATTTTTGTATACCATATCTTGTTGTAGAGCCTGTTATGAATAAACTTAATATGCGTCATTGGTATACAAGTAAGCAAAATGAAGACACATCTCAGTATAAAGAGGCAATTGAACATCGACTAGAAATAACAAAATTGCCAGTTAAAGCTATAATTGGTAAAACAACTATATATGTTTCTGATTTTGTTGAACTACAAGTTGGTGATGTTATACCACTTGATTCATTTATAAATTCTGATTTAGTTATCGAAATAGGAAATTTGCATAAGTTTAATGCAAAACCAGGTATTTCGAGAATGAAGAATTCTGTGCAAATTACAGAAGTAATAAGAAAGGAAGAAGATTAATGGGAGATATGTTAACGCAAGACGAAATTAACACATTACTTAATAATGAATCTTCATCTGATATAGATGTTGAGGATATGTTTACATCAAATGAATTGAGAATATTTGAAGAAATAAGCCGTGAAACAATGGATGTTTCTAAAAATATTTTAGAAAGACTGGCTAACAAGCCTGTTGTTCTAGGCGACCCGAAATTACAAGTTATAAAACTTAGTGATATAAAAAACCACTTTACTACTTCTTGTGTTTCTGTTAAAATAGACTATATTTCGGGGCTTGAGGGTATGAGCGTTTTAGTTCTATCTGTTAAAGATGCAAGAATTATAAGTGAGCTTATGTTTGGGAATGACGTAACAGAAGTTGACACAGAGGAACCGTTAAATGAGCTAGAGTTGTCAACAACTGGAGAATCAATGAATCAAATGATTGGCTCAACATCGACTGTTTTATCAGAGATGATTCAGACTAAAGTCGATATAGGTATACCTGATGTTAGAAAAATAGATTTTTCTGATTTTAAAGTTGAAGATCTTGGAGTAGAAGAAGATACAGATGTTTTCTTTAACGTATTTGATATGAAAATTGATAAATATGTTGAATTTCGTATGATGCAGATTTTTCCCGTTAATTTTGCTAAGAAAATTCTCGGTGCTGTTATAGAAAAAGGTTACGAGTTTAATAATGGGTTTTATATTAAAAATGGAAAATTAGAAAAAAAAAAGCTTGAAACAAATAAATTAGATACGGGAAATAAAGATATGCAAAATGCTTCAATGGATAGTGGTGTAAAGATAAGTCATGATAATCAAAGCCGAGATTTAAGTAAAAACGGTAATATTAGTGCAAAAAATGTAGAATTTCAAGACTTAATGTACCAAGAACTCAATCAACAAAAAGAGAACATTGAGCTTGTAATGGATGTACCACTTGAAGTTACTGTTGAAATGGGTAGGACAAATAGAACAGTTAAAGAAATTTTAGGGTTTTCCCCAGGTACAATAATTGAACTTGACAAACTTGCAGGTGACCCTATTGATATACTTGTAAATGGTAAGTTTGTTGCCAAAGGTGAAGTTGTCGTTATAGATGAAAACTATGGTATCAGAATTACCGATATAGTAAGTACAAGTAACAGAATTTAATTATTTAAAAGGAGAAGTATTATGTCTGGAAAAAATATTTTGTTAGTAGATGATGCAACATTTATGAGAATGATGTTAAAGGATATTTTAACAAAAAATGGTTACAATGTTGTTGGCGAGGCTGAAAATGGTCAAGTAGCTTATGAAAAGTATAAGGAGCTTAAACCTGACTTAGTTGTTATGGATATAACTATGCCAACAGTTGACGGAATTGAAGCCACAAAAATGATAATTTCTGAGTTCCCTGATGCTGTTATAGTTATGTGTTCAGCTATGGGACAACAAGCGATGGTTATTGAGTCTATTCAAGCAGGAGCAAAGGACTTTATTGTTAAACCTTTCCAAAGCGATAGAGTAATAGCTGCGCTTGAACAGGTTTTAGGAAACGTATAATATGAACATTGTGCCAAATGATTTTTTCGCTTTTTATATTACAAGTGCATCAAGTTTAAATGGTAGTTATACTATGCAATTGATTAAAACTATAGTTGTATTTATTTTGTTGATTTATGCTTTTTATTTTTTGAGCAAGTATCTTAAAAAGAATAACATAAATTTATATGGAAATAAATCTAATAATTTAGAAATTGTTGATAAACTTGGAATCGGTATAGGATGCTATATTGCAATAGTAAAATGTGGCACTAGATTTTTTCTAGTGTCTATTACAAAAGAGAAAATAAATTTTTTATCTGAGGTTAATGAAAGTGACTTAAATTTAGACAATTTTCTTGAAGATAAAAAAGATGGAAAGACGCAATTTTCCACGATTTATAATAATATGATTAAAAAGAAAAATGAGGATAAAGATGAGGAAGAAATTTAAAAAATTTAATACTTTTGTATTTCCTATATTTTTAACAGTATTTTTCCTTTTGTTTAAAAGTGTAACTGTAAGTGCGTCTATTAGTATTGACCTTGGCACAGAAAGTAGTTTAGATCCAACTTTACAAATTTTGTTTTTAACTACACTTATAACTCTTTTCCCAAGTATTTTAATGATGCTTACTTGTTTTACGAGAATTATTATATCCATGCATTTTTTGCGAAGTGCTTTAGGAACTCAGCAAATGCCACCTAACCAAATTTTGATTGGTATTGCTTTGTTTTTGACTATATTTTTAATGGGTCCAACATTTACGGAAATAAACGAAAATGCCATTAAACCGTTGTCATCAGGAGAAATTACTCAAGAAGAATTTCTCGATGAAGCTATGGCACCACTTCGTGAATTTATGTTTAGGCAAATTGATAATGAAGATTTGTATCTTTTTGCACAATATGATAATTCTGATGAAACATATGTGTCTGCTGATGATATTCCAAATAGAGTAGTTATACCAGCCTTTATATTAGGAGAACTGAAAAAAGGGTTCATTATAGGCTTTTTGATTTATATACCTTTTTTAGTTATTGATATGGTTGTAGCGTCTATACTTATGGCTATGGGTATGATGATGTTACCGCCATCGCTTATATCTTTACCTTTTAAAATAATGTTCTTTGTTTTATCAGGAGGTTGGAATTTAGTAATAGAAAGTGTAATAGGCTCGTTTAGGTAGGAGGGTGAAAAATGACAAGTGAAAATGTTTTAGAGTTGATTCAACTTGCTTTAAATACTGTTATAATGACGGCAATACCACCACTTTTAGTTGGTTTGTCAATTGGTATTTTAGTATCTATTTTTCAAGCTGTAACATCTATCCAAGAGCCTACTTTGGCATTTGTTCCTAAAATTTTAGGAGTATTGATTGCAATAATATTTTTTGGGACATATATGCAAAGCAATATAACAGGTTTGTTTCAGGCAATATATACAAGTATACCTGAATATATAACACCAAGGTAAGGGGGATTTATGACTTATTCATCATCGCCCTTTTTTGTTATGTTATTTAATAGTATGGATGTCTATTTAGCAATAGCTGTGCGACTTATAGGGTTTTCTATGCAAGCACCTATATTATCTCATAGAAGCATACCTACTCTTTATAAGATATGTTTTTCTGTTGTAGTATCCTTACTTATTTTTTTCTCTGAAATAGTAGTAGATATAGAATATGTAAATAGTTTTTTAGGATATGGTACGTTGTTACTTACAGAGTTTACAATTGGTTATATTTTGGGCTTTGGAGTTTTTTTGTTTTTTACAACTTTTTATATGGCAGGGCAATTTATAGATTATCAAATAGGGTTTTCTATGGTTAATGTACTTGACCCAGCATCGCAAATCCAAGTACCTATAACAGGTAATTTTTTATATCTTGGTATATCTACAATTTTTGTTGTATCAGGAGCGTTTCACGTTGTTTTAGATGCTTTTTTAGAAAGCTATACCTTGATACCTATTGGTACAGGGAATGTCTTTGGAAATTCTGTTATTGCTTATCATTTTATTGATATAATGTATGTTTTTTTTAACTTAAGTTTACTTATTGCAATACCTGTTGTTGGAACAATTATACTTGTCGATATAGCACTTGGTTTACTTGTAAAAACAGTACCACAAATGAATGTTTTTGTTGTAGGTGCACCGATTAAACTAATTGTGGGTTTGTTTATTTTTATGTTTATCATACCAAATTTACATACGATTTTTGAAAGTGTTTTTGATATGATTATGGATAGCTTTGAAGTTATGATAAGGGGAATGAGTGGTTAGTGGAAGAGAAAGAATTTGATTATGTAAAATTTGAAAAATTTAATAGTCTTATTTCTCTTAATTTACAGTTTTTCGAAGGTGAAAAAACTGAAGAAGCAACAAGTAAGAAACGTGAAAAATCGAGAGATGAAGGACAAGTTGCGAAAAGTCAAGATATTTCTACAGCTATTTTATTTATCGTTGGCTTTTTTACTTTGAATTTGTTATCGGGATATATATATAGAAATGTTCAAAATATTATGGTAAGCTCGTTATCTATAATTGATGAATGGGACGAAATTTTTGTAGCAAATTATTTTAACGAATATTTGGCGAGTGTTGCCATAGACACAGCGATTACTGTGTTGCCCTTTATGTTAGTTGTACTTGTAGTAGGCGTGATAACAAGTGTAGTGCAAGTTGGTTGGAAAGTTACAGGAAAGCCACTTAAACCTAAACTTAACAAGTTAAACCCTATTTCAGGATTTAAACGTATTTTTTCAATGCGTGCAATAGTTGAGCTTGTAAAAAATATTGCGAAACTTAGCGTAATTCTTTTAGTAGTATATAATGTTATAAAAGATGATATAATTAAAATATATTTAATGTTTGATTATGGTCTAAGTAATTCTGTTGCAATATATGGAGATTTAGCTATAAGAATGGGAATTTCTGTTGGAGCTGTTTTTATGATTATTGGTATTTTTGATTTGATTTATCAAAGATGGAAACACAACAAAGACCTTAAAATGTCTAAACAGGAAGTTAAAGATGAATACAAAGAGTCTGAGGGTAATCCAGAAGTTAAAGCCAAAATACGAGGTAAAATGCGTGAGGCAGCCATGCGAAGAATGATGCAAGACTTACCTACGGCTGACGTTATAATCACAAACCCAACCCATATTTCAATAGCGATTAAATATGATAGAGATGAGGGAGGAGCACCTAAAGTTATTGGAAAAGGTGTTGACTTTCTAGCTCTTAGAATTCGTGAAGTTGCAAAGGAGAATGATATACCTATTGTTGAAAATAAACCTCTTGCTAGAACTATTTATGCTAATGTTGACATAGATGCAGAGATACCACCTGATTTATATCAAGCAGTTGCAGAAATTTTAGCCTATGTTTACAAATTGAAAAATAAAATTTAGATTAAAAGTAAATGAACTACTAGAAAAATGTTGAAAAATATAGTATAATAGAGATATATATAGTTTTGAAGGAGCAATGTAGATGCGTATAAGAGAAAGTGTACTTGGTGTAATAATTGTTTTAATTGTTGTGGCATATATTATACCTATACCAGCAGCACTTTTAGATGTGTTAATAACTTTAAATATTACATTATCGATTATAATTTTGCTTGGGGCAATTTATGCGAAAGAAGCATTAGAAATGTCTATGTTTCCTACATTATTGCTAGGAACAACATTGTTCAGACTTGGAATAAACGTATCTTCAACAAAACTTATGTTAGGTCAAGGTTATGCAGGTTCGGTAATTGAAACCTTTGGTAGCTTTGTTGCAGGTGGTAACCTTATAGTTGGGGTTATTATCTTTATAATTTTAGTACTTGTAAACTTTTTAGTTATTACTAAAGGTTCTGAAAGAGTTGCAGAAGTTACAGCACGTTTTACGCTTGATGCTATGCCTGGTAAACAAATGGCAATTGATGCAGATTTAAATAGTGGGCTTATAAGTGAAGATGAAGCAAAAGAAAGAAGAAAGCATATACAAGATGAAAGTAACTTTTTCGGTGCTATGGACGGTGCTACAAAGTTTGTAAAAGGTGATGCAATAGCTGGTATCATTATAACGATTATAAACATAGCAGGTGGTATAGTACTAGGTACAACAGGTGTAGCTACAGGTCAACCTTTGCCTATTGGTGAGGCGGCACAGTTATACACACTAATGACAATTGGTGATGGTCTTGTAGGTTCAATTCCCTCGCTTTTGATATCCGTTGCAACAGGTTTCATCGTAACAAAGGCAAATGCTGACGGTGATGTAACATCTATACTTACAAAGCAACTTTTTAGTAATTCCCTTGTAATGTATATTGCAGGACTTGCTCTTATTGGTTTATCATTTACGCCTTTACCTTTTGTTCCTTTTGCTTTTTGTGGTATTGCTTTAATAATTGTAGGTTATTTTACCTCTACAAAAACAGAAGAACGTGAAATGGAAACAGAAATTTCTCAAGAAGATGCTGAAGCTGAGGAAGTTAGAAAACCTGAAAATGTTATAAACTTACTTAATGTTGAGCCAATTATTTTATATTTTGGATATGGATTGTTACCTCTTGCAGATGCAAGTCAAGGTGGGGATTTGTTAGATAGACTTGTTCTAATTCGTAGACAACTTGCCTTAGAGCTAGGTGTGATTATACCTGTAATTAGAATAAGAGATAATATACGTTACAATCCAAATGAGTATAAAATTCAGATAAAAGGTGTTCCTGTCGGCTCTGGGGAAATATTTTTTGATCACTATATGGCTATGAATCCTGGGCATATAGAAGATGAAATTGATGGTATACCGACTTTTGAACCAAACATGGGACTTCCAGCACTTTGGATAAATGAAAGCCAACGTGAACGTGCTGAAGCACTTGGTTATACAGTTGTAGATGCACCTGCGATTATTGCAACACATTTAACAGAAGTTATACGTTCAAATTTACATGAACTATTAACAAGACAAGATGTTCAAACTCTTATTGATAGTGTTAAGGAAAATAACCCTATACTTGTTGATGAACTGATACCAAGGATTATGACTGTTGGTGAGATACAAAAAGTTTTATCCAATCTTCTAAAAGAGGGGGTTTCTGTAAGGGACTTAGTTACAATTATGGAAACTTTGGCTGATTATGCATCATCAACAAAGGATTCTGATATGTTAACGGAGTATGTTAGACAAGCTTTAAAACGTTCAATTTCAAATGAATATTTTGAATACGAGGGTAGTAATTCTGTTGTTACTCTTGACCCTGAACTTGAACAAGAAATTATGTCTAGTTTGCAACATACAGAACATGGTTCATATTTAGCAATTAATCCTGAACTTTCAGGGAGGATTTTTGAAAGTGTAGGTAAGGAAATAGAAAAACTTGAAAATCGTGGATTTGAACCGATTATTTTAACTTCTCCAATAGTTAGAGTATATTTTAAACGAATGTTAGAACAAGTATATCCACGTTTAATTGTTCTATCATATAGCGAAATAGATACAAGAATAGAAATACAATCGATAGGTATGGTGAGTGTTAGTTGAGAATAAAAACTTATAGTGGAAAAACTGAAGCAGAAGCAGTAGAAAATGCTAAAATTGAATTAGGGGAAAATATGACGATTTTACATATTCGAAAAATTAGTAAAAATCATTTTATACCTTTTTTTAATAAAAGTAAATACGAAGTTACTGCAGCTATTGATAGTAATTATTCAAATAATCTTAAACAAGATACAAATAAATTTAATAATGTTGATGTGAAAGAACAAGTAGAAAAAGATAAACTTATTGATGAACAAAAGGCTAAGATAAATGAGTTGAATGAAAAAATTGCTAATTCAAATGAGCTAATTGGCACTTTATCAAGAGATATCATGCTATCAAATCCTGATGATAACTTAAAAAAAGATGTTAAATATAAAAATGAATGTTTGCAACAAATACATGATAGACTTAAAAATCAAGAAGTTATTGAACCTTTAATTGATTATTTATTATTAGATTTAGTAAGACTGGATAATGATGAAATTGATAGAAAAGTTGCTTTAAAACATTGTTATGATAAAATGGTAGAACTTATAGGTCACCCACAAGCTATAAAACCACAATCTTTAAAATATAGCAAGTCACCTGTTTTATTTATGGGACCGACAGGTGTTGGGAAAACTACAACAATTGCAAAACTTGCAAGTAAGTTTATGCTAGAAGATAGTCTAGTTGTAGGGCTTATAACGGCTGATACTTATAGAATAGCAGCAATTGAACAGCTTAGAACCTACGCAGAAATTTTAAGTATAGATGTTGAAGTTGTATATAATGAAGAAGATATGAGAAACTCCCATAACAAAATGCTTTATTGCAAAGATGTTGTTTTAATAGATACAGCAGGACGCTCACATAAATATAGTGAAAATGTTTTAGAGCTAAAAAGCATTATAGCATCTGTACCAAATGTGAAAAAATATTTAGTTATTTCTCTTACAACGAAGGTTGATGACTTGATACAAATTGTTGAAACATATAGTAAAGATTTTGATTTTGGTATTATTTTTACAAAGTTTGATGAAACGTCAACATATGGCTCAATTTTAAATGTTAGATATATGACAGGTAAAGAGTTATCATATATAAACTATGGTCAAACCGTTCCAAATGATATAAAGGTTTTAGATGCCGATGAAGTTGCAAGGGCTATTTTAGGGCTAGGAGGTCGATAGAATAATGGATCAAGCATCTACTCTTAGAACATTAGTTGATAGCCATGATAAGCAATTTAATCAAAAAAACATGACAAATGCAAAAGTTATTACTGTTTCTTCAGGTAAAGGGGGAGTTGGCAAATCAAACTTTGTTGCAAACCTTGCCATATCACTTAGTAGGCTAGGGAAAGAAGTTGTAATCGTTGATGCAGATTTAGGTCTTGCTAATATAGAAGTTTTGTTTGATATTATACCTAGAAAAACTCTTAAAAATGTTGTTTTCGATAATGAGAACATTAAAGATGTTATGACAAAAGGACCTCTTGGTATACAATTTTTATCTGGTGGTTCAGGTATTCGTGAAATTGCAAAAATTGGTGAAATTCAGCAAAAAAGATTAATAAATAGTTTTGCTTATCTTGACGATAGATTTGATTATATTTTAATAGATACTGGTGCAGGTATTAGCGATTTGGTACTTAATTTTATAAAAAGTTCCCATGAAACTTATATAGTTTGCACCCCGGAGCCTACATCGATAACTGATGCTTATGCACTTTTAAAGGTTGCGTCAGAATATACAAAAGACACTTGTGTTATGTATAAACTTATAGTTAACAAGGTGGAGAATAAAAACGAAGCCTTGAATATTTATAACAAATTATCCTATGCAATTGAAAAGTTTTTGAACATGGAAATTGAACTTTTAGGTTATTTATCAGAAGATGTAAATTTAGTTAAGTCTGTAAAGAAACAGGTACCTATTGCTATGGGGTACCAAAATTCTAAATATACAAAAGAGATAAAAGATATTTCTATATCAGTAACGGATAATTCAAATGTTAATGTTGATGAAAAATCTACTTTTTTAGAAAGACTTGTAAATGTATTTAATAAATAATGAGGTGAGTTTATGGAAAATGTTATTCAAGTTGGTAGTTCAATAGAATTATCTTTAGTCAAGGAAGGTCAAGTTTTAAGAAGCTATAAAAGTAAGATTGAATCTCCTGATGATCCAAATGCAATTCTTGCACAGATTCCATCAATTAGAGGGCAACTTATAAAACTACCTAAAAGTTCATCATATGAAATGATAGTTTTTGCTGATGAAAAACTTGTTAAATTTAAGGTACAACTCGTAGGATATACTAAGCAAGAGGGCTTTATGTATTGTGTGCTGAAACTTTTATCAAAGGGTGAAAAAGTACAAAGACGTGAGTATTTCAGGTATAATAAGCAAATACCTTTCACTTATTTTATGAAAAATAAAGAAAGTGATGATTTTAACATGTGGGAAATTAAACCAGGACTAATCAAAGATATTGGTGGTGGTGGAATAAGGTTTGTGGCTAATCAAACAATAAATGAAGGTGATGAAATCAAAGTAACCATACCACTTAATGACCAGTTTTTTGTTTCAAAATGTAAAATACTTTTTACAGATCCTACACCTGAAGGAAGTGCTTATAAGTATCAATATAGGTCGCAGTTTAAAGATGTTTACGAAAGTGAACGAGAAGTTATTGTACAATATAATTTATCAGAACAAAGAAAGTCTATAAGTAAAAGAAATTCTTAGATTATTGTAACTTAGAAAAAGAGGGAATAACTATGAATAATGAAGAAAATGCTATTGTTAATGTTTCAGATATGAAGATTGTGAAACAACCAGTTAACTTAACTACTATGGGACTTGGCTCATGCCTTGGGGTGTCTATGTATGATAAAAAAATGAAAATTGGTGGACTTTTACATGCAAGAATGCCATATATCATGGAATATAACAATAAAGAAAATGAGTATATGTTTGTTGACTCAGGAATTAGAGTTATGTATAGATCTATGCTTTTAAATGGAGCAAAAAAAGAAAACATAGAAGTAAAGCTAGTTGGTGGGGCAGGTATGTTTGACCTTGGAGATTCCTACCAGAAAATTGGTGAAAGAAATCTAGCGGCTGCACTTGAAACTTTAAAGGAACTTAGACTTGAGGTTTCTTCAAAAGATTGTGGTGGCAAAAAAAGTAGAACAGTAATACTGGATACAACAACTGGCTTTATGATTATAAAATCTAGTGTTGGCAGACATAAGAGGATTTAGTATGCTTGATAAAATATATATTTTAATTGCCTTAGTTGTAGGCATTATTGTTACCATATTCATGTTAATTGGCGACTATACAGCTAAAGAGTGGGCTTATACTACTTTTTGGTGTATAGTTGCATATTTATTTGTTGGTATGATTGTACGAAGATATTTAAAGAAAAATGTTTTTGTTAATAAAAATAATGATGATATTATTGGTGAAAATCAGGAAAATCATGAAAATCCTGAAGATTTAAAAAATTTTGAAAATGATTTCAATGAAGATTAAAGTTATATGTAAAAGTTACAAAATTAAGATAATGACATATTTCAAAAGAGAAACAAGTTACATATTTTTTTGTTAAAAAACCATAAAGCAGTTGTTTTGTTATTGAAATGAATTTTCTATATTTTGTAGGTGAAGCCATATAGTATTTAGCATATTAATGTTAAATTACATATTGAAAAAGTTTGAGTTTAATTGTATAATATAAGTAGCTGTAATATAATGACATAATTGTCATGTCTAGGAGGGTTCAATGAAAGCTATAGATGATATATGGGTTAGATATAGTAAGACTAAAGCTAAAGAAGATAGGGACGAGCTTATAGTAAACTATATGCACTTAGTTAAAATTTTAGCTGGTAGAATGAGCGTTCAAGTAGGTCAATATGTAGATTTTGATGATTTAGTAGGTTACGGTATTTTTGGATTAATTGACGCTATTGATAAGTACGACTATAAGCAAGGTCATAAGTTTGAAACTTATGCTTCTGTTAGAATAAGAGGGTCTATTATTGATGCAATTCGTAAAATGGATTGGATACCTCGTTCCGTTAGACAAAAAAGAAAAAATTTAGATATAGTTTTAGCTGAGTTAGAATATTCACTTGGGAGAACACCTACTGATCAAGAAGTAGCTGAAAAATTGGGTATTCATATTGAAGAATATAATGAGTTATTAGGGAAATTAAATGTTGCAGCTGTGGTATCTCTTGATGAACATATAGGTGATAGTACATCTGAAACTTTTGTAAATATAAACGCAACAAGTGAACTTGGGTTACCTGAGAATGAAGTAAGTAAAGATGAACTGAAAAAAATCTTGATTGAGGCTTTAGATACACTGAATGAAAAAGAAAAAATAGTAATATCACTGTATTATTTTGATGAACTAGCATTAAAAGAGATTGCAGCTGTGTTAGGTGTTACAGATGCTAGAATTTCACAAATACATACAAAGGCATTGTTTAAATTAAGAGGGAAATTAGGGAAATTTCAGGAAATACTGTTTAGCATATAACAAGAATTTTGTTTAATATTTAGGTTTGAGGTGAATTACATGAATGTTTTAGATGAAATGTCAAAAGCAAAAATTACGATTGACATAAGAAATGATGGAGTATTTTTAACTATTAATATGCATCAAAATGCTATACAACCAACTTTAAAAGAAGTTTTAGATTTGATTGAGCAATATGGTATACAAGGTGTGGATTCTAAAGAGGTTGCAAGACTTGTTAAAAATCCTAGAGAGATTGTAACTGTAAAAATTTCATCAAGTTCTGAATCTAAATCAGCCGATGAAGTTGCATATATAACTTTTGAAGACTTTAATATGAAAGCATATATAACTTTTTCGCCTCCTATAAATAAAGGTAAAGTTTTTGACAAAAATGATATATATAATTTTTTAGAAACAAGTGGAGTAAGTCATGGTATACTAGACGATGTTATAAATCAGCTTTGTGAAACACATGAATTTCATCAAAAATATCTTGTTGCTGTTGGCACTGAAAAGGAAGATGGTAGAGATGGTTATGTTGATTTCTTTTTTAATACAAAAAAGAAATCTTTAACACCAAAAGAACTTGAAAATGGACAAGTAGATTATAGAGATTTGGGGCTTATTGAACAAACAAGTGCAGGTGATTCACTGCTTACTATTGTTTCGCCTACTTACGGTAAAAATGGCAAAGATGTAAAGGGAAATATTGTTCATGCAAAAGCTGGTAAATTAGTAGAAAAAATTATCCCAGGTAAAAATATTAGTATGTCTGAAGATAAAAAGAGTTTTTACTCTGAAATCGATGGTCAAATCGATTATACAAATAGAAAAATTAGTATTTTACCAGTTCTTGAGGTAAAAGGCGATGTTGGACACTCAACAGGTAATATTGATTTCAATGGTTCGGTTATTATAAAAGGTATGGTTCCTAGTAACTTTGTTGTTAAGGCAAAAGGGAATATTGAAGTTTATGGTATTGTTGAGGGTGCATATATTGAAAGTGATGCAGACGTATTTTTATATTCAGGTGTAATGGGTAATGAAAAAGGGATTATTGTTGCAGGTGGTGATGTTACTGCAAAGTTTATAGACTCATGTAAAGTAAACGTAAACGGCTCTATTACAACAAGAAGTGTTATGCATAGTGAAGTTACTGCTGACGGTTCTTTAACAGTTACAGGAACTAAAGCTGTAATTGTAGGAGGTAGAGCTTGTATCGGTAGAGAAGTTGATGCCACAATTATTGGTTCTATAATGGAAACGAGAACGGAAATTATAGTTGGTAACACTCCTGCTATGCTAGAAAAATATAGAGTTTTACTTGAGGAACAAGAAAAACTTAAACATAAACTTAATAAGACGGAAGTTGTTATAAAAACTTTAAATGCAACTCAAGAAGAAATTTCTGAAGAAAAACGTAGATTGTTACTTAAATCATTCCACACTAAGTTATATTTAACTGCTGAAAAGGGTAAAATAGATAAAGAGATTTTAGAACTTTTACCAAAGCTTGAGAATAAAAAAGGTAAAGTTGGAGCAAGTGAAATAATTTATCCTGGTGTGTATATAGCAATAGGTTCAGCTAGAATGCGTGTAGATGACAATATAAGAGCGGCAAACCTTGTAAATAGAGATGGAGAAATGAAAATCCAGAGTTACTATTAAAGTTACATCTAAATTATGTTTAAGAAAGGGTGGTTACTATGGCAATTAGACCGTTAGAGATGCAAGTGTCAATTAATAGAACTGCAATGGTGAGTAAAGCACATAATACCGAAAGTAATAGTGAAAGAGCGTTACTAGGACAGTCCACTCAACGAGAAATACAACGAGAAGTTGAACATAATATGAATGAAGTTGTAAAATCTGGTAAAGAAAAAAACGAAACAAACAAAGACGGAAGTAATAAGGAGAAATATCAAGATAATAGAAAAGGCAACAAGAACAATAATGATAGTGAAAAGGCTGTTAAAAAATCAAATGGAATATCTGAAACAGGTAGTTTTTTTGATGTAAGTATTTGAAGGAGATTTCTATGAGTGTTGTGCTTTTTATATTGTTTATTATAGGTTTTTTTATAACTATTGGTTGTACTTTTGTTCTTTATAAAGAAAATAAAAGAGAAGATTATATTGAAAAAAATATGTATAATAAAATTGATGAAAAAAGAAAACTTGCAGTTGATGAAATCCATGATTTATACATGGAGTTTGATGAAATTACAACAGATGTTCTAAAAGATATTGATACAAAGCATAATGACATAAATGTTTTGTATGACATTATGAAAAACATAGAACATGATATTAAATCAGACTCTAATATGAAGAAGTATAGACATAAAGAAGAAAATGTTAATTTTGATAATTATCATAATTCTTTAGGTAAATTGTTATATGATGAAAGTGTAATTGTTGAAAGAAGTGAGTTTAGTGGAAAACATATTGACAATGAACTTAAAATTGTAGATGATATTTTAGATTTTAATCATGAACTAGATAATGAATTTAATTTAGATGATGTTAAAGAAAATTCACTTATGAATAAAACACCTAAAATTGTTAGTGATAAAAATTCTATGAAAACAGACAAAGTGCTTATGTACGCTAAAGAGGGGCTGGATTCCATAGCAATCGCTAAGCTTTTAAACATTGGTAAAGGTGAAGTCGATTTGATAATTGGCTTAAAAGGTGATTGATTTGAAAAAAAATAATCTGTTTCTATTTATTGGACTAGGTTTAGGTATTATACTTTCTACATCAGTAATATATATATCAACTTTATTTTTTGATAATAACGAGTTAAATGAAAATGAAATTGTAGAATATGCTAAAGAACTTGGAATGATTTATCCAGATAATAAAGAAAGTGATAATCTTGATAGTATTTTAAATGAAGAAGATATTAATAATGATGATATTGATAGCGATAATGATAATACCTTAAATAATGATGTAACTGCTGATGAGAATGATGAGAATGATGAGAATATAGAAAGCGTTGACGAAATAGATACTGATAGTGCATTAGAAGATGAAGCCAAGGAAGATGTTCAAGAACAACAGAATACAACAGAAACAACAGAAACAACAATGATAACTTTTGATATTGTTCCAGGGGAAGACAGTTATAGTGTTACTAATACCCTTGAAAAAGCTGGTCTTATTGATAATGCTAGTGCTTTTAACGATTTTTTGGAAAGTAATAGCTTAAATAGAATTATTAGACCTAATAGATATAATGTGCCAAGTGACATAGAAGAAAGCGACTTAATATATCTTATAACAGGGCATAAAGTAGACTACCCATAGGAGTAAACATGAGTAAAAAAGATAAGTTAAGTAAAGTTATTAGCAATAAAGATAAATTCGACAAAGATTTAGATTATCTTTTACAGATTGAGGGCGAAAAATTAGGCTTTTTAGGTAAATATAAACTATTTTTCAAAGAGTTTACAGAAATGCTAGGAGATTATAGAAAAAAGAAGTATAGAAATGTTTCTAAATTAACTTTTTTTGCAATTATATTTATGCCTATTTACTTGTTTTCTCCTGTTGATATTATCCCAGATTGGTTTCTAGGATTTGGTCAACTTGATGATTTATCAATTTTGTTAATTGCTTTTAAACAAATAAATAAGGATACGGCAAAATATATTTTTTGGAAATACAAAGAATCAGATATATTTGACAACATAGAAAAGTAATTTTATGTTAGGTTAATTGTTAAAAAAATAACGAGGGGTGATTGGGAGAAAAATATAGTAAATGTATAATACAATTAAATAAAGCCAAAATAAACAGTGTAAAAGTTGAAGGTATACGCTGTTAACTTTAATAGTTATGACCATAATTTTTAGTGAAATATTTAAATACAAAATTTATATTTTATAAAAAATAAGATGTAGGGGGAAAAATACATGAATGGCATAGGCGTTAATGATAAATCGATAGTGGCATTAATGGTAAAATCAACAGCTGAAAAAAAGGAATTTGAAGAACGGTTAGATAGATATGGTTACACGAATTTTAAATCTATGGGGTATATAGATAGATTTTGGTTTTTCGTGAAAGAGTTTTTTAATATGTTCGGGGATTATAGTAAAAAATCTTATAGAGGTGTTTCGAAATATACATTTATCGCAATGTTTACCGTACCAATATACTTAGTCTTTCCTTTTGATTTTATTAGCGATTATTATGATTTTATAGGTATTATAGATGACTTTATAATATTAAAGTTTGCTTTTAATCAAATTAATAGTAATGTTTTAAATTATGTATTATGGAAGAAAAAGAGTATAGTTGTTAAAAATGTACAGGGTAACATCTAGCAACAAAAATATAAAAAAGTAACTATTAAAATTGGCTTTAAAATAAATTAAAGGGGTGAATGTTAATTTGCCCTTTTTTATGGAAAGAAGAGGATAATAATGTTAAATGAAAATGAAAGAAAGATAATAGATTTTATTGAAAGTAAGAAATATAAATATATAAATATAAATAAGTTTTTATATGATAACCCTGAAACAAGTAACTTAGAGTTTAAAGCATCTGATATTTTAACAAAGGAACTAGATAAAAATGGATTTGATGTTAGAAGAGATATTGCAGGGCATAAAACGGGTTTTGTAGCTTCTAAAAAGTCAAGTAAGACAGGGCCTAAAATTGTTTTTCTAGCTGAATATGATGCTCTTCCCAATATTGGTCATGGCTGTGGACATAATATTATTGCAAGTTCTGGTATACTTTCAGGCGTTGCAATAGGCGAGATGATTGAGGAGCTTGGTGGCGAAGTTTTTGTATATGGCACACCTGCCGAAGAAGGTGGGGACAACGGTAGTGCAAAGGCTAGTTTTATTAGAGATGGCTACGCAGATAATATTGATGTGGCTCTCATGATACATCCATCATCAAAAACAGCCCCTACAACAAATGGACTTGCCCTTGACCCGATAGACGTTGAATTTTTTGGAAAACCTGCTCATGCAGCTGCTTCACCAGAAGATGGAATAAATGCACTTGATGCAGTTGTTTTGTTGTTTAATGGTATAAATGCTATGCGACAACAACTTAAAGATGATATAAGAATACATGGTATAATTTTAGAGGGTGGAGTAGCTCCAAACATTATACCTGAATATACAAAGGCAAGGTTTTTTGTTCGTGCGAAAAAGCGTGTTGATGTTGATGAAACAATGAGAAAATTTAAAGCTATTGTTGAAGGTGCAAGTTTATCAACAGGTTGTACAAATAAAATTAGTTATTTTCAAAATCAAATAGATGATATTTTACATAATGATATATTTGACCAAGTTTTTGGAAAATCTTTAGAAAAAATAGGTTGCTCTTTTGATACAAATGAACGTCAAAATATTGGTTCAAGTGATATGGGTAACTTTAGCTATGTAGTACCAACTATTCAACCTACAATTAAAATAGGTGATGATTTGGTACAACACACAACAAAGTTTAGAGATGCAACAATTTCCGAAATGGGTGAAAAAGCAATTGTTATAGGGAGCAAAGCTCTTGCTTTAACGGCACTTGCTTTGTATGAGAATAATGAATTGCTTCGTGAAATTAAAAAGTACTTTGAAACATCTAAAATAACCAATAAATAACTGATAAAATTTTGAAGTTGAACAAAAAGCTTTTTAGAATTATTAAAAAAATGTTAAAGATGTAAAGAATTTTATGAAAAAAAATTGTTTTTTACATCTTTTTTTATATAATTTTATTGATTTTTTCGAAAAATTAGTATAATATTATAGTAGAAACGACATAAAATTGAAATGATGGCACATTGCAAAAGAAAAAAACAAATTTTATGCTTTAGACATACGCACTAAATGGCATTTATACAACCTTTCCACAATTTTGTCAAAATCCGCAAAGCCGTTGTTTTGCTATGAAAATGGATTTTTCTATGTTTTGCAAGGCTGCCATATAAGAAAATTTAGACGAAAAGGAGTTATTTTATGGAAAAAGGGAAGTTTAAAGGATTTATTTTTTTTTGTTACTATTTTGTGTTCTTTAGTTTTATTTAGTACTAATGTTTTTGCAAATTCAACTAGTAGTACTTATTTTGAGTTTGATAAGTCAACAGGAACAATTACAGGTTATGATCAAAATGCACCTAAAAATGTGGTTATTCCAAGTAAGATTAATGGAGTTGGTGTAAAAAATATCGGTGATGAGGCGTTTAAATCAATGGAACTTTTAAGTGTTGAGTTACCAAACACCCTTAAAAAAATAGGCAAAGATGCCTTTTGGGATAATGATCTAAATGATATTAAAATTCCAGCTAGTGTTACACATATAGATAGATATGCTTTTTCTCAAAGTACAAATGAAAATGCTAAAGTTGATTTGTATTTATCAGATAATATAGTTTATTTAGGAGAGTGTGCTTTTTCTAGTGCGAATATTTCTAGTACGAATATTCCTAATTCAATTTCGAAAATTAGTAATTATCTATTTTTTGGCAATCATTTAACATCAATTGAAATCCCTGATAATATTACGGAAATAGGAGGTTGCTCTTTAAGAGGAAATAATCTTAAAACTGTAAAAATACCAGACAGCGTTAAAACTATTGGTTACTTCGCCTTTTATGGTAATAACTTGACAAATGTTGCAATGGGCGATGGTGTTAAACATATAGATGCAAATGCTTTTGATAATAATGCTATTGTAAGTGTGAATTTTCCAAATTCTCTTGAACAAATAGGCTGGGAAGCTTTTAAAAATAACAATCTTACATCTGTTATTGTACCAAATTCTTTAAAAGAAATTACAATGTATGATATTAAAACTGATTTGTATGATGTCCCTAAAGAGGCTAGTATATACAACTTAGAAAACTATGTATTTGATAGTACGGTTGACGTTTCATATAGAAATGTAACATCAAATGACAGTAATAATAGTAATAATAGTAATAATACCATAACTTATAGCGGTATTAATGTTGTAGTAGATGGAAATAGTATAGACTTTTCAAAATATGGAGCTAATCCTTATATACACAATGGAACGACTATGTTACCTTTTAGAAGTATTTTTGAACAATTTGATGGTGTGATAAATACTGATAATTATAGCTCTAATAAAATTATTAAATATACATTGCATAAAAGTAATGGGCGAATAGAATTAGAACTACTTCAAAATGAAAATGTTATAAATGTTACTAATATTACAGAAAATCAAGAGGATAGTGAAGGGCGTTACGATGTAAAGGTTACATGGACTATTTATGATACACCTATTGAAAATGTGAATGGTAGAGTTTACATACCTGTCCGTGCTGTTGCAGAGGCTTGTGGGTATGATGTAGCTTGGAATGGTGTAAATAAAACTGTTTATGTTGATACGAGCATACAATTTATTCAAGCACCATATAATGCTGTTTATACTCGAATAGATAAGGGCAATGATACAAATAGTAACAATAATGAAAATATCAACATACCAGATAAGGAAACAAGTAAAGAGCCTGAAAATAATGTAACAACTATTGATATAAACAAGACTCATATAAATAGTATAAGTAATTATGGTGGAGTTTCTTCTGTACAACAATTTGCTTATAAAAATAATGGTATAGCATATGGTTATCTTAATTCTGCAAATGATTTAGTTATTACAACAAGCAATGATGAAATTGTTATTGATGGCAAATACCCAAAACTTGGGGATATAATAGCCGATGAGGACGGTAATTTCTATGTTGTTTGGGGCAAAGAGGGCGTGAAAAATAGCGATGAAACATTGTTTATTTCTAAATATAACGCAAAAGGTTCTCACCTTAAAACAACAGGGTTTAAAGGTGAAAGCTTAATGGGTGAAGATGGTAACACAAAAATACCTTTTGATGCAGGTGGATGCAATTCTGCTATTTCAGATGGTGTACTTATGGTAACATATGCTAGAGAAATGTATAATAAACATCAGTCTAATAATGTAATTGGTGTTAATATAGATGATATGAGTCCTATAAAATGGGGAAGTAAATGGGATATACCATATAATTCACATTCATTTAATCAAAAAGTTGTTTGGAGCAATAAAATAAACGAGTTTGTATATGCTGATTTAGGTGATGCATATGATAGAGGCTTTGTCATAACAACGGATAAGCTTAATGATGTTATATTTGATTTTTATTTACCAGCAAATTCTAATTATAATATGAGAATTGTAAATAAAACAAATGCACAGCTAGGTGATTTGCTTGAAGTTGATGAGAATATAGTTCTTGTAGGTTCATCATCAAAATCTATTAGTGAAGCAGCTAACTCTGAAAAACAAAATTTGTTTATTCAAATATTTGATCCTTCTAAAAGCAAAGTTTCTCAGTCTATGTTTGTAGGTGGTACAACAAGAAAAGGTGCTACATCTATGGATATAAATGATAATAGCAATACACCTCTTACGTCTGTTACAAACTATGGTGTACATTGGTTAACTAACTATACAGATGGTGATGTTGTTGCACCTCAAGCTGTCGTTTGTGATGATAAAATAGCAATTTTATGGTCTAAAAGTGGCGATGATAGTACATACTATATGGTGGTGTCTAATAAAGGTGAAGTTATAACAAAAGAAACAAAGCTAGATAAAAAGTTAAATTCTTATGAACAACCTATTTACTATAATGGTAGCATATATTGGGTTTCTGTATATGATAAAGAGTTAACTGTTAACTCTTTGGATATGTAAAATGTAAAAAAATAATCTAGATAATAACATAAAAAGTTTTAAAATAGAGTGATTTGAAAAAAGTGTTTTAGCATAAAATACTATTTTCAACACTCTTTTTAAATGTAAAATAATGTATGTCAGCGTTGACATTTATTAATAAATTTTTTATACAATAACATATAAATGGCTATCTTGCAAAATATAGAAAAAACCATTTTTATAGCAAAACAACGGCTTTGTAGAAAGTGTGAAAATTCTGTTTTTCTATTCAAAGTTTCCAAATATATTTTGCTAAATAAAGAAAAAAGGACTATATATTTAAATAATGACTTGAAAATCATTAAAAATATAAAATAGTCCTTTAAAATATGAATAGTAATAAGAATTTATTTATCTTACTTTTCTATTGCGTCTTTAACTTTATCTACAACTTCTTCAGTTTTTTCTTTGATGCTTTCGCCTAAATCGTCTATTTTATCTTCAGCTTTATCAAGAACTTCATCAGCCTTTTCTGATAGGTTTTCAGCTTTATCTTTGATGTTTTCGCCTAAGGTCTCCATTTTAGCTTCAGTTTTTTCAACTTTTTCTTTAATGCTATCACTTAAGTTTTCAGTTTTTTCCTTAGTTTTTTCTGATACTTCTTTAACTTCGGTTTTAACATCGTCCTTAACTTCTTTAACCTTGTCTTTTGCTTCATCAGTTTTCTTAACAACTGTTTCTTTTACGGAAGTTTTAGGTTGTTCATCTTTTTTAGGGTCTTCCTTTTTAACTTCTTTTTTCTTACGTTGGTTCTCAATAGCTTTAGTTGGACATTTGTTTACACATACATTACAGTGTACACATTTTTCGTAGTCTACTTTAGCAAGGAGGTTTTCAACGTGAATAGCGTCAAACTTACAGTTCTTCTCGCATATTTTACAACCTATACAACCAACTTGACAGTTAGATTTAACAACTTTACCATTATCTGTTGAGTTACAAGTAACGTGAACATAGTTATCATATGGTACAAGACTGATAATCTTCTTTGGACATACAACAACACATTTGTTACAAGCAACACATTTTTCTTTATCAACAACAGCTATTCCATCAACTATATGAATTGCATCGAACTCACAAGCTTTGACACATGAACCATGACCCATACAACCATGAGAACAACCTTTACTTGTTGTTGTTGCAAGGACACCAGCTATATTACAGTCACCAGTACCATAATACTCGTATTTATCTCTTGCTTTATCACAAGTCCCTGCACATTTTACATATGCTACTTCTTTAGCTTTATCTTCAGCAACGATACCTAAAACATCAGCAACGTTTTTTGCAACTTTTTCGCCACCAACAGGACAACCGTTAACACTTGCTTCTCCTTCGACAACTGCTTTTGCAAAAGCAGCACAACCTGTAAAGCCACAACCACCACAGTTTGCACCAGGTAGTACATCGTTGACTTTTGGAATACGTTCATCTTCTTCAACTTTAAGTTTTTCTCCAGCAAATCCAAGAATTACACCAAAGATAATTGCCATACCACTTAAAGCTAAAACAGGATATAATATTTCCATTATTTATACCTTCTTTCTTGAATTATAGTAAGCCCGAGAATCCTAAAAATGCAATTGCCATAATACCAGCAGTAATAAGGGCAATAGGCATACCTTCAAAACACTCTAAAATATCGTTACGAGCAATACGCTCTCTTATACCAGCAAAAAGCACAATTGCAATTGTGAAACCGATTGCAGCACCTAGACCATTTACAACACTTTCGATAAAGTTGTATCCTTCATCCATATTTAAAACGGCAACACCTAGAACGGCACAGTTTGTTGTAATAAGTGGCAAAAATATACCAAGTGCTTGATATAAAGTAGGGGAACTTTTCTTTATAAACATCTCTACTAATTGTACAAGAGATGCAATGATTAATATAAATGCAATATTATACAAGTACTCAATTCCAAGAGCGACTAAAACAGCGTTATATACAAAATATGTTACGGCACAGGCAAGAGTCATAACGAAAGTTACGGCAAGTCCCATACCAAGTGCTGTTTCAACTTTTTTAGAAACTCCAAGGAAAGGACAAATACCTAAAAACTTAGAGAAAATAAAGTTGTTAACAAGGGCTGCACCAATAAATATTAAAATCAAATTCATTATTTCTTACCTCCTTTTCTAAGGGAATAAGCCTTAAGTCCTGCAAGAATTGCACCTAAAGTAAAAAATGCTCCAGGAGGTAAAATCATAATTAATGTTTGTGGAATTGCTTCCGGTAAAACTGTGATACCAAATAATGTACTTGCACCGAAAAACTCACGGATAAGACCGATTACTGTAAGGGCAAATGTAAAGCCAAGTCCCATAGCAAGACCGTCCACAGCTGATATTATTGGGCTGTTTTTTGAGGCGAAAGCTTCTGCACGGGCAAGGATTAGACAGTTTACAACGATAAGAGGTATAAAAAGTCCAAGACTTTGGTCAAGTTCTGGTAAAAATGCTTTTAACAAAAAGCCTATTATAGTAACGAAAGTTGCGATAACAACAATAAATGATGGTATACGAACTTCGTCAGGTATGATTTTTCTAATTAAAGATATGAAAAAGTTACTCATAATAAGAACTGCAGTTGTAGCTACACCCATACCAAAGCCGTTTATTCCTGATGAGGTTACAGCAAGGGTTGGACACATACCAACAAGTTGGAAGAAAACAGGGTTTTCTGCAATTATGCCATTTTTAAATATTGAACCAATTGATTGGCTATTGTTTTCGCTCATTTATTTGCCCTCCTTTATATTTGATACAAAGTCATATGCTTCTTTTACACCGTCAACAACAGCGTTTGTTGAAACAGTTGCTGATGCAATTGCTTTAACTTCGTTTTCTGCTGAAGGTTCGCTTTTTACAACTGTAAGATTAGCACTTTTACCTATAAATTGGTCCTTGAACTCCTCTGTTGTTATGTGAGAACCAAGACCAGGAGTTTCCTCATGAGATACAATATCAATTCCTGTTATTACGTCATCATTGTCAAAGCCTACAAGCATTTGTATAGGTGCTGCATAGCCTTTAGGGTTGACCTCAACAACATAACCAACACCTTCACCTTCGTAAAGATTTGTTACATTAGTATTTGAAAAGTCAACGTCATCAACAGCTGTGAAAGTTGTTGCATCAGGCATTGTACGGTTTAATGCATCATCAATTGAGTGTTCATCATCTTCGGCATGAATAAAAGCAAAAGCTTCATTTACGCCAGTTGCAACAGCATTTGATGTAATTGTAGATGATGTTATTGCATCAACTTGATTATCGCCTGTTGCACCACTTTTAACTATTTCAATTGTAGGCACTTTACCAATAAATTGGTCTGTAAACTCAGGTTTATCTGCATTTGCTCCAAGGCCAGGAGTTTCAGAGTGAGTAACTATATCTACGCCTGTTATAACACCGTCATAGTCGAAACCAACAAGCATTTTTATACTTCCGCCATAACCCTTAGGGTTAACTTCAACTACATAACCAACACCTTCACCTTCATAAAGATTAGTAATTGTTGTGCCGGTAAAGTCTTCACCTTCGATTAGTTGATAAGAAGGAGCCGTTGGCATAACAGCATTTAAAGCTCGTTCTGTTGCAAGAGCTTCTTGTTCTGCAATATATGGATCAGTAATTGTTTTTACATTCGCAAGGGCGAATGAAGATACACCTGAAATACCAAGTAAAACAATAGCACATTTTAAAATATTGTTCATTATTTAGCCTCCTCCTTAACTTTTTTTTGTTTTTCAACACCAAAAACACTAGGACGTGTATATCTTTCGATAAGAGGTACTGTAAGGTTCATAAGTAAAATAGAGTAAGATACACCTTCAGGATAACCACCGTATATTCTTATAATTGCAGTTAAAATACCACAACCAAGAGCAAAGATAACTTGACCTTTTGCTGTAACAGGTGATGAAGAATAATCAGTTGCCATAAAGAAAGCTCCGATAATTAAACCACCTAGGAAAATTTGTGAAAAAGCGTCATATGGAGTTCCATGACCTAATAAAAGTGTTAACACAAATGTTGTGCCTATATAGATTGTTGGAATTCTCCAAGAAATTACTTTCTTAATTAGCAAATAAGCTGCACCGATTAAAAGTGCTAGAGCTGAAACTTCACCAATACAACCACCGATATTACCGATGAAAGCATTTGCAAGGCTATACTCACCACCTGAAAGTGGAGTTGCAGTAGAAACAGCATCAAGACCACCAACTAAGTTGTTTACAGGAGCAGTCCATTTAGTCATTTCAGTTGGATAAGATGCAACTAGAAAAGCACGTCCAGCAAGGGCAGGGTTAATAAAGTTTTGACCAAGTCCACCAAAAAGTTGCTTTGCTACAATAATAGCGAAAAAGCTACCCATTATAGGAATATAAGGGCTTACAGTTGGTGGTAAGTTTAAAGCTAAAAGCAAACCAGTAACAACAGCTGAATAATCATTAATTGTTATAGGTTGTTTTGTATATTTTTGGAATAAGTATTCAAAAAGTACAGAAGAACCAACAGCCAAAATTATTGTAAAAATAGCTGGAAGTCCAAACATATACATACCTACTAAAGTAGCAGGTAGAAGTGCTATTGCAACATCTTGCATAATACTTTGAATACTATCATTTGAACGGATATGAGGTGTTGACGAAACAACAAACTTTTTATCACTCAATTTAATTTACCTCCTAATTATTTACGGTTCATAGCCATAACCATACGTCTTGTAGCACGAATAGTTTGGGCAAGATGGCGTTTTGACGGACAGACATAAGAACAAGAACCACATTCTATACAGTCAAGACCATTGTATTCTTTGAAAGAATCGAAATCTCTTTTTATAGAGTGATAGTTAAGCTCAAGGGGCATAAGTCCAATTGGGCAGTGGTCTACACATCTAGCACAACGTATACAGTTGCGTTCAGGAGGTGTAACTCCTTCTTTTTCAGTTAAATACAAAAAGGCTGAAGAAGTTTTTATAAGAGGTACTTCTGTCGTGAAAATAGACATACCCATCATAGGGCCACCGGCTATCATTTTAACAGTTTCTTCAGTTGCACCGTCTAATTCATCGTATAAATCATTTAACATAGCTCCGATACGAACTTCATAATTTCCAGGTTTTTTTGCACCTTCGCCAGTCCAAGAAACTATACGAGTTGTAAGAGGCATATTGAAAGTTACAGCGTTATAAATAGATGAGATTGTATCAACATTCATAACTATACAACCAACTGATGCAGGAAGTTGCCCACTTGGTACTACACGACCAGTACAAGCGTTTATAAGTTGTTTTTCTGAACCTTGTGGGTATTTTGGAACAAGACCTACAACTTCGATACGTTCATTGTCTTTTACGAGTTCATGAAGTATATCAATGGCATCACATTTATTAGTTTCAACGCCAATAATTCCCTTAGCTTCAGGGTGCATTGACAAAATTATTTCTAATCCTTTTATAAGTTCTTGAGGACGTTCTAACATAACTCTATAATCAGTTGTAAGGTATGGCTCACATTCAGCCGCATTTACAAGCACATACTCAATTTTCTGTTCTGGTGGTGGATTAAGTTTAATAAAAGTAGGAAATCCAGCACCACCTAGACCAACTACACCGGCTTCTTTTATAATCTCAAGTAACTTACTTTTGTCATATGAGCTATAATCAACTTCTTTGCCGTAGCCGTCAATTTTTTCATCAAGTCCATCATTTTCAACAACAATGGATTTTACCATAGCTCCTGCTATTGTAAGTTTATCGGATATTTCTACAACTGTACCTGATACAGATGCGTGAATAGCTGTGGTAACAAAAGCTGTACCTTGAGCTATCTTTTGACCTAGTAACACTCTATCGCCTTTTTCAACAAGTGGTTCACATGGTGCACCGATATGTTGGGATACAGGATAGACAAATTTTTGTCCTTCCTTTGGTGATAAAGTAACAATAGGTTTATCTTTAGAATGTTCTTTACTATCATGAGGATGTACACCTCTTTTGAAAGTAGCAATTCTAACAGATGGATTAGTAGGTTTATTACTATTCATTTCTTACCTCCATAATTATTTCTTTACATAAAAATAAAAAAGCCATTTATTTGTGCAATTTGCTAAATAAATATTAAACTGTTTTTAAAAAATATAATCAATTTATTTTACTATATTTTAGAGATTTTTTCAAGCTTTTGAGCGAAAAGTTCAAAATTTATCAATAATGTTGAAAATTGATAAATTTATAACATTATTATAAAGTATTTTTTGTGCAATTTAACAATAACGTTAGTATATAACTACTATATTGTATAATTTTAAGTATATAAATTTACTATGTATTATAGTATAGTAAAAATATAGTAAAATATAGCTAACTATGATATAATATACTAAAGTCCTAGCTACCAAAAGACAGCTACGACTTAAGATTATTGTAATTTCCAACGGAAATTACTTTATGATATAATAAACTAAATGCGTAGCTACATAAATACAGCTACACATTAAGATTATTGTAATTTCCAACGGAAATTATTTGTTTTATAAACTAGACTTACTTTGAATTAATAGGAGGGATTTGTATGCGATTTTTACATACAAGTGATTTGCATATTGGGAAAAGGCTAAATAAGTTTTCTCTTGAAGATGTTCATAGTGAAATGTTTGATTTTTTAGTAAGAGAATGTGATGATAAAAAAATAGATATTGTTTTAATTGTTGGTGATGTTTTTAATGTACCTAATCCAGATTTTAAATCAGAGAAACTATTTTATGATGGACTTAGCAACTTAACAAAAAACAGAAATAGACTTGTTATTATTTCAGCAGGTAATCACGATAGTGCTAAAAAAATCGATGTTACAAATAGCCTTGCCATTGACAATGGTATAATTTTTATACCAACAATTTCAACTTTTGTAAATAATGGAGAAGTATATAAAAACGATTTTTTTGAAATTTATGATATAAAAGCAGGTTGTTTTAAAGTTAAATTTAAAGGCGAAGATATAGCTTTTATGAATTTTGGCTACCCAAGTGAAGAAAACGTAAACTATTATCGTGAAAATTATGAAGAAGTAAAAAATGCAGAAAATTATAAAGATAGAATAAAAGAAATTGCAAAAATTAACAATAGTTACTATACAAAAGATATGACTAATATTGTATTGGGGCATATGTATGTTTCTGGAGATTGTGAAAAAACTGATAGTGAGATAGATTTTAATATTGGTGGACTATACGAAGTTGGTGTTGATTTGTTTTCAAAAGATGCAACTTATATTGCTCTTGGACATTTGCACAGAAAACAAGCAGTTAAAGGAGTAGATAATGCGTTTTACAGTGGTTCACCTTTCGGATTTTCAAAGTCAGAAGCTGGACAAAAAAAGTACGCAATTACTTTTGAATGTGAAAATGGTATAATTATACAAGATACTCTTTCTAGTGTTGAATTTACTTTAAGTAAAAAAGTAATTAAGAAAACGTTTAAGGATATGGATAGTTTTAAATTTTTTGCGAAGTCCAATGAACACGAAAATGCATATGTGTTTGTTACTTTAGATGGTGACGATTTTCATAGATTTGAAAACCTAAATCATGAAATAGAAAGTATAATTAGTGAAATAGATTTTTTTGTAGATATTGATTTTAAAGCAAAGGTGAATGAAACTATAGATAGTAAAGAATATAAAAATGAGATTGATATATATACAGAGTTTAAAGAACTTGCAACTATGGAATATAGTGATATAGATGAGGAAAGCTTGAGAGAACTTTTTGCTCTATATAATTCCCTTTTAGAAGGGGGAGTTTATAAATGAAGCCACTTTGCTTAGAGTTTAAAGGTTTTTATAATTATAAAGATGGTGAAAAGATAGATTTTACTAAGCTGAATGAGGCTAGATTGTTCGGAATTTTTGGCAAAACTGCATCAGGTAAATCAGCTATTCTAGATGCTATAAGTTATGCCTTGTTTGGGAAAATAGACCGTTTAGGTGGGAAGAACCCTAAAGATTTTATAAATAAAGAATGTTCAAGTGGATATGTAAAATTCACTTTTTCTGTGAGTAGTTTTAATGGCAATGATGAGGAATATACAATTGAAAGAAGTTATAAAAAAACTGGTGTTAAAACAGGTAAAATTGATTTTAAAGTAGACTGTAAGTTTTCTGACGGCTTAGGAAATGTTCTTAGTACAAAATCTACTGAAATAGCACAAAATGTTGAAAGTTTGCTTAATATAAAAGAAAATGATTACTTTAAAATTGTTTGTTTGCCTCAAGGCAAATTTAGTGAGTTTTTAAAGTCGAAATCATCAGAACGTACAGATTTTTTAAGGAAAATTTTTGATGTAGGCAAGTATGATGTTTCAAGTGCCTTGAAAGATGAGCTTAAAAAAATTACTACGGATTTAGATTATAAAAGAGAGAATATTGAAAGTAGATTACTTGAAAATGTTAATCCCATAGAAATAGATTTTGAAATTGATATAAAAAATTATGGTTTAATTAGAAAATATATTAATGAAAAAATTCAAAGATATGATGATAATCAAGAAAAGTATAAAAGTCAACTAGAAAATATCGAAAATGAAAAAGCGAAAGTTAATAAGGAATATTTAAAATTTAACAATGCTAAAGATAACTTTAATGAATTAGAAAAAAATAAAACAAATTTAGTTAAATGTGAAAATGTACTTTTATCTTTTGAAGAAGATATAAAAAAAGTGGAGTTATCTAAAAGGGTAAATAAAGTTATAGATAGCTTTTTAGCCTTTGAGAAATTATGCAAAAATATAAAAAATGTAGAAAGTGAAAAATCAACACTAGAAAATAGCTTGAAAACTTTAAAAGATGAGTTTTCAAAATATGAAAATTGGGAAAAAGAAAAAAAGTTAATAGAAAGTGATATTTATAAAGAGAAAATTGACCTTGATAAACTTATTGAATTAGATAGTTCATATATTAATGAGCAGTTTAATAATAAAATTTCAGATAAAGAGTTACTTTTGAAATCGCTTGATGAGAATTTAAATGAGATTGAAAAAGTTAAAGTTAATGTTGCTAAAATTACAAATGAAAATAATCAGAATATTGAACTTGTAAATAGTAAGATAGAAGACGCATATAATGAAAAATCTTTGTTAGAAAATAGAAATGTATTAAGCAGATTTTTAGATAAGCTTGTTGATAATAAACCTTGTCCCTTATGTGGAAGTACAAGTCACCCTAATGTCATTGAGTTAGTTATCGAAGAAGAAGTTATTGAAAATCAAAATTTGATTAAAAAACTTGAGAATAATATTGGTTCTTTAAAAGCTGAATTTGTAAACAAAATTAGACTTGAGTATGATAAAATTGATTTAAATTGTTCTGAATTTTATGAAAAAATAATACATAATGCATCTTCAGAAGTTGATAATAATTTAGCTTTAGTTAAGCAGAAAATTACAAGCGAAATGGAGATTTTACAAAGCTTAAAAGCAAGTGAAAAAGACTTTTTAAATAAGTTGATTGCCATTGGTGTCAAAGATTTTAGTTCTTTAAATAAAAAAGTAAAGGAACTAGATGAAAAGATAAAAAATGATTTGGAATTGATAAATAATAATGATACAATTTATTTTAAACTAAAAGATAATATAAAAGAAACTGAAGTTAATTTATTTAACAAGATTAGTAATTTAAAAAAAGATTTAGAAACTAAAGAAGATGATTTTAAAAATCTCATGATAAAGCTTGAAGAAAATGATTTTACTTTTGATAGTTTCAATGGTTATAAAAATAAAGCTATGCCAAATTATGAAATTGTTGAAATTGAAAAGAAAATTAGAGAGGTTTTAGAAGAGCAAACAGGATTAAATGCCAAAATTAAGGATTTGGAAACAAAAATTTCGAATATTGGTTTAAGCAAAGAAAAAGTTTTAGAAGAAATCTTTGAGTTTGAGAAGAAGATTTTAGAATTTGATAATATTATAAAAGACAATACAGTTAAAATAACGGAATGTAATAAGTTTAAAAGAGATTTATTTGAGGCTTTAGAAATTTTGGATACTTTACATGAAGAATATAATAAAGTTGAATTGGATTTAAGAAAATATCAGAAATTAGACAAGATAGTTGGCTCTAGGAGATTTGTAAAACATATTATATCTCTTAAAACAAAAAGACTTTTAGACAAAACCAATGATGAAATTAAAAAAATTACTATGGGTAAATATGAACTTGATATTGATGACGAGTTAAATTTCAGTGTCAAAGAGTATCAGATGGGTACACTAAAAAAAGATAGAAGAAGTATAAATACTTTATCTGGTGGTGAAACATTTATCTTTTCTCTTTGCCTATCCCTTGCTTTATCCTCTGAACTTGCAGGTTCTAAAGGTGGAAGATTTGACTTTTACTTTATTGATGAGGGCTTTGGTACTCTTGATGAAGATAAGATAAAAGATATATATGATATGTTGAAAAAATTATCAGAAGATATGACAATTGGACTTATTACACATACGTATACTATGAAAAACTTAGTTAATACTAAGATTTTAGTAGGTGAAGATATTGATGGAAATGAGATAACATCAGGTAATAGACTTACTGTCATTGGTTAAGGAGAAGTATGGTAAAAAAAAGAACAAGTTATTTGTGTAATGCATGTGGACATGAAACAAACAAATATATGGGTAGATGTTATAATTGTGGTGAATTTAATACTTATGTTGAAGTTGAGTATGATAAAGTAGGAACAAAAAGTGTCGCTAAAAGTGTTTTAGATAATGTTCCCCTTAAACTTTCGGAAGTTGAAAGCCTTGACGATGCTAAAACATCAACAGGTATAGATGAACTTGATAGAGTTTTTTCAGGTGGTATAGTTGACGGCTCATTGATTTTAGTTGGTGGTGACCCTGGTGTAGGCAAATCAACTTTATTACTTCAAGTAACGGATAATTTTAACAAAACTGTTTTGTATATTTCAGGGGAAGAAAGTTTAAATCAAATTAAACTTCGTGCTACAAGACTTGGGGTAAAGGGTGAAAACCTTTTACTTTTATCTGAAACAAACTTAGATATTTTAGAACCTAAAATTCTTGAAATTAAACCAAGTTTTGTAGTTATAGATAGTATACAAACTTTGTATTGTGACGATGTAAACAGTACTGCTGGTAGTGTTTCTCAAACTCGTGAATGTGTACATAGACTTATGAAACTTGCTAAAGGACACAATATAACTATTTTTATAATCGGACATGTTACAAAAGAAGGAATGATTGCAGGCCCTAAAATGCTTGAGCATATGGTTGATACAGTTATTTACTTTGAGGGAGAAAAAAACGCAAGTTTTAGAATTATAAGAGCTGTTAAAAATCGTTTTGGTGGTACAAATGAAATTGGAGTTTTTGAAATGGGTGAAAAAGGGTTGGTTGGTATAGACAATCCGTCAAGATTTATGCTAAGTGATAGACCTTCAAATGTTGCAGGTTCTGTTGTTACTTGTTCTTTAGAGGGTAGTAGACCTATTTTAACAGAAGTACAAGCTTTAGTTAGTAAAAGTAACTTTGGAAATCCTCGACGTTCTTCAACGGGTGTTGACTTAAACCGTGTGGTTATGCTTATGGCTGTGCTTGAAAAACGTGTTGGACTTGCTTTAAACGAACTTGATAGTTATGTGAATATAGTTGGTGGGCTTAAAGTAAACGATACTTCCATAGACAGTGCAATAATATGTGCGATTGCTTCAAGTTATAAAAACAGGGTAGTAAACCCTTATGTAATCACCTTTGGGGAAGTGGGCTTAACAGGGGAACTTAGAAATGCTTCAAATGTAGAAAAAAGGATAGTTGAGGCTAAGAAACTAGGTTTTAAAAAATGCGTAATACCTTTATCTTCATATGAGGGAATTGATTTTGCAAAAAAAGATTTTGACGGGATAGAAGTTAAAGGTGTATCAAATGCAAGAGATTTGATTATTGAAGTTTTGACGTAATTTAAAAAATAATAAAAGCTTTGTTGGAATAAATTGGTATAAAAATTGATATATTTTAAATTTTTATATTATAATATTTTAATTTAAGCTTTTTTTAGTTTTAATTTTTTTAAAAATTTTAAAAAATAGTTAGTTTTTTACGAATTATAATAGACTTTATGAAAAAAATTTGTGGGAAAACATATAAATGAAAAAAATAATATTAAATTATAGACAAATTTATTTAATTATTATACAATAATATATAAGATGTGATAAGTCATTATAGAACGGCAAAACACATTAAATGTTCTTTATTGACTGAAATTTGAAAGGTCACATTTTTAGAAGCCTTAGATTTGTTACACAAATCATGACATCGTTGCATTTTGAAATGATAGTTTATTAATAATGAGGGGGGGATTGAGTATTCTTATATGCATAATTGGGGAAAATAGGAATTTTGTTAAAGAAGTATGTGATGCTTTTGGTAGATATGATAATGCTGAGTTTGATTTTGAACTTGTTTTTTACAGTGTTTTTGCACTTGATAGAATTGTGCAAAAAAGACCTGATATTGTAATTGCAGATGTAAAAATGCTTTTAAATGTAAGCACTTTTCTCACTGAACTATCAAAATTTAATTGGAATTTTGCGACTTTTTTGTTTGGAGATGGGAATGTCAGAGGTAATTTTGGTATAGAATTTTACATGTACTCTTATAGAGAAGTTGATTTTGCTGTAAAGAAAATCGTAAAAAAAGAATTTAACTTAGTGAGTAAAAATGATGAAAAAACTTTGTATGAATATAAAAAGCAAAACTATGAACTTATTGTTGAAAATAATTTGTATTTTTGTGTTTTTGCTAAATATAATGGTTTGGAAACAGACTTTGTTACAAGCAAACTTGTTTCGAAGTTTAAAAAAGCCATTTCTAATTTACCAAGTCCTATAACTTTTCAGATTTTAAATGCTGATATATTGTTTGTTATTGAAATGAAAAAGGGTAGCAGTAATAAAGGGTTAGTAGAAATTACTAAAAGTATTCATGAAAATTTTAGTAGAAATTACTCTGTTTTTTATGAAGATAATATTAACTTTTTTGATTTGAATAACGCTATTTATAAATTAATACATAACTTGCATTTTTCTTACTTTACGAATGGTATGAGTATAAAGATAAATGAGGTTTTGAAAAACAAAAAAAATAAAAATGTGCATGACGTTTATGGTGATTTTTCTGTGTTGCTTAAAAATGTTCTAAATTGTAAGAAAATTGAAATGGAAGCTACATTGATGGAGTTGTTTATTATAGATGTAATGCAAAACTATGATATCTTTGCTTTAAATCTTTTAAGGGATTGGCTAAATATATGGACAGACTTTTTCGGTGAAATTACAAAAATATATTTTGATAAATCAAAAAAGTTTTATACTGTAGAAGAAGAGCATTTCGCTTATGATGAATATTTTAATAAAGTTGTTTTGTATTTTAAAGAAAATGAGTTAAATGGATATGTGAAAAAGACTTTGTTGTATACTCTCGATAGTTTTAAAGATAGTTCATTATCTCTTGATAGTATGGCAAATCGTTTATCAATTACAAAAATGCATTTAAGTAGAGTGTTTAAAGAAAGTACAAATCTAACTTATTTAGTTTTTTTACATAAAATTAGATTGTATAATGCAAAAGTATACGTGTTGGGATCTGATATGAAAATAAAAGATGTAACAAAACAATGTGGATATGATGATCCACATTATTTCACAAAGGTGTTTAAAAAAGAGTATCAGATTACTCCAAGACAATATAGAGAGATTGAAAGGAAGAATTGTTATGAAAGCCTTATCTTTTGTAGATAATAAGATAAAGATTTTGGATATTGATGAGCCTACAAGAATTGAAGAATATGAGGTTATAGTAGAAGTAAAGTATTCAACTTTTTGTAAAGATGATGTTCGCTTTATAGATGATATGGATATATTTACACAAAATGGTGTAGTGGGACATGAGGCGGCAGGAGTAATTGTAAAAGCAGGTAGAGTGGCATGTGCAAATGGATTTTGTGAAGGTGTTAGAGTTATGATAATGCCTATTGATATTTGTGGTAAGTGCGAAAAATGTATACAACAAAAGTACAATATGTGCAACGAGATGAAACTTACACTTGGTACAATGACAAAGTATGTTGTAAGAAGATATACGGGTTTGTTTAGAATATCGGATAAGTTAACTTATAAACAAGCAGCTATTTTAGAGCCAGTGGCTACAGTTGTAAGTGCAATAAATAAGTTTAAAATAAGTTATGATAGTGATGTTTTAATTATAGGTGCAGGTTTTATGGGTTTATTGTTTCTGAAAATTTTCAAGATGCGTGGAGTGAAATCTGTAACTGTTGTAGAACCTATAGAAGAACGAAAAAAAGTTGCTTTAAACCATGGAGCTGATTACGTTATATCTCCAAACAGTAGTAATTTTGATATACAGTTATTAGATATATCGGACTATTCAGGATTTAACATCATTGTTGAAACTTCTTCAAATGCTTCTGTTCTAGATAAAATGATTATGAACATTGCTAGAAATGGAACTATATTGATGTTTTCTCACTACGGCGACATGAAACATATAAAGTTTTCTTTGACGCATATGTACACCTCAAGTGCACAAGTGATTTGGTCTACTGTTTTTGTTGCCGAGGATTTGGTTTTAGCTGACTATTTAATTAGAAAGTTAAAGCTTGATGAAAATATAACGGCTGAGTATAGTATAAATAATAGTATGCGTGCCGTTGATGAATATTTAGGCTTTAAGCAGTACAAGATTGGTATAAATAATTTTGATTAAGTAAGAATTTAAAAAAAATAGTTAGTTTATCTAACTATTTTTTTTGTTTTTAAAATTATATATGGCGACCTTGCAAAATATAGAAAAATACATTTTCATATCAAAACCATGACTGCGTTTGTCGAAAGTATGAAAATTTGCTTTTTCTTTTGCAATGTGCCATCATTTTAATTTAGCAACGTTTCCATGTTAATATTTTACCCTATTTTCAATGTAAAACTATAAAATATTAATATGTTTCCTGTATATTTGCACAGTGTAGTAATATTATCTATTTTCTTTTGTTCAAAATACTTGTAAAATTATGATATAACAAAAAGATAACAAAAAGCAATTTAACTTAAAACAATTTACTATATTTACTAAAACCTTTTTGTTGTAAAGTAATAGAAGAGAAGATTTAATTTTATGGAGGTAATCAATGAAGAGAAAAGCTGCAATACTTATAGAACCTAAAAAGTTTAAAGTTATTGAAGAAGAAATGCCAGAGCTACAGCCACATGAAGTTCTTATTGAGGTAGAGTCAGTTGGCTTGTGTCATTCAGATGTTCCAGCGTATCAAGGTGATGGGGGTATGGGATTTGACAAAAAGGGTCATATGATAATGACAGAAGTTACATTTCCAACGGTAGTAGGACACGAAGCAGTTGGGATTGCAGTCCAAGTTGGTAGTGCTGTTACTAGTGTAAAAGTTGGGGATTATATTGGTGCAACACCAGCAACACCAGGTTATTACTCTCATATGATTATACCAGAACCGTTATGTATACCGATACCAAAGTCTGTGCCACGAGAAGACTTGAAATACTGTTTAGTTGAACCTCTTATGTGTGTTACGAACATTGTTCAAGCTGCAAATCCAAAGTTTGGGGATATTGTTGCAGTTGTTGGTTGTGGTATGATGGGTACATTAATTACTGCTGGTCTTAAAAATAGTGGAGCTAGTAAAATTATTGCAGTTGACGTAAATGATGATCGTATAAAACTTGCTAAAGAGTTTGGTGCGACACATTCTATTAACCCTATGACGTGTGATAACTTAACTGATGCAGTTGATGAACTTACAGATAATAAAGGTGCTGATATAGTTATCGAAATAACTGGTAGCCTTAGAGGTTTGAAAACAGCTTTAAAAGTTGTAAGATATGGAGATTTATTAGGACCAGCTGGACGAGGTAAAATTTTGATACCATCTGTGTACGGAAAGCCAGAAACTTGGGATATAGAAATGGGTTACGAGCTTATGTATCGTTCACCAATCTTACATTCAGTTCATCCACTTTATGCAGAAGATTATCTAAAAGTTTGCCGTCAATCCGTTGAAGCTTTTGAGAAAGGTATTTTACCACTTAAAAAGCTTATATCACATGAGTTTACACTTGATGAAATTCAAGAAGGTTTTGACTTAATGACAAGTGGAGATTTCAGTTACATTAAAGGTATCATTAAGCCATAGTTGTCTTTTAAATTAAATTAAAAAAATATCGGAGGTAATAAAAGATGTATAATGAAAGTAAAAAAGCAGAAATTCAAGAGTTTGCGAAAAACATTAGAATTGAAACATTAAAGCAACTTGCAAAAAGAGGTTTTGGTCACTTAGGTGGTTCAATGTCAATAGTTGATATTTTAGCTGTTTTGTACGGTGATGAGTTAGTTCATGACCCTAAAAACCCTAAAATGGCAGATAGAGATCGTTTAGTGTGCTCTAAAGGTCATGCAGGTCCTGGAGTATATTCTGCTTTAGCACTTAGAGGATTTTTCCCAATGGAAGAACTTTTAACTTTAAATCAACCAAATACAAACTTACCAAGTCACTGTGATATGTTGAAAACTAAAGGTATTGATATAACTACTGGTTCTCTTGGACAAGGTTTATCAACAGCTTCTGGTATGGCATATGGTATGAAGTTGAGTGGGAATGATAAGAGAGTTTATTGTATAGTTGGTGATGGTGAGCTTCAAGAAGGTCAAAACTGGGAAGCGATTATGAATATTGCCCAAAAGCAAATTGATAATGTAACTTTATTTGTTGATTATAATAAAATGCAGTTAGATGGACCTGTTGAAAACATAAATAACCTTGGTAGCTTAAATGCGAAGTTTGAAGCTTTTAACTGGAATGTAGTTGAAATTGATGGTCATAACTATGATGAAATCAAAGGGGCTATTGGTAAAGCTAAAGCGTGTAAAGGTAAAGCAACAGTTATTATCTGTAATACAATAAAAGGTAAAGGTGTAAACTGGGCTGAAACTGAGTGGAATCACCATGTTCCTGTAACAGATGAACTTGCACAAAAGGCAATCGAAGGCTTAAATGCATAAAACTTTCAAAAGGAGAATGATAAAATGAGTATTAAATTAGCAGAAAATAGAGTTGCAACTGATGTTACTATGCATTCACAATATAGTGAGTATTTATTAGCAGGTATGGAAAGAAATGACAAGTTAATGCACATTGAATGTGACTTAGGTCTTTCTATTGTAAAATTTGATATATTTAAGTTTTTTGAAATGTATCCAACAAGATTTGTTGATGTAGGTATAGCTGAAGCAAACGCAGTAGGTTTCGCTTGTGGTCTTTCTCACGAAGGTTATGTACCTTTTGTACATTCTTTTGGTCCATTTATGTCAAGACGTGTTGCTGACCAAGTATTTATGTCTGGAGCTTATTCTAACGCTAAAATCAAGATGATTGGTTCTGATCCTGGTGTTACGGCTGCATACAATGGTGGTACGCATATGCCTTTTGAAGATATAGCGATTATGCGTTCTATTCCTAACATAAATATAGTTGAAATTGCTGATGCAACTTCACTAAAAGCTCTTTTACCACAAATCGAAAAAGATGATAACATGTACTACATAAGACTTGTAAGAGGTGCTGTTGCCGACATTTATGCAGAAGGTTCTACTTTTGAAATAGGTAAAGGTAATGTTCTTGTTGATGGTAGCGACGTTACGATTATAGCTATCGGTGTTATGGTTGAAGAAGCTTTAAAAGCACAAGAGTTACTTAAAGCAGAAGGTATTTCGGCTAAAGTTATCGATATGTTCACTATCAGACCTATTGATAGAGAACTTGTAGCAAAATCGGCTAAAGAAACGGGAGCAATCGTTACTTGTGAAAACCATAGTGTAAACGGTGGTTTAGGTGACGCTGTAACACAAGTTGTTATGGAAGAATGTATTGTGCCAGTTGAAAGAATTGCTGTTAAAGAGCAATTTGGTCAAGTTGGTGATGTTGGATTCCTTAAAGGAGAATACAACTTAACAGCTGAAGACATAGTAGAAGCAGCTAAGAAAGCAATTAGTAAAAAATAATTTGTAATTTATAAATATTTTAGAGGTTTTCACTAATAAAAAAGTGAAAATCTCTTTTATATTACATTTAATAGATAAATATATAACGATTTATATTAAATGTTGCATAAATTTGTAGAATTTGTTAGAATATATGTAAAAGTATATGGAGGTACAAAATGGCATATGAAATAAACGATAAGTGTATTGGTTGTACTTTATGTTCCAAAAATTGTCCTGTTGACGCAATTTTTGGTAAGCTTAAAGAAAAACATGTTGTTAACAAAAAAAGATGCGTAAGTTGTGGAGCTTGTGGAAATGTCTGTCCAAAACAGGCTGTTTTAAATAGTTTAGGTGAAGTTGCAAAGAAACTTCCTAAAAATGAATGGAAGAAACCTGTTGTTAACACAAAGAAGTGTTCTGCTTGTGGTCTTTGTGTTGATGTTTGTGGTTTTGATTGTTTATCAATATCATATCCTAAGTTTCAAGGTGATTTTCATGTTTTCGCTGAGTTAGTTGAAAAAGATAATTGTGTTGATTGTAAGATGTGTGCAGAGATATGTCCTTTAAAGGCTATTGAAATGGAGGTTGTGTAATGAAGCTGCCTATTTATTATAAAATTGATTTGACTACAAACGTTATAGAACCTTATAAGATAAAAAAAGACGACTTTATGAAATACATAGGTGGTAAAACTCTAGCCGCTAAGCTTTTGATGGATTTTACAGAGCCTGGGCTTGATCCTCTTTCTCCAGAAGCTTATATAATCGTTAATACATCACCTTTAACAGGAACAGGTGCACCTGTTACAAGTCGTTTTAACACTACGTTTAAAAATGTTCTTACAGGTGGTATAGCATCATCAAACTGTGGTGGTCCTTTTGGTTATATGTTGAAACGAGCAGGTGTAGACGGTTTGATTATTACAGGTAAAGCTGAAAAACCAGTTACGATTTCAATAGTTGATGGTAAAGCAAAAATTATATCTGCTGAACATTTATGGGGACTTGATGCAGAAAAAACACAAGAAGAATTACCTGAAAAATACGGTAAGTTTGTTATCGGTCCTGCTGGTGAAAACCTTGTTCGTTTTGCATGTACTGTTTCGGGTGAGCGTGTAGCCGGTCGTTGTGGTTCAGGTGCAGTTTTTGGTTCTAAAAATCTAAAAGCTATGATAGCCTATGGCACAAAAGAAACGGAAGTTTATGATAAAGAAAAGTTTGATGCATATGTTGAAAAATGGGTTAAGTTTTTACAAGGACATCCTCTTACAGGTGAGGGTTTACCGGCTTATGGAAGTGCAGGACTTGTGAGTAAAGCACAAGTGTCAGGAGTTTTACCTACAAGAAATTTCCAAAGTGGTAAGTTTGATGGCTTTGAGAAAATTTCAGGTGAAGAACTTGCAGAAAATAATATGATAAGAAATGGTAGCTGTATAAGTTGTCCTATACGTTGTGAAAGACGTGTTGAAGTAAACAAAAAAGAAGTTAAAGGTCCAGAATACGAAACAGTTAGTTTGTTAGGTTCAAATCTTGGTGTTGCCAACCTTAAACTTACAAATGATATAAATTATTATGCCGATATTTGGGGTATGGACTCTATTTCTTTAGGTGGAGTAATAGCTTTTGCTATGGAACTAAAAGAAAAAGGTATGGCAGATTTTGATGTAGAATTTGGCAAAGAAGAAAACATAATTGAAACTATAAGAAAAATCACATATAGAGAAGGTGATTTCTATGACCTAGGAGAAGGCACAAAAAGACTTAGTGAAAAGTATGGAGGAAAAGAGTTTGCTATACATTCAAAAGGCTTAGAGCTTGCAGCATATGAGCCGAGAAGTTCAGTAGGTATGGGACTTGGTTATGCAACTTCAAACAGAGGTGGTTGCCACTTAAATGGTGGATATCTTGCACTTCTTGAGTCCATAGGTGTTTTAAACATGGATGGACATACGCCTAAAGGAAAGCCAGAACTTACTGTTTTTTTACAAAATTCTGTTGAGGCAGTGTCTACATTAGGTTTCTGCTTGTTTTCTTTGCAAAGTATGATACCTAGCTTCTTGTTTAAAACAGGTCCAACAAGTAAAGTTAATACTTTTGTGCCAAAAGTAGCAATCGCATCAAGAGGAGTTGTGGGAAGTGTTGTAAAAAGCTCGAGTAAAATTTTAAAAGTTAAAAGTATGTTTTTGATACCACATTGTAGGGCCGTTGAACTTGCAACAGGTATAAAAATGGACACTGCTAAGTTTATGATGCTTGGCGAGAGAGGTTTTAACTTAGAGCGTTTGTATAATATACGAGAAGGTTTGACAAAAGATGATGATTCATTACCTGATAGATTAACGAAAGTTCCACAAATCAAAGGCAATCCAGAATCAGTAGTTAATCTTGAAGTTATGTTACCGATATACTACAAGTGTAGAAATTGGGATGAAAATGGTGTGCCAACTGAAAAAATTAAAGAAAGGTTAGGTATTTAGTTTGGTTAGGGCTAGATATTTTGGAATACTTGCTCAAAAGATAGGTAAAAAAGAAGAAGATTTTCAAGTAACTGATGTTTCAGATATTTTGAAAATGATAAAAAAAGAATATGGTAAAGAAATTCATAAAATAGCTAAAACTAGTCATATTGTAGTGAATGAGGAAAATGCCGCCTACTTAAAAGGTTTTAAAACTAAACTTTGTGATGGAGATGTTGTAAGGTTTTTACCTATTTGTGGTGGTGGATAAAAGTGAAGGTGCTGATAAAGTCCAAAAGAAAAAAACTATGGTAGTGGAAACGTAAACAAAAATAGTGAGATAGTATAAAATACAGTGAAGTATGAACGCTTATTTTATGCTACCTGCATATTTTTAAGTAATAAAAATGTAAGTCGAACGCTGATTTTTGTGTAGTATAATTTTTTTCTAACATTGTTCAGCACCTTAGTTAAAAGTTTGCAACATATAATTGTATGTTAGAAGGTGACATCGTGGGAAGATATGATAGAAACTTAGGTACAATAACCTATGGGGAACAAAACAAGTTGAATAGTAGTAGGGTTTTAGTCATTGGCTGTGGGGGACTTGGTGGCTTTGTTATAGAAGGACTTTCAAGAATGGGCCTTAAGAACATAGGTATATGTGATTATGATGTTTTTGAGGAAAGTAACCTAAATAGACAATTGTACTCTACTATGAATGTACTTGGAAAACAAAAAACAGAAGTTGCAAAAGACAGGATAAGAGATATTGATAATACAATCAATGTAAAAGTATATAGCAAGGCTTTTCCTAACGATGATATTGCTTTTGACATACATAGTTATGATGTTGTTGTAGATTGTCTTGATAGTATAGAAACTAGACTTTTGCTTTCAAAATTCTGCTTGGAAAATAATAAAGTACTAATCCATGGTGCAGTAGGGGGATACTATGGGACACTTGCTGTTGTAAGTGAAGAAAATCAAGTTGTTGAAAAACTGTACGCAAATGCTGATAAAGAAAGTACAATAGATAAGATTATGGGGAATCCCTTTTCAATTGTATCCATAGTTTCAGCTTTGCAAGTGCATTTAACCATAAGCTTTTTACTTGGGCATATGTATTTAAAAAAAGGCATGTATTATGTTGATGTAAATTCTTTTACAATCGATGAAGTAATTTTATAAAAATAAAGTAAAGATATGGGGAAGATTATGAAAAAAACATTAGGTATTAAGGGTGTTGCAATGCTTTCTGTTTTGACATTAGGTGTTACAGGATTAGTATCTTGTGGTGACGATCAACAAGCAGAAGATACAAAAAGTGAAAGTAGTGAAGTTGAAGCAGAAGAAACTGTTGAAGATGAGGTTGAAGAAGCAACAGAAGAACCAACAGAAGATAGCGATATTACGACGCTAACTATTGCAACTACAACAAGTTTGTATAACACAGGATTACTTGATGCTCTTGAAACTGACTTTGAATCAAAGTATGATTATGATGTAGAGTATATAGCAGTTGGTAGTGGTGCAGCGATGAAAATGGGTGAAGATGGAGAAGCTGATGGAATCTTTGTTCATAGTAAAGATGCAGAGGAAGCTTTAGTTGAAAAAGGTGTATCCCTTGGTCGCAATCCGATAATGTATAACTACTTTGAAATAGTTGGTCCACAGCCACTTGAGGCAACGGATTTTGAAGGTGTTCTGAACGAAATTCGTGAAGGCAAAACTTTTGTATCTCGTGGAGATGACTCTGGAACTAATGTTAAAGAACTTGCTATGTGGGGTGATAAGTTGCCTTCGGACTATGTTGAAACAGGTAAGGGTATGCTTGATACTTTAGTTGTTGCTAGTGAGATGGGGGCATATACTTTAACTGATGATGCAACTTTTATAACTCATAAAGATGATTTAGCTTTAGTTGAGATATATAAAGATGATGACTTTTTCAAAAATGAATATTCATTTCACTGCATTAACCTAGAGCTAAATGAATACATAAATTCAGAGGGTGCAAGTGCGTATTTAGATTATTTACAGTCTGATGAGACATTAGATTTTATAGCAAACTATGGATTAGACATGTATGGGCAAAGTCTATATACGTTAAGTAACTAAAAAAAGAGGATTTTATGGCGAAAGTAGTTTTGTTAACATTATTTGTGAATATAACTTCAAGTATAATAGCTATGATTATAGGTGTTTGTTTTGGTTACAAACTGTATTATTGTAACTTGAAAATGAAAAAATATATAATAGTGTTTAACAGAACAATGATGAGTTTGCCACCAGTAGTTTTAGGTTTAACTGTGTACATATTGTTTCGTAGAAATGGTGTTTTTGCACCATTGCAATGGTTGTACACAGTTAAAATACTTATAGTAACTCAAGTCTTGTTAATTATTCCTATTATAACAGGGCATTTTTACGATATGCTCGAAAATAGTGGTGATGATGTAATGTTTTATCTAAAAGCTTTAGGTGCAAACAAAAAACAACAGTTTGTAAATATGCTTTTTGAAGAAAAAAATAATGTAATAATCATTTTTACGATAGGTTTTAGTCGTGCTGTTTCCGAAGTTGGTGCAATAATGATAACTGGGGGAAACATCAGGGGTAAGACTAGAATGATGACTACCTCTATTTCTATGTTGCAAAGTCAGGGAGAAATAGAGATGGCAATGGTATATGGTGCTGTTTTGTTGATTATTGCCTTTATAATACAGTTTGTTTTACAGTATTTTAAGGAGAGTTAAGATGTTGAAAAATAAATGTGAAGAAAAAGATTTTTTTGTAACAAAGCATATTTACAAAAGAAGAAATAACTTTATATTAGATATAAATAATTTTGGAATTTACAAAAACAAAGTTAATGTTATATTAGGTGAAAATGGTTCAGGGAAATCAACTCTTTTAAATGAGATACTTGATAATGGAAATATTTTAATGGAGTTTAAAAAAATCTTGTTAACTCAAAACTCATATACTTTTAACAGAACTTGCTTGAAAAATATAGAGATGGTTTTAAAATGGAATAATAGTGATAAAACCCCTATTGATTTTTTGAAACTTGTTGATTTAGAAAGTAAAAGTAATGAAATTGGCAAAAACCTAAGTGGTGGCGAGAAAAAAAGACTTGCTTTTGCTATGGCTTTTGCAACAAATGCAGATTTGATTTTACTAGATGAGCCTTTTGCAAATGTAGATAAAAAAAATCAAGAAAAGTTAATAAACAGTATAAGCAATATAAAAGATGAAAAAACTATTGTTTTAGTTTCCCATCGTTCAGATATATGTAAAGAAATAGGTGATTATTTTATGGAAATGGAATATGGAAAAATAATAAAAACAGGTAGTTGCAACTTTTTTATGTAAACTTATTTTGAAATTTCGGAGGAAATATGAAGTTGTTAAAAGTACAAAATGTACATGAAGTAAGTGATGTGCTTTCAAAAAAATTTAATGGTATATTAAGAAAAGAAAAGATTAATGTAATAGATGCTAAAGGATATTACTTATCTTGCGATATTCACAGTAAGATAAATGTACCAGAGTATAGAAAAAGCCGAGTTGATGGCTATGCAGTTTTGACTGAAGATTGTAAAATAGCTAGCGAATCATCACCTTGTGTTCTTGATTTAGTTGGTTGTTTAAATATAGGTGAAGAAAATAAAGTTGTTTTGCAGAAAAATCAATGTATGTATATACCAACTGGTGGAATGTTACCTGAAAATGCAGACAGTATGGTTATGATTGAACATACAGATATGCTTTTTGAGAAACTTATTGCAATAAATAAATCCGTTAAAATAAACGAGAATTTAACAGGCGTTGGCGATGATATTAAGATTGGTAGTGTTATAGCAAAAAAAGGTAGAAAAGTTGATGAACGTTTAATAGGTGTTTTAGTTTCTCTAGGTATGTTTGATATAGAAGTCTTTTCGAAGCCAAAAGTTTATTTGCTTTCATCAGGTGACGAACTTGTTGGAGTTAAGGAAGATATTAAACTTGGTCAAACCAGAGAAATAAATAGTATATTTATAAAAAATGCTTTAGAGAGTAGTAACTTTGAAGTTATAAAATATGATTTGATACAAGATGATAAAGTTTTGTATAAAACAACAATAGAAAATGCAATAAAAGAATACAACCCTGATATTATTATAACTTCAGGTGGTAGTAGCAAAGGTGATAAAGACTATACATCAGATATTTTTGATGATTTAACTAGCAATGTTTTTTGTGAAGGTATAAGTTTAAAACCAGGTAAACCTACAATACTTGCTGAGAAAGATAATAGGTTATATATAGGACTTCCAGGACACCCAGTATCTAGTTATATGGTTCTTTTGCATGTGGTTTTAAATAGCTTTTATATAGGAATAAATAATAAAGGCTTTCGCAAAGTTTATGCAAGACTATCTCACAATGTAGCTAACAATCAAGGTAGAGAAAGCCTTGTTCTTACTGAGCTTGTGGAAGATGATGGAATGTACATTGCAAAACCTTTATATTATAATTCTACAAATATTGGTATGTTAAGTATGGCTGATGGATATTTTTCTATTGGTGAAAACCTAGAAGGATATAAGGAAAATGAAATAGTGGAGGTTTGTTTGTTTAATGAAAAGTGATAATATTTATCTTGACAACTATACTTATAGCGAGGCTTTAGCAAAATATAGTGAAGAAATAAGTAAAGTTGTATGTCTTAAAAAAATAGAAATTTCGGCTAAAGATAGTTTAGGATATGTACTTGCTAAACCTGTTTTTGCAAAATCTTCTTCACCAAATTTTACAGCATCAGCTATGGACGGTATTGCTGTTGATTATAAAAAAACTTCTCTTGCATCTGAAACTAACTATATTACCTTAGAAAAGGACAAAGACTATATGGTTGTTGATACAGGAGATTATATTAAACCTTGTTACAATGCTGTTATTATGGTTGAAGATTTGTTTGATGTTAAAGATGGAACTGTAAAAATAGCAAGTCCTATTGGTTTTTTTGAAAATATACGTTCAGCAGGAGAAGATATTGTTACAACTCAAATGATTTTGCCAAGATTTCACAAAATACGACCTGTGGATATAGGTGCTATACTTGCTGGAGGCGTTAGTATGCTTACGGTTTTTAAACCTTTGAGTGTAGGTATAATGGCAACAGGAAGTGAAATTGTTGATGTAACAAAAGGTACTCTTGAAACAGGTGACATAATAGACTCTAACTCATACATGCTAAGAGGTTTAGTTCAAGAGATGGGGTTAAAGGCATCAACATACGGCGTTACGATTGATGATTATTGCCTTTTAAAAGAAAAGGTTGCACAACTAACTCTTGAAAACGATATAGTTCTAATAAATGCAGGTTCATCAGCTGGACGAGAAGATTTCACAAAAAACATACTTGAGGAGTTAGGTGAAGTTTTTGTACATGGAATTGCCATAAAACCAGGGAAACCGGTTATACTTGCAATAGTGAACCACAAAATAGTAATAGGTTTACCAGGATATCCAGTTGCTTGTTATATGATTTTTGAAAAAGTAATAAAACCTATTATAAACAATATTTTAAAACAACAAACCCAAGAAAATATTTTAAACTGTACTTTAATAAAAAGAGTTAATAGTAGTCTTAAACATCTTGAGTTTGTAAGAGTTAAAATTGGTTTTGTAAACAATAAATGGATAGCGACACCCCTTGCGAGAGGTGCAGGAGCGTCTATGAGCCTTGTTGAATGTGATGGAGTACTTGAAGTACCAAAAGAGTATGAAGGCTATGAAAAAGGTGAGGTTGTTCCCGTTAAACTTACAAGACATATTGATGAGATAAAAAATCAAATCATAGTAGTTGGTAGTCATGATATGATTTTAGACTTTGTAAAGGATACATTGCTAAAAGATGAAAGAGGAACAACTCTTAGTAGTACGCATCTTGGAAGTTTTGGTGGTGTTATGGCACTTAGAAACAAAGAATGTTTTGTAGCACCTATACATATCTTAGACGATAAAACAGGTGTTTATAACGTTGATATAGTTAAAAAGTTTTTTGGAAATGAAAAGATGGTCTTGATAAAAGGAGTTAAACGTCAACAAGGCTTGATTGTTAAAAAGGGTAATCCTTTAAATATTAATAGGATTGAAGATGTTATAAAACATACATATGTTAACCGTCAAGTTGGCTCAGGTACGTATATTTTACTTGAACATTTGTTAAATCAGGCAGATATTAATAACAAGGATATTGCCGGCTTCGATTTTAACGTACCAACTCACTTTGATGTTGCTATAAACGTAAAGGAAAGTGTTGCAGATTGTGGGCTTGGGGTTTATAGCGTTGCAAAAGCACTTGACCTTGACTTTGTACATATAGCAAATGAAGATTATGATTTTTTGATGTATGAGAATGATTTCAATAGCGATATGGGACAACTTTTCATAGAAACTTTAAAATCTGAAAAAGTTAAAAAATTACTTGATGAAGCTAAAGGGTATGAACATGAGGGCATAGGCGAGATTATTCATATTTAAGATTGGCAAATATAAAGTATTGAAATTTGGGTTTTCTTTTGAATGTGCCATTTTTTCAATTTTATGGCGTTTCCAATTACTTGAATGTAATTTGATTTTGACTTTTTTGTTTTTTTTGTTATAATTATGTGTATAAATAATTAGTGAGGTGACAAAATGAAACTTGTATCATGGAATGTAAATGGCATTCGTGCTGTAATGAAAAAAGGATTGGAAGATATTGTAAAGGACTTTGACGCAGATATTATTTGTTTTCAAGAAACAAAAATGCAAGAAGGACAAGTTGAGATTGTTTTTGAGGGTTATGCAAGTTATTGGGATAGTGCAGTTAAAAAAGGCTATTCAGGTACGGCTGTTTTCACAAAAATCAAACCTATTTCTGTTTCCAAAGGTATGGGCATAGAAGAACACGATACTGAAGGAAGAATAGTAACTTTAGAATTTGATGAATTTTATCTTGTAAATGTTTATACACCAAATGTAAAACGTGAACTTACAAGACTTGAGTATAGAATGAAGTGGGAAGAAGACTTTTTAGCATACATAAATGAACTAAAGAAAAGTAAATCTGTTGTTGTTTGTGGTGATTTAAACGTAGCACATACTAACCTAGACGTTAAAAATTGGAAATCTAATGAGGGTAATGCAGGTTTTACAAAGGAAGAACGTGAAAAATTAAGTGTTCTACTTAACGATGGCTATATTGACACGTTTAGACATTTTTATCCAGACAAGGAAAAATTTTCTTGGTTTAGTTATTTTGGTAAAGCTAGAGAAAATAAAGTAGGGTGGAGAATTGATTATTTTATAGTAAGTGATGATTTAAAAGAAAAGCTAGTTGATGCTGAAATTTATGATGATGTAACAGGTAGTGACCATTGTCCTGTTGAGCTAATTCTTGAAATATAAGCAGTGAATAAAAAATAAAAAAAGCTATGAATATGTTGGCAAAGTTGCTTATTTATTCATAGCTTTTATTTTTTTACTTTGTATAAATATCAATAATTTCACCAACATACATATAGTGATAATCATTGTTTGAGTAACATTTTGGCACAATTGTTTCATCTATCATACCGTCTTTTGCAATGAAATGTTTACTAAGTTTTTTACATATAAAAACTTCCTTTGCTTCATCAAAGTATGGCGTGTTATCTATATGAGAAACATTAAAGCCAACTTTTTCAATTTTCTTTTCATCTCGCCCAGAAACTGTACCTAAATAGCTAAGGTCGGTTTTGTATTTATCGTCAAAAAATGTAAGTGAAAAAGTATCAGAACTATCTAAGAATTCTTTTGTATAGCGACTTTCTCTTATGAAAATATAGACAACATTTTTATTCCAAATATGTCCTACACCTCCCCAAGAAGCCGTAAGAGTATTTGCCACACCTTCTTTTTCAGCAGTAACGAGCAACCACTCTTTACTTATTTTTGTAAAAGGGTTAAATGTGTAATTGTTAATATCGATTTTTTTAAAATCCATTGGTATCTCCTTTTATTTTATGGTAACCTCTAAAACTTGATTGTTTAAACTTAAAACAACTAAGTTGTTAGAGGTTTCCTTATATAATAGTGTAAATAAAGTAAAATTATTCCTTATAGTTTAAAACTCGCATAGCATTTAATATAGAAAGTATTGCAACGCCAACATCGGCAAAAACTGCTTCCCACATCGTAAACATACCACCTGCACCTAATACCAAAACTACACCTTTTACTATAAGTGATAACCAAATATTTTGTTTTACAATTGTTAAAGTTTTTCTAGAAATGTTTATAGCAGTGCTAAGCTTAGAAGGTTCGTCGTTCATGATAACTATATCAGCAGCTTCGATTGCTGCATCAGAGCCAAGACCACCCATAGCAACACCTATATCAGCTCTTGCAAGAACAGGAGCATCGTTTATACCGTCACCAACAAAAACAACTTTACTGTTTTTTTGTTTGCCTTGCATTATTTCTTCTAGTTTCTCAACTTTATGTGTAGGTAAAAGCTCAGAAAATATTTTGTCAAGACCAAGACTTGCACCTATTTTTTCAGCAACAGATTTTGAATCCCCAGTAAGCATAACAGTTTCTTTTACGCCAAGTTTTTTTACAGAGGATATACATCTTTTGGCATCTTCTTTTATTTCGTCAGCGATAACTATATTACCAATATACTTATCTTCATATGCGACATAAACTATTGTTCCTATTTCTTTAGATTGTTCAAAACTAATATTATACTTATCTAGTAACTTGCTATTACCAACAAGCACATCTTTATCGTCAACCTTTGCTTTAACTCCGTAACCAGCGAGTTCTTCAACGTCACTAAGCCTGTTTTTATCAATATCTTTGTTATATGCTTTGGTTAGAGATAAAGAAATTGGGTGAGTTGAATAACTTTCGGCAATAGTTGCAATTTCCAATAACTCATCAGACGTACCTGAAACCTCATTAACAGAGTTTACGTTAAACACACCTTTTGTAAGAGTACCAGTTTTATCAAAAACAATAACTTCAGCTTTAGAAATATCTTCTAAATAGTTACCTCCTTTAACAAGTACACCATGTTTAGCAGCTCCACCTATACCACCAAAAAATCCTAGTGGAATAGATATAACAAGAGCACAAGGACAAGATACAACTAGAAAAGTAAGTGCACGGTAAACCCAAGTGTTGAAAGTACCATAACCTAAAAGTGGAGGAATAATAGCCAATAAAACTGCAAGAAAAACAACAGTAGGAGTATAATACCTTGCAAATTTAGTAATAAATTTTTCTGAGTTAGATTTTTTAGAGTTTGCATTTTCAACAAGTTCTAAAATCTTAGCAACAGTAGATTCAGAAAATTCTCTTTGTACTTTAACCTCAAGGTATCCACGAAGGTTTACGCAACCACTTAAAACACTACTTCCGATTTCGACATCAGTAGGTAAAGATTCACCTGTTAAGGCAGCAGTGTCAACAGAACTTACACCCTTTACAACGATACCGTCAAGCGGAACTTTTTCACCAGGCTTTATAACGATTATATCATCAATATTTACTTTTTCAGGGTCAACTTTTTCTATACTTTCGCCTATCTTTATGTTAGCATAATCAGGTCTAATATTCAATAGACTAGATATAGAATTTCGTGATTTATTAACGGCGTGTTCTTGGAAAGTTTCACCTATTTGATAAAACAACATAACAGCAACAGCCTCAGGGTGTTCACCAATTATAAAAGCACCAATTGAAGCGATACTCATTAAAAAGTTCTCGTCTAAAAAGTTACCTTTGCCTATATTACGAATTGCACTATAAACAACATCTCCACCTACTATAATATAACTTAACAAATACATAAAGAATTTTAAACTTTCGTTTTCGGGAATAATGTTAAATAAACTAACAAAATAAATAACAGAACCTACTGCGATTTTAATGTATTGCTTATTATACTTAGATTTATCTTCATTAAGGTCAGCGGCAATTTTATCAACAGTGACATTTGCATCAATCTTGTTTACAATTTTAACTATTTCCTTATATATTTTTTCAGAGTAATTTTTGTCGATATCATACATAAGTTTCTTTGACATAAAATCAACATTAACATTTGATGTTTCAGCCAAAGCCTCAACACTACGTTCTATTTTACTTGCACAGTTTGCACAGTCTAATCCATTTAAAATATATACTTTTTTCATATTTTACACCTCTATTCATTTATATGTTCCATACCTTGACTTAAAATTGATTGAATATGAGAATCAGCCAAGGAATAAAAAATTGATTTGCCATCTCGTCTTGTGATAACTAGTTTGTTATTTTTTAAAATTCTCAATTGGTGTGAAATTGCCGATTGGCTCATTGATAAAGTCTCAGCTATGTCACATACGCACATTTCAGAAGTCATAAGAGTATATAAAATACGAACTCTTGTACTATCGCCAAAAACCTTAAAAAACTCGGCTAAATCATATAAAATAGGTTCATCGGGTATAACGGATTTAACATACTCTACGGTTCTTAAATCGGCTTCATGCTTATCTATGCAACAACTATCATCTATAAAATTATTTTTATCATTCATTATAACTACCTCCGTTCATATGAATAGACATTCATATATCTTGAGTCAAGTATAACATCATTAGTATTAAAAGTCAATGGGTTTGAAAAAAATTTTATTTTTTGTGAAGGCTATACTTTATATTGAAAAAAAAGATTATTTATGTTAAAATATAGATATAGTAATTTCCCTATGATGTTATACTTTGAGGTGATAAGATGATTGAGAAATATTGGAGCAAGTTCTTGGAAGAAAAAGGACTAAGTAAAGAGCTTCGGTTTTTAGAAAGCTTTTGTTTTGGTGATAATGATAAAGAAGCATCTGAAAGGATAGCGAAAGCTGAAGTAGGAAGTATAGAAGGTGCTTGTTGTACATATATTGCCTATGAACTTGAAAGCAAACCCTTACCAGTAGTTGGTGAATATAGTATAGTTACAAATTGGATAGGCGAGCCAAGATGTATAGTGCAAACAACTAAAATTATTGTAACTTCTTTTAAAGATGTAACT
>JBKEBX010000062.1:0-2992 GCA_047973385.1 Lachnospirales bacterium | reverse complement strand
ATTGATCTGTTCCTCCTTATGCCAAGAAATCATCATCGTTCATTGTGGTGAAATCGTCAGTAGCATTTGTTCTACCACCTAAAGGTTCACCATCACGGATTTTTTGAATGTTACCAAGACCACAAGCAATACCTTTATTGCCGTTAGAGTTAAATGCGTAGAAGTTTAGTGACACTCTGCCATAGCAGCCACTATAAACTTCATTTCTGTCAAGGATTGGTTGCACAGCGTTATCTACAATTTGAGGTGGGGTTGTGCTGTTAGCATTAAGGAAATAATGTCCTTTATATGCATCATCATCACGTTCAACATCACCGTCTCGAAGTGGTAACTTGATAGCTGCTTTATTAGGTTTTTTACCGCCAAATTTAGAAATTCCTTCTTCCATTGCAGCATCGATTGCTTTGTTAATTGCATCAATAGTTGCCTTATCATCTTTAGGGATAAGTACAGATACACTATATTTTTCTGCTCCACCATTAATAGATACAGGCTCCCAACCATGGAAATATGAAAGACGTGTATTTGTTCCTGTAATAACCTTTGTGTTGTTTTGTTTATTCATAATATTAATCTCCTATTTCGTTAAATTCGTTTTTAGCGTTCGACACATTTACTGCTTGTCTTTTATCAGAGCTCGGTACTAATGTTAATTTCCCTTGAGGTTTTACAATTAGGTGACCAAGAATCTCTTGAAACAGCTTTTTACCCATTAACTTTTCCATTTCAGTTAAGGTAATCAGACTTTGTTTGTAAATATCCGAATATCCATGCTCTTTCGCTATTTCTGCTACTTGCATTTCATTTGAATATTTACGGTTACTTCTTCCTTCTACAACTTTAAAACCATACCACTGTTTACCATGACGAATTGCAGAGTCTGCTGCATAGGCTGAAATGCTATTTGCCCATTTTGTAAGATCAGATAATTTTCCTAAGATTTCTTCAATCTCACTATCCAAAAGAAGTGGTGGAAGTTTAAACTCCATTTGTGCCAATTTCAAGTTTTCTTCTGCTCTTGTTCTACATTTAATAGATGCTCTACAAAACTGACACCACTCACCACTACAAAAATCACCTTCACCATTTATAGCAAGTTGTGCCTTTGCTTTCAGTTCGTTTTCTGCCCAAGATTTTAGTTCATTAGCTGGTATCGTCCATGTGCTAATGTTCTCTCTGCGGGGTTGGAAAATAGTCATTGATACTTCTTCTATATCATAAAGTGCATCATACGTTTCCAACGCACCCATAGCATAGAGTTTCATCTGTGGATTATCCTTTGCATCTACCAGAACACCTTGTCCATATTTAAAGTCGATAATGTGCAAACTACTATCAGCAATAATTAAGCAATCTCCTGTACCAAAACCTTGTGGCACATACTTTGAAAAATCTAATTTTTGTTCAATTAAAACTAATGGGTCTTTGCAGGTTTGTTTTGCAAGTTCCAATTTCTCCAGTACAAAGCTGACATAGTTATCCGTATGGTCTTCCATCTCATCAGAATCAAAGTTGGAAGTAGGTCTTTTACTTCGTATTTTTAATGTTTTTTTCAGCTTATGCTCACTGAGATTATGTGCGGCTGTACCTTCTTCAGCGGCTGTACTTGTCTTGTTTTCAAATTCAAGTTCAAGTAGCGCTGATGGGGTACAATGTAACCATCTATGTGATGCGCTTGCCGAAAGTGTTGCGTGATTTTTCATTACAGCACCTTCGCTTTCTTCAAAAGTTCGGCATAATTACTTTGGTCGATATCAGATAGTTTTTCTGCTCCAAAAGTAGAAATAAGTGCCTTTACTTCCGCTGTTTTACCTGAGCGAGATTTTTCCGCAAGTATGATTCTTACATCTTCTAGTTTTAATGCTTTTTCCTCTTTTGGTTCTTTTTGCGTTTCCGTTTCTCCATTAAAGACTTTTGCTAAATAATCTGCTGTTTCTGTGATAACAACAGCACATTCTCTTAGTCTCTGTATTGTTATTTTCATTTCTTTCATTTGACTCATAATTTTCTCCTTCCTTTAATCTCCGAGATAAATCAGAGGAAAAATCACTTTATTGTAACTTTCTACATAATGTGATATAATAAGAGTTAGTAGGATTTGGTGTGGTTTTAATTTTCTACAAAACTCATTTAAAATTAAAAATGCCCTGCGATTTATCTCATAAGGGCATCTAATCGTTATTAAAGTTGTGCTTCTATAGTTGCTAAAGTTATTATAGTTGCCAGAGTTAGTGATTTATGAGGAGGTGTCATTATTGAGTGACTACAGATTGTGTGGAGGAACTTTTTTTGTATTATTATTGGAAGCTAGGCAATATGGGGTAGGTAAAAGAGATCAGTTTAGTGGCACGGAAGATAAAATGTCTGAGTTAAATGTTTTGCAGGCGATTTCGATGATTGTTAATCCTAATTTACCTACACTTACAGAAGGTATGAAAAATACAGCAAAAGGAAATGTAACAAAATATAAAATGTGCCAAAGTGTAGGTGGCACACATTTTCCGTACAAAGATAAACAGCTTATAGAGTCTTTTGACTTTAAAATAAAAAACGCATATTAAAAGATGTTTTTACTGATGTATAAATTTATTGTTTAATACACAGAAACATCAAAAGACATAAAAAAAGACGAGTACCTAGTTAAGGCACTCGTGGATCTAATAAGAAAAGATGATTCTATCTCTGATAGTCAAGAATTTTATATTATGAAGAATGGAACTACAAAAACTAAAAATGAAATTCTTTCAATGCTTGAATTTAATCTAACATCTTTTTTGTTGGGGATATGGCACTTTGCTATTCAAATAAACAACATAGAAGGTGAAAGTACAGTGAATAGACTTTGTCCTTCAGCAAATGGAGGAAAGCGTGAATACAAAGGAACTTTAGGTAAAGAAGATAATAGTATTATGAATATTAGATATGAGCAACTTGAAGCTAGTGACAAAAGTATAAATACTGAGCAAGAGGTTGAAATTATAGAGGATATACT
>JBKEBX010000021.1:0-72187 GCA_047973385.1 Lachnospirales bacterium | reverse complement strand
AAGTTTTTTTACTAAAATTTGTTCTTCAACAAAACTAATAAATTCAGAAATTTCTGCAATTTTATAAGGCTTTCTGCAATTTCTTTTGTTATGTTCATATATAATCTGGCTAGTATCATGATAATAGCTAAGTACTTTTTTTAGTTCACTTGTTAGTGTTCAACTGTTCCCCTCTCAAGTTCTCTGTATAGTGTTGCCCTTGATATACCCACTAGCCTTGCTATTTCTACCTTTGGTGTGTCTTGTTCTAATAAAATTTCAATTTGTGCTATTTTTTCTAAAGTTAGGTGTTTAAATTTTCTTTGTTTTGTTGTATAACTAGTATTAGTCATAGCGATTCCTTTGATTGATTATTTGGTTAGATACTTAATTATATCATTTTTCGCTATGATTTTTTTATCTATTTTTTTTATTTATCTAGTGTCCTATTTCATTTTACCATTAACCATAATTTTTATTCGAGAAAAGTATTGACTTTTATTTTTACCTATGATATAATTATTTAGTATTCAAGTAGATTTAATCTCACCTAAGCTAAATGGCAATGGTTCATATCTTTTCAAATGCTTATAAAAGGTATTTGATTACTATGTATTTTAACAGGTGGATTATGTGTCTACCTGTTTTTTAATCGCAAACTTTAAAATCATATTTGAAATGGGAGGTGTTGTTATTTCTGATTTAATGATAAATGAGGAGATAAGAGATAAAGAAGTTCGATTGTTAGGTGTTGATGGTGAGCAACTTGGCATATATGCCCTTAAAATTGCTCAAGAGAAGGCTGAAGCTTTAAACTTAGATTTAGTTAAGATTTCACCAAAGGCTAATCCACCAGTGTGTAAGATTATGGATTATTCTAAATATAAGTTTGACCAAGCTAAGAAAATAAAAGAAGCCCGTAAAAAGCAGAAAACAGTAGATGTGAAAGAAATCCGATTATCGCCGAATATCGACAAACATGATATTGAAGTAAAAGCTAAAAATGCGATTAAGTTTCTAAAGTCTGGTGCTAAGGTTAAAGTATCTCTACGTTTTAGAGGACGTGAAATGGGTTACACTCAAGCAGGACGAACTACTATGAGCGAATTTGCTAAAATTTGTTCAGAATTCGGTGTTGTAGAAAAAAATATTTCTCAGGAAGGTCGCCAAATGTTTATGTATTTAGCACCTAAGGGAGAAAAATAATATACAAATTTTTGTACTAAATAAGGAGGAAACACAAATGCCTAAAATGAAAACTAAAAAAGCTGCAGCTAAGCGTTTCAAAGTTACAGGTACAGGTAAAATCAAATATCCAAAAGCTAACAAACAACATATTTTGACTAAAAAATCTTCTAAGAGAAAAAGACATCTTAGAAAAGCTGGTATCGTATCTGATGCAAATAAAAAACCAGTTAAGAAGTTATTACCATATAGCTAAATAGTTTGATAAAATAGGAGGTTAAATAATGTCAAGAGTTAAAGGTGCGTTAAACGCAAGAAAAAAACATAAAAAAGTTCTTAAAATGGCTAAAGGCTATTTCGGTGCTAGAAGTAAACAATACAGAGTAGCTAAGCAATCTGTTATGAGAGCAATGGCTCATTCTTTCGCAGGTCGTAAACAAACTAAAAGAGAGTACCGCCGTTTATGGATTACTAGAATAAACGCTGCAACTCGTATTCACGGTCTTTCATATTCTAAATTTATGTACGGTTTAAAACTTGCAAATATTAATATGAATAGAAAAATGTTAGCTGAACTTGCTGTAACAGACGCTGATGCTTTCCAAGCATTAGTTGAAACTGCTAAAAAGCAATTAGCTTAAATATACATAAAAAAAGACTTTTTAAACAAAAGTCTTTTTTTATTGCTTGAATAAAAATAATCATCAATTTTTGTATAATTAACTAATAACTAAACAATGAAACTTTGGTGTTAGCCTTTGGTTTTGTTGCTTTTGCATATTAAATTCATAGGGTTTTGTCCATACATTTGTTAAAGTAAACAGTTTTATGAAATTTGTATTGTTTGTTAATTCAAAATCAGATAAATATTCTGAAAAAACTATTGACAAGTAAACTTTAGTGTGGTAAACTTTATAACAATAAGATAATGCGATGAAGGAAATTAGTAAAATAAGTTTTGTTTTTTAGAGAGTAACCGTTTGGTGCAAGGTTATAAACATACTGTTTGAATTCGCTCCGAAGCAGCTACCTGAAATATAGTAGGGTTAGACGGGTATGCCCGATATAGCATTGCGTGTGTGTTGGCACACAAAGAGGAGTATTTTGCGAGAAATACTTAAACCAGAGGTGGTACCACGAAAATTTTCGTCCTCTGTTCCATGTAATTGTGGAACAGGGGATTTTTTGTGTTTATCACTTAAAACCAACAATAAAAAATTGGAGGGTTAATATTATGGAATTTCAAAAGAGTAGTTAGCAACATAAAAACTACATAGGATAAATTGAAAAAATAGTTATAAAATATAAATTAAAGGAGTGTTGTAAATGAATACAGATAATTTCAAATCAAAACTAGGTATAGTAGCAGCTACGGCAGGTTCAGCCGTTGGTCTTGGGAACTTGTGGGGCTTTTCATATAAAGCGGGTACAAATGGTGGAGGAACTTTTGTTCTTTTATATTTATTTAGTGTGTTGTTTATAGGTTTGCCAGTTATGTTGGCGGAGTTTATAATTGGTCGAGAAGGTAAAGGTGGACCTGTTGGCTCAATTGAGGAAATAACAAAAAGTAAAAAGTCTCCATTTTTAATTGGTGGTTATTTTGGAGCATTATCAACATTTTTGATTTTGTCATTTTATAGTGTAATAGCAGGTTGGTCAATTGGTTACTTGCTCGATGGTGTAGTACATGGGTTTTCACAGTATGCTACAATGGATACAGCGGAATATTTTGGTGCAACGTCAGGCAATTTAAGTAAGCAAATAGTATTACAAGGTGTGTTTGTTGCTCTAACTGTTGCCATAGTTATATTTGGTATACAAAAGGGTATTGAAAAACTATCTAAAATAATGATGCCTTTGTTGTTTTTGATTATTTTAATCTTAGTTGGATATTCTTTAACGCTATCAGGTTTAGGCGATGCAGTTTCTTTCTTATTCAAGCCATCGGAGTTACCAGAAGGCTCATCATTTTTCAGTGTTTTTGCTGCTGCACTAGGCCAAGCGTTTTTCTCCCTATCACTTGGTATGGGTGCTGTTGTAACCTATGCGAGAGCAGTAAATGATGATGTGAATATAAATACTATAAGTATGCAAGTTGTTGTGTGCGATACTATGATAGCACTTCTTGCAGGACTTGCAATTTTCCCAATTATGTTTACTTATGGATTAGACCCAAGCAGTGGAGCAGGACTTGCCTTTATATCATTACCGATTGCCTTTTCTGAAATGCCGTTGGGTTATGTACTTGGAAATTTATTTTTCCTACTTTTAGTTATTGCAGCTTTAACTTCATCAATTTCTATGCTTGAGAACTCATTATCCTTAGTTATAGAAAAAAGTAAATTAAACAGAAAATCTGCAACAATTGTTTTAGGTATTGTAGTATTTTTGTTTGGTGTGTTATCACAACTTGGGCTTGGATATGCATCACCACTTTTAAGCTTTACAGGTGGAGAAAGCTTCCTTGACCAATTAGACTTACTTACAATGATATATTTAATTCCACTTGGAGCTTTATGTTTCATACTATTAGTAGGTTATAAAATGGACGAAGCAACAATTAGAAAGCAAATTAACAACGATAAAATAGCAAATTTATATATTCCATACATTAAGTATGTTGCACCAATCTTAGTAGGGCTTGTGTTAATTGTAGGATTAATGTAATATTGATGCCATTTTAGTTTTAAAGACTGTAAAGAATTCTTTTAAAAAGTTACTTTACAGTCTATTATTTTGCAAAAAAGTCTTTATTATACTTGATTTTTTTGTTAATTTATTTTAAAATAAAACATATGCTTCTTGCAAAATATAGAAAAATCCATTTTATAGCAAAACAAAGACTTTGTGGATTTTTGTCGAAAGCATAAAAATTTGGTTTTTCATTTGCAATATGCCATTATTTCAATTTTCTAGTGTTTCCATATATAAAATGAGGAAATGAACCAGAATTTTGTATAGATTTTAAAAGTTTAATGATAAATATTTTTTGTAATTATAGTCATCGATACTATAACTAGGAGGTGTAATAGGCTGTTTTGCCGTATCATATGAATGATTTTTTAATTTTAGCATTTTTATTTTTTTGTGGAAGCCTTGTAGGTTGGAGTTTAGAGGTAGTTTTTAGAAGATTTTTTTCAAGTGCGAACCCTAGTCGCAGATGGATAAATCCAGGTTTTTTAACAGGACCGTACTTACCACTTTATGGATTTTCACTATGTATTTTATATGTTTTAGCAGAATGTGAGCAGTATATTAGTATAGACAGTATTTTTTGGAGAAAATCTTTACTATTTGTTTTTATGGCTATATCTATTACTTTATTTGAGTATATAGCAGGGCTGATTTTCATAAAAGGTTTAAAGACCAAACTATGGGATTATTCTGAAAATAAATATAATATACAAGGGATAATATGTCCTTTGTTTACTTTCTTTTGGTGGCTTTTAAGTGCAATTTATTATTTTTTTATACATAATTCAATTTTAACTTCTTTAGAATGGTTAAGTCAAAATTTAGCTTTCTCTTTCTTTATTGGAATGTTTTATGGAATAATCATAATCGATATATCAAACTCACTACAACTTGTATTTAAGATAAAACAATTTGCTGTTGAAAATGATGTTGTTGTAAAGTACGAAAAGTTACGTCATACAATACATGAAGAAAATTTGAAACGTAGAGAGAGAATTAGCTTTTTATTTAATTTCACATCAAAGGGTAATTTACATGAGAACTTAAAAACATATCTTATAAATGAGCTTGAGCATAAAAATAAAAAAGATGATAAGAAATAGTTGGGAAAATTTACTTGTAGATAAAAGACCCATAGTGTGTTAAAATAGACATAGTAAAAATTATGGATTGTTGTTTTAAAAAGGAGTTACAGTATGAAGTTTAACAATAAAAAAATTGCAATTGCATTCTCAAGTATGATACTACTTACAAGTTGTATTCAAGAAGAAAGTTCAGTTGTAGAGAGTATAGACATTGCACATTCTCAAGCATATGTGCCTTACGATTATGTTGATGATGAGGGTATATCTACAGGTTTTGAAGTTGATGTTATGCGTGAAGTTGATAAGCTTTTAGAAGATTATGAGTTTAACTTTATACCCACATCTGATGAAGATGTTTTAATGGGGGTTGAGGCAGGTAAGTATGATGTTGGTATAAAAGGTGTATGGTATACAGAAGAACGTGCTAAAAAATTTATTTTTCCACAAAATCAGATTGGGGCAAGTGTTATAGGTCTTGCCATAAGGGCAGAAGATGCCGACGAGATAACAGATATGAAATCTTTTGCTGAGTATAGTGGCAAACTTGTGCCTATTTCTCCACAAAGTGCCCAATATACAGTTATAGAGGAGTATAATTCGGAACATGAAGATGCACCTATAGAACTTGTACCATCAGACACTTTTGATATAAATGATTCATATGCTTGGGTTTTAGAAGGCAGATATGACGGCTACTTAAATATAAAACTTTCCTATGAAAATAATGTTATAGCCGAAGATGGTGTTTATCATGATTTTAATGATGATTTAGCTTTTGTAACTTATAAAGCGATAGGAACATATCCTTTATTTAATAAGGAAAATCAAGAACTTGCCGATGCATATGATAAAGCCTTTGAAGAACTTTATGAAAACGGAACACTTAGCAAGTTATCCTTAGAATATTTTAAAGAGGACGTATTTCAGCTTACGGAATAGAAAGGGTGAATTTTGCGACCGTTTGAATTTATATATATATTTGAAGTTTTAAAAAAATTAATTCCATATATACCTATTACGTTGTATATTGCAATTGCTACAATGTTTTATGCTATAGTTTTTGGTTTTTTATTATTTGAATTTAAAAAATCAAAAAATAAGTTGTGCAATTATTTTGCTAATATGTATATATATCTTATGAGATGTACACCTACTATTGTTTTATTATTCATAATATATTATGGGTTACCTAAAGTATTAGTGGGTGTTTTTGATGTAGATATAAATGGTTTTGATAAAAGCTTTTTTGTTATTGTTTCTCTTACTATGATTTTTTCGGCATCTATGGCAGAAATTATACGCTCAGCTTATGAAAATGTTGATATTGGACAATATGAAGCTAGTATAAGTATTGGCTTAAGTAAAAAGCAAACATATGTAAGAATTTTAATACCACAAATGATAGTTTATGCTTTACCAAACCTTGGAAATTCACTGATTGCTTTGCTAAAAGAAGGAGCAATTGCCTATACTATTGGGCTGATTGACATAATGGGGCAGGGTAATTTGATTATAGCAAGGAACTACGGTGCATATGCCCTTGAAACGTATATAGCTTTAACTTTAATATATTGGTCTTTTACCTTTTTGTTTGATAAAATTTTCTTTAAGTTAGAAGTTAAATTAGATAAAAATAGATTGGATAGGTGATTATATGGATTATGAATTTATGTATGACCTATTTTTTAAAGTTATTGAGGGCATACCAGTTACACTTAGCATAACTTTAATATCTATGGTTATTTCAATTCCGATTGCGTTCTTTTTTGCCTATTTATTCTTAGATAGAAGTTTTAGATATAGGAAAATTATATCTATCTATGTATCTTTTGTAAGAGGAACGCCAGTTATTTTACAAATTTTGATTATTTACAGTTTAATGCCAAGTTTATTAAATATTATAGTTATTAATTTAGGTTTAAACATAAATGTCTTTGAGATAAATCCTATTTACTATGCGTATATAATATTCACAATAAATACAACGGCAATTTTGATAGAGGTTTTTCGTTCAGGAATAGGAAGTGTAAGTGATGAGCAGTTAGAGGCAGGTTTATCTATTGGTATGAGTAAATTTTTGGTGTATAAACGCATTATTATACCTCAAGTTTTTGTAAATACCATGCCTAACCTCTGTAACACTACAATAAATTTAGTAAAGAGTACATCACTTGCCTTTGCTATGACAGTGCAAGATATTACGGCCATTGCAAAGATAGAAGCCTCCTATGGTTATAATTATATAGAAGCCTATTTAGTAATTTATTTGATTTATATTATAATTTGTACACTTATACAATTTGGGTTTAGTTTACTAGAAAAGAATATTGGAGCTTATAGAAAAATAAGTAGTTAGGTTGAAAAATGCTAAAAATAAAAAATATTAAGAAAAAATTTAATGTTGACGTATTAAAAGGTATAGACATAAGTGTTAATAAAGGTGATGTTGTAGTTATTTTAGGTCCAAGTGGTTCAGGTAAAACCACACTACTTAGGTGTTTAAATTTTCTTGAAAAGGCTGACAGTGGCACTATGGAGTTTTTAAATAAAGAAATTGACTTTGGAAAAGTGGACAAAGAAGTTATAAATGAAGTGCGTAAAAATACGGCATTTGTATTCCAAAATTATAATTTGTTTAACAATAAAACAGTACTTGAAAATGTTACAGAAGGTCTTATAATTGCTAGAAAAATACCTAAAGATGAAGCTATAGTTATAGCAAAAAATGCACTTGAAAAGGTTAACCTTACAGATAAAGACAATGAATATCCTGTGACTTTGTCAGGAGGACAAAAACAAAGGGTTAGTATAGCACGTGCCATAGCTGTGAAACCTAAAGTTATTTTGTTTGATGAGCCTACATCGGCACTTGATCCAGAGCTTGTAGGAGAAGTTTTAGAAGTCATGAAAAATCTTGCAAAAGAGGGTGTGACTATGATAGTTGCAACTCATGAAATGACCTTTGCGAAAGAAGTTGCAACTTCAGTAGTTTTTATGGATAATGGTGTAGTTGTCGAAAGAGGTACATCAGAAGAAATTTTTGAAAATCCAAAAGAAGAAAGAACTAAACAATTTTTGAAAAGAGTGTTGTTAAAATAAAATGGATTAAAAAAACGTGGAATTTAAAATATTCATCCCACGCTTTTTTATTAATATTCAGATTTTTTACTGGTTTTTTTTGAGTAATATTTATCTTTTTTATCGTATTTTTTATCTCTTCTATCAGATTTGTCATACTTTTTATCAGACTTTCTATCTCTGCCGCCTTTACTGCTTTTACCTTTTTTAGATGAAACATTAGCTTTTTCAACAGAAACTTCTCGATTTCTGATTTTAGCACCTTTCATCTTTTTGATAACTACACTGCTATACTCGGCATCTACATCAACAAAAGTGAACTCATCAAATAAAATTATTTTTCCGAGGTGTCTTGAACGCACACCTGTTTCGTTTGCTATACAGCCAACTATATCACGAACGTCAATTCTATCACGTTTACCAACAGTTAAGAAAAGTCTAGTCATATTTTCATCAACATTAAGTTTATCTTTGCCTTTTTTATTGTTGCTCTTAGAACGGCTTCTTTCTTCAAAGTCAATATCTTGTATTGAATCATTAAACAAGTTGTCATATATAAGTGCAAGAGCTATTTGGTCAACTGTATAACCGTCATTCACAAGTTTATCTAAAACATTTTGATATACAGAAAGGTCTGTATTTAACAAAATAGTTTCTTTTATTTTAGAAATAAATTCATCTTTTTTAGAATCGGCTAAGTCTTTAACTGATGGTGGTTTGATTTTAGTAGCAGTAGACTTTGTACGTTTTAAAATGTCCTCATATCTACCAACTTCACGACCAGTAACAAAAGTGTAAGATTCCCCACTTTTACCAGCACGACCAGTACGCCCAATACGGTGTACATAATACTCATAGTCTTGAGGTAAGTCAAAGTTATAAACAGCATCAACGTCATCAACATCTATACCACGAGCAGCAACATCTGTTGCAACTAAAATTTGCAATGTTCTTTGACGGAATTTTTTCATAACCATATCACGTTGAAGTTGTTTTAAATCACCATGTAAACCTTCGGCAAAATAATTTCTCTTTTGTAGTGCTTCAACAACTTCGTCAACACGTTTTTTAGTGTTACAAAAAACAATGGCAAGGTCTGGGTTTTTGTGGTCAACAAATCTACAAAGAGCCTCGAATTTCATTTTTTCTCTTACAACTGTATAATATTGTGTTATTGTACTAACTGTAAGTTCTTTTCTTTTTATTCTAATGTGTTTAGGGTCATTTTGGTATCTATTTGCAAGTTCAAGTATTTCCTTAGGCATTGTAGCAGAAAACAAAATCGTTTGACGTTCTGTTGGAACAGACTTTAAAATCTCTTCAATATCCTCTCTAAATCCCATATTTAACATTTCATCAGCTTCATCTAAAATAACAGTTTGAACATCTCCAAGCTTTAGTGTTCTTCTGTTTATGTGGTCTATAACACGACCAGGTGTACCTATAACAACTTGCACTCCTTTTTTAAGTGCAGCTATCTGCTTACCAATAGGTTGGCCACCATATATTGGTAAAACTTTTATACTATCTTTAAACATTAAAAATTTTCTAAACTCTTCTGAAACTTGGATAGCAAGTTCTCTTGTAGGACAAAGTATAATTGCTTGAAGTTTTCTGGAATTCACGTCTATTTTTTCAAGTGTAGGCAAACCAAAAGCTGCAGTTTTACCTGTACCTGTTTGTGACTGACCTATAACATCGTAACCATCTTTAACATAGTTGATAGATTGGCTTTGTATAGGTGTTGCTTGAACAAATCCCATATGCTCGATTGCTTTTAAAATATCTCTATCATCAATGAGATTTGAGAATTTGTTTTCTTCTAATATTGTTTGTGTTTCTTCCATGTATCTCTCCTTCTTAAATTAAGTAACTGTTGTATCATTTCATCTGACAAAATGCCAAGTTACTTAACTCGCTGATAAAGATAAATAACATATGGCTCCCCAAAATATATAAAATCACTTTAATGATTTGTCAACCTTTTAATTATAACAGAAGTTTGGAGTAAATGCAACATTTTTTTTGCAAGTTTGAGTTTAAAAGCCCTGATTAGTAAAAATATTTACAGTTTTAACTGAATTTTGAAAGGAAATTATAATAGTATCCCTATTGAAAAATAAAATAAAATATAGTATAATTGTTTTGAATATTTATTTGGAGGTTATTATGAACATATTTGAAGCAATAATTTTAGGTTTAGTTCAAGGCATTGCTGAATTTTTACCTATATCTAGTTCAGGGCATCTGGTACTTACCCAAAAAATATTAGGGGTTGATGCACCAGGGTTGTTTTTTGATGTTTTATTACATATAGGGACACTTATTCCTATTTTTATAGTATATTGGAAAGATATTTTTGCACTGATAAAGAAACCTTTTCAAAAATATGTTTACTTATTAATTATAGGTACGATACCAGCAGTTATATTTACTTTGTTATTTGAAGATACAGTTGAAATGTTGTTTGAGGGAACGGTGTTTTTAGGTGTAGGCTTTATTATAACAGGTTGTTTATTATTGTTTGCCGATAAACCAAGAAAACAAAGTGGAACAAAAAAAGATGAGGATATAACATATTTAGATGCATTTATAATTGGGTGTTTCCAAGCCTTTGCCATAACGCCAGCAGTATCAAGAAGTGGTTCTACTATTACAGGGAGTATGTTTAGAGGACTTGATAGAACAACAGCGGCTAGATTTTCTTTTCTTATGAGTATACCTGCAATAGGTGGTGCATTTGTTTTACAAGTAGCAAAGATGTTAACAGGCGAATTTGTTGTAAATAGTAGCGATTTTGTGCCATATTTATTTGGTTTTTTAGCGGCAGCTTTATCGGGGTATCTCGCTATACGAACTATGCTTGTTGTTATACAAAAAGCAAAGCTTAAATATTTTAGTTATTACGTTTTTGCCGTAGGTACATTTGTTATTTTAGATAGCTTAGTTTTTAATATTTATTTTTAATATTTACTAGCTTTTATTAAAAATTTTTGTTGAAATATTAATGATACTATTGTACTATGACTATTGACAAAAAAACATTAATTGTATATAATATAATAAGTAGCGTCGCTACTTAAAGTTTCCATGCTAGCCGGGGAGTTAGTGGTTCCTTGTATCTGCAGTCCACTATAGCAGAGGTGACGCTCGGCCGAGGCTTGTGATGGTCAAAACGGAATTTGTGTATTTGCGTTGATGATTAAGTCTTACGCAATAAAGGCTTGTGAACCGTGTCAGGACAGGAATGTAGCAGCACTAAGCAATCACCTTTATGTGCCGTAAGGGTGCTTAGTTTGAGCAAAGAAACTTATTTACGATGGTTGTCATCTGTCGACGTCGGGTGCATGGTTTTATTTTTAAAGAATACGTCGTTAAGACGTTTTTTTTATTTTTTTGAGGTGCTTATGGGAAATCAAGCTTTATATAGAAAATTTAGACCGTCAAAATGGAATGAAATTGTTGGACAAGATTTGATTGTAAGAACATTGCAAAATCAGATTAATAATAATATGACACATGCATACTTATTTACAGGTACAAGGGGTACAGGTAAAACAAGTACAGCTAAGCTTTTTGCAAAAACTGTAAATTGTGAGGAGAGAACTGTTTTAAATGGCAAAGTTGAACCTTGTAATAAATGTAATAGTTGTAATGAGATAAATACAGGCACGTCATTAAATGTTATAGAGATAGATGCAGCAAGTAACAACGGTGTTGACAATATACGTGATATAATAGACGAGATAAAATATAGTACAAGCCATAGTAAATATAAAATTTATATTATTGATGAGGTGCATATGCTATCACTTGGGGCTTTTAATGCATTGCTTAAAACCCTAGAAGAACCACCAGAAAAAGTTATTTTTATCTTGGCGACAACAGACCCTCAAAAAATCCCAATAACAATTATGTCAAGGGTACAACGGTTTGACTTTAAAAGAATAAAAGAAATTGATATAAAAAACACCTTAGAAAAGTATGCTAAACTTGAAAACATAGACATAGATGAGGAAGCTATAAAGTATATAGCTAGTTGTTCTGATGGTGCTATGCGTGATGCTTTATCTTTACTTGATCAAGGTCGTGCATATTATTTTGACGAAACAATTACCTATGAAAAGTTACTTGATGTTTTAGGTGGTACAGATCGAATTAAGTTGCTTACTATTATAGAGGCGATGTTAAGTTTTGATGTACAGGTAGTTTTACAAGAAGTAAATGATATTATATCAGAAGGTTTAGATGTAATGCAAGTTGCAAATGAGCTTTTGGATGTTTTGAAAAATTTACTTATGACAAAAGTTGCACCAAGCCTATTTGTTGGCTCACTAAGTGTAAAAGATGCATATATACTTATAAGCGAAACTTTTGAAAAGGAACAAATAATGTTATATATTGAAGAGTTTTCAAAGTTTATATCAGAGGCGAAATATAGTGATAATAAAAAAGTTTTGTTTGAATTATTGTTTATAAAGTTGTGCAATCCTGCTTTGTGTGATGGTAACGAGGCACTTGTTAGCCGAGTTATAGCCATTGAAGAACAACAAAAAAATTTTTTAAAAAATGGGTATAGACCTTTAGGTAATGAAGATAAAATATATGATGTAAAAAGTGGACAGCATCATAATGTTGTAAAAAAGGAAGTTGCTCAAGTAGAGCCACTTTATATAAATGATGAAAATATAGATGATGAACAAAGAGATATACTTAAATTTTTAAGTGAGAATAAAAATAAAATTTCTAGTAGCTTAAAGAAGTTTGATGAAGCTGCTATGAAAAACTCTACTTTCATTGTTAAAAATGGCAAAATAACTATTGTTGCACCAAATGAAGTGTCTGCTAAAAAGTTGGAAGCTTCAAAGGATAATGTTGTTAAGGTAATTGAAAGTGTTTATGGTAACGTAATAGACTTTGATATTGTACATCTTAGATGTGGTGAGGAAATTTCAGAAGCGAAAGTGCAAAAAAAAGAAGTAGATTTTAAAAATGACATAGCTTTTCAAATAGATGAAAAGTAAAATATAATTTTAACATAAGGAGGATAATGTAATGGCTAAAGGATATAGAGGTGGCGGAATGCCTGGTGGAATGAACATGAACAACTTAATGAAACAAGCTCAAAAAATGCAAAAGCAAATGGAAGAAGCTCAAGAAAGTCTTGGAAACAAGGAGCTTGAAGTTACTTCTGGTGGTGGTGCAGTTAAAGTTGTAATTACTGGTAAAAAAGAAATTAAAGAAATTTCTATAAGCCCAGATGTTGTTGACCCTGATGATATTGAAATGCTACAAGACCTCGTTATGACTGCTGTAAATGAGGCTATTAGACAAGTTGAAGAAGTTGCTAATAACGAAATCGGTAAAATTACTGGTGGAACAGGAAGTGGACTTGGAGGATTATTCTAAATGAGAGTTTATGGTGATAAGCTTAATAGACTTATAGAAGAACTAAGCAAATTACCAGGCATAGGAGGCAAGTCTGCTCAAAGACTTGCCTTTCATATTATAAATTTGCCTGAAGAAAAAGTTGAGTGTATAGCTAGAGCTATGGTTGACGCTAAGAAAAATATAAAATATTGTAATGAGTGTTGCAACTTATCTGACGATGAATTATGTGAAATTTGTAAAAGCTCAAAGCGAAACAAAAAAGTTATTATGGTTGTTGAAGACCCAAGAGACATGGCAGCATATGAAAGAACTAATGAGTTTAAAGGTGTATATCATGTACTTCATGGGGTTTTATCTCCAATGAATGGTGTAACACCAAATGATATAAAAATAAAAGAACTTATGAGTAGGCTAATTGATGTGGAAGAAGTTATTCTGGCACTTAATCCCAATGTGGAGGGAGAGGCAACATCGATGTATATAGCTAAACTTATAAAACCTATGGGTATCAAAAGTACAAGAATTGCCCATGGTGTTCCTGTTGGTGGGGATTTAGAATTTGTTGACGAGATAACTTTATCAAGAGCTTTAGAAGGACGTAGAGAAATATAATGCAAAAGTATAACGAAATTTACAAACCTCTTAAAATAAGAGATTTAGAACTTGAAAATAATATTATCCTTGCTCCTATGGCGGGTATAACAGATATGCCTTTTAGAATTATCTGCAAGGAAATGGGTGTAGGACTAGTTTACACAGAGCTTATAAGTGCTAAAGGTATTTTATATAATAATAAAAATACCAATGACATGCTAAAGATAAATGAAAAGGAAATGCCTGTTGTTTTACAGATTTTTGGTTCTGACCCGAAGATAATTGGAGAGATTGTAAGAAAAGTTGACCATTTACCTTTTAGTATGATTGACTTAAACAGTGGTTGCCCTGCACCTAAAGTTGTAAAAAACAATGAGGGAAGTGCGTTGATGAAAGACGGAGAAAACTTTGGTAATATCATATATGCTATGCGTGAAAATACTGAAAAGCCTGTTTCTGTAAAAATTAGAAAAGGGTTCAACTATGATAATATAAATGCTGTGGAGATTGCAAAAATTGCTGAGAAAAACGGAGCAGACCTTTTGGCTATTCATGGAAGAACTAGGGAAGAATATTATTCAGGTGTTGCTGATTGGGATATTATAAAGGAAGTAAAAGAAAATCTCTCTATACCAGTCATTGCAAATGGTGATATAGTTGATGGAATTTCAGCAAAAAAAGCTTTGGAGTATACAGGAGCTGACGGTATAATGATAGGGCGAGGCTCACAAGGTAATCCATTTATTTTTCAAGACATAATTTCATATTTAAAAGATGGTGTAACTCTTGAAAAACGTAGTCGTACAGAAGTGTGCAAGATTGCGAAACGCCATACAGATATGTTATGCGAATATCGTCCTGAGCGTATTGCCGTAAAGGAGATGCGTAAACATTTAGCATGGTATTCCAAAGGTTATAGAAATAGCCAAGAGTTTAGAGCTAAAGTTAATATGGCAAAAACTAAAGAAGAAATATTTATGTTAATAGATGAGTTTGAAAGAGAACTTTAAGTTATAAATCCTTCTGTACAGAATATAATGGTAAAAAGTATTCGCTTGGGAGGTTGTAATGAATAGGTTTTTAAAGGACAAGTATTATTTTTGTAAGTTTAGCCCTGTTAGTAAATATGAAGATTTAGATATTAAGCCGGATTTTTTGAAAAATCTAATATTAAGTAATGAAAAAAAACTATATAAATATATTGATAAAAATATGCCCTTCTTAATAAAAGATATGTTTATAAATGATGTAAAGGGTATTGAAGTTTTTTTGCCAATTATAAAGCTAGATATAGAAAAAAATAAAGATAGGTATTTAGATATTTTATATGAAGTGAAAAGTGCAATTGTAAATATGGATATTGAAGTTTTTGCTTTTTTTGATGAGTATGAAGAAAGTGAGTATTTACCCATAGTTAAATATAGTTTTGTTGAAGAAATCTTTGATAATAGTATAAAATATATAAAGGAACATGAACGTAAAATACTTGTTGTTTTATGTGAAAGAGATTACTACAACAAAGTTGCAATTTTAAAGGCAGCAAGTGAAAGCGATGAAGTTTGTGTATATGGAAATTTATTGTCTGAAAATGTATCTGAATTTGTTGACTATATATATGAGGAAACAGGTTTATTTATTTCATTAATTAATGATGAAAAAGTACTGCTAAATTCAGTTAAATACTATAATTTTATTTTAGATTTAAGCTATTTAGATTTAAATATAAAACATAAGCTACAAGAAAATAGTGTTTTTGTAAGTATAGTAAATGATAAAATTTGTAAAAGTATATTATCTGTTCGAAATGATGTTAAAGTAGTACAAAATCTATTTGTAAAAACAATAGAAAATAAATATACACTAGAAGATTTAAGTCAAATGCTTTTTGTTTGTGATAAAACTTTTGGTTTAAGTGAAGTTGATAAAGTGAATTTTAAGAGAAGTTTATTACATAATTAGCTTTATGATATTTGCCAATAAGGTTGACTAATGATAAAATTTGTTATACAATAAAATATTGATAGGACAAAGAAAGTGTGAGGTGCTTAAATGGAAATGAAAAAAGTTGTTTTAACTAAAGAGGGCTTACGAAAGCTTGAAGAAGAATTACATGACTTGAAAATTAATAAGCGTAAGGAAATAGCTCAAAAAATTAAAGAAGCTAGAGCTCAAGGTGACCTTTCGGAAAACGCTGAATATGATTCTGCTAAGGAAGAACAAGCTGAAATTGAATCTCGTATAGCAGAAGTTGAGGGAATGCTTAGAAATGCTGAAGTTATATCTGATGATGCTTTAGATAAAAGCAAAGTTTCTCTTGGTAGTACAGTTAAAATATTTGATGAAAAGTATGAAGAAGAATCTATTTTTAAAATCGTAGGTAGTGCAGAGGCGAATCCGCTAAAAGACTTAATTTCTAATGAAAGCCCAGTAGGTGCAGCACTTATAGGAGCAAAAGTTGGAGATGTTGTTGTTGCAAAAACTACTACTGGAAATATAAACATAAAAGTTGTAGAACTTATTAATTAAGTTGGAGGAAGTAATGGAAAACACACAAGATATAGACTTAAATGAACAAAATTTGATTAGAATTGATAAATTTAAAGAACTACAAGAAAAGGGTAAAGACCCTTTTTGTGAAACAAAATTTGATGTTGATACGGCTTCAACAGATATACATGATGATTTTGAAAAGTATGAGGATACAGTTGTAAGCTTAGCAGGTCGTATAATGACTAAACGTATTATGGGTAAAGCTTCATTTTTAGATTTACAAGATAGATATGGACGTATACAAAGCTACGTTACAAGTAAAATCTTAGATGAAACTTTATATGATGAAATCAAAAAGTATGATATCGGTGATATAGTTGGTATTAAAGGTGAAGTTTTTAGAACTAAAAAAGGCGAAATTTCTGTTAGAGCAAAAGAAGTTGTACTTTTATCTAAAAGTTTCCATGTTTTACCTGAAAAATTCCATGGCTTAAAAGATGTTGAAACAAAATATAGACAAAGATATATAGATTTAATTACAAACACAGAAAGCAGAGATGTGTTTGTTAAACGTACAAAAATTTTAGCAGGTGTAAGAAATTTTTTAGGCAACCGCGAATTTATGGAAGTTGAAACACCAGTTCTACAACAAATTCCAGGTGGAGCAGCTGCTAAGCCTTTCGATACTCATCATAATGCTTTAAACATGGACGTTAGTCTTAGAATATCTTTAGAACTTCCTCTTAAACGTTTAATTGTTGGTGGTTTCGAAAGAGTATTTGAAATGGGTAAAGTTTTTAGAAATGAAGGCTTATCAACTAGACATAATCCAGAGTTTACTTTACTTGAGCTTTATCAAGCCTATACAGATTATGAGGGCATGATGGAACTTACAGAAAGTCTGTTTAAAGAGTTACATCAAAAAGTAAATGGAGATAAAACTTTACAGTTTTTTGAACATGAAATTGATTTATCCAAGCCTTTTAATAGAATGACAATGTGCGAGGCTGTTAAAAAATATTCAGGAATTGACTTTAAAGAAATTAAAGACACTCAAGAAGCTAAAAAAATTGCTGACGAAAAAGGTGTACACTATGAAAAGTATCATAAAAAAGGTGATATACTAAGTCTTTTCTTTGAGGATTTTGCTGAAGAACACCTTGTACAACCGACATTTATTACAGAATATCCAGTAGAGATTTCTCCACTAACGAAGAAAGATCCACAAAACTCAGAATATACAGAACGTTTTGAACTGTTTATTGGTTGCCGTGAGTTTGCAAATGCCTATTCAGAGCTAAACGATCCATTTGACCAAAAAGAGAGATTTTTAGCTCAAGAGGAACTTCGTGAAGCTGGTGACGAAGAAGCAAATGAAATTGATGAAGATTTTTTACTTGCTCTTGAGTATGGTATGCCACCAACAGGTGGTCTTGGAATTGGCATTGATAGACTTGTAATGCTTTTAACTGAAAGTAGTTCGATCAGAGATGTATTGTTGTTTCCTACAATGAAACCGGTTGAAAGTTAGAATTTGTAGATAGTATAAATAAAAGTTAAAGGGTAGTCCTGATTTTTGTGACTACCCTTTTTTTGGTGTATTAAATTGGCGTCATTGCAAAATATAGAAAAAACCATTTTCGTAGCGAAACAATGGTTTTGCGACTTTTGACAAAAATTGTGGAAATGGCATTTTATTGCCATTTCAGGCGTTTGACAAAAGTATGAAAATTTGATTTTTTTTTTGCAATGTGCCATTCTTATAATTTTGCAACGTCGCCAATTACTTTCCCTCAATAGCATCAATTGCACTTATAACAGCACCTCGAAAACCTTTATCTTCAAGTTTTGTAACGCCTTTTATTGTATTTCCACCAGGAGAGCAAACTGCGTCTTTAAGTTGTCCTGGATGCTTGTTGCCCTCAAAAGCCATTTTACCTGTGCCTTGTAACATTTTTGATATAAGTTTATATGTAGTATCTCTTGTAATTCCGTATTTAACACCGGCATCGCTTAAAGCTTCAATATACATAGCCGTAAAAGCAGGAGTACAGCCGATAAGTGTACCAGTTGCGTCAAAAGTAGAGTTATCAACCATTTCAATGAAAGCAATGTCGGAAAAAATATTTTTGAAATATGTCATATCATCATCTTCAAAACTATGTTTCTTGTTACATAATATTATGCCTTCGCCAACAGATATTGGAGTATTTGGCATAGTTGGTAAAAACTTTGATTTAGGGAAAAGTGCTTTGCCTTTTTCTAAATCAATGCCAAGAATAACAGAAACCACGAGCTTGTTAAGAAAAAGCTCTCCGTATTCCTTTGCGAACTCCTCTATTTGATATGGTTTAATTGCAAGAATAATTATTTTACTTTTTGTAATTACATCTTTTGGGGACTCAAAAGGTGAAATATTACATTTGTTAGTATTCTTTTTTAGTTTTTCAAAATTCTTAGCACAAGCACATATTTTAGTAGGGTCATATCCACCGTGATTAACAAGTCCCTCTACTATTGCATTTGCCATATTTCCATAACCTATAAAACCTATTTCAAAATCCTTCATACATACTCCTTTTTTTTATTTTAATTATAGTATATATTGTAGTAATAAGTCAACATATAAAATATGTATTAATATAGAAGAAACTATTTGACTTTTCTTCTAAAAAGGTATATTATTTATAGTATGTATTATAAATAAAAATTTTATGGAGGCGAATAATGAGCTATATATATGAAACAAATAGTGTCTGTGCAAAAACAATTAAATACGATTTAGAAGATGGTAAAGTTTATAATGTTGAGTTTACTGGTGGGTGTAATGGAAACCTTAAAGCTATTGCAAATCTACTTGAGGGCTTAACTGTTGATGAAGTTATAACAAAATGTGAAGGAATTACTTGTGGACCTCGTGATACTTCTTGTACAGACCAGTTAGTAAAGTCTTTAAAAGAGCAAAAAAACTCATAAAAAAAAGGCTGATTTTAATATTTTTATTAAAATTGTCATAAAAGTTTTTGTATTTTTTGTGTAAATTATAAGTATTTCTTGTAGTATGTTAAAAATTATACAAATCAAAGGTATGTTTCGGAAGCTTTTAGAGGGGTAAAAGTGGTGTTTTACCATAAAATGGAATAAATCTTAGGGGTTTATCCATAATTATGTAAAAAGATACCAATTAAAATAAAATTTGGAAAAAATACAAAAAATATACTTGTTTTATAGATTATTGATTGCTAAGATGAAAGTACCCTATAACAGTGGGCTTTGAATGGATATTTTTTAAATGTTAATTTTATTTTAAATGGATTTTTCTAGCAAATTTATATTAAAGCACAAAAAAAATAAAAAAAATAAAAAACTATTAGTGTGAAATTATAAGAAGTATACAAAGAAAATTAAAATTAAAGTAAAAATATGTAGAAAAAGATAGAAAATAGGTCTATCTTTTTTTTTATAAAGACTTGCTATATTTCTAAAATAGTGATATTATATATCTAGTAACGACGACGTAACATTTATGTAACATTTTTAATTTATTTTTAAAAATTGTAAATTTATTTTAAATGATTACATATAATTAAAAAAAGATATTTATATTTATATAGAATATTAATAAATTATATTTAAATTAAAGGAGAATTATTATGGCTGAGAGGTTTAAAGTAGTTATAGCGATTTGTTTCTTAGTAATCGCAAGTGTAATTACTGCCACTGCAAATGATGAGCTACAAGAAAAAACTATATATGTTTTAGAAAATGGTGAAAACAACATATATACAACTACGGCGAATACGTATTTAGATTTCTTTAGAGAAGAAGGATACGCAATAAACACGATTGAAACAGAAACAGACTTGAATGAAACTTTAGAAGAAAGAAATGAAATTGAACTTACTGCAAAAGTACCAGTTGAAATTGTTGTTGATAGTGGTGAAAGCTTTATAAGATACTATGATCACGGAACTACTATTGGCGATGTATTAGAAGATATACAAGATGATGAACACGCATATGTTGCTGAGCTTGTTGAAGAAGAAACTGTTGTTACAAACAACTACATACTTAATGTTAAATCTTTAGATAAAGAAATTCTTGAGGAAGTTGTTGCAGTTCCTTTTGAAACAGAGTATGTTGAAGATCCAACAATAAAAGAAGGCGTTGAAGAAGTTGCACAAGAAGGTGTTGATGGAGAAGGCGTTAGAAATATTGAAGTTATCTATTATGCTGGTGAAGAAATTGAGCGTAATGACTTAGATGTTGAAGTTTTAGTTGAACCAGTTAACAAAGTTGTAAAAATTGGTACGCTTAAAGCTAACCAAATTGAGAATAATGGAATTACAATACCACCAGCTTTATCGGGGTATAATATTGACGTTAACAACTTAACTTACAATAATGTAATTACTATGAATGCTACGGCTTATACTGCAGGTCCTGAAAGTACTGGTAAATCACCAGGACACCCAAGCTATGGTATAACTGCTTCAGGTGCTGTTGCTCAAGATGGTACAGTTGCTGTTGACCCTAACGTTATTCCTCTTGGAACTAAGCTTTATGTTGAGGGATACGGTCTTGCAATCGCTCAAGATACAGGTGGAGCTATAAAAGGTAACAAGATTGACTTATTCTATCATAGTCTTTCAGAAGCTTTACAGTTTGGTAGACGTTCTGTTAAGGTTTATGTATTAAATTAATAATTATAAAAGAGTATGGTTTTCTATACTCTTTTTTTGCTTTCTATATGTTTATTTTTGAGTTTGTTTATGGTATAATGAACATAAAGCCCTAGCCACGAAAACAGGGCTACGACTTAAGAGTATTGTAATTTTCTGTGAAAATTACTCTATGGTATAATAAACTAAATGCATAGCTACATAAATACAGCTATACATTAAGATTATTGTAATTTTCTGTGAAAATTACTCTATGTTTTAATAAACTAAATAAAGCTATAAATGTAAAAGCGATTTATGGAGAATATAAGAAACAGTGGAGAAAAAAATGCAAAAAGAATCTTTTTCTATGGAAGAAACATATAAAATAGGATATGAATATGGAAAGAATGCAAAGGCTTGTGAGGTATACTGTTTAGAGGGTGACCTTGGTGTTGGTAAAACGGTTTTTGCAAAAGGCTTTGCAAAGGGATTGGATATAGATGATGAAATAACTAGCCCTACTTTTACAATAGTTAATGAATATGAGGGAAGACTGTTGTTTTATCATTTTGATATGTATAGGATAGAAGAACAAGATGAAGTTCTAAATATAGGTTTTGATGATTATATTTTTGGTGAGGGTGTTTGTTTAATTGAATGGCCAAAACGTGTCAGTGATTATTTACCTGATAATATAATTAGTATTGAGATATTTAAGGATTTAACAAAGGGTGAAGATTACAGATATATAAAGGTTACGAGGTAAGTATGAAAACATTATGTATAGATACAACTTCTTTAGTTGCAAGTGTAGGGATTATTGAAGATAAAAAGATATTAAGTGAGTTTACTATAAATTGTATAAGAAACCATAGTAAAACCTTAATGGTGCTTATTGAAGATATGTTTAAGATTATTGATATGGAGCTTAAGGATATTGATAACATAGCTGTAACAAATGGCCCAGGTTCATTTACAGGGCAACGGGTAGGTGTAGCAACTGCTATGGCACTTGCAAGTGCCATACAAAAAGATGTATTACCTATAAATACTTTAGATTTATTAAAGGAAAATGCAAGGGATTTTGTAGGTATAGTTATACCGATTATAGATGCAAGACGTAGTGAAGTGTATTTTAGTATTTACGAAAAAGGTGAAAAACTTAGAAACTATGATTTAAAACATATTGATGAAGTTTTAGCTTTATGCAAGAGCTATGATAAAGAGGTTATCTTTACTGGTGATGGTGTACTTTTGCATAAGGAAAAAATTGAAAGTGATGGCTATAAAGTAGCTTCAAACAATAATTATTTTCAAAGGGTTTCTTCTATGAGTGAGCTTATAGAAAAAAGTCAGCCTGTAAGATATGATGAAGTTGAGTTATTTTATTTAAAGCAGACAGAGGCAGAGAGAGTGTATAACCTTAAAAATGTAAAGATAGTTGAGTTTGATATAAAATATTTAGACGAAATTTTGGAAATAGAGAAAAAGTCATTTGCACAACCTTGGACAAGAGGAATGTTTGAAGATGAGGCGAAAAACTCTATGGCAAATTTTTTTATAGCTTTAATTGATGAAAAAGTTGTTGGATATATAAGTTCAAGATATATTATAAATGAAGGGCATATAACGAATGTTGCAATTTGTGATAAATATCGACGTCAAGGTATCGGTAAAAAGTTAATTACATATTTAGTTGACTATTACAAGGAACAAATATGTATAGGATTAACTCTTGAGGTTAATAAAAATAATGAGGGTGCTATAAAAACCTATGAGTCACTTGGGTTTGTTCTTGAGGGAGAACGCAAAAATTATTATGAAAATGGAGAAGATGCTTATATAATGTGGCTTTATATATAGCAAAAAGGTGTTTTATGAATGGTTATGATTACTTGAAATTATCTATTGAAGATAGTGGTAAAAATGGTAGTATTATTTTTTTAGATGATGAGATAGAGTTTGTGCTTGAACGTTCTATATATGAGCTTAAAATTGTAGAGAAAAGTCTATTGATAGACAAGTAAAGGGTGGTTATTGGAATGTTAAGTATTTTAGATTTACATAATATGTTAATAAATAAAGAAATTACTTCAAGAGAAATAACAGAAAGTTGTATAAGTAAAATTGAAAGATATGATAGTTTAACAAATGCAATAATAAATCGTACATTTGATTTTGCATTAAATAAAGCAGATGAAGTTGATAGAAAAATACAAAGTGGCAAAGAAATAAGCCTGATTGCAGGTATTCCCTTTGGTGTAAAAGATAGTATAGAAACAAAGGGGATAGTTACAACGGCAGGTTCTAGGTTTTATGAATTGTACAAGCCTGATGAAACAGCTTTTTGTGTTGACAACTTATTGAAAAATGATGGAGTCATGCTTGCAAAATTAAATCTTGACGAGTTTGGTGTTGGGGATATGACAAAATCCTTTAAGTTTTTATCAAAAAATCCTTTTAACTTGAATTATGATGCTAGTGGCTCAAGTGGGGGCAGTGCTATTTTTGTTTCAGCAGGGTATGGAGCGTACTCAATTGGTACGGATACAGGTGGTTCAGTACGTGAGCCAGCAGGTAAAACAGGAGTTGTTGGTATAAAGCCAACATATAACTGTATATCTAAAAAGAATTGCTATGGCTATGCAAATAGCCTTGATACAATAGGTAGTATTGCAGGGTCTGTACTTGATATGGCTATTTCTATGGAGTATATGACTGTATTTGATAAAAATGATGAAAATTTTGAATTTGTAGATTATAAAGATGCATATTTAAAAGCGAGACAAAAGTATGAAAGTAAAATTAAAGTTCGTGTTTTAAAAGAAATTAATGAAATAGAGCGTAAAACTGATGAAATGGTAGGCTATTTTGATTTAATAAAAGAACTTGAAAAAAGTGATTTGTTTGAAGTTGAAACGGCATCTATTCCTATGATTAACAAAACTTCGGCATTGTATAAAGTTACAACAGCAGTAGAGGGGCATAATCAGTTTTTATATACACTAAATAAATATCACAGTGCAAACAAAATTGCAGAAAAAAGTTTGTTGTTTGACAAGAGAGTACGTCAACGAATTTTTATGGGTGAATACTATAAAAATGAAGGGCAAGATGTTATAAAAATAACTGAAGATATGATTCAAAAGCTAATTTATGAATATAATCAAGTAATGAGTAATTGTGATTTTATTTTAACGCCGCTTACAAGTGTTAAAAATGAGCAGAACATCGTTACCCTTGGAAACTTCACAAAAAGCCCGTCAATTGCTTTGCCTGTTGGAGTTTGTGACAATAAAGTTCCTTTTGGTATACAGATTTTTGGAAAACATAAAAAAGATGTGGATTTAATACGTTTTGCTTATATTTTAGAACAGGTAATCAAGTTTGATAAGAAACCAACTTTTCAGTGTTATTAAAAACATTGAAAAATAAAGGAGTTAATATGTTTTTTTCTAAAAGACTAAATAAATTAGTTGATTTAGTGAAGTATGATAGAGTTTGTGATGTGGCTTGTGACCATGGATTTGTTTCGATTTTAGCTTGTGAAAATAAAAATGCTAAAAAAGTCATTGCTTGTGATATAAATAAAGAACCACTTAGTAAATGTATGGAAAATATAAAAATATATGAAATTGATGATAAAGTTGAATGTAGACTTGGTGACGGTTTAAAATGTATTGAAGAAAATGAAGTTGATACGGCTATTATAGGTGGTATAGGTGGACTTCTTATGATAAAAATTTTAGAGGATAGTCATGCAATAGTAAGTACTTTAAATCAACTTATTTTACAACCTCAATCGGACATACCAGCATTTAAAAAATATTTAGAAAATTTAAATATTGAAGTAACAGAACATTATATAGAAGATAATGGAAAATACTATATTATTTTTGATTGTCTTAAGTCTATGGTTAAGCCTAAATACACGGATATAGAAATACTAATAGGTAAAAATCCTCTAAAAGATGATGAATATTATAAATATATTAAAAGACAAATTGACAATAATAATAGAGTAATAGAAAAAATAAATAAAGGCAATAGTAAGATAGATACTTTATTAAAAGAAAATGAAATTTATAAGGGGGTATTACATGATTATACTTAATGACCTTTTTGGTTTCCTAAATGAAATAGCACCTGAGCATTACAAAGAAAGCTGGGATAATGTAGGGCTACTTATTGGTGATAGACATAAAAAAGTAAAAGGGGTTTTACTATCCTTAGACTTAACAACTTCGGCAATTGATGCTGCAATTTTAGAAGGGGCAAACGTTATAATAACACATCATCCGATTATTTTCGGTGGTATTACTGCCGTAAACACTGATACAACAGTTAGTAAAAAGATAATTAGATGTATAGAAAACGGTATAAGCGTTTATACAGCACATACTAATTTAGATAGTGCAATTATTGGAACAAATGACACTCTTTTTGACATTCTAAAGCTACAAGGCAAAGTGACAATTTCCGTTATTGATGAAGTTACAAAGGCTGGTCTTGGTAGAGTTGGAGAGTTGAAAGAGGAAATGACTTTAGAAGCGTTTTTAAAGTATATAAGTGAATGTGGTTTTGAAAATATTAAGTACTGCACAGACATACGAGGTTTAAATAAATCTATAAAAAAAGTAGGGCTTTGTACAGGTGCAATTGACTCGAAAATATTAAATAAAGCTATTGATATGGGCTGTGATGTATGTCTTACAGGCGATTTGACTTATCATAGAGCACAAGAGGGCTTTAATCGTGATGTTGCTATAATTGACCTTGGACATTATAATTCAGAAGTAATTGTTTTAGATGTTTTAAGTAAGATGATAAAAGAGAGATTTAAAATTGATTCTAAAATTTGTGATATTGATGAAACTATAATTAGGCAATATAATTAACTAAAAAGGCGGTGGACTATGATTACTACTAATTATAATAATAATAAAATAGAACTTCCAAAAGGAAGTACATTTTTAGATTTGATAAGTTTATTAAAGAAAGATAATAAGCTTAATTTTGATAGTGAACCTATTGTAGCTAAAACAAACAATGTTTTAGTTGACTTAAATAGAGAAGTTTTAGACGGCTCAACAGTTAGTTTTGTTGAAGTTACAGATTATGACGGATATTTAGCATTCCAACGTTCGATTTCCTTTATGGCATATGTTGCTATAAAAGAAATTTTTGGAGAAAAAGCTAGAATGGTTGTAAAACATTCTATTTCAAAAAGTTTCTATTGTCATGTTGAAGGCATAGATGTAACAGAGGCAGACGTTGTAAAAATCAATGAACATATGGATAAAATGGTTGAAGAAGATGTGCCTATTTATCGTGAACATATACGAGTTGATACAGCCTATGATTTAATGGAGAAATTCAATAACCCTGTAAGACGTGATTTAATAAAATATGAGGTTGAAAGCTCCATAGTTTTATATTCTCTAAAAGGAGTCTATAACTTTTTCTATGATGTTTTAGCATCAAGTTGTAGTGGGCTTAAAAACTTTGAAGTTGCAGCTTACAAAGACGGATTTGTTATAGTGTTCCCTACAAGAGATAATCTTGATGAAGAACGTGGACTTGAGTTGTATGATAAAGTATCAGCAGTTTTTGAGGAGTCAGCAGAATGGGCGAAAGTTCTAAAAGCGTCAAATGTGGCAGGTATAAACAATCATATTGAAAATGATAGAATAGATGAGTTAATAAGAATTAATGAAACTTTACACGAGAAAAAGCTTACTAAACTTGCAGAGAGTATATGTAAAGACCATAAAAAACTTGTTTTGATTGCAGGTCCTAGCTCAAGTGGAAAAACTACTTTTTCAAAAAGACTTTGTGTGCATTTACAAGTAAATGGGCTTATGCCTGTTGTTATAGGTCTTGATGATTATTATAAAAATCGTGATGACATACCGGTAGATGAAAATGGGAAAAGAAATTTTGAAGTTATAGAAACTTTAGAAATTGATATGATAAATCGTGATTTATCAGAGTTGTTAGAGGGCAAAGAAGTTGAGATACCTCACTTTAATTTTGTTACAGGTGAGAAAGAGTGGAAAGGCAATAAAGTTAAGCTAAAGGAAAACAGTATAATTATTATAGAAGGTATTCATGGTTTGAATGATGAACTTACAAAACTTATTCCAAAGGAACTTAAATTTAAGATTTTTATTGCTGCATTAACTCAAATTAATGTTGATGATATAAATAGAATAGCAACAAGAGATACTAGACTTATAAGAAGAATTGTTCGTGACCACAAGTTTAGAGGTTTCCATGCGCTTACAACTATTGCAATGTGGCAAGATGTTTTAAAAGGCGAGTCGGATAATATTTTCCCTTATCAAGAGGAAGCAGACGCAGTGTTTAACTCTGCTTTAGTATATGAACTTGCAATACTTAAAAACTATGTATTACCAATACTTTTCAAAGTCGAAAGTGATGATGTGGAGTACTCAGAGTGTAGACGTTTAATTAAGTTTTTAAAAAGTGTGTTATCTATACCCGCTGAAATGGTCCCATCAACTTCCATAATTCGTGAGTTTGTTGGTGGAAGTATTTACGAATAAATTTAATATTGGAAATGTCTTGAGTTTGCGTTATAAATCATGGCATAATTTCATTTTTTAAAAATAAGGTGTATTGGCAAAATTAACTTTGTCAATACACCTTATACATTTTGAAATGTACTATTATTGTAGTTTTTAGGAGTTGCCAGTTATCTTAACTTTATGGAGTAGAGGTATCAGAGTATTCTCCTAAATAGTTTTTAAAACCTAAAAGTTCGGCTGTACCTTCCCATTCTTCACGTTTAAATTCATATTCACCAGTAGTGGAATTTAAGTTCCCAGTTACTTTTGGGCCGATTTCTGAATATCCTGTAGTCGAAGTGCTACTTCTAAAACGTGCATTTTTAGTAACAATTCCACCTTGGAAAACTCCGTCAGTTCCTTTGTTGCCTTTTCCAGTTAAGTCTATTGTACAAAGAGGTGTGTATATAAAAAATGACGCATTGCCAGCAATTCCAATAGTTAACTCATGCTCACCAATATTAAATTCTTGCCCTTCATAACCTCTACCCATAGCATAGGTGAATTGAGGAGGGTTTGATTCGTCTTCCCCATTTACTTCAAAATTAGCAGATATACCTGGAACATCATACATGGAGAGTAAATATATATTGCCTCCCTTTACTTTAAATTGAATATAGCTAGCTGTTTCTTTAGAAGCGTAGGTATAATTATGTCCAAATTGACTATTTGTAATTAAAACAAAGTTTACATCTTTTCCGTCTTTACTAAGAGGTGTCAAGTCAAACTCTGTTACCTTAGTTGTATAAAACAGTACAGGTAGTCTTGAAACTTGTCTTTCTAAGAATAAAACTTGATACTTTTCTGCTTTACTAGGATCGGTGTCTATTTGTGCTTTTAACATAGCAATTCCGTCATCTATAAGCTTTTGTTTAACTCTGTTCCTATCACTTGTAACTACTCCAAAGGAGTTATCTATATATTGCTTATCCTCTTGAATAGTTACAAAGTTCTCGTTTTCTTTTAAATAGTCAAGATGATCGTATTCCAGCATAGGTATATAGTTACTATTTGTACGGCTAAGGAGACCATACACAGGAACATATTTTTCGGATTTTGGGTTAGCAGGATTATACTTTGGGTTAAGAGCAAAAGAGTCTAAAGGCTCTGTATCAATCGCAAAATCTGGTTCAATAGGAAAGATGGATAACTTTGTACTTGGCACAGCTTCAGCCAATAAAATATCTTTAAAATTATAAGTGAAATCATTTATAATGTTTTTAGAACTTGTTTCTTCGTCTTTATATAAAAGTTCGTATTCAATAGCCTGTCCATTTATAGTAGCAGTCTTTTTAATAGCATGGATACCAGTTGTATCGGTACCATCAGAAACCGTAACATTTCCGTCTATTTCGTCATCTGCCATCTCAACTTCTGACAAGCTTGTCCCCATAGTGCTATAACCTTCTAAGTCTGTATGAGTTTTATCTATATAAGAACTTCGGTTTCCCATAAACCTAATTATAACTACAAATGATATACCAATAATTGCAATAGCCCCAATAATTTCTATTAATGTAAATGCTTTTCTTTTCATGTATATCCCTCCTAGTTAGTTTCGGGTTTAGTTATAAGGTCATAGTCTGCGTTATACTCAGTTTCACCATAAGGGTTCTTTATAGGTGCAACCGTGCCTTTTTCATCCTGTACTTGCCAGTATCCTAGTAATCTAGGATCGCCCTTCCATTCAACGGGAACATATTCTTCTTGGTACATATAATTTCTAACACCAACTGTACCTAAGTTATCGCCAACTGCACCGCCAAATGTATACATAGGAATATTTTGCTTTGTGCTGTCGCTAATGACTCCATAAGGATAATTTAGGTTATATGTAGCATTGTTACCAGAAATTGCAGTGGCATTTGAGTCAATAGTATAAGCACCACTATCTCCATTAAAAGCGAAACCGTTAGAAAAAGGTAAATAGAAAAAAGCGTTTGTTGAGCTTGACACCCAAGCATCGTAACCTATTGTACTATCACTTACTACTGTTATCTGACCTAGTTCATCAAAGTTTCTAAAATCTTTGTTATATACGCTAAAGTTATGACCTCTTGCACCTGTTCCATAGGATATAAAATACATATCGCAATTTATTAGGTCGTAATATGTTGTTGCAACACCATATATTGGAACTGAAAAATACTTATTTAAAAAAGTAGGATCTGTATTTGGTATGTTATAGTAAGGCAATAGTATAAGCGGTTTATCACATAAAAAAATTAGACTTGTTCTATCTTTATTGTTTCCCAAACCTGTCATATCTATTTTTGTATACCTGTCTTCTGATGTTGGAATATAGCCGTCTGTAGAACCATAAGAATCATCAAATCTAATTACCATACTTCCGCCGCCATATGGAGAAACTAATTTAGAAGAATCTAGATATATAACTTGCCATGGTTTTGATTTTTTTTCTTCGTCGGATTGCTTAAGTTTTTCAATAGCATTCATTATATCAGATTCATAAACAACATCGTTGAACAAATAAGGTGTTGATGTTATTGTAGTTACATTACTATTTTCGTGATTTAAAATGTACTGTATATGGTTTCTATCAATGGGTGGAATTGTTTCAACTTGCATTCTACTTTTTAAAGTTGGCTCAACTACATTTCCAGCTAAATCTTTGCCCATAGTTGCTGTTGTTCCATCAGTAGGGTTGTATCTTGCTCCTGATGCGTTAGTACCTTTGTAGCCAAAATAGTGATAAGGAAAAACGGACATAGGTGTTTCTAGTATCATTGTTTCAACTTGAAAGTCTATTATTTCTTCATGGGCACCAGTTATACCGGAGTATGCAGTTGTGGCTAAAACTTCTACTCTTTCAATAAGTTTACCGTCGTCACTTGTTGTTGCCTTTGTTGTTATAGAAACAGGTGTTTCAACAGTACCATCAGCATAAGGTACAGTTATCGTCGTAGACCAAGTGCCATAATCTACATTTGGATCTGTAAAACTTAAATCCCCAAGATAATCTTGTTCATAATCTACAACATATCTTTCAAAAATTTTAAAACCAGCATAAGCTATCTCATCTGCTTTGTTTTCCATAATATTGTCACTTGCAGAATCGCTTGACTGCTGAATAAAGTTAGTTAAGGGAACGGATATTATAATAAAAATTACAATGCTAACAAGAACTGTTACTAATAAAGCGCCCTTTCTTTTCATAGTCATACCTCCGTATCTCTTTATTTTAAATTTCTAAGGTTGGTATATAATAAGTTGTTTAAATGGATTTTAACTTTAAAATTCTATAAAATTACCTAAAAATAAACCTGTCATAAGTATACAACAAATGTCTTTATTTGTCTATATTTTATATAAATTTTACATGGCAACTTTTGAAAATTTTGTTTTACTGTGTCCATAGCTTGACGGGAGGTAATTTGATTTTTGACACCAATCATGGCGTAATTGCATTTTACAATGAAGATAAAAATAAAATAGTTGAATAATATTAAAAATTATGTTATAATGACCTAAATGCGTAGCTACATAAATACGGCTACACATTAAAGTTATTGTAATTTCCGATGGAAATTACCTTATGTTACAACATATAATCAAGAAGTATGTTAGGTTATCGCGTTTGCTTTGCAAATGAGGAAAGTCCGTGCATCATAGAGTAGAATGCCAGTTAACGACTGGTGGTGGCGACACTAAGGATAGTGCAACAGAAATAGACTACCCGTAAGGGAAAAGGTGGAAAGGTGAGGTAAGAGCTCACCAGCTTAGTTAGTAATAACTTTGGCTCTGTAAACCCCATTCGATGCAAGGTGTAAACTTATATAAGTTACTCGCTTTAGTTTACGAAAATACCGCTAGAGGCAATAGGTGATTATTGTCCCAGACAGATGATAGCCCACGACAGGACACGGCTTATAGATGTGCTTCTTGTTTTGTTTTTAATAAAAAATTATGATTTTAAAGATAAGTAAACGAGAAATAAATTTTAGAGAGAAAATGCTTGGTGAAAATTTTCATTTGTTCTTGTTGAAAGCTACTTTAAGGTAATCCCTATTGAAAAATAGGCGTATAACTTACGTTACAAAGTTCTTAGAGATGTGCATTTAACAAGCATAACAAGGGTGGTACCGCGATAAGTCGCCCCTTGCTATGCTTGTTTTTTTATAAAACAGCGAAAGTAAACAGATTTTTAAATGGAGGAATGAATATGAATTATATGGGATTAAATGAATTGCGTGAAAGCTATTTAGAATTTTTTAAGAGTAAGGAGCATTATGTGTTACAAAGTGCTTCTCTTGTACCTGAAAATGACAAAACACTATTGCTTATAAGTGCAGGTATGGCACCACTTAAAGGCTATTTTTCAGGAACACAAACACCACCTAGTAAAAGAGTGGCGTCAGCACAAAAATGTATAAGAACAGGTGATATTGACAATGTTGGAAAAACGTCAAGACACGCAACTTTTTTTGAAATGCTTGGTAACTTTTCCTTTGGTGATTATTTCAAACATGAGGCTATTGCTTGGGGCTGGGAGTATGTAACAGAAGTTTTAGGTATTCCTGAAGAAAAATTGTTTATTTCAGTTTATCAAGATGATGATGAGGCTTTTGATATTTGGAATAAGGAAGTTGGACTTGCTAAGGAAAAAATAACAAGACTTGGTAAAGAAGATAACTTTTGGGAAATTGGCGTTGGACCTTGTGGGCCATGTTCTGAAATCCATTACGATAGAGGTGTAGAGCATGGATGTGGTTCGCCAGATTGTGCCGTTGGTTGCGAGTGTGATAGATTTTTAGAAATATGGAACCTTGTATTTACACAATTTAACAAAACTGAAGATGGTGAATATGAACCACTTGCCAATAAAAATATAGATACTGGTATGGGACTTGAGCGTATTGCTCTTGTTATGCAAAATGTTGAAACTATATTTGATATCGATACTTTTGTAAATATAAGAAATAAGGTATGTGAAGTAACAGGATATAAGTACGGCTCTGATAAAAGTAAAGATGTATCTGTAAGGATAATTACTGACCATATACGTTCAGCTACTTTTATGACTTCCGATGGCGTGTTACCATCTAATGAAGGACGTGGCTATGTACTTCGTAGAATAATTAGACGTGCGATTTTACATTCTAGAAAGCTTGGGTTTAATGATTTATTCCTTGACAAAATTTCACCTGTTGTTATAGAAGATTTCAAAGGTGCATATCCAGAACTTGAAGCTAAAAAAGAGTATGTTTTAAAAGTTTTAGAAGTTGAAGAAAAAAGATTTAATGATACAATTGAAAAAGGATTAAATATTTTAGATGAGTATATCGAAGATGTTGAAAAAGAAAATAAGAAAGTCTTTGACGGTACATCAGCATTTAAACTTTATGATACTTATGGTTTTCCTCTTGAACTTTTAAAGGAAATTTTAGAAGAAAAAAATATTGTTGTTGATGAAGATAAGTTTAAAGAAGAACTTGATACGCAACGTGAACGTGCTAGAAATGCAAGAGAAGAAAACACATATATGGGTACAAGTGGTAGTGTGTTTGACGGATTTTCTTGTGAGAAAACTAACTTTATTGGTTATACTGAACTTAAATCAAAGGATAGTAAAGTTTTAGCTGTTTTCGGTGAAGATATGGAAATACAAAGTGCAAGTGAGGGCGTTGTTACTGTTGTATTTGATAAAACTCCTTTCTATGCTGAAAGTGGTGGACAACATGGAGATTGTGGTAAAGTATATACTGATAAGTTTACGGGCGAAGTTATAGATGTTAAAAAAGTACAAGGTGATATTTTTGCCCATGTTGTAGAAATTCAAAATGGTGCTATTTCTAAAGGTGATGTAGTTTCTCTTGAAGTAGATAAAGAAAATAGACAAAGTACATCGAATAACCATACAGCTACTCATTTACTTCAAAGTGCTTTAAAGCAAGTTGTAGGTAACCATGTAGAGCAAGCTGGTAGTAATGTATCGTCAGATAGACTACGTTTTGACTTTACAAACTTTTCTGCAATGTCCCAAGATGAAATTGAACAAGTGGAGAACATTGTAAATGAAAAAATAGCTCAGGGCTTAAAGGTAAATATGCAAGAAGTGCCAATTGATGAGGCTCGTAATATGGGTGCAACTGCGTTATTTGGTGAAAAATACGGAGATGTAGTTCGTGTTGTTGATGTAAAGGATTTTTCTCTTGAATTTTGTGGAGGAACTCATATAAGTAACACATCACAAATCGGATTATTCAAAATAGTTAGTGAAGCAGGTATTTCGGCAGGTGTTAGACGTATAGAGGCTATAACAGGCTTGAAAGTTCGTGAGTTTTATGAAAACAACTATAACAAACTTACGGAAATAGCAACAACTATAAAGGCAAATCCTGAAAATCTTCTAGTTAAAGTGAATCAACTTTTAGAAGAAAATAAGAGTCTTAAAAGTCAAATAGAAAAAATGCAAAGTCAAAATGCAAATGGTCTAATTGATGATATTTTAGGTAATGCAAAAGAAAAAGATGGTTTAACGATTGTTTCAACTGTGGTTAAAGATGCTGATGCAAATACACTTAAAACACTTGGAGATAAGTTGAAAGAAAAACTTGATACAGTAGCTATTTGTTTAGTTGGTGTAAAGGGTGACAACATTGCTGTTGTATCTATGGTTTCAGAAAGTGGAATTAAAAAAGGTGCAAAGGCTGGAGATATAGTTAAAGAAGTTACCTCTGTTTTAGGTGGTCGTGGTGGAGGACGTCCTAACATGGCACAAGGTAGTGGTAAAGATATTTCCAAAGTTTCTGATGCTGTAAAGAAAGCTTTTGAGATGTTTGATGTATAAGAAATTATATTAATTTTTTAGTAAAGCTATGGAAAAAAGCTTGACTAAATTTGTTTTTAGGTGTATACTAAGAAAAGTGTTATTGCATATGCGATAATGCAGAATACAAACTTCTTTAAAATTTAGGAGGTGGAAAAATGTCTGAAGTTAGAGTTAAAGAAAATGAATCATTAGATAACGCTTTAAAACGCTTTAAAAGAAGCTGTGCAAAAGCTGGTATCATGGGCGAAGTTCGTAAAAGAGAACATTATGATAAGCCTAGTGTAAGAAGAAAGAAAAAGTCTGAAGCTGCTAGAAAGCGTAAGTCTTACTAAATGTTTCGTTTTGAACTGCTGAAATAGTATAAAGATAGATTTTTTGACTATTTCAAGTGTGGGTTTAGAACGTTTCTAAATAATAGATTGGGTTGAATTTATATGACGTTAAAAGAACAACTTTTTGCAGATTTAAAAGATGCTATGAAATCTAAAGATACGATTAGAAAAGACGTAATCCAAGCAGTAAGAGCAGGTGTTCTTCAAGTCGAAAAAGACGATAAAGTTACTCTTGAAGATGACGGTGTAATTACAGTTATCAGTAAGGAGGTTAAGAAACGCCTTGATGTTTTACCAGATTACGAGAAAAGCGGTCGTGAAGATAAAATCCAAGAGATTCATAGTCAAATTGAAATTTTAAGAACATACTTACCTGAGCAATTGTCTGAAGAAGAAGTTAGAGCAGAAGTTTCTTCTATAATAGAAGAAGTTGGAGCTACTTCCATGAAAGATATGGGTAAAGTTATGCAACAAGCGTCAGCTAAACTTAAAGGTAAAACTGAAGGAAAGCTGATTAACCAAATAGTAAAAGAAATTTTATCTTAAATTAAAAAAAGACCGAAAGGTCTTTTTTGTTTTTCAAAAGTAAAAATCCACCAAAATATTTTAAGAAAAATGTAAGAATTATATCACCGAAAAAGTAAAAAGTATTTTGTATAATATGAATATAAGGAAAGGAGATTATATGAAAGCAACAATATTGGTTGTAGATGATGACAAGGAAATAGTAAACGCTATATGCAAACTCTTAGAGCTAAATGATTATATTACTTTAAAGGCTTATAACGGTATAGAGGCAATAGAGATTGCTACAAATAATGATATAGATTTGATTATTCTTGATGTGATGATGCCGAAACTAGATGGAATGTCAGCTCTAAAAAAAATAAGGGTAAATTGCAATATACCAGTTATTATTTTATCTGCAAAAACAGAAGACTATGATAAAATACTAGGGCTTAAAGTTGGAGCAGATGACTACATAACAAAGCCATATAGCCCACAAATACTTGTGGCGAAGGTCGAGGCAACTATAAGACGTTTTATGTTTTTAGGTAGTAAAGATAGTGAAGATTTAGATACAGAAAATTTATATCAAACAGGAAACTTGATTTTAGATACTAAAAGTAAAGAGGCTATTGTTGATGGACAGAGCATAAGTCTTACGCCTAAGGAATATGGTATTTTACTATTGCTTATGAGTAACTTGGGTGTTGTTTTTTCTGTTGAAGAAATATATTCTAATGTGTGGAATGAAGATGCCTATGATGTTAACAATACTGTTATGGTTCATATAAGACGTTTACGAAAAAAGATTGAAATTGATTCTAAAAATGCAAAATATTTAAAGGTGGTGTGGGGTATTGGTTACAAAGTTGAAAAATATTAGTAATAATATGGTTGTGAAAACCATTGTGTTTATAATTTTCGTTGGTTGCATAGCTTTTCTTATTGAAAATCTTGTAGGTATAGAGTATTCTTTTGTTGGTAATAGTAATTTTAAATCTTATTGTGAAGAAAATGAGCTATCCTATGGAGAAGATTTAATTGAAATGCGAGATTATTTATATACAAACATAAATACATTGGATAAGTATATTCAAATCAAAGAAGATAAAGGGGAACATTCAGTTCACGAGCTTTTAAATCTTGATATGGACTATTATCTTGATGAGGGTTTAAGATATATAATATTAGATACTAATAAAGATGAAGTTATAGGTACAGATGGTATAACTGAAATGAATGTAGATTGGAATTATTGGAGTGAATCAATAAGTTTTTATGACAAATATAGGACGTATAGTTATACAAACAATGACGAGATATATGTAAATGCTGGAAATAGTGATCCTAATGAAGCTGAGTATTTTGACATGGGGATTTTTGTAAAACTTGACGATAAGATAGAAAACGAGATATACAATGATTATGCAAAATATGAAGATGAAGCAAGAGAAAGCGTTAGATCTTTAACCGTAAATAGTGTAGGAAGTTTCTTGATAGGTTTAATCATTTTGTTTTACTTTGTAGTTGTGGCTAATGTAGAAGATGAATACGGTAAGATACGCTATAAATTCATAGATAGAATTCACATCGACATCTTAATTTTGTTAACGGTGACTGCAATTATACTTGGCGCAGCTTTAGTTGTCATGGCTTTAGAGTACAGGTATATACCAACAAACGCAACCGATTACAAAAATTATACTTATTTATATGTTATAGTTGCAGTAATACTTTGTAGTGTAGCTACCTACACAGCAACAAGTATAGGAAGAAGTCTTAAAAGAGGAGAATTTTTAGATAGATGCTTTATAGTGATAGTTTGTCGATATATTTACAATAAATTAACTGATTTATTGTCTATAAAATCACATATAGCTATGAAAATTATCTTGGCTTTGTCTATTCTTATGTTTATATACAGTATATGGCATTACAACATACTTGATGAACTTTCTGGACTTGTTATAGGGTTTACATCTATTTTAGTTTTTTTGGTTTCAATTGCTATCTTAAAACTTGTAGGTTGCATAGAAAAAGTTGGCAACAATAAGTTGTTTGAGTACAAACGTAAGCTTTGGGATTTTCCTTTTATAAAGTCCTATGAAAAAATTGAAGAAATAAGCCAGAATAATGCGAAAATATATAATGAGGGAATAAAAGCACAAAGTTTAAAAACTGAACTTGTAACAAATGTGTCCCATGACCTTAGAACGCCACTTACCTCAATAATAGGTTATGTTGATTTACTCGATAAGAAAAGTGAAAACTTTGATGACGAATCAAAAGAATATATTGAGGTTTTAAAGGATAAATCTAATAGAATGAAAGGAATGGTTGAAGATTTATTTATGCTTTCAAAATCTGCAAGTGGTAACGTGGAACTTGAGTTAAGTAAAGTAAATGTAAAAAAACTTATTGAACAAAGTATAGACGAATTAGATGTTGCCTCTAAAGGCAAGGAGTTTGTTTTAGCTATTGATGAAGATGTGTTCATTAATGTAGATGGTAACAAAATATATAGAGTCATACAAAATGTTGTGGAAAATGCTCTCAAGTACTCGCTAGAAGGAACAAGAATTCATATAGTTGCAGCAGAAGATAATAATATAGCTACCATAGAAGTGAAAAATATTGCAAACTATGAGATGAAGTTTACAAGTGGAGAAATAGTTGAACGATTTACAAGAGGTGATGTATCACGCTCAACAGAAGGTAGTGGACTAGGACTTTCGATTGCAAAAACATTTACTAACCTAAATGGAGGTGTTTTTAATGTGATAGTTGATGGTGATATGTTTAAGGTTGTTATAAAGTTTGATAAAGCGTAGTAACAAGAATATTAATTTTAGTAGTTGATTATAGTTTTAAAAATAAAATGAGGTGAAAGCTTTGAATATGCTTTTGCCTTATTTTATGTTGTTTCATAGAGGAAAGTCTAAAGGTTTTTTCAGTGTGAGAAGAAAAACACTTGACAAAATAGTAACTCTTCTATATAATTAATATGGTATATCGTAAATCATGGTACGATAACTCTAGATTTTAAATTTAGGTAGATTAAATAGGAGGTGCAGGAATGCCAACATTCAATCAGTTAGTTAAGCAAGGCCGTAAGTCTGTTACGAAAAAGTCAACAGCGCCTGCTTTACAAAAAGGTTTCAACAGCCTTAAAAAGAAGCAAATTAATCAAAGCAGCCCTCAAAAGAGAGGTGTGTGTACTTCTGTTAAAACAACTACACCACGTAAGCCAAACTCAGCACTTAGAAAAATTGCAAGAGTTCGTCTTTCAAATGGTATAGAAGTAACAGGATATATCCCAGGTGAAGGTCATAACCTACAAGAGCATAGCGTTGTTTTACTTCGTGGTGGTCGTGTAAAAGACTTAGCAGGGGTTCGTTATCACATTGTTCGTGGTACACTTGATACTGCTGGTGTTGCCTCTAGAATGCAAGCACGTTCAAAGTACGGTGCTAAGCGTCCAAAGAAGAGCAAATAGTCAAAGTTACTTTAAATTAATTGTTACTTAAGAAATTGTCTGTATACCAAAATTTAATCTGCCATGAAGATATAAAAAAAGGGTAGTACAGCACAATACAGTTTATGTGATATAAACTAAGTACCGAGATTTATTTATTTTAAATCATTTTGAGGAGGGAAATACTGTGCCAAGAAAAGGTCGTGTTCAAAAAAGAGACGTACTACCTGATCCAGTTTACAAAAACAAGGTAGTTACAAAATTAATTAACGCAATTATGGAAGATGGTAAAAAGGGCGTTGCTCAAAAAATCGTTTATGATGCTTTCGTAATTGTAGAAGAAAAAAGAGAAACTCCAGCTTTAGAAAACTTTGAAGCTGCACTAGAAAATATTATGCCAGTTTTAGAGGTTAAAGCTCGTCGTGTTGGTGGTTCTACTTACCAAGTACCTATCGAGATTAGACCAGAGCGTCGTCAAGCCTTAGGACTTCGTTGGCTTGTAACTTATTCTAGAAAAAGAAACGAAAGAACTATGAAAGAACGTTTAGCAAATGAAATCCTTGATGCTTTAAATAGCACTGGTGGAGCTTACAAAAAGAAAGAAGATGTGCATAAAATGGCTGAAGCTAACAAAGCATTTTCTCACTACAAGTGGTAAGCGTTGGCTTTACTACTTGGTTTACTGTTATTCGTTATTATTTAGGAGGAAAAATCAATGTCTAAAAGAGAATATTCTTTAGAGATGACTAGAAATATTGGTATCATGGCACACATTGATGCCGGTAAAACCACATTGACAGAACGTATCCTTTATTACACTGGTCGTAACTATAAAATCGGTGATACTCATGAAGGTACAGCGACTATGGACTGGATGGAGCAAGAGCAAGAGCGTGGTATAACAATCACATCTGCTGCTACAACTACTCAATGGTTGGAGCATAGAATTAACATTATTGATACACCAGGTCACGTTGACTTCACTGTTGAAGTTGAGCGTTCACTTCGTGTTCTTGATGGTTCTGTTGGTGTATTTTGTGCTAAAGGTGGTGTTGAGCCACAATCTGAAACTGTATGGAGACAAGCTGATACTTATGGTGTACCTCGTATGGCATTTGTTAACAAAATGGATATCATGGGTGCAGATTTCTTCAACGTTGTTGATATGATAAAAAATCGTTTAGGTGCAAACGCTGTACCTGTAACTTTACCAATCGGTGCTGAAGATGCATTTATAGGTATTATCGACCTTATGAAAATGAAAGCATTTTTCTATATGGATGATAAAGGTGAAGTTATTGAAGAACGTGAAATTCCAGAAGATATGCAAGAGTTAGCTAATGAGTGGAGAGATGCTATGGTTGAGTCTATTGCTGAAGCAGATGACGACTTAATGGCTAAATACTTTGATGGTGAAGAAATCACTGAAGAAGAACTTAAAAAAGTTTTAAGAAAAGGTACTATATCTTGTGAATTAACTCCTGTTCTTTGTGGTTCTGCATATAAAAATAAAGGTGTTCAAAAATTATTAGATGCTGTAATCGAATATTTACCAGCACCAACTGATATACCTGCAATTAAAGGTATTGAAATTGGTACTGAAGCAGAGATTGAAAGAAAAGCTTCAGATGATGAACCTTTCTCAGCACTTGCATTTAAAATCATGAACGACCCATTTGTTGGTAAACTTGCATTCTTTAGAGTATACGCAGGTACACTTGAGTCAGGTTCATATGTTTACAACTCTACGAAGGGTAAAAAAGAGAGAATTGGACGTATTCTTCAAATGCATGCCAACTCTCGTGAAGAAATAAGTAAAGTTTACGCAGGAGATATTGCTGCTGCCGTAGGTCTTAAAAATACAACTACTGGTGATACATTAGTTCTTGAGGGCGATGATATCGTTTTAGAGTCTATGAACTTCCCAGAGCCTGTTATTTCGGTTGCTATTGAGCCTAAAACTAAGGGTGATAGAGATAAAATGGGTATTGGTTTATCTAAACTTGCTGATGAGGATCCAACTTTTAAAACATATACTGATGAAGAAACAGGTCAAACTATTATCGCAGGTATGGGTGAGCTTCACCTTGATGTACTTGTTGACCGTTTAAAGCGTGAGTTTAAAGTTGAATCTAATGTTGGTGCTCCACAGGTTGCCTATCGTGAAGCGTTTACACAAGAAGCAGATGTTGACTCAAAATATGCTAAACAATCAGGTGGTCGTGGTCAATATGGTCACTGTAAACTTCGTTTTGAGCCTTTACCAGAAGGTGAGTCCGGAGATGAGTTAGTATTTGAAAACCAAATTGTTGGTGGTGCTATTCCTCGTGAATATATCCCAGCTGTTGAAAACGGAATTCGTGAAGCTATGCAATCAGGAATTATTGCAGGTTATCCTGTTGTTGGTCTTAAGGCAGTTCTTTATGATGGTTCATATCATGATGTTGACTCTTCAGAAATGGCGTTTAAAATCGCTGGTTCTATGGGATTCAAAGACGCCATGAGAAAATCTAACCCAGCTTTACTTGAACCAATCATGAAAGTTGATATAACTGTACCAGAAGAATACATGGGTGATGTTATCGGTGACGTTAACTCACGTCGTGGTAGAATCGAAGGTATGGAAGCAAGTAACGGAGCACAAATCATTCATGGTTTTGTACCTCTTGCTGAAATGTTCGGTTATGCAACAGATTTACGTTCAAACACTCAAGGTCGTGGTGTATATGCTATGCAAGTTGACCACTATGAGCCAGTTCCTAAGTCTATTCAAGAAAAGGTTGCTGAAGGACGTAGCAAAAACTAGTTTAGAGGAAAATTTTACACAAATTATAATTTTTTTCTTCAAACTACTTGTAAATTATAAGAAAATTTACTATAATAGTATATAAATAATTAAAATTAATTAACCTATTAATAAGGAGGCAATTTAAAATGGCTAAAGCTAAATTTGAAAGAAGTAAACCACACGTTAATATCGGTACTATTGGTCACGTTGACCATGGTAAGACTACTCTTACTGCTGCTATCACTAAAACTCTTTACGACAGATATCAATTAGGTGAAGAAGTTGCTTTTGATAAAATCGATAAAGCACCAGAGGAAAAAGAGCGTGGAATTACAATTTCTACAACTCACGTTGAATATGAAACTCCAAACCGTCACTATGCACACGTTGACTGCCCAGGACATGCTGACTACGTTAAAAACATGATCACAGGTGCTGCTCAAATGGATGGTGCTATCCTTGTTGTTGCTGCAACAGATGGTCCTATGGCTCAAACTCGTGAGCATATCCTTCTTGCTCGTCAAGTTGGTGTTCCAAAAATCGTTGTATTCATGAACAAATGTGACATGGTTGAAGACGAAGAATTAATTGAATTAGTAGATATGGAAATCAGAGATTTATTATCTGAGTATGATTTCCCAGGTGATGATACTCCAATTATCCAAGGTTCTGCATTCCAAGCGTTACAAGACACTTCAGGTGCTTGGGGCGATAAAATTGTTGAATTATTTGAAATCATTGATGAGTATATCCCAACTCCAGTTCGTGAAACAGACAAACCTTTCATCATGCCAGTAGAGGACGTGTTCTCAATCACTGGTCGTGGTACAGTTGCTACAGGTCGTGTTGAGGCTGGTACTCTTCACGTTCAAGACGAAGTTGAACTTGTTGGTTTAGCTGAAGAGTCTAGAAAAATCGTTGTTACAGGTATTGAAATGTTCCGTAAACTTCTTGATGAAGCTCAAGCTGGTGATAACATCGGTGCTTTACTTAGAGGTGTTCAAAGAACTGAAATCGAAAGAGGTCAAGTTCTTGCGAAGCCAGGTTCTATAACTCCACATACTGACTTTAGTGCACAAGTTTATGTATTATCTTCAGATGAAGGTGGACGTCATAAGCCATTCTTTAACAACTACCGTCCACAATTCTATTTCAGAACTACTGACGTTACTGGTGTAATCACATTACCTGATGGTGTTGAAATGTGTATGCCTGGTGATAACGTAGAGATGAACGTTGAGTTAATTACTCCAATCGCTATGGAAAAAGGTGTTCGTTTCTCTATCCGTGAGGGTGGTAGAACAGTTGGAGCTGGTAACGTTAACGAAATCGTTAAGTAATCTTACTTTGTAAGTTTATAAGTTAAAGCTTAAAAAAATAAAAGGTACTGAGTATTACTCAGTACCTTTTTTATTGTTAAAATAGTTGGAACGCAAGAAACTGGAAGAATGGCTGATTGTAAAAGAAAAGCTGTTACTTGTTATTCTAAAGTTATATCATCAAGCAACTGATTAACTTCATATACTAAGTCATAGTTTTTTTCCCTATAATCGCCTTTTATCTTATATATAATTAAAGGACTTTCTTCAAGTTTAACTTTGACTCTAGCTCTATCAATTTTGTTTATATTTTCAAGAGATGCAATAGAAATATTTGCATCTTTAGTACAAAGTAAATGAATATAGTCACCTTTTTGTGTAAGGTTCGTTATACCGATACTGTTTAAACGCACCTTTAAAATTGCAATATTTGTAAGATGTATAACTTCCTTTGGTATATCGCCAAAACGGTCAACAAGTTCATCTTCTAAGTCGTAAAGGTCATCTGTTGTACGAAGCATAGATATTTTTTTGTATATATCTATTTTTTGTAATTCGTCATGTATATAAGTGTTTGGTATAAAGGCAGAAGTTTGCATTTCTATAGTTGTTTTAATATCCTTTTTCACACCTTTACCTTGTAACTCATGTATTGCTTCATCAAGAAGCTTACAATACATCTCGTAACCCACAGTTTCAAGGTGACCTGATTGGTGTTCGCCAAGCAGAGAACCTGCACCACGTATTTCCAAATCTCTCATAGCTATTTTAAAACCACTACCGAACTCAGTAAAGTTTTTAATTGTTTCTAAGCGTTTTTCAGCAACTTCACTTAAAACCTTATCTCTTTTATATAAAAGATATGCAAAAGCATTTCTGTGGCTACGTCCAACACGACCACGAAGTTGATACAAAGTAGATAGTCCTAGAGAATCAGCATTATCAATAATTATTGTATTGGCGTTACTTATATCAAGACCAGTTTCAATAATGGTTGTGCAAACTAATATATCATATTCTTTGTTTATAAAGCCGTTCATAATATTTTCGAGTTGACGTTCAGACATTTGACCATGAGCATAAACAACAGTAGCATCAGGAACAAGTTTTTTAATGTTATCGGCTACTTTTTCAATTGTAGAAACTCTGTTGTGCAAATAGAAAACTTGACCATTTCTGTTAAGTTCACGATTTATTGCCTCTCTTATATAAGCATCATTGTGTTCTAAAACATAGGTCTGAATAGGCAAACGTTCCATAGGAGGCATACTTAAAACACTCATATCTCTTATACCTGACATACTCATGTGCAATGTACGAGGTATAGGAGTTGCCGTAAGGGTCATTACATCAACATTTTTTTTAAGCTTCTTCAACTTTTCCTTATGTGTTACGCCAAAACGTTGTTCTTCATCAACAATAACTAAGCCTAAGTCATAAAAAGTAACGTCTTTTGATAGTAGTCTATGAGTACCTATAATAATATTGCTATTACCAATTTTTGTTTTTTCCAATGCTTGTTCAATTTGTTTTTTTGTTCTAAACCTTGATAGCAATTCTATATTTATAGGATAGTCTTGCATTCTTTGAACAAAGGTATTGTAATGCTGTTGGGCTAAAATGGTTGTTGGGCAAAGATAAGCAACTTGCTTTCCGTCTTGTACAGCTTTAAAAGCTGCACGTATGGCAATTTCTGTTTTACCATAACCAACATCACCACATATAAGTCTATCCATAACCTTAGAACTTTCCATATCGGATTTCACATCAATAATTGCACCGATTTGGTCGTCAGTTTCAACATATGGGAAATCACCCTCAAATTCACTTTGCCATGAAGAATCTTTAGAATACTCATACCCTTTAGATGACTCTCTTTTTGCATAAAGTTCGATTAAATCTTGAGCAAGGATTTCAATTGCCTTTTTAGTTCTAAGTTTAGTTTTTTGCCATTCTCCACCACCAAGTTTATTAAGTTTTACATTTACTTCTTTGCCTATATATTTTTGAATTAAATCAAGTTGGTTAGTTGGTGCATAAATATTGCCGTTATCGGCAAAACCAATTTTAACATAGTCCTTTGATATACCGTCTATTGTTATTTTTTCAACACCTTTAAACACACCAATACCATGATTTATGTGTACAACATAATCGCCAACTTTTAAGTCAGTATAGTTAGATATTTTTTTGCCATCTTTAAATTTTTTAACTTTTTTACTAGGAGTATTTTGGAAAACGTCACTTTCGTTAAAAACTATAAATTTAATATCTGGATATATAAAACCACTACTTAAAGAACCTCTTAAAATGTAGATTCCTTTTTCAAATTCAATTGAATTACTACTTTCATAAAAAGTAGCATGAATATCATCATATTCAAATTCTTTTGCTAAAGTTATACCCTTTGTTTTACTAGATGTAAGAATAACAACAGAATAATCTTTTTCCTTATATTCTTTTACAGTTTCTTTAAACTCAACAATATCATTTTTTATAGCAACAGGCAATTGTACAGAAAATTCTATTGTTGTAGTTTCGTTTTTAGTAAATAAAGAGTTTGGTGAAAGTGACATAATACTTGAAAGATTAACACATCTAAAGTTACTTGCCTTATACAATATATCGTAAGTAGTGTTTATAAGGTTTGTAGAAGTTTTAAGTGTATATCCTTTAAGTAAGCGACTATTTAAACTTTCTTTATAATCTCTTTCGATGAAGTTGCTCTTTTCTTCAATACGATTAAATTCATCAAAAAAAACAATAAAAGATGAGTCAAGATAATCAAATAATGAATATTTTTCCTCATAAAAATAGGGGAGAAGTAGCTCCATGTTTTTACAATATCCAAACTCCTCTAATCCCTCAATGATTTGATTAAAAGTATGACGTAAGTTGTCATATTCTTCATGCATTCCTTGACTTTCAAAGGTTTTAAGTTGTTCTGTGTACTCAAGATTTATTTTAGTAAGGGCAAGATTTATATCATCTTTAGTAAAAATAAGCTCAGTAACAGGTGAAATTTTAACAGTATCTATTTTCTCAACAGAACGTACGTTGTTTTCATCAAGTATACGGATACTATCAATTTCATCTCCCCAAAACTCAATTCTTATAGCTGTTTCAAGGGTAGTTGTAAAAATATCAATTATACCACCTCGTACAGAAAATTGACCTGCATTTTCAACTTGGGAACGTCGTTTATAACCGATTGAAATAAGAATAGATATAAGATTTTCTAAAGAAAAAATATCGCCTATACTTATGGTTATAAAATTGTTTTGTAAAATTTCTTTTGGTGAAAGCCTATCAAATAAAGCGTCAATTGATAGAACAATAGTAATATTTTCACCTGAAAAAAGTTTTTCATAAATCTTAGAACGTTCTTTCATAATATCGATTGATTTAACGTCAGCTGAATAAAACAAAATGTCTTTTTGGGGGTATAAATACACATCTTCTTTTAGATAAAATCGTAGGTTATTGTACATTTCACGAGCTTTTTTTTCATTATGTGTTATAACTAAAGACTTGTTGTTTATTTGGCTTTTAATCGCAAAAATAAGATGTTCTTTTTGGGAATCTAGAACACCTTGTAAATTTATTTTATTTTTTTCTATTACTAAATTATCTTTAAAATCCACAAAGCTATTAAGTTCAAGTAACTTTTTAGCAAAGGGATTTACGAACATTTCTTCCATATAAACCTCATTAATTATATTTAGACATAACTTTGTCAATAGGCGTATTTGTAAAGTCCTCCAAAGCTGATGTTGCGAGGGTTACGCCTTTTATAAGGTCTTCAAGTTCTTCTTTGAAAAATTTTGATAGGACATAGTCGCTAAGTACAATTGTTGGAGGTTTTTCGCCAACACCAACACGAACACGTTGTATTTCCTGTGTTCCAAGTTCGTAAATTACGCTTTGTATGCCTTTTTGACCACCAGAACTACCTTGTTTGCGTATTCTGATTTTGCCAACATCAAGGGCTATATCATCATATACAATTATCAAATCTTCTAGAGGAACTTTATAGAAATTTAAAACCTTTTTAACGCAAAGACCTGATAAGTTCATATAAGTTAGAGGTTTAACTAAAATACATTTTTCATTTCCTATATAACCTTCTCCCACAAGACCTTTGAATTTCTTTTTTTCGATTTTAATATTGTTGTCAAAGGCGAGTTTATCTAAAACCTCAAAACCTATATTATGTCTTGTATTATTATACTCACGTCCATAATTACCTAGACCAAAAATTGCTTTCATCTACTTGCTTTTCCTCTCTATATGAAGTTATAGTAAGAGTACCATTTTCGTATACAACTTCACTTTTATCAAGCATAATACCAACAAGAGGAAGTTCATCTCCAAAAGAATCATCGCCAGAAATCAGCCAAAAACACTCCTCAACTTCACGTTGACGGTTTTGGTTTAATGCAGTTGTTAAGATTTGAATATCTTCGTCTGTAACATTTATATTTCTAGCAACAATTGTTATGACTGTTTGAACTTTGTTCGTTGTGTTATAATGTATATCAACATCGTTAGCTCCACGCTTACAACAAAATCCTACAAGTTCATCTATTATTCTCATTGATTTTTCTATTTTATAACTCAATTTTCTTCACCTCTTACATTATTTTTTTTTTAGTTAAAGTCACTTCGTCTAAAGGTTGTTATAACTGGTATTAAAATTATACATACTATACCAGCAGCAAGACCGTTATTATAAAGGTTTAAACCACCATGGATAGGGGCAAGATTTGCAACAACGATAATATGCATGGCACCAGTTATAATACCGTCTATTGCTCCAAAAGTACCGGCTATTGGTGCAAGTCCAGTTGAAAAAAGAATACCTAGTATAATAGCGTGGCTTTCTAGTCCAAGAGAAGTAAGGCCTCCTGTTAAAATAGCACCAATTAATACAGGGAACATATTTTTCAAATGTTTTCCGAAAACCCCAAAGCCAAAAATGGTAAATATACCTGCATATGTAGCGCCATTAACTTCAGCACCTATAAAGTATACTACAAAAATCGCAAGAAGTCCATTTAATCCCATATTTATATAACTAACATTACCATACATTAAGTAATAATCCGATACAAGACGCCCTTTGCTTTTAAAAATAGACTTCATGCCTTGTTTTGTATTGTCAGAAGTTTTAATTCCGTATATAATAAATAGTATAAAAATACATATTGCAATAAAAGTTAAAATTTCACTGTTTCCTGTTCCCCAATTAGAGTTTGTAGGAAAAGACTTATCAAATACTCTAAAAAATCCCATTAGAAATATACCTACCATACCACCTGCAAAACCAACATTATAAAGGTTAAATCCCGAATGTGCCTTCATAGCATTTGATGAAATAGATGGCATTACAAATCCTATAAGTATACCTACAGATGTGGCTGTTATGATTGCCACGGGCATACCCTTATATACAAACAAGTGTCCCACAGAACTTACGGCAGGAGCAAGGGTTGTTGATAACAAGGTTACAAGAGAATATCTTGAGAAGGGTTCTTTTTTGTTAACAGAATATAGGTATCCCCCAAGTATAATAGGCAAAATGTTAATTACGTTTTTGCCAAAAAAACCAAAGCCAAAAATCAACCAAAAGCACATTATAAGTGAGCCGTTAAGTTTCATATCGGATATGTATAAAATAGCTAAAACTATAATACCACAAAGACCAGCGTTAAGTAAGGATGCTGATACACCACCTATATCCGTATAATCAGAAACAAGCACACTTTGGGAATTTAAGATTTCTATAAATCCATTATAAATATTTCCATCTTTATTAGTTAAATAAGCCATTATAATAACAAATATACACACAGATAAATGGAGTAGATATGGCTCACGGAATTTGCTTTTATCCTTTATAAGAAACACCTACTTTCTAGTTTTAATATATGGTTTTTCATCATTGTTTTTTTCATAAATATTTAGCACCTCAATTTTATTATTTAATATTTTTTTTATATTGTTTATATGCTCAAATGTGATTTGTTCGCCTTTACATATTAATGGTATACCTGGAGGGTAGGGGATAATATCTTCATAAGCTATTTCTCCGGCAGAATTGTCTAAAGAATTTAAAGCATAATTATCCCAATCTCTATATTTTATAATTTCATAATTTTGTTCATCTAAAGATTTTACTAAAATACGATTAGGTAAATGAGCAAAATCCTTTTCAATTTCGAGTAAAGCGTTTTTTAGTTTATCATAACATGAAAAATCGTCAAAGGAAGATGTTATACCGATACAATAATTTTCTGTAAACATTTCAAAGTTGAACTTATACTTTTCTAAAAGAATATTATGCAGTGTTTCACCATTAATTTTTTTGGAAAACAGAACTAATCTTGTGTAATCATGTGCAGAAACTTCAAAATCTACATAATCTAATACCATTATATCATTTTTACTAAGTTCTTTAAAGGACTTTATAAAAAATTTTAAGGATTTTTTTTGATTTTCAAAAGGTAGTTTGTCAAGATTTTCCATAAGTTTATCTATTGTGTAAATAAAAATATAACTTGGGCTTGTTGTTTGCAGCATGTATAAGTATTTTTCTATATTTGATACGGATACTTTGTTTGTGCATATATGCAAAAGTGCTGTCTGGGTAAGAGCTGGCATAGTTTTATGCAAACTTTGTATAACTATATCAGCTCCTTTATTTATTGCACTAAAGGGCAAACTTTTATTATGAGGGAAATGGGCACCATGTGCCTCATCAACAATTAAAATAATATTATATTTTTTAGTTATTTTACTAAGCTTTTCTATATCGCAAGGGATACCTTCATAAGTAGGAGAAGTGACAACCATTGCCTTAATTTTTCGTAACTTTAAGGTTTTTATAATAGTATTCTCTAAATTTTCATAATCAAAATCTGTATAATTATTATACTGCGATTTATTTTTATAAATAAATTTATAGTCACATTTAGCAAGTTCTATACCTGAAAAAACAGATTTATGACTGTCACGACCAATTAAAACTAAGTCATCTTCTGACAAAGTTGATAATATACTTGTTAAAATACCAATAGTTGAGCCATTTACAAGTATATAGCTTTTTTTAGTATTATAAATTTTTTCAATTCTTTCTAAAGATTTTTTAATTGTATTTTGAGGGTTACTAAGGTTATCAAAGCCATAAATTTCTGTAAAATCTATGCTAAGTAAATTTTCAGGAAAAAATAGATTTCTATTTTTGTGTGATGGCATATGAAATGATGTAAGATTTTCCTTTAAATAATCGTCTATGGCTTCGGAAATATATTTGTCTTTATGAAAATTTTTATTAAACATAATGATTGTATATTTTTTTTATTTTCTACGGATAATAATTATGTAGCAATTTACTTAAATAAAAATAGATATATTTATAAAAAATTGTACATAATGTAGAAAATGAAAAAAGTTATTCCTTTCTTACACATAAAGTGGTATAATAGTAGTGTAGGGTTTTTATTTTATTATAATATGTAATAGAATAAAATACAATCTATATTGTGAATGTTACTTATTATATTTTATATTTCTTAAGGGGGTAGTGAAAATTCCTGGATTAGTAACACATTTAATTGGTGGAGAAATTATTTTAAAAAATACTGAGATGAAGTATCAAGGAATTATTGAAAATTACAAAGAGGCATACTACATTGGTTCACAAGGGCCAGATTTATTCTTTTATGACTTTCTTACTTTTTTCAAAAAGGATACTAGAAATTTAGGTCAGATTTTACATAAACAAAATATAAATAGATTTTTTGGTGAAATGGTTAGAGAGGCGAAAGCTTTTCCTACAAGCATGGAGCGACAGATTGCTTTTTCATATATAGCAGGTTATATAACTCACTATACTTTGGATATAAATACACACCCTTATATTTATTATAAATCGGGATTTAGTAAAAAAGGCCGTCAGCCTTTTCAACTTAGATATTCCCTTTTACATAGAAAACTTGAATCTAACATAGATAATATGATTCATGAAGCTTTTACGGAAAATGGTTCGCCTAGAGATGAAAAAATATGGCATCTTGTTGAGGCTGATGATAAGCAAACAGACGTTATTGCTAAGCTTTTATCTAAAAGCATAAGTGTTGCATATGATAGAAATGTTACAGTTTCAGATGTTAAACTTAGTCTTAAAATGATGATGTATGCTATAAAAGCTTTAAACCTATTTTCTACTAGAGGTAGTAATTTTAAAAATATTGGTGAAGATTTAAAAGTTTGTGAAAAACAGTTTACTAACCTTATAGAAGGAACTTGTAATAGTCCATTAGACTTCTTAAATCTTAAAAAAGGTGACTGGTGCTCTCCTTGGAATGATACTTTAGTTCATGAAACTTCTTTTGTTGACTTATACAGCTTAGGTTTAAACGAAGGAATTGGACTTGTGAATAATTTTGGATTATTCGTTGATGAAAAGATTTCATATCAAGATTTTCTTGAATTAGTTCAAAACCGTTCGCTAAAAACAGGTGTTGATTCAGATCTTGACATTATTTTTAAATATCATGATATTATTTTTAATAAATAAATTGATTTACCAATATAAATGAAAAAAAGGCTTGTAAAAGCCTTTTTTTATTAGGAAAAATATATTAAGAAACGTTGCAAAGTTTAAATAATGGCACATTGCAAAATAAAAACCAAATTTTCATGCTTTTGACAAATGCAGGAAATGGCGATGATACAACCTTTCCTTGGGTTTTGTCAAAAGCCACAAAGCCGTTGTTTTGTTATGAAAATGGATTTTTCTATATTTTGCAATGAAGCAATTAAGAATTAGTACAACTATCAAGTAAGTAGTATACTCTACTTATTGCACAAAGAGAAATCACACAAACTACTTCAGTATTTTCTATAAAATGCGTAAATTTAACGAGCCCTTTACTAACTTCCAGAACATTAACATCAATAAAGTTTTCTTGGCCTAAACTTAAGTTAATGTTAAAACTTAAAGTTTTTTCAGGGCAAAAAGTTATAATATTGTTTATTAAATCATATATAGCTAGAGTGCATTTGCAACTACTACTATCTTCATAACTGGGAAGTTCATAGTCTAAAAGCCATTGACCAATAGTTGTATCAACAGATACACAAATACCAAGCACATCGCAAATTTCCATAAGATTAACTAAAGTGCCATCACCAATACTACTATAAAGCTTAACTAAACAATCATCTATAATATTATCGATTATACTATCTTGTATAAAGCCCATACCCTCTAAATTTAAAGTAGCTTTAGTTAAAACAGAAACTAGGGCTTCCTCTAAAAACTCACTTTCTAAATATTCATCTCCAAGTATTGTTTTTTGTTCTTCGCTTAAATCTTCCAATAGAGTAGTTATAGTTTCTTTACAAGTAGGGTCACAACATGGACCAGCAGGACCTTGAACTCCTTGTTCTCCTTGAGGTCCAGGTATTCCACAACCTGTATCGCCTTTAGGCCCTGTTAAGCCTTGAACGCCTTGAACACCTTGAGGGCCAGGAACCCCTTGAGGACCAGGAATACCTTGAGGACCTTGCTCACCAGTACAACCTGTATCGCCCTTTTCACCTTGTATACCTTGGTCGCCACGCTCGCCTTGTTCACCTTGAACACCCATAGGTCCTTGAAGACCTTGAACACCTTGAGGACCAGGAACACCTTGAGGACCAGGAATACCTTGAGGACCTTGCTCACCAGTACAACCTGTATCGCCCTTTTCACCTTGTATACCTTGGTCGCCACGCTCGCCTTGTTCACCTTGAACACCCATAGGTCCTTGAAGACCTTGAACACCTTGAGGACCAGGAACCCCTTGAGGACCGGGAATACCTTGAGGACCTTGGTCACCTTTGCAACCAGTGTCGCCCTTACATCCTTTTTTACCTTTATCTCCTCGTTCGCCTTTTTCACCTTTACTGCCTTTTAAAAGTACATATATGTCATCGTCACATTTAGGCTTATCAATTATACAATATCCTTTTTCATCTTTGCATTTTTCGTCTTTGCATTTTTTATCTTCATGTTTTCTATCGTTACAATTATAATTACTAATAAAAATCACCTCTTTCTACAATAGTATATGTGAATTTTATAGAATAGGTTCATGAAAAGAAAAAATGAGCTACAAAAAGTCACGCATTTGTGATATTTCTTGTAGCCCTTGGTTTATATTAATTTTGTAGTATATTGCTCAATATTCCATACTTCATCAACGACATCATTGTAAAATTCAGGTTCATGACATATTAGAAGTATTGAACCTTTGTATTTTTTTAATGCTTTTTTTAGTTCTGCTTTTGCATCAACATCAAGGTGGTTTGTAGGCTCGTCAAGTACCAATATGTTTGTTTCACGATTTATAAGCTTGCAAAGTCTAACCTTTGCTTGTTCGCCTCCACTTAGCACCATAACTTTACTTTCAATATGTTTGTTAGTAAGTCCACATTTTGCAAGAGCTGAACGCACTTCGTATTGGGTAAAAACAGGGAACTCCTCCCATATTTCATCTATACAACTATTGTAGTTGTCATCTTTGATTTCTTGTTCAAAGTAGCCAATGTGTTGGTACTCGCCGGTTACTACATTACCTGTAATACTATCTATTTCACCGATTAAACTGCGAAGTAGAGTAGTTTTACCTATACCGTTTGCGCCTACAACAGCAATCTTTTGTCCACGTTCCATTTTTAAGTTTATAGGTTTACTAAGTGGAGAGTTTTTATCGTAGCCAATAACTAAATCTTTACATTCAAAAATAGTTTTTCCTGAAGTTCTTGCTTCTTTAAAGTTAAACTCTGGTTTTGGTTTTTCTTTAGATAGTTCTATAAGGTCCATTTTGTCAAGTTTTTTCTGTCTACTCATAGCCATGTTGCGAGTTGAAACACGAGCTTTGTTTCTAGCTACAAAGTCTTTTAAGTCGGAGATTTCTTGTTGCTGTTTATTGAAAGCTGCTTCTACTTGACGTTTTTTCATTTCATAAACTTCTCTAAACTTATCATAGTCACCAACATACCTATCAAGTTTTTGGTTCTCCATATGATAAATTATATTTACAACACTGTTGAAAAACGGTATATCATGAGATATAAGAATAAAAGCGTCTTCATATTCTTGTAGATATTTTGTTAGCCATTCTATATGGTCTTCGTCCAAATAATTTGTAGGTTCATCAAGTAGTAAAATATCAGGTTTTTCAAGTAGCAATTTTGTTAAAAGAACTTTAGTTCTTTGTCCACCACTTAAATCATTAACATCTTTATCCAGTCCTATATCTAAAACACCAAGACCACGAGCAGTTTCCTCTACTTTATAGTCGATTGCATAAAAGTCGTTATTATCTAAAATATCTTGTAGTGTACCAACTTCCTCTAGTAAAGCCGTAACTTCTTCATCGGATAAATCAGCCATTTTATTATACATTTCGGCAATTTCTTCTTCTATGTCATACATATACTGAAAAGCTGTGTTTAAAACATCACGAACGCTCATACCCTCTTTTAGTACAACATTTTGGTCAAGGTATCCAACACGTACTCTCTTTGACCATTCTATGTTACCACTATCTGGCTCAAGCTTTTTTGTTATTATATCCATAAAAGTAGATTTTCCCTCACCGTTAGCTCCAATCATACCGATATGTTCATTTTTTAAAAGTCTAAAAGAAACATCATCAAATATCGCCCTATCTCCAAAACCGTGGGATAAGTTACTTACTGTTAAAATACTCATATTTTCACCTCATAAAATTTCAAAATCATACAAGTTATATTTTATCATTTTTATTGATTTCTTGCAAGAATAAATGTTATAATTGTAAGTATGCTTAAATGGAAACGTTGTAAAATTAAAATTATGGCACATTGCAAAAGGAAAAGTCACAAAGCCGTTGTTTTGCTATGAAAATGGATTTTTCTATATTTTGCAATGAAGCCAAATATATTATAAAAATAATAAAGGTGAGTTTATGAAAATTATTATATCTCCTGCTAAAAAAATGAATATAGAAAATGATGTATTTACTCATAGAGGTTTCTCAAATTTTATGAAAGAAACAGATGTTCTGTTAAAAGAAATTAAAAAACTGTCATATGATGAATTAAAGGATTTATGGAAATGCAACGATAAAATCGCAACACTAAACTTTGAACGTTTTTCTAATATGGATATAGAAAAGGCAAATACACCTGCCATTTTGTCCTATGAGGGTTTACAGTATCAAAACATGGCGCCAAGTATATTTACTTATGATGAACTTGATTATATAGAAGATAAACTTAGAATTTTATCAGGCTTTTACGGAGTTCTAAAACCCTTTGATGCTGTAACGCCATATAGACTTGAAATGCAAGGTAAACTTGTTTTTGATAAATACAAAGACTTGTATGACTTTTGGGACGATAAGTTGTATAAAGAAGTTATTCAGGAAGATAATGTAATACTTAATCTTGCATCTAAAGAGTATTCTAAAACAATAGAGAAGTTTTTAAACCCAAAGGATAGATTTGTTACGGTTGTTTTTGGTGAGCTTATAGACGGTAAGGTGAAACAAAAAGGTACATTTGCGAAAATTGCAAGGGGTAAAATGGTACAATATATGGCTAAAAATAAACTAGAAAATATAGAGGATATAAAGAAATTTAATGAGTTGAATTTGAAGTTCTCTGACAAATTTTCTAATTATGATACTTTTGTTTTTATAGTAGAATAAATTTGTTAAATCAAAAAAAGGCTGTGCAAAATTTTTGCATAGCCTTTTTGTTTTAAATTGATTAAGCCCAGTTTCCACTAACAAAAACAGGCACTTCTTTACCATCACTTTTAATACCAGTAATATTTAAGTCAGCACTACCTATCATGAAATCAACGTGAATGATTGAACTATTTGCGTTATTTTTTATAAGTTCTTCTTTTGACATTTCGCTTCCACCTTTTATATTAGTAGGGTATGCACGACCTAGAGCGAGATGACAAGATGCATTCTCATCAAATAAAGTATTGTAGAAGATAAGCCCAGAGTTAGAAATTGGGCTATCGTCAGGAACAAGTGCAACTTCGCCAATACGTCTTGCACCTTCATCGGCATCTAACATATTTTTTAAAGCTTCATAACCTGTTTCAGCAGTGAAATCGACTACTTTACCATCTTTAAAAGTAAGGGTAAAGTTGTCTATAAGGTTACCTTGATAGTTAAGTGGTTTTGTACTTTTAACAACACCGTTAACATTTTGAGAATCAGGCATACAAAAGCTTTCTTCTGTCGGTAAGTTTGGCATAAACGGGTGGCCGTCGACAGTTGTATCACCAGCTCCAGCCCATACATGATTTTTAACAAGACCAATATTTATATTAGTTGATTTATCACTATTTACAAATTGTAATGAGTCAAAATTCATCTCATTTAACCAATCAACTTTTGCGTGGATAGCATTTTGATGTTCTTTCCATGCAACAACAGGGTCAGGAGTGTCTATTCTACAAGCTTTGAAAATTTCTTCCCAGTGAAGCTCCATAGCTTTTTCAGGTGTTTCGTTAGGAAAGATAAGTGTAGAAACTGACTTAGTAGGTGCAGTTAAAACAAGCCATTGACTTTCATTATTCATAAGTCTAGCACTGTTTTCCTCCATTGCAATACTCATTTTTTTAGACCAACCACTAACTCTTTTAGGGTCACAATCTTTAAGTAGTTCAGGGTCAGTTGATTTTATTGTTAAAAAAGCACATTTGTTATCTAAACGATATTTTGATTCTGCAATTTGGTAAGGTGGCACTTCATCTTCAAAAGATGTATCTGGAGCTTTTTTATATCTTAAATAAGTTATATAATCATCTAGTAATTTTAAAGTAACAGTTTTTGCACCAGCTTCATAAGCTTCTTCAACTACAAGTCTAGCAACCTCAAGACACTCAACAGATGCGTTTACTACAAGGTCTTGGTTTGGTTTTAGGTTTACACCTACTCGTACAGCAGTTTTTGCGTATAATCTAAGTTTTTCTTGAAAATTCATAATATATCTCCTAACATTTTTATTAAATACTTATTACAGTATAGCATAATATAAAATATTAGTATAGTGTTTTAGAACTTCAACTTTTTAAAATTCAAAATTATATTTTTTAATGTGTATCATAAATATAAAATTATTTACATAGGATATTATAACTTAGTTTATGTAAAAGGAGTATTATGCAAAAAAATATATGGAATAGAGAAGAAAGAGAAGTTAAAAAAGCAACACATCTAAATGCACCCATAGTTACGATTCTGGGTAAAAGTGAAATATATGTAGAAAATTATAAGGGAATAATAGAATATTCTAACCAATGTATAAGGCTAAATACATCAGTTGGAATACTTAGTATATTAGGTAGTGAAATATGGATAAGAGAAATGAATAACGAAAGTATTAAAATTTATGGCGATTTAGATGGTGCTATATTTAAAGGGTAGGTGAGATTGTGCGTTTTATTTTTAATTTTGTAAAAGGGTATGTAGAAGTAGAAGTTTTGGGGTATGCGATTAATAGATTTTTAAATTTATGTAATAATAAAGAAATACCCCTTTGGAATGTGAACAATTATGGATCAAAGCTGATTTGTTCAACAAGTATAAAAGGTTTTTACTTAATGAGAGGCTTTGGGAGGAAAACAGGTTGTAAAGTAAGGATAAAAGGTAAAACAGGTATACCTTTTTTAATGCATAGGTATAGGAAACGAAAAATTTTACTTTTTGGTTGCCTATTTTTTTTATTTACAATTAATTTTTTATCAAGATTTATATGGAATATTGAAATTGAGGGAAACACTACTATAAATAACTATGAAGTAATTGAAGTTTTAAAGGAAAATGATATATACATTGGCAAATATAATAATGAGTTTAATATGGAAGAATTAGAGAAAATCGTACAAAAGAATTTTCCCAAAATTACGTGGGTTAGTATATATACAGAAGGAACAACTTTAAAAATCGATGTGTCTGAGGCAATAGAAAAGGAAATAAATCTTACAGAAGATATACCTTCAAATATTGTGGCAAAAAAAGATGGTGTTATATATTATACAAAAACAAGTAAGGGTAAACAAGTAGTTACAATTGGTGATGTTGTAAGTAAGGGGGATATTTTAGTTACAGGGAAAATAGAATTAAACGAAGATGAAAATGGGAAAAATTATAGCTATGTTAAAGCTGTAAGTGAAGTTCGTGCTAAAACTGTTTATGACTTTTATTATACAATTGATGATAAGGTTTATATTGAAGAAGAAACAGGAAATTTAAAAAATGATTATAGCATCTATTTTTTTGGTAAAAACTATGATATATTAAAAAGAAATATAAACTATGAAAATTTTAATAAAACTACTAAACGTGTTCAATTAAAATTGTCGGAAAAATATACTTTTCCAATTGTTATAACGAAAAGTAGTTATAAGGAGTTAAAAATCACAACTAAGGAGAAAAATGAAGAAGAAATCAAGGCTGAAAGCAATGAAATGCTGAACAATTTAATTTATAGTAACTTCGATATTGATGCTGATGTTGTAGAAAAAACAATAAATATAAAAAAAACTAGCCAAAACATAGAAGTTTATAGTATAATATATGTTGTAGAGAATATTGCTGAAGAAAAGGTAATAGATTATGATGAAGTTATTGAAAAAGAAGTAAATGAAAAAATAAACGAAGAAGAAAAACAGGAAAGTGAAAGTTAAAATATGGCAACGTTGCAAAATTAAAAGAATGGCACATTGCAAAAGTAGCTGTTGTTTTGTTATGAAAATGGATTTTCTATATTTTGTGAGTGAAGCAATATAAATACAAAAGATTTACTTGAGGTGAAAATGGAAGAAAATAATGCAATTACAATAGATGCAAGATTGTTACCTAAAATAGTTGGAAGCTTTGATGAAAACCTAAAAGCGATTGAAGAAGATTTGAAAGTACAAATTATAGCTCGTGGGGAAAATATTTCTATAAATGGTGATGATGAACAATTAAGAAAAGCATATAAAATAATAGATAAAATGATTAAAAGAGCAGAGCGAAATGAAGAAGTTTCTGTAACCTATGTAAAATATCTTATTAGTATAATTGAAGAGATTGATGAAAAAGAAGTAGATAAAATGGATAGCGAAGTTGTAGCTTTGACAATATCTAACAAGCCTATACGTCCTAAAACCGTTGGACAAAAAAGATATGTTGAGGCTATAAAGAAAAATACAGTTGTTTTTGGTGTTGGACCTGCTGGTACGGGTAAAACTTATTTAGCTATGGCTATGGCTATAAAAGCTTTTAAAAACAATCAGGTTAACCGTATAATTTTAACTCGACCTGCTATTGAAGCAGGTGAAAGATTAGGTTTTTTACCTGGTGATTTACAACAAAAAGTTGACCCATATCTTAGACCTTTATACGATGCATTATATGAAATTATGGGTGCTGAAAATTTTACAAAAAATATGGAGAAAGGTTTAATCGAAGTTGCACCACTTGCTTATATGCGTGGTAGAACTCTTGATAATGCCTTTATTGTACTTGATGAAGCACAAAATACTACACCTGAACAAATGAAAATGTTTTTAACAAGAATTGGTTTTGGTTCAAAAGTTTGTGTTACAGGAGATGTTACTCAAATTGATTTACCCTATGGCAAAAAATCAGGACTTGATGTTGCAGTTTCGATTTTAGAAAATGTAGAAGATATTTCTATATGTAAATTTACAAATAAAGATGTTGTGCGACACCCTCTTGTTCAATCAATTATAAAAGCTTATGAAAAGGCTGATAAAGAACAAGATAAAAGACGAAAACGAGAAGAATTTAAAGAAGAACGTTCCTCACGTTTTGCAAATACTAATTTGAAAAAGATATATGTTCATAGAGATGCTAATGGTAAACCTATTAGAAATAGGGATAAAAGATAATGACTATAACGCTGATAACTATAATGTATTTTAGAAGAAATCGAGGGAGATATGAGTAGTAAAAATAGTAAAATAGATTTTTTTAAAGCTACGTTAATTATGATTGCACTTGTTATAACTTTTTTATTGCTAGTTCTGAAAAGTAATGTATCTGAAAGTTTTAATTTAGAAATAGGTGACGTTGCACCTACAAAAATAAAAAGTCCTATTACAACAGTAAATGAATATGCAACAGATGAGTTGAAACTTGAGGCTGAAAATAACACTTCGGCTGTTTATGTAATAGATGAAGAAAAAACAACAGAAATGGAGAAAGAACTGGATAATTTCTTTCTATTAATCGAGTCTAAAAGAGTTTCATATAATGCTATGATAGCGTACAATTCCTCTTTGCCAGAGGGCTCAGAGCCAAGAGTTTATAATTTTGAAACTGCTTTAGAGGACTATACAGCAACAGAAGCTGAAACCCTTATAACTATGAGTACAGAAGATTATTCAGTTTTTAAAAGCTCTATTGAATCTGTTATAGATGAAACTTTACAAGCAGGTATAAAAACTGATGAAATGCCTAAAACTTCTGTTTTAGTTAAAGATAGCTTAGCAAATAAAATTGATTCAAAATATGTTGATATTGCTTATAAACTTGCTCTTAGCTTTTTAGAGCCTAACAACTTTATTGATGAGGAAATAACCCAAGCTAATAAAGATTTGGCAATTGAAAATGTTGAAGATGTTATGATAAAAGAGGGACAGACTATTGTTGACGAAGGAGAGATTATAACTCTTGAATCATATAGTCTGTTAAATCAACTTGGATTTATTGAAGCAGATGCCTCAAAAGTGGACATTGTTGAAGTATTAGGTTATCTTGCACAATGTATGATTATGTTGTTGCTTTTCTTGACTTTCATAGTTAAATTTGAGATAAAATCTCTTGAGAGTCATAGTTTATGTCTTGCTTTTTTTGTAATATATTTAATTGGACTTTTGGCACTTTCTGTTATAACAGGTAGTAATTATGCAGCAAATTTCTCGTTGTTAATACTTTTATGGGTGGCAGTTTTAATTGATTTTAAAGTGGCATTTCTTATGACTATTATGCTTTGTATACAGGGTATAAGTTTAGCTGGATTTACAGTGGTCGATGTTATGTATGTGTTACTTGCTGGATTTTTTATGGTTAGTGTATCACATCAAATTACAGAAAGATCAAAGCTTGTATCTACAACTATTATGCTATGTTTATTTAACGTTGCTGTAACTTATGTGCTTAACTATTTCTTTACGAGTACACAAGTGGCAACAAATATTTTTTCAGTTGAAAACAGAGAATTAATATATGTACCACTTTTTGCAACAGCCTTAGTTGTATGTCTTGCGATTGGAACTATGCCGCTTTGGGAAGTAATGTTTGGTATACTTACGCCTACAACTTTAACTGAGCTTACAAAGCCATCAAAACCATTACTTAAAAGATTGACAATTGAAGCTCCTGGTACGTATCATCACTCTTTAATAGTTGCAAACCTTTCAGAAGCTGCAGCTGAAAAAATCGGTGCAAACTTCAATTTAATACGAGCTGCATGTTATTATCATGATATAGGTAAGTTATCTAATTCAAGTTATTTTGGAGAAAACCAAAACGGTGTAAGTATGCATACAAGTTTATCGCCTGAAGAAAGTACAAAAATAATTAAGGCACATGTTACAGATGGTATAGAACTTGCTAAAAAACATAAGTTGCCACAAAAAGTTATGGAAATAGCTTTCCAACATCATGGTAACACTTTAGTTAAGTTTTTCTATTATAAAGCACTTGAAAATAATCCCGATGCAAAGGAAGAAGATTTCAGATATACTTCAAATCGTCCCCAAACAAAGGAAGCTGGTATCATAATGCTTGCAGATACTGTTGAGGCTGCTGTAAGAAGCATGATAAAAACTTTAGCTTCTGATGATGAGTTAAAGGCATATATAAGCAAACTTATTAACGATAAAATAAGTGATGGTCAACTTTCTGAGTGTGAACTTACCTATAAAGAAGTTGAAGTAGTGAAAGAAACTTTTTTTGGAGTTTTCCAAGGTATGTATCATGAGCGTGTAGTTTACCCAGAGAAAAAAGAAACTCCAAAGGTTGAGGATGCAACTATAAAGGATAAACTTGATACAACAACTTCCTATGATAGTAAGGAAAAAGAAGAAGATGTTGAAGAAGTAACAGAAGTAGATGATGAAGAAAAATCCCATGTTGACGAAAAGGAGTAGTTATGGAAGTTTTATTTAACTTTGATACGGAAGATAAAAGAATAAATGAACTTGGATTTAATATTGAGGATTTAATTAAAGATGTAGTTTTTGGTACAGTGATTTTTGAAAAATTTACTTCAAATGTAGAGGTATCTGTTTCAGTTGTAGATAACGAAGAGATAAGAGAACTTAATAAAAAGTATAGACAAAAGGACAGTGTTACAGATGTACTATCTTTTCCTTTATATAGCGAGTTGCCTCTTGAGATTGATAGTGATGAGATTATAGCACTTGGAGATATTGTAATATCTCTTGATAAGGCTTTTAAACAAGCTAAAGAGTACGGACATAGTGTTAAACGTGAAATTGCTTTTTTAACGGCACATTCTATGCTGCATCTTTTAGGCTATGACCATATGAATGAAAATGATGAAGAAGTTATGCTACGAAAACAAAAGAAAATTTTAGAATCTTTAGATATAAGAAGATAATTTATCAGTCGGATTTTAGCGAAAGTGGGTTTTGAGCCCCAACTTTAAGCCAAATATCATTTGACTGATTAAAGAGAGGGGAAATAGTTATGGATAATAAAAAACTTATTGAAATGGCTGATAAGGCTAAAGAATATGCATATGTACCTTTTTCACACTTCAATGTTGGTGCTGCAGTTTTAACAGCTGAAGGTAAGGTTTATACAGGTTGTAACATTGAAAACTCAAGTCTTGGTGCAACAAACTGTGCTGAACGTACGGCTATTTTTAAGGCTATATCTGAAGGATATAAGAATTTTACAAAAATAGCAGTTATGTCAAGCTCTGGTGATTTTACATCACCATGCGGAATTTGTAGACAAGTTATATTTGAGTTTTTTGATGAAGAATGTGAGATTTTACTTGGCAATAATAAAGGAGAAATCAAAGTTTATAAGGTTAAAGAAATTTTGCCTATTGGCTTTAAAGTAGACAGTTTTTAAATATAAGGAGAAAAGAATGAGCGAATTTAAATCAGGTTTTGTTTCAATTGTAGGTAGACCAAATGTAGGTAAATCAACTCTTATGAATCATCTAATAGGCGAAAAAATTGCAATTATTAGTAACAAACCTCAAACAACACGAAATAAAATAACAACAGTGCTTACAAGAGATGACTTTCAAGCCGTTTTTATAGATACACCAGGTATGCACTCACCGAATACAAAACTTGGTAGTTATATGATGAAATCATCAGAAACTACATTAAATGAAGTTGATTTAGTTTTATATTTAGTTGAGCCATACGAAAAAGTAAATGATAATGATTTAAATATAATTTCTAAAATCAAAAACGTTAAAAGTAAGGTTTTCCTTATAATTAACAAAATTGATGAGTTTCCAAAGGAAAAAGTTTTAGAAGTTATAGATGCATATAGTAAGTTATATGATTTTGCTGAAATTATACCTATTTCTGCAAAAAATGGAACGAATACAGAAGTTTTAACAGCGTCAATTAAAAATAATTTACCTGTTGGGCCTATGTATTTTCCAGAAGATACTATTACAGACCAGCCAGAAAAACAAATTGTTGCTGAAATAGTAAGAGAAAAGGCTCTTAGACTTTTAAATGCAGAAGTTCCCCACGGAATTGCCGTTGAAGTTATGTCTATGAAAAAAAGAGACAATAGGGATTTAGTAGATATAGAAGCTACAATTTATTGTGAAAGAGAAAACCATAAGGGAATAATTATAGGTAAATCCGGAACAAAGTTAAAAGAAATTGGCAGACGTTCGAGAGAAGATATTGAAAGATTACTTGGTTCGTCGGTTAATCTTAAAACTTGGGTTAAGGTTAAAAAAGATTGGAGAGATAACGAATTTTTGCTTAGAAGTTTTGGATACGATAGTAAAAAGATGTAACTGTAAGAAAAAAGTAATAAACTTCAATTTGCTCTTGAATTACACCAAATACTTATGGTATAATAAACTAAATGTGTAGCTACATAAATACAGCTACGACTTAAGCATATTGTAGTTTCCTGTGTAAATTACTTTATGGTATAATAAACTAAAACTCGAAGATTTTAATATAAATCTTTTCGTTAAGTTCATTGTAATTTCCTGTGGAAATTACTTTATGATATAATATACTAAAGCCCTAGCCTCGTAAACAAGGCTACGACTTAAGAATATTGTAATTTCTTATAGAAATTACTTTATGATATAATATACTAAATATAAAAATATAAAAACAAATGAAAAACAAAAAAATGTAAAGAGGTAGGTGCGTTAAAAAATGGGTAATGAAAAAAAATTAATATTCGTTTTGGCGGCAATAATTGTTGTAATTGTAGGTATTTTGTTTATTAGGAATCAACAAAATAATAGTAATAATCAAGGAACGGTTAGTAGACCTGTTGTTGACAGAACTACTGATAGTGGTACCGATTCAACTGATGGAGATGTTACAAGTTCAAGTAATAATGGTACTGATACATGGGAACAATATGCAGGTGGTAACGATGAATCAGGTTCAAACATTAATATTAACAATGTTGTAGAATCAAATACATCTTTATCTAGTGATGATGCTCAGTATGTACTTAGTGGTTTTGTTTTAGGCGATATATATGGTAATCCATATAGACTATATGACCATCGTGGACAAAATATAGTTTTATATTTCTGGGCAACTTGGAGTGAACATTGTGAAGCTACTATGCAATATATGATGGAACTTGAAAATGAGTATTCAAATGTTGAATTTGTACTTATTACTGAAGATGACGGTAACGAAGCAAAGCCTCAAGAAATCTCTGATTATATGTCAGAAAGAGGGTTAAGTTTCGATACAATCTTAATAGACTATGATAATGAAGTTGCATCTTTATATGCAGTTCCAGGATATCCAGCGGCAGTTTTTGTTGATGAAGAAGGTGTGGCTGCTGATGTATTAGTTGGTATAGCTGGGAAAGAACGCTTTGAGCAATCTATCAATAATTTAATCGCAAGATAGTATTATCCTATTTATATAGTTTTACGTTTAAAATATATAAATAATTTTATATAAAAAAAGACAAAAGTAATTGTAAGTTTTGTCTTTTTTTATTATTGAGTTTTTAGCAATATTACAAATGTTTAAACTAATATCTATATTCCTTACCTCTTTCAAAGTATGAATAAAATACTAATGAATATAAGGCTGATATACCAACAAGTACATATAAAAGTCTTGATATCCAAGAATTAGCCCCTAAAAGAGAAGCTATTAAGTTGAAGTCAAAAAGTCCAATAAGACCAAGATTAACTCCACCTAAAATTAAAATTGTTAAAAAAATATAATCAAAAGTTCTCATTCTCATAAAACATATCTCCTTTTCGATGATATGTATATATTATGTACTTTTTAATTTTTATTATTCAAAGAAACTAAAGTTTTTTTCTTAGATAAATACATACTAACTAAATTATAGAAAAAATCTAAGTTTTCGTTAACAATATCTTCATCATAGGATATTATATTAAAGTTTGTATAAATATCGATAAAAATATTATAGATTTCTTGAGAAGTATAGGGCATCTCAAAAATATGTTCATTTATCTTTTTTATTTCATCAAGAGTAAAAAAGTCTTTAAAGTTAATGGTAAAGTAGATTTCTAAAATATTTTGTTTACTGTAATATCTTTTTTGGAAAAGTTCTGAGATAGTTTTTGTTCGAGAATAATTTTGTATAGTTGTTTTTGGTACAGAATACCCACAATTTTCAAAATACTGCACAACTTTAGAGATTTGTATATTATCTTTAATATTGTTAAAATTTTTAAGTGGATAAATATTATTTACCTGTTGAGCCAAAGCCACCAGCACCCCTGTCTGTGTCATTTTCTACTATATCTTCAATAATGTTAGCTTTTGTATATGTTGCAATAATCATTTGAGCCACACGTTCACCACGTTTAACAATAAAAGGTTCTTTACCAAGATTTATAAGGGGAACAAATATTTCCCCTCTATAATCTGAATCAATTGTTCCAACACTATTAGCAAGAGTGATTCCATATTTTGCACCTAGGCTACTACGTGGGCGAACTTGTGCTTCATAGCCAACAGGAAGTTTAAGCTTTATGCCTACAGAAATTTTTTGTATTTCACCTGGATTTAAAGTGAAATCTTCTTGTACATTTGCGTGTAAATCCATGCCGCTACTTCCATCAGTTTGGTAAGTTGGCATAGGTAAATCTTTAGCAGATTTTATTCTTTCAATAGTAATATTTGTATTCATAAAAGTCCTCTTTCTATATTATAATATCATCAATATCACCAACTAAAGAGATAGATGGTTTTGATACATAGATTTTATTTACTGTATCATGTAAAGAATTTAAAGTCACATTATTTATTTTTTCAAGTGTTTCATCTACTGTTAAAACCTTGTCTTTAGCAATGAGATTTTTGCCATTTCTCGTCATACAGTTACTTGTATTTTCAAGGGACATAAGCAATTGACTTTTAAACTGTTCTTTGGCGTTATTTAATCGTTCTTCTGTTATGATATTCTTTGTATGTTCCTTAAATTCCTTGTCAACTATTTCGATAACATGGTTAATGTTTTCTTTACTAAGTCCAGCATAAACAGAAAATAAACCATGAGTTGAGGAGGAACTTGATGATGAGTATATTGTGTATGCATATCCGTATTTTTCTCGTACAATTTGATTTAATATAGATGATGAACTTCCACCAAAAATAGAAGAGAATATGCTAAGGTCAATAACATTATCATTGTAATAGTTTAAGCCCTCATAACCGATTAAAAGGTGAGCCTGTTCAATATTTTTAGGAGTTTTTATAATTTGTTGTTTATATATTGGTTTTTCGATTTTTAAATTATCATAACTACCAAATTTTTCAGTTCCAATATACTTTTCGACAAGGTCAAGAGTTTTGTTTTCATCGAAGTTACCAGCTATTGATACAACTACATTTTCACAACAATAACGTTTGTTTAAATAGTTTTTAAAAGTTTTGTGATTAAAGGTTGCGAGGCTATCCTTTGTGCCTAAAATAGGCAAAGAGTAACTATGTCCTTTATAAACATTTGAGTTAAATTGCTCAATAACTAAATCATCAGGCAAATCTTCATACATTTTTATTTCTTCGTTTATCACATTTCGTTCTTTTCCTATGTCATTTTCGTCGAATTTAGAATTGAAAAACATATCACATAAAACATCAAGGGATAATTCTAAGTGTGTATCTAAAGCGCGTATATAGTAACAAGTGAATTCTTTTGATGTGAAAGCGTTTTGAACGCCACCGATATTATCGATTGCTTCGGCTATTTCCTTTTGAGTACGTTTATATGTGCCTTTGAAAAGCATGTGTTCTATAAAATGGGATATACCATTTTCATTAACTTGTTCATGTATAGAGCCATTATTTATCCAGATTCCAATGGATACAGTGCGAACACTTGGAATATTTTCATAAACTAAACGTACATTGTTATTAAATGTTTTTGTTTTTATCATTATTAACCTACCTGATTTTTAGATTTTTTGTTTAAAATAAAGATTAGTATCAATGAAACAATGGCAATAGAAATACCTAGAAGCTGTGAAATGGCAATTGGAGTATTTCCAATTAATAATCGGTCAACACGTATACCTTCAATTATAAAACGTATAAAACCATATCCCATCATACCTAGTAAAAATATTTCACCGTCAAACCTTTTACGTTTAGTATATATCAAAAGTGCAATTGCAATACAAAAATTTATGGAAGATTCATAAAAGAAAGTAGGATGTACTTGTATGTACACTTGATCCATATAAGTTACAAGGTTGTTCATAATTTCCTCGCTTGTTATAGCAGCATCTTCAAGAAGTATACGCATAGCAAATATATTATCTGTATAGTTTCCATATACTTCACGATTTATAAAGTTACCATATCTACCAATAGCTTGACCTAAAAGTAAAGATGGCATACTTATATCAGCTAAAGAAAAAAAACTCACTTTTCTTTTATGACAGAAATATATTCCGTATAATACAGCTGCAATTATACCTCCGTATATTGCGAGACCACCTTGTCTGAGATTTAAAATTGAAGATAAATTATCTTTATAATAATCCCAAGAAAAAATGACGTAGTAAAGTCTTGCACCTAAAATCCCAAAGATTATTGCAAAGGGCAAAAAATCGTCTATAAGAGTTTTATCGAAACCAGTACGTTCAGCATTCCAAAGTGCCAAAGCATAACCTGTGAGCATTCCGATAGCAATAAGTACACCGTACCACATAGCATCAAATCCGCCAATACTAAAAGCTACGCCATCTATGTTGAAAAATTCTAGGTTCAGGTGTGGAAACCAAATTGTTGGAAAATCTTGCATTTTATAAAATTCCTTTCGAGTTATAATAAATATGGGCAATTATTACATGCGAGAACGAATATCATAAGCCCTTACATAATAATAACATAGCATAGGTTTATTTTCAATATAATAAGATTATTTTTAACACTTTGGCGAAATCATATTCATTGATGATAAACAAACATATGTTGTTTATCGAATAGATTAGACCACCGCCTCTAAGTGTAGCGTAGGCGGCGAGAAAGGCTAATCTAACAAAAGTGGGGGGTTCAAGCTCCCACTTGCAGTATAGGTCATCTTGATTTTTGGTTAAAATTATTTTTTTGATGAATTTTCGAAAAATTCATTGACAAAGGCGAACAAATGTATTATAATATATATGAGGTGATAATATGAGTAACGATACTAGAGGCCCTTTAACGACGGCACAACAAAAGGTATACGACTTTTTAGTAACATATATTGAGAAAAATGAAATTTCGCCAAGCATAAGAGAAATTTGTGACTCTACGGGCTTGAACAGTACGGCTACAGCGCATAGTCATCTTGTTATACTTGAGCGAAAAGGCTACATAAAACGTTCGCCATCTAAAAACCGTTCTGTTCGCATTATATCGGAAGATGGTGCAAGTAGAATTGTAAATATACCTATTTTAGGTACGGTTACTGCAGGTGTGCCTATTTTAGCTGAGGAGCTTGTGGAAGAATTTTTCCCTATGCCGTCGGAACTTAGAAAATATGATGATAGTTTTATGCTTAGAGTTCGTGGGGATAGTATGCTTGAAGCAGGTATACACAATGGAGATTTAGTACATGTTAGAAAACAATCAACAGCCAACAATGGTGAGATTGTTGTTGCACTTATAGAAGATAGTGCTACGGTTAAAAAGGTTTATTTTGATAAAGAGGCTATTAGACTTCAGCCTTGTAATGCTGATTATAGTCCTATTATTTCGAGAGATATTAAAATAATTGGTAAAGTTATAGGTTTATATAGAAATTATAAATAAAAGTTATTAATAAAAATATGTTTAATCATACAGCCACCTTTTGCTTCATTACATAGGTGGCTTGAAATTATTTTATAGGTTTTTCTTATAATTTATAATGTCTTCATATATTGAATAAGGTATGTGTAAACTTCCATAACCAGTACCAAGCTCCAAATTTTTTTTAATTGCACCATGAAAGTCGCTACCACCAGTTTGGAGTAAGTTATATTTATTTGCTATTTTTCTTAAAAATTTTTCTTGTTCGCTTGAATAAGTAGAGTGAACAACCTCAATACCGTCAAGTCCTAAATCTTTCAGGAATAAAACAAGTTTTTCTATTTCACCTTTGCCAAGTCCATATAAAGTCGGATGAGCTAAAACGGATACCCCTTTTGATTTATGTAAAATATCGATACATTCTTTAGGCGATATATATTGCTTTGGAACATAGGTTTTACAACCTCTAGTTAAATATTTTGAAAAAGCGTCGTTCTTATCTTTGGCATAACCATTTTCAATAAGAAATTTTGCAAAATGAGCTCTTGTAACTATTGATTGATTAGGAAAGGTTTCTAAAAAATCAAAGGGAATATTAATATTTGCATTATTCATAAGTTTTATGATTTTTTTGTTACGTATTGCTCGTTGCTCAACTGCCATAGCTATCCCGTTTTTAAAATTATCATCAATATCGAAATCATATCCCAAAATATGTAATTCAATATTATCAGCAGTTAAACAAGAAAGCTCTATTCCATTTATAAAATTCACACCTAGTTTTTTAGCTTCCTCACGCCCTTCATAAATACCAGTAATTGTATCGTGGTCAGTTATAGAAACAGCTTTGATGTTTTTTTTATATGCCAGTTTTATTAAATCAGATGGTGAAAGAGTTCCATCTGAAAAGCTTGTATGTGTGTGTAAATCGCATGTATAAGTCATTGAATTCTCCTTGAAAATAAGTCATAGATATATTATACCATAAAGTGATTTCCAAAGGAAATTACAATGTTCTTAAGTCGTAGCTGTCTTTTGGTAGCTAGGACTTTAGTATATTATACCATAAAGTAATTTCCAAAGGAAACAACTTTATTCTTAATGTGTAATATCATTTAAAATATTGTATGGAATATTGAATAAAAACTAATATTTTTCTAATTGGTGAATAAAATAGAATAACTATTAATTTATTGGAGGTTTTTTGTGAGAAAATATTTTATATTTATTTTAATATTTGTTATGACATTTAACACAAATATTTATGCTGAAGATAATTCAGGAGGCTATAAATCTAGCATTCTTATGGAGGTGACTACGGGAAAGGTTTTAACCGAAACAAATAGTATGGAGCATTTGAAAATCGCAAGTGTAACGAAAGTTATGACTATTTTATTAGTTTTTGAGGCGATTGATAGCGGTAGAATACAAATGAGTGATATTGTAACAGTTTCTGACCATGCAAGTTCTATGGGAGGCTCTCAAGTTTTCCTTGAACCTATGGAAAAACAAACAGTTGAGGATTTGTTGAAAAGTGTAATTATAGCCTCGGCTAATGACGCGAGTGTGGCCCTTGCAGAGTATTTATCTGGTACGGAAGAAAAATTTGTTGAAGCTATGAACCAACGTGCTAAAGAACTTGGTATGGAGAACACAGTATATGTAAATGCTTGTGGACTTGATGATGAAAATGAGCAATATTCTACAGCATATGATGTAGCACTTGTAACAAGGGAACTTACTTTAAATCATCCAAAAGTTTTTGATTATACGACAATATGGCAAGATGAAATTATACATAAAACATCAAGAGGTGATGAGCCTTTTGGCTTAACGAATACAAATAAGTTTATAAGAAACTATGATGGTGCAACAGGGCTTAAAACGGGAAGTACTTCAGAGGCTTTGTTTTGTTTGTCAGGTACAGCAACAAGGGATGGGTTATCTTTAATAACTGTTGTTTTAGGTGCTGATTCTGCTGATATACGCACAAAAGAAACAATAAAACTTATGGACTATGGATTTTCTAACTTTAAGGTGGAAAGTGGGGAGCAAGTAGATAAAGTTATTTCAACATTGCCAATTTATAAAGGGGAAGTTGATACTGTTGATATTTATGTAAAAGAAAATGTTTCAACTTTAGTTAGCAAAAACAGTGGAGAGATCACAAAAGAAGCCTATGTAATTGATAATTTGAAAGCTCCAATCTTAGCTGGTAGTAAAGTTGGAGAAATAGTTTATAAACAAGGGGATACAGTAGTAAATAGAGTGGATTTAATTGTAAAGGAAGATGTTGGAAAAGCAAGTTACTATATAAATTTAAAGAAACTATTACCTATATGGTTTTAAATCTAAAATAGTATAGTAAAAAATAATTATTTTATGTTAATATATAATGGACACCTCTAAAAGTAAATTTTTTAGAGGTGTCTTTAAGGGATGCCTATGGATATCAAATAAAAAGTATGTTATAATAAACTAAAACTCAAAGATTGAAAAGCAAATCTTTTCGTTAAGTTCATTGTAATTCCCATTGGAAATTACTTTATGTTATAATAAACTAAAACTCAAAGATTGAAAAGCAAATCTTTTCGTTAAGTTCATTGTAATTCCCATTGGAAATTACTTTATGTTATAATAAACTAAAACTCAAAGATTGAAAAGCAAATCTT
>JBKEBX010000032.1:0-1958 GCA_047973385.1 Lachnospirales bacterium | reverse complement strand
TATCACTATGTATTTTGCTGTGACAAGACTTGCATAAAAACATTAAGTTATCTCCATTATGTGTTCCACCTTGGCTCAATGGTATCTTATGGTGTACCTCACTTGCTCTTGTATATCTTTCAGCTTTCGAACACTCCTCACACAAAGGGTTACCTCTTATATAGCTATCTCTAATTCGTTTCCATGCTTTACCATATCTACGGTGTATGACTGAATTTCTGTCATACTTCTCGTAGCGTTTATTTTCTTGTTTCTGATGTTCTACACAGTACCTATTGTCTGACAGCCTTGATGTGAACATGGTCGCTGTGGTTTTCTTGGCACTTCTCTCACATCCTTTTGAAAGCTAAAAAGGACACCCATTTTTAAATAGATGTCCTCGCATATTTTTCTATAATAAGCACATTGTAACCTTTCCAAAACTTATTCATAACAACAAACAATACCTTTATTCGACCATCTCCTATATAAACAGTTACAACAGGTTTCGTAGTTGTTTAGGCACTCGTCAAAATCATTATCAAAAGTGAAGTTTTCACACTCATAATTTGTTTTATTTTCTAAAAGTTCTTTTTCAAATAGCTCTGATTTACTACAAATTATCCAATCATTGTTACGCTTTTTGACTAATGCAATTTTTTTATAATCATAATATACAAGTTTAATTTTTTCGTTGATTAAAACTTGTTCATCATCATCTAAAGAGTAACCCTCTTTTGATAAAACTTGATATATGTTTAAATTTTTTTTTAGTTCTTTAACATCAAAAGTCGATTTTTCTAGACCATAAAGATTTTTGCCTCCTCTAAAAGTACCGTCATAACCAAATAGTCTAAGTCCAACACCGGCTATTGCACCGATAACGCCTGCACCAGTTCCTCCAAACTCATCAAGCCTAACATTGCATTCTTTTGCTAAGTCATAAGCCTCTTTTTTATATAGAACTTTTTCTTTAGCCATAAGTCCAAAGTCAATAAGTTTTTCTATATTTTTAACCTTATTCATTTCACATAAACAAAGACCAGGGTCAGATATTTGGGACATCTCCCCTTTTAATACTTTAACAGAGTTATCCCAAAACTCATTTATCTTATCTTCTTGAATAAAAACTTCTAAACACATAGAGCTATTATGAGAAGTGTAATCTATCTCATCACTTAAAAAAAGTTGATGCCTTGTTATGCCAAGGTGGATTTTTCCACCTAATTTTAGTAGCTCTTTCTCTATTAAACCAGCAACTTTTCCCGTACTTGTTTCTTTAGAAATATCGTCGGTATCATCAACACAAATTAAAACTTTTACCATATATTTTAATCTCCTATTATTTTTTGTCACTAGACTTTCTAATACCCTCGCCAGCTAAAATAAGTTCATAAGTTTGATCGTCTATTTCTATACCGATAATATCATTGTAAAAAGATAAAGCCTCATCTTTCAAGTTAACATCTTTATAATATTCAGGATAAACGGTTGTACCTAACCAAAGCATAGCAAAATATGTTTCAAAACTACCTTCTTTACCCCATCGTGTAGCAGCAATAGGTATGTTATACACGTCTTTATTATGTACAATCATTTCATCATCTTTATCAGGTTATGAAAAAGCATCATTATGAATAGTTCTTCCCATTAAAGCGATTTCTTCAACTAAATATGAAAAAGTTCGATTATGTGTTTGTGGTATATACGCAACAAGTTGAGCAAGTTCTTTAACTTTTATGTCTAAGATGTTTTTGAACGATATATAAATTTCACCACTGTCTAAAGTGGTTCTTTTAAAACACAATTTATGAGGGAACTTTTACCACAACCGTTGCTGCCCATAAGACAAAAAAGTTCTCCTATATTAATTTGTAAATCTATATTTTCAAAAACAAGATTTTTATCATATCTAAAAGTTACTTTTCTAATTTCTATACTTGTTCTCATTATGAACCCCCCCACCACCGTTTCCATTG
>JBKEBX010000046.1:0-2085 GCA_047973385.1 Lachnospirales bacterium | reverse complement strand
TGCAAATTAAACAAAAGCAAAAATTCATTTTTGATAAAAAGCTACCTTATTGGGTTATTTATAGAAACGAACAATTTGATGATATTTTAGGGAAATTGGAGTTCGATGTTTTTACTGTTTTTAGAGATAGACAGATTTCAAATAAAGATATGGGATCAAATGGAGATATTCGAGTTATAAAGTCCCGTAATATTTCTGATGATGGACAGGAACTTTTAGATGTAAAAGGATATGACTCATATATAACAGAAAAAGATGCAGCTAAACTATCAGTATATGCATTTTTAGACCGGGATGATGTTTACCTCACTCCAAACATGACCTATAAACCTAGAGTCATAAAAAAACCGCGGGGCACTTTGGTAAACGGTTCTGCAGCAATCCTTATTCCAAAATTCGAGCGTCCTCTGTCAGAGAAACAACTAGCTTATTTTTCGTCAGATGAGTATCGGGATTTTTATCATATAGCACGTAATTATCAAACAAGATCATTAAACGTTGATGCGTGTTCTGTGTATTTTTACGGTATACTAACAGAACAAAGGGAGGAAAACTAAATGTTAACAATTACTCAAATAGAGGATTTTTGTGCTAGTCACAATTATGATTTAAAAATATCGGGAAATGGTAGATGGATAGACCAGAAATGTACACCAGATGTTATTTGGTCTATTGCTGACTTTATTTTAGATTATGTCGACAACGTAAATTCGGAATTTACAGTGAAAGATATTTGGCAGAGTGAATATGCAAAATTGACAATTGCTGAAACATATTCAAAACCAGGAACAACTGAAAAAAGCGCTGAAAACGAATACGACAAGGTTTTTTCTCAGCCACTATCTATGTTTTGCTACGCTGGAATTATAAAAGATATTTCAGCAACTAGCAGGCATCTTTATGTGATTGAAAATAGGGATGTATTAGAATACATCGCAAGGAATGATGTTTACTCGCTTCGGTTTTTACATTGTTACATAGAAAAAGTTTTGAAAGATAGTGAATTATATCCAGTATTCCAGTCGTTTTTTGATAATCAGGATAAGACGCATTTTAACACTATGAAGCAAGCGTTTATAGATTTTTATCACGACTATACACCAATTAAAAAAGACTATGAACCCAAAAGAATATTCACAAAAGTCTTAAATCCATTAGCATTTAAAAATGCTAAGAAAGGCACAGCGGGAGGGCATATGTCTCCTGATGTTATAAAAAAAGCTGACATGATGTACAATCGTGATAATTTTAGAGATGTTTATCGCGACAAGCCCAAAGGGGTTTCCAGACAAGAATGGCTTTCTACTCATCCTGATATTGATCGCAGAGATGGCTATTTTGAACAGATGATGTCACGTTCAAAGAAAACCTTACGTGAATTCATTGTAGAAAGTAGAGGTGGATTGTCTGAGTTAACTCAGTTCATCGATGAGCACAATGATGATTTGGCAGCAACTCAGATGCATCATATTTTTCCGAAAAATGAGTTTCCTGAAATCATGCATTTTATTGAGAATCTAATTGCCTTAACACCAAATCAGCACTATGGATTTGCTCATCCAAATAACAATACACAAATTATCGACTTAGCTGCACAAAAAGTATTGTTGATTGCCAAGACGTATAGCATTAGGAAAAATCTAATAGATGATACAGAAGAACCAATTTATGAATTCGCAAATCTTCTTACAGTTCTTTCTACAGGTTGGGACAATGATGAAGTATTAGAAATTGCTGAAAACGATTATGCAGATGTACTGCACTCAATAAATTATCATTACCAAATAGCTTGATCTATTTTTAGAGAAAAACGCAAAATTACTTTTGCAGTAAAAAAGGAGAGATTATTATGAGTAAGCTTATATATGGAAAACAAGGACAAGTTCGATTTAATAATGAAGAGGAAAAGCAAGAGGCATTTGATTATTTGCTTACTTCAAGCAATGTTGATATATTTGTTCATGAAGACAATCAAAATCAGGGTGCGTGGGCATCAGAAGAACGCATTCACTTTTTCGAAGAGAATGGTATTCCTGAGTGCTTAAAACGAAACATGACCGCTGGGCGCGGCTCATTATATGGCCG
>JBKEBX010000053.1:0-1679 GCA_047973385.1 Lachnospirales bacterium | reverse complement strand
TTAGACAATTTAATACTGCCTATGTTGAAATCAGCAAAAAACAAGGTAAGTCTGAGTTGGCAGCTGCAATTGCTTTACTTTTAACTTGTGCTGATGGCGAACAAAGAGCAGAAATTTATGGTTGTGCTGCAGACCGTCAACAAGCAACTATTGTATTTGAAGTTGCAGCTGATATGGTTCGTATGTGTCCTGCACTTAATAAACGAGTAAAGATATTAGCATCACAAAAAAGAATTATATATCAACCTACAAATAGCTTTTATCAAGTGCTATCAGCTGAAGCTTATTCAAAGCATGGTTTTAATATTCATGGTGTTGTCTTTGATGAACTACATACACAACCTAACAGAAAACTTTTTGATGTAATGACAAAAGGTTCTGGAGATGCAAGAACTCAGCCACTATATTTCTTAATCACCACTGCCGGAAGTGATACAAATTCAATATGTTATGAAACACATATGAAAGCTAAGGATATTTTAGAAGGTAGAAAAGTTGATGAAACTTTTTATCCAGTTATTTATGGAGCAGATGAAGACGATGACTGGACTTCACCTAAAACGTGGAAGAAAGCAAATCCCTCACTTGGTATAACTGTTGATATAGAAAAAGTAAAAGTTGCGTGTGAGTCTGCAAGGCAAAATCCAGCTGAAGAAAATACATTTAGACAACTAAGACTAAATCAGTGGGTAAAACAATCAGTACGTTGGATGCCTATGGAAAAGTGGGACTTGTGCAACTTTAAAGTAGATGCAGAGAGTTTAAAAGGTCGTGTATGTTATGGTGGCTTGGACTTATCATCAACAACTGATTTAACTTCCTTTGTTTTGGTGTTTCTGCCCATGAACGAGGATGATAAATATTCAATATTACCATTCTTTTGGATACCAGAAGATACTCTTGGACTACGTGTAAAACGCGACCACGTTCAATATGATGTTTGGGAAAGACAAGGACACATTAAAACTACTGAGGGTAATGTTGTTCATTATGGATTTATAGAAAGTTTTATTGAAGAACTTGGAACTTTATACAATATAAAAGAAATAGCATTTGATAGATGGGGAGCGGTTCAAATGACTCAAAACTTGGATAATATGGGATTTACAGTAGTGCCCTTTGGGCAAGGTTTTAAGGATATGAGCCCACCAACAAAAGAACTAATGAAATTAACTCTTGAACAAAAGATTGCGCATAGTGGCCACCCTGTTTTACGTTGGAATATGGATAATATTTTTGTGCGTACTGACCCAGCCGGAAACATCAAAGCGGATAAGGAAAAATCTACCGAGAAGATTGATGGTGCTATTGCGGCTATTATGGCTTTAGATAGAGCCATAAGGTGGGGTGGGGATAATGGTGATTCAGTGTATGATGATAGAGGGTTGTTTGTTTTTTAAACATAAGGAGGTAATTTATGAACCCATTTACAAAATTATTTAAACCTAGAGAACCAACAGGAGTTACAAACAAAGCAGCTGGTAGCGGTTACAACTTTTACTTTGGCGGAACTACTTCCGGCAAGAACGTTAATGAGCGTTCTGCGATGCAAATGACTGCCGTTTATTCTTGTGTGAGAATACTAGCTGAAGCAGTTGCTGGGCTTCCCTTACACTTATACCAATACAACGATAGTGGGGGTAAAGAAAAAGCTGTTAAAAATACGCTATACCACCTTT
>JBKEBX010000056.1:0-2287 GCA_047973385.1 Lachnospirales bacterium | reverse complement strand
GATGTAATAGCAACGGTTGAGAAAATGCAAATCACTAGAGTAACAAATGAAATGGTTGAGGGAGATAAAGGGACAGCTAAACAAGTTCATCAATACATCTACCATCCAAGTGATATTAAATATTTAGGTAAAGGAGAGCTAATATACTGTTGTAAAGATACAAAACAAATTGAATACGTTTATAGTAAATATTATAAAGAATAGCAAGTTAAATATGCTATAATAAATCTATTGTTGTATGTTAATGCACGCAAATCTTAAAGGAGTAAAATGTTAAAACCTTTTATGAAATATCCAGGTGGAAAGACACGAGAACTAAAATATATATATCCAGCAACTCCAGATAATGTAAATCGTTATTTTGAGCCATTTATTGGTGGAGGAGCGGTATATTTTTCAATGGTTAATTTTCAAGCTTATTATATAAATGATAAATCAACAGAACTAGTAAATACATACTTAAGTATTCAGGGACAGAATGAAATATTTTTAAATATATTAGCAACGATTAATGAGGAGTGGAAGCAAATTGAGAATTATAGTGGCAGTTATAACAATAAAAAAGATGTTAAAGCATTCATTGAACAACTTGCATTTATAAACGAATATGAGCTAGTTGAATATTTTATGACTTACTACGAAAAAATGTTATCAAGCAAAAAGAAATATATTGTAAAAAAGCAGATAAAGTCAACGAGCGAAAAAATAAAAATATATCAAACAATTTTAAACTCCAGCTATTATGCAACAGTAAGAGAACAATATAATAGGAACAGAGCAAATGAAAAGTTTATGGAAAATGCTGCATTATACTTCTATATAAGAGAATTTTGTTACTCTTCAATGTTTAGATTTTCTGCTAATGGAAACTTTAATGTACCTTATGGAGGCATGAGTTATAATAAAAAGAATTTTGATGATAAATTACTTTATATTACATCACCAAGATTAACGCAGAGATTAAGAGAAACATATATCCATAATGAGGACTTTGAGGATTTTTTAAATAACTATAACTTAGTAGAAACAGACTATATCTTTTTAGATCCACCGTATGATACAGAATTCTCAACTTATGATGGAAATGAATTTAGTAGAAATGAACAAATAAGACTTGCAAACTTTTTACATCAGACTAACGCTAAGTGGATGTTAGTTATAAAAGATACAGATTTTATCAGAAGTTTGTATAATATAAATAGTAATAATATATATTATTATGAGTTTGGAAAAGAATATTCAGTAAGTTTTATGAATAGGAATGAAAAAAAAGTTAATCATTTAATGATTACAAACTATGAGGTGTAAGTTATGCATACAGAAAGTCAAATTAGAAGAGCTATTAAACCATTACTGGATGTTTATGGTGAACTATCAACATCAGAGGTAAAACAAAAATTGGATACCGTATTAACATTTGATATAGATGATAAGAAAATGTCAAGCAAGAGAAATGAAATGTTAATAATACAACGTATCGGAAATATTGTTGCTCATCAAAAAGAGAAAATACATTTTTATAATGAGGGATTTGTAGTTGATAAAAATTATAGACCTGCTAAATTTATGTTAGTAAATCCAATTACAAAAAATGTGGTTGAAAAGGCTGAAGTAGATAAGAAGAAAAGTCAACGAGAAACTTTTACAGCTAAAAAAGTAGATTGGGATAAAATTCGAGATAGAAATAATGACGTTGGAGATCAAGGTGAAGAGTTTGTTATGGAATTTGAAATTGATCGTTTAGTTGAAAATGGTTTTTCAAACGGTAAAGAAGTTGTCCAACATTTAAGTAGATTACAAGGTGATGGTTTAGGTTATGATATATCGTCAATTAATTCTGATGGTACAAGTCGTTTTATTGAAGTTAAAACGACAACAAACGAAGTTAATACAGCATTCTACATGAGCAAAAATGAAAAAAGGTTTTTTGAAGTTTACGGTGAACAAGCATATATTTACCGAGTGTATAATTTTAATAGGGAAACTCGAAATGGAGAAGTGAAAATTATTACTGCAAATGAACTATTTAATGGATATGACTTTGATCCTGTTACATGGCAAGTAACACCTAAAAAATAAAATGGCAGACACAGTTAAAGTGTCTGCTTTACCTATTTGTTGGTACTTGTGTTAGTTATCATACTAACAATTTTATAATAACACAAACAAAATAGCCGACAAATGAGAAAAAAATGGAAATAGAAAAGTTAAATATTGGGTATGTTAGAGTCAGTACAGATGAGCAAGCTCAAAATGGTTTTTCAATAGATTTTCAAAAAGAACGAAT
>JBKEBX010000058.1:0-7187 GCA_047973385.1 Lachnospirales bacterium | reverse complement strand
GTATAATGATTTTTTCATTCGCTCTTTTTACAAATGTCTTTGGACAGGAGAAAAACATAAAGCATGATTTATTCAGTTTCAAAGTAAAATCAAATTACAATGTTACAATAAAAGATTCGAACAAGATAGTTCTGGCAAGCTCATCGGTGGTTGACAGCTTGCCGGTTGAAATCAAAATCAGAGTGTGTAAACTCAATATGAATCTTAAGGATAACGGCATAAATGATGTTTCTGATTTCTCAAAACTTAAAAATATTGAGCTTGTTGACCACATAAAAATTTCAACAACAATATCCGGAGTCAGTGAGATTACCGGATACAAGCTGTTTTATACACTAACTAAAAATGAGTATTTCGCCGACACACGAAAAACCAAGTTGATAGGATATAACTTTGAAAGTTTAAATTATATTGTAGAAAACAATGCTGCATACAGAGTGAGTCTTTCCGCAGAGTTGAAAGTAAATGATATTGATGCTATTAATGTGGATGAAAATAGCCTCAAAATACTAAATAAACAAGCTGTTGACCAAATTATGACAGGCTATATTAATCTTGGCGATATAAACAAAATTATAGAGACGTTGAAGATTAAGTAGGATATGATTCGGAGTGAGCTAACAGTCATGATACGACTCGCTGAAGCGTTTGTTTACGCGCAGATATTTTATCCTGAGGAAATAATTTCACTAAAGAAATAGTTAAAGGATAATAACATGGATGAATTCGACAATCTTTGGAGTAAAAATAGTCAGTCCGACACATAAAGCCACAATTGCAGCAATTAACACTCCGGCTGCCGATAAATCTTTAATCTTTTTGATCGCATCGTGCTTCTCGGGCGATACAAAGTCGGCTATGTTTTCTATAGATGAGAGTTCCATGGCAAACACCAATCCGATTGCAAAAACGATTGCTATCCACTCGTAGAGGGCGATACAAAATAACAAACCGGCAATAATTACAAAAAATGCAGCAAATATTCGTAAGATTATTAAAAAACGAGGTAAACAAGTTGACTCTCCTGCCGAAGCTCTTGCAAAACTAGGTGAAGACGGATATACTCATGTAGCAGTGCAATCATTGCATGTAATACCGGGAACAGAGTATGAAGACCTGAAAAGAACTGTCGAAGCGTTTAATAAGATGCCGAAAGGAATTGAAGTTGCAAAGCTCAGTACTCCGTTGTTATTCAGTGATGATGATAATAAAAATCTTGCAGACTTTATTGACAATAAGTTTAAAACTACGATAGACAAAAACAGTGCATTGCTTCTCATGGGGCATGGTTCGCATCACATTGCAAATATATATTATCCGGGATTCCAGTATTATCTCACGCAGAAATCAAAACAATACTATCTCGGAACAATCGAGGGATATCCAACAATTGAGCAAGTTATTCCTCAGCTTAAAGAAAAAAATATTAAGAAAGTAATTCTCACTACATTTCTGACAGTTGCGGGCGATCATGCTCAAAACGACATGGCAGGCGATGATGATGAAAGCTGGAAATCAATATTGGAAAAAGAAGGCTTTGAGGTCGAAATTATCATGAAGGGTCTAGCGGAATATCACGAAGTGGTAGATGTCTGGATTAAGCATCTCGAACCGATAATTAGAGACCTGTAAAGAAAAAAGAAAGCACTAAACTCAAATTTAGTGCTTTCTTTTTACAGTCCCCGACTTGTGCTATTTCCTAAAATATATCCAAAACTCCTCCGTTCCTTTTTGGTCTATCCAATGTTTGTAGTCCAAGCTTATGGTTTTGTCGAGCAAAGGAGCCGGAATAAACGGAGCGATAGTTTTTAGTATCTCGCCCTCTCCTAGTGCTTTGATGCTTGCCATCACTTCGTGTACGGGATGCTCTCCGGCATTCAGCATATCGCGAACATCTATTTCTTTTGTAATCTTATCTGCATCATACCAATCGGCTTGCTCGGTGTTGTATTTCTTCTGCAAACCCTCTGCATCGCCGCCGAAATTCTGCGAAGACTGACCAACTTCGGCTCGTAGGGTATTCACAAGCTCTTCAACTTTCAGTCCGCCAACCGATGCAGCCTGACTGAGAGTTGTAACCTTAGCGATAGTCTTGCGAAGTATCGGATTACTCAATTTCTTGAACTGTGGAGCACATTTAACCAAAGTTGCCTCCAGTTGTGGATATGCTTCGAGCAACTCATAAACTTTGGTCTTGGGTGTTATAACTAGAGTTTCCATATTATTCGTCTTTTGAGTCGGTATATGATAATATGCGTCGTTCGCCCTCTAAGCTGCGATTTTCGCTTAAGTCTTGCGACACTTCGAGTGTGCCGAGATACTCGCCGTCGTCGCCGCGAAGTGCAAAATATTCAATCTTTATAAACTTGCCTTTCATCTGAATCCAGAACGGTGCATGAGATGCTTTGCCCGATTTGAAATCTTCCAGAATTTTCTCCACAATGTGTGTACTTCCCGGAGGATGACACAAACGTACATCGCGATTAATAATAGAGCGACTGCGAGCAAAGATACGTTCTTTTCCCTGCGTGAAATATTTCACCTTGTCGTCCTTATCCACGAAAGTCATGTCGAAAGGTATTGAATTGAGGATAGCCTGAATCTCCTTTGCCGAGAAACTCCCCGAAGGAAGCTGAATCCTACCGTCGGATTGTGTCGCGATTTCCTCCTCTTGCTCATCGAAACCTTCGGGCTGCCACTCCTCTTGCGGGTCGTATAGCGTAAATCCATATTCGAGGGTTTGCTTGCTGATGTTCCACCAATCTTCGGTAGTCAGTACGTCAAGGCACATCGGGAACAAAATTTCCTCCTCTTTTTGTGTCATGCTTTCAATGGCATCCAAAGCCGGATAGAAAAGCAGTTCCAAAGAGTCCTCCAAGTCCGATTTACTTAGGTTCTCAGATTTTAAAATCTCGATAGCTGCTTTCAGCTGTCCGCGAATCTCATCATGCTTGCCCCACATCACTTTCGGAGGACCCGTAATTTCATTTTTTTCCAAGTATGGGAACACCAAATACTCCTTACGCTGGTAGTGTTTATCAACATCCATCAGGTCGTTGAACATTTTTTGAATGCCAAACAAGAAGTTCAAAAAGTCTTCATCGCTCACATGCGGCAGACTTGATAACGATTTGCGCACAATCCCTGTCACTCGTCTGAGCTCTGCATTCTCTTTATAGAATATATCGACAGGATGCCCGGCAGGGACTTCTTTTGCCGAACTCAAATCAACATGTCCTTCTAGCACCGCTCCGTGCACATCGCAAAGTTTAAGTATGGTATCTTCCGTCAATCCCTCTGCGATTAGCTCTTGCTCCACTTCAACAACTTCCCCATAAGGGATACTAGTCAGTCTCTGAGCCAATTCTTGTCGAATGGTGTCCGGAGATTCCCCCTCATGAAGTTTCAGAATAAGCTTTTTCAGTTCAGCCTTTCTGTGGTTCGAATTATTAATAAGTTCACTCATATTGATATATTTAAGTTACTACAAAATTGCCTAACAAATATATGATATTTTTTGTTGCACGTTTGGTGATTGTAATCACAAAGAAGTGAACTTATGGGGAGTTCTATAAATTAGCTGATGATTATTTTTGATTCTTAGAAGTCCCTCTTAAGTGTCTTATCAGGGAAAACCAGGGTCAGTTCATAATTTAGGTGGATTGATAATTTTATTTTATCTTTCGGACATGGAATTAATGACATTATTGAAGCACCTATTACCCTCAGAGTTATTTGAGTATTTTAATTTAGTAGATTTTAAAGAATCTAGCGATAAAACACTTTCATTTTATTTGGATGAGAAGAATGCAATACCTCCGGAATTAGGAGGTTTAGATATTGTATCTAATGGGTTTTCGAAACCTATAAGTATTCGAGATTTTCCTCTAAGAGATAAAACTGTTTACTTAATTGTACGGCGACATAAGTGGAAAGACAAGCAAACAGGTAAAATCTACACACGAAAGTGGAATCTAACTGCTGAAGGCACCAGCTACTCAAAAGAGTTTGCTGCTTTTTTAAAAGGATTACATGGATACTTACCCCATAAGTAGCAATAGTCTAGAGAAACACTATCATATCAACGGTCGTCATTTTGGACAACAATACAAGGAACATCTAAGTGGCTTTAATGATTGGGAACAAAAAACTCATGCAAAAGAGTGGATTCTTTTCTCAGATAATATTGGCGAATATTTGAGTATTGATGAAACTGCATTGTCAAATGGTGAACTTTACACTATCCTAACAAACAAGGAGGCTAAGGGAAAGAAAGGTGCATTAGTTGCAATGATAAAAGGTACAAAATCTGATGTAATAATTGATATACTTAGGAAGATTCCTAAACAACGAAGAGATAAAGTTAAAGAGATAACCCTAGACATGGCAGGTACTATGAATAGAATAGTTAGTAGTTGCTTTAGAAAAGCAAAGAAAGTTATAGATCGCTTCCATGTTCAAAAGCTTGCATTTGATGCATTGCAAGAAATACGTATCAAACATAGATGGGAAGCTATAGATGAAGAGAATGATGCCATAAACGAAGCTAGATGGCAAAAAGTAAGCTACATCCCTGCTACCTTTCCTAATGGAGATACAAAGAAACAACTATTAGCAAGAAGTCGATACTTATTATTTAAATCCCCTGATAAATGGACGGAAAAGCAAAAGGAACGTTCTAAGATTTTATTTGCTCAATACCCTGACATAAAAGAAGCTTTTAGCTTAACCCATAAGTTGAGATTGATATTTTGTCAATGCAAAAACAAAGGAGTTGCGCTGACTAGACTAGCCCATTGGTATGATGAAGTTGAAAAGTCCGGATTTAGTTCTTTTAATACTATAACTGCTACAATATACACTCATTACAATGATATATTGAACTTCTTTGAAAACAGAAGCACAAACGCTTCTGCTGAATCTTTTAATGCAAAACTAAAGGCTTTTAGAGCTACTATGAGAGGTGTGACAGATATAGAATTTTTCCTTTTTAGAGTAGCTAAAATTTATGCATGAAAATTGAAATCCACCTAAATTATGAACTGACCCTGAATAAGACAAGAACGAGTTGGGAGCGACTGCGGAAAGTTGCAAATGTAATTATATACGGTACAAACACCAAAGCCGGCAGGTTTTTCGACTTAATGCTTCTGGGCATAATTCTTCTAAGTGTCATTATAGTGATGATGGAAACTGTCCATGATTTTGATGAACGATACCACAAAGCAATCTTAATCATAGAATGGTCTATAACAGTATTTTTTACAATAGAATACATACTCAGGATACTCGCAGTAGACCGACCATTCAAATACATTCTTAGTTTTTATGGCATTATAGATTTATTGGCAGTACTACCTATGTATTTATCCTTAGTAGCTTCGGGGGCAAGTGTTTTGGCAATAATTCGAGCTTTCAGGTTAATTCGACTTTTCAAGATACTGAATCACCGACAATTCACCGGACAATCTATACACCTCAAAGATGCACTGTATGCAAGTAGAGGGAAAATATTTGTGTTTTTGTATTTTGTTCTGGTAAGTACTGTGTTTATAGGTTCTGTAATGTATGTAATAGAAGGTCCCGAAAATGGTTTTACAAGTATCCCGACTAGCATCTATTGGACAATCGTTACTCTTACTACTGTCGGCTATGGAGATATTTCACCACAAACATTTCTAGGACAATTTTTTGCTTCTTTTGTTATGATTCTCGGTTATGGTATTATCGCTGTACCCACCGGAATAGTTACAGCAGAGCTGGCAAAATCAACCTCTAAAGACGATGAATCTATACGCCAACTTCCCTGTATCCATTGCGGAGAGGAAGGGCACAAGAAAGGTTCGAAGTATTGTTATAAGTGTGGTGGAGAGTTGTAGTGAAGATTTATCCTGACATCGACTCCACATTCTCTTTACTTACTATCAATATAGGTGAAAACATTTTCTTAGGAGGTTTAATATTATATAATAAGTAGTTGCACATAGCAATGACTGATTTATATCCCTGACTGAACGACTTCTGAGAAATGAGGAAACTAACCTTATTATCTCTAAGGCTTGCAATATTCGGAGGGGTAGTGTCAAAGCCGATAATATCGATATTCTTAAGTATAGAGTTATTAATATTATCAGCAAGTACGGACACTCTGCTAGATGGCACAAAAACACCTTTTAAATTCTCATTGTTGTTGAATATGTTCTCAAATTGCTTGTTGATGGCAGTCGAAGCGATATCATCTATCTCATAGCTTAGAAGTTTATTATTGATATTATTATCGGAGAAATATTTTTCAAAGCCTTTTGTGCGTTCTGCCAAAGCAGAATAGTTAGAAGAATTTGGTCTGATGTGCATTATTGCACAATCTCCCCCCGAACGCAAACACAAAGCCATTAGTCTGCCGGCAGTATATCCACCGGCAAAAGAATCTTGTCCGATAAACGATATGTTATTATGCCCTTCCGAATCGGTATTTATGAACATATATGGAATGCCTAATTTGTCTAATTTTGGAGTGATATTCAAACTTTCTTTGGCAAATGTGGGGGCTAGTACTAAAGCATCCGGTTTGTCGGATATAATCTCTGCCACTTTCGTGATATAGCTTTTTGTATCAAATAAATTAAAGGTGTGGTTGGCAAATGTTATCCCAAAATTCTCCATTTCTTCTTCAGCCTTTAGCATTCCTTTGTATGGAGATTCCCAAAAAGGGTTATTATCATCAAAGTGAGGCAGGAGACAAGCCACTTGGAAACTTTTCTTTGCTGCCAAAGCACTTGCTATAAGATTTAGTTTGAAATTACTTTCCTCAATGATGTTGCTTATCAGTTGTGCAGTCTTTTTAGATACACGCCCTCTGTTGTGCAGAACACGGTCTACAGTACCCGTAGAAACACCCGCTCTTTTTGCAATTTCTTTTATCGTAAGTTTACCGTTATCTTGATTCTTCATCACTAAAATAATGTTAATGCTACTACACTTTTCAAAACTAAAACTATATTTGTGTGTTCGAACACGCAAATACAACATTTGTATGTTCGAATACACAAATAAAACAAAAAATCTGCGAAAATCTGCGGGAAATAATTATTAAACATCCCACATACAATAAAATCGCACTAAGAAACTAAGAAACTAAGAAACTCAGGAACTCAAGAACTCAGGAACTCAGGAACTCAAAAACTCAG
>JBKEBX010000072.1:0-2659 GCA_047973385.1 Lachnospirales bacterium | reverse complement strand
AATAATCTTAAGTCGTAGCTGTCTTTTGGTAGCTAGGGCTTTAGTTTATTATACCATAGAGTAATTTTCATGGAAATTACAATAATCTTAAGTCATAGCTGTCTTTTGGTAGCTAGGACTTTAGTTTATTATACCATAAAGTAATTTTCATGGAAATTACAATAATCTTAAGTCGTAGCTGTCTTTTGGTAGCTAGGACTTTAGTTTATTATACCATAGAGTAATATATATTTACTAGACTTATTACTACATTAACAAAAAAATAATTATGGTATCATTACAAAATGCAAAGATACCATAATTTACATAAGCTTCGATCCATTATCCTAAAACAATTATCGTTTGTGTAATTCCATCTGCAATAGCTTCAGCACATAGCTGTCTAAAATGCTCCTGATGCAATAATTCACCTTCAAGTGGATTTGATATAAATCCTATTTCTGCAAGGGCAGCAGGCATGGTTGTACGTCTTAAAACTGCTAAATCTCTAGGTTTTACACCTCTATCCTCAAGTGTTGTTTCAAGAACAAGTTGACTTTGTATTTCCGAAGCTAGCACTTCGCCATTCTCGCTTGTTGGATAATAATATGTTTCAACTCCATTTGCATTTGGGTTTGTAAAACTGTTCACATGAACAGACACATAATAATCAGCACCCCAATTGTTAGCTTTATTTATACGTTCATTTAAAGATACCGTTGTATCAATGCGTCTGCTCATTTCAACTTCATACCCTCTATCAAGAAGTATTCGCTCAAGTCTTAAGCAAATGTCAAGAGTTGCATTTTTTTCATAAAAATTATCTATATACGGACTTATCCCACCTGAGTCAGTTCCACCATGTCCTGGGTCAAGAAAAATTTTCATAATAATCTCCTTTTTGTTTATAATATTAAATATATTAACTTATGTTACATTGATTTTAAAAGTATATTGTAGTATAATGTAACTTAAGAAAAAAGTAGGAGGACTTATGGAAAATATAGAAATTATAGTTGATGACATATGTAAATGGTTAGTTGAGAGAAAGAGTAGTTGTGGTGCAAATGGTTTTGTCCTTGGCATTTCAGGTGGTAAGGATAGTGCTGTTGTCGCAGGTCTCCTTGTTCGTGCTGTTGGAAGTGAAAATGTTTTAGGTGTTATGATGCCAAATGATATTCAGCCTGATATCAGTGATAGCGAACAGGTTTGCAAAGACCTTAATATACCTCACATGACTGTTAACATTAATGATTCTTTCAACTCAATTTCTTCACAAATAGGAGAAATTCAAAATAAAGAAACTACCATAAATATACAACCACGTCTACGAATGACAACACTTTATGCTCTAGCACAAGAAAAAAATTATTTAGTTTGTGGCACTGGTAACAAAAGTGAAGGATACGTTGGATATTGTACAAAATGGGGAGACACAGCATGTGATTTAAACCCAATTGCAAACTTTAACACAGAAGAAGTTATTGCTATCGGAGATTACTTAGGTGTAACAAAATCCGTTGTTCATAAATCACCAAGTGATGGTATAAGTGGAAAATCCGATGAAGAAAAACTAGGTTTCACATATAGTGAATTAAACTCGTATATGGATAAAGGAAGTATTGACGATAGTGCAAAACAGGAAAAAATCGAAAATATGCACAAAAGTAGTAGGCATAAATTTGAACCTATACCTGTTTTTGAAAAATAATATAACTTCATTATGTAAAAAAGAAGCTGTAAAGAAATGGCGAAAAATCGTTAATCTATACAGCTTCTTTTTCGTTTCAATAACCTATGAAACTTTTACATAAATAGTATAAATAATGTAAGTAAAAAACACCATTGAAAAATCAATGATTAAACCTTTATTAGCTTAAAAATGATTATACTAATCTTTGTTGACTACTTCTATCTCTTGAAGATTTGTTATGAAATTTATTAAGCTATACCAACACAGCGTAAACGGCTGTATTTCATATCTTATTACATGAACTATAAACATCTTTCAATTTGAATATAGCGTTATTTTTATGTTCAATTCCTTGATATGAATTTAAGTTTTCATTCTAGCTTTGTGGCATTTGTCAAAAATATAAAAATTTGATTTTTCTTTCGCAATGTGCTACCATCTCAATTTTCTGACTTTGCTGTTAGTTTTTTACAAGATACAAAAAAAGAGTATCAAAGATACTCTTTTTTTTATGGACCCTCTGGGACTCGAACCCAGAACCGCCCGGTTATGAGCCGGGTGCTCTAACCAGTTGAGCTAAAGGTCCATATTTGAAGCCGAAGACCGGACTTGAACCGGTAACCTGCTGATTACAAGTCAGCTGCTCTACCAATTGAGCCACTTCGGCATAAAACGGCGACCACTTATTTTCCCAGCCCGTCTCCAGACAAGTATCTTCAGCCGTCTTAGTCTTAACCATCGTGTTCGGTATGGGAACGGGTGTTTCCCTAAGACGCATCATCACCGTAAAGGTTTATTAACAGAATTATTATACCATAAAGTAATTTCAAAAGGAAATTACAATATTCTTAAGTCGTAGCTGTCTTTTGGTAGCTAGGACTTTAGCATATTATACCATAAGCATATTACTCTGTCAATATTTTTAGTGTTTGGCACACTCAAAACTGAATAAGAAAAAATTTGATTTGTAAAACTAGTTTAGTTCTT
>JBKEBX010000029.1:0-10441 GCA_047973385.1 Lachnospirales bacterium | reverse complement strand
TTTGCTGTAACATTAGTATGTCCTGTCTTATAAGGGTGACCATCAAGATATTTATTGTACATATGAGCTTTAAAATCTGTAACAACTGCTGAAAGTGTTTTTAAATTTGCTGTACTTTTATTTTTTAATCTTATTTCCAGCTTCACACCTATATATATCGTCATATCCATCCCATATATTACCACTATCTGGATATCCAGCATTTATTATCCTAGGCCCTACTGCAACTCTATAACGACCACTACTGCTTATTTTAGTCAAATTTATACCTTCATCACTGTCGTCCACAAAGTTCAACTTACTCTCAACTTCAATACCATTAAACGTTTCAGCAAGAAAAATTGTATTTTCATCAATTTTATCTTCTCGCTCCTCCACAGATTCAAGTGTATGTTCTGTTAATTCTACTAATTTCTCTTTATCTTTGTTTTCCATTTTCAAATATGTACTCATAATTTACCTCCTATGTTACTATCAAATTAATTTATACTCTTGTTAAATTTCTATTTGTAACTCTCTTATACCTTAACTCAATCTCCGTTTTACCATCTTCAAAAATGATATACATCTTATCATCATAAAAAAGTTCTTTCTATTGACACTCGTCTATCTCTTTATTATTTAGATAAACTATACACTTAGTTCTGTGCCAAAATATAATAGAGCCTTTTTCGGGAGCCTCAAAGAAAATTTTTCTTGACTCCATAATATTTTCGCCAACGTCTATAATGATAAAAGTTCACCTAGTGTAATAAGTGTTTTATTTTCTAAATGCTTTTCATTCTAGAATAGTGCTGGATACTCTTTTCCAGACTTAGTCGATAAGAAGTACCCCTTCATTCTACCGCCTTTAAAGTAACTTTTACTTTTTGCTATATATGTATCAGCTTCACAATCATAAACTCACGATTTAAGCGATACCCCATGCCTACAACAATCTTTTCCACATAACAAATTTCACGTAACTGCAGAGTTGTGAGACTCTCTAACTCATCACGCATGTAGTTGTTTTTTTAGGTTTATTCACTTTGCTTAATTTGTATGTGTAGTTTGTCTTAGTACGTTCCCTTCTCATTACATTTAATATATCATCATAATTCCATTTCGAAATTACTTATATGTATTAACTACCTTCTTTTATAGTCTAGTCAATCAAACTTTAATTTATTTAATAGCATATTAAGCTTTTAGCTCTATTGCTCTATAATAGTCGCACCAATCTCCTGTAATGCACTTTCATATTTGGATAATGATATATAATCATCAGTTATGCAGTAATAGAAAAGCCAATGTTTCATCAAATCCTCTTCTGTATTCATCAATTGACCTAATTCCATTTTTTGAATATTCCATTCTTTTACTAGTGTAAATCCATTTTCCCCCATTTTATGCAGATTCAAATTTACACCTCTAATACCAATATTTTCATATTCAAAGAATCTCTTCATTGACTCATATTCTGAGCTAAAATCCGAAATTTCAAATCTACTTTCTGAATATTGTACAACCTTAACTAACCTATCTTGTTCATAATACAATGTATACTTTGTTTCAGTAGTTACCACATTTTCAACATTACTCATATAGATATATTCTTTTGTGTCATATTTATTAACAATAAAAATATTTATCATTAAGCTCCCTATAGCTATTACAATAAATACAATAGCTACTAGTTTTGTTTTAAAGTCTATTAGTTTCATCAAATATCCCTCCACTAAAATCCCAACTTGTATATTTGAAGTCCGCAGGACTATTGTATACTGCTTGTGCATAAGCTGGTAAGATTACGTATATACAACTCTTTGTTTCTGTTTCTTTAACTCTTAGAAAAAATACAACTTCATCTTTATTATCAGTATTACTAAAAATATAAGCTTTTGTAAAAATCTCTTTCGTTACTTTCTTTAGAATAAAAATACATTCTGTTGTTTCATACATCGAAAGTATACCGTTTGAAAGATATCTCTTTTCATTATTATTAAATATAGATGTATTTTCTCTAAGTTCTTCACCAAAGTACCTTTGTTCTATATTTTTTATAACAAAGGTAATATAAAACTCTCGTCTATTCATTCCCTGAAACATATCTATGTCTAATAAGTGATGATAAACATGGTCTGATAAAACTTCTTTTAGGATCATCTCATAAATTGTTATCCTTAAAGTAACTAAAGTCTATTGTTTTAATTTTTTCATTATATTTGTAACTATCACTACATCATAAAAACTAAGTTCATTTGTTAAATCATAGCTTTGGAATAATGTTGACGTGTATGTACTAGCTTCTTCAAAGGCTTCAACATATCTAAAACGAGAATATTCGTCTATTGCCGTATATTGATAAAATTTCTTGCCAACGGCATCACCTACAATACAAACTCTAGGAACGTGTTTGACATCTACTTGTACGCACTCGCCGGGATAGAACATTCTTTGATATGGCTTTGGTATATACTTATGATTCTTAGGCTTAGTAGGTTGCAATTCAAGTTTTAACAACATTCTTTATAACCCTGTAATTGAACGTTTATAGCCACGTTCTCTAAGCTTAACCCAGAAGACAACTAAGCATGATGTTTATTACGTATTCTCATATCTTTAATGAGTTTATTTCTTCTTGTGTATGTTCGTTAGGATGATGGTGTGGCTTTGTATATTTGTTTACAAGGGATTCCATAGTGCCATCATATCGTTTTAACCAACGATATATATATTGTCTATTGGTGTTGTACTTAATCGCTGCTTTGGTTACTCCATGTTTTTTTGCATATTTTACTAGGGATAGACGATACTTAGTTTTTTGTGTTATAATATTCATGGCGAAAACAGTTCTTTCTGATATGAAATTGTTGTTGTAACTTTATTATATCATAAAGTAATTTTCTTTGAAAATTACAATAATCTTAATGTGTAGCTGTATTTTATGTAGCTACGTATTTAGTTTATTATATCATATTTGACTTGTTCTTGCTTTATTTTTTTAATTAATGTAACACTTCTATTGTAATCCTACACCACAAAGTGGTACAAATACAAAAATGCTATTGCCCATTTCAATAGTGTCGTGTAGAGATAACTCGGTTGGTGTATATATTGTTTCGTGGTTTACATAAACAAGACCTTGAGCAGCTCCCGGAAGTAACATAGTCTTTCTTTTTTTAGGCTCGTATACAATGGCAGCTTATGTAATCTTAGGGATAAATGAAGATGGCTATAAAGATGGATTGGGCATTTGGATAGGTGGCACAGAAACAGCTAAGTTCTGGTTATTAGTATAACAGACTTAAAGAATAGAAGAGTACAAGATATCTTGATAATCAGTTCAGATGGTTTAAGTGGGATAAAACAAGTAATAGAAACAGCCTACCCAAAAGCAGTCCAACAAAGATGTATAGTACACTTAATTAGAAACTCATGTAAATACTTAAGTTATTATAAAGATAGAAAAGAGTTCTGTAGGGGCTTAAAGAAAGTCTAAGGAGCAAATACTGAAAAATAAGCATTAGAACAACTAAAAGTTACTCAGGATAAATGGCAAGATAAATATCCCTATGCCTTCAAGCCTTGGCATGATAATCGGAATGAGATTTGTAGTATGTTTAACTATGTACCAAAATTAAGAAAGCTGATGTATACCACTAATGCGATTGAGGGTTTAAATAGTCCTCCATTGGCAGAATAAAAACAACTACCGAAGGAGGACTTTTAAACTGGCAACATTGCAGAATAACAAAAAAACTTAGAAAAAACCCCAAAACGAGGAAATTTATAAGTTTTTTTTAAATTTATCAAGTAAGTTGATTACCTATAGCCTTAAACAAGGCTACTATTACCTTGTTTTCTATAAAAGGGCAGACTTACTCCTTGGTTGTCTTATTAGCTTGTAAAAATTAGACAAAGTAGCTAACATAAAAAATCTTGCAGAGTTTTTAGTAAGTCCTCGTACTCTTGTATATTTGAAATTAAAAATATTTTTTATCACAGCCTAATTATGCTCCACTTTACATCTTTTTGATGAAATTGCTTGTTGAATTTTTTTTCATTTTTAATTTTTTTAACATTTTGTTTTTTAATACTTGTTCTTCTTTTCGTTCTTTTTTTCTTGCATTTTTGAACTTTTTCGCTGTGATTATCCACCCCTAAATAGCAACTATCACATAAAATTCTGTTTATTCACCATGTAAACGATCTTCTACTGCATGTAAATCATGAACATTTACAGCTGTAAACTTCACTCGGAATTTCACTCCGTGAAACCAAATGAACGCATTTGTCCCTTATTCGTTGGGTTCTTTACTATGAATAAGCCCTGTTTTTTCGTCCACGCCTGTATGTGCCTTAAATCCATGACGATAGTTGCCACCTTTTTTAGTCCAACTAGCTTCTTTATCTCTTGATTTGTCTTTGTTTTTTGTTGATTTCGGTGCATCTATAATTGTAGAGTCAACTATTGTTACCTTCTTTATTATTTTACCTTCGACTACTAGAGTATCCACTTGATTCACAAACATTTGCTCTTTTTCTATTATTTTTTGCATAATCTATGTACTTTTTACTGCATACCGGACAGACGTTTTCCGTGGCAGATTTTCTATTTACATTAAATTGGTTATCTTTCCAATATATTTTTCTACAACTATCAGAACAGAATTTCTTTAGTTTTCTGCCACTCATTTGTTCCACTGCTTTTCCACAATTAACACAATGTTTACTATCTAAAGTGTTTATAACTTCTGTATCTTTCGTTTCTTTGGATATTACTTCTTTTTTAACTTCTTTAATAATTTTAGGCTTAGCTACATGGTTTCTTTGACAAAATGACTTAACTGTATTATGAGAAATATCCATAAGTTGAGATATTTTCAAATACCCGCAACCCTCATTTCTAAGTTTTTTGTTAAACAATCTATTTAACTTGATTACAATATACAGAAAAAAGGTTACTCATATACACCAAAGGCTAAAAACTAAACTTTTCTAAATCATAAACCAAAAAGACTTGCAATATTAAGGATAACTCCTATAAGTGTAAGGATAAAGTAAATTGAAAATATAATCATGAAATACCCAAGCCATATACGTTTAGCTTTTCCAAAAAAATCATCACCTAGATCCTCATTATATTTCAAATCAAATCCATAATATATAAGGTATGGCGTATAAATAAGTAATATTCCAATATAATAATTTAATGACTTTTCACTTAATAAGTTTATTACATCGTTTAGTGTATGTTCAAAATATATAGTATCGATATCATCTTCATATAAAATAATTCTAGCCAACAGTTTTTTGTACCAAACCTCCCAAGATAATAGGAAAAATGTCATTAAAAATAAATAGTAATAGAAATTATTTTGCAATTCAAGTAAAAATTTTGGTCTTTGTAATTTACGACTTTTAAAACTAACATACTTTTGTTTTAAAAATGGCTCGCCTAAAAGATAGAACATTTGTATCACTATAACCCAACCAACTAACTGAGTGCTTAGCAAAACTCTTCCTTCATATAATAGTAAATTATGCCTTCTCACACTACCATTAGGAGCAGCGGTAAGTGTTATACCAATTAAAATAGATAGCGTAAATATAAACATAGTTCTACTACTGCATTCCCTATAAAATATTTCTTTCTTTTTTTTATTTTTTTATTACATAAAGGGCAAACCTTATCAGTATCATAACAAGTAAATCCACATCTTGGGCAATCCATTTTTATAACCCATCCATTCTATAAATTCTTTCAGTAATTCTAAAGTTTTTTGTTCTTCTTAAAGATGCCAATTAGCAGCGCCAAAAAGACTTGCATATGCGTTTGTAGTGTCAATAGATTTATATATCATATAAGTAGTCAATCCTGCACTACCTGCTGATGCTGCAACTAAAAACCCTACCACCTCATAAACTATTGCTTCTTTATCTACCTCGCCTGCTGAATATATATCGTCTTCTATGGCTGTTACAACTTCTGCCGCTGTTTTGTCTCCATTTATTAGTTTCTCTGTTAAACTAACCACACCAACACCATCATTTAAATCATGAAATGAATCAGCAACCTTAAAAACTGTTTTAAAAATTGATTCTAAATTTCTTACATCTTGATATGCAGATATTAGTACATCTTTAAAATTTTTTAATTCTACAAACCCATTTATAGCATCTGCAATAGTGTCCATACCGCCTGCATTTTTTATATATGAATCATATGAAGTTCTGCAATATTCAGTTAAGTAAAAAGGATAGGGCATGTCTTTGCCGTCGCCTAAATGGTCATACGGTATGTTTACACTAGGGTTATCAATGTCAACATAGTTAGCTATATACATATAAACCATATCTTCTTCTATAGGTCTTGCATAATTATCTGTTTTGTGGCTCTCCTTGGTCATGTTATATACATAATTAAGTTTTGCCTCAGTATTTCTCACATCTTCCCTTGGCTCTATTTCTGGATGTATACTTCTAGTTTTTGTACTAGTTTCTATTTCTTCTAAAATTTCTTCTGTAGTTTCACCAAATACCTCAGAGTCTTTTAAATGTAATACAAATTCATCATAAAATTTTTCATCGTATTCTGATAAAATCTCTAGGTCCTAATCTGTAAATCCCATTTCATCAAACATCTGGTCTACAACATCAACTTTGTTATACAAGTCAAGAATGGTAACATCTTCTTCAACAAAATCACTTGCCATTATTGGAGCTAACGAACTAAAAGAAACAGTAACTGTAAGAATAGCACTTAACATTTTTTTTATAGCAAATCCTCCTTATACTTCAAATCATTTATATATATACAACCATAATATACCATATTGTTTCAAAAAATTCAAGGTTTTAAGTTGAAAGTTTTATTATTACTATAAAAAACATTTTGAATTTCACCTAGAACATATTCAACTCTATTTAATAAAAACACGGGAATTTTCACTAATTTTTACTACTAAAAACATCATCTTCGTTTGTAGGAATATTGATAATTGCTTTTTTATCGAAGCTGCTGAAATAAGCACACTTTTCCGATTCAAGTACAAATAGATAAAACTTTAAAATTGAAAATTTTAAAAAAGTACATAATACTTAAAACAAGACCGTAAATTCTCCTATGCTATTGATAGGATTTTTGTAATTTTCACCATATTAGCAGTAAATGCCGTATATATCAATAAATTTGATTGCGTTTCCATATTTTCACCTGTTTTTATATTTTTTAAACTTCTTGCATTTGCTTAAATTATAGCATAAACACAAAATTTTATCCATATTTTATCTTAATTTCCCTTATTTAAAAGCACTTTCACACTCTCAAATTATAGCTTTGAACTCTCAAACGATAACCACATATCGTTTGAGAATGCAAAATGCAAAAAACTAAAATTACAACTCATTTTCTTATAAACAATAAAAAAAGAGGTCTTTTACTGTCTTTGGACTATGGGTAGTAGTATTCGATGATAATTTATGTATTTTCGTTGACTCAGAAACAGACACTCTTTCTATCTGCTCTCTATATTCTGGTGTTAAGCCACGTGGGAATTTGAGAGAACCTAGTATATATCCATCATCAGGGTATTGATTCCCAAAAGATGTATGTGTTACTCCTGCCCTATGGCTCATCTTATTTTAATATTTTTTCGTCCAATTGTATAGCTACCAATTTTTGCAAAAAAAAAACCGAACTATTAATAGTTTCGGGTTTTTTATTTTTTATTAATTTTTTTCTTTACAATCGTTATTTAGTTATATTGTAAAATTTTTACTTATCAATTACAATAGGTCCGACTTCACTGATTGGCTCTAATTCACTTCCATTTACCGATGCTTTTCCGTCATTAAATGTTGCTATACCAACTAAACTGTTATGATTATATAAAAATGCATACCCCCATGTTTCTTCATCTTCATCAGGTGTGTACTTAAATGATACTGTTACATCAGTTGGAGTATTTTTTTGCGATACTTCAACTACGTCACCAGTTGAAACAACACTAATGTTTGAAGGAATCATGCTATTTACTAAATCTATTAGGCCTTTAGGTTCAGTACTAGGGTTGGTCTTATTTGTAATTGACTTAATATCTGTTGGATAAGTACCATCAGATTGTGGTTCCATTAATTTATTACCGTCCATAATATACATTTGAATTGAATCACTAATAGAACTTTGTAGGGCATCTGATGCAGTCTGCATTTTCGCAATCCTTGCATCTTCCACATATTTTGTATATCTTGGAACAAGTAAGGAGGATAAAATAAGTAATATGGCTATAACAACAATTACTTCAACTAATGTAAAACCATATTTCTTTTTAATATTTTGATTTCTTTGTTTCACTAGGTTACCTCCTTCTGTTTTTTCTTATTCTAACATATAAAATCAACTTGTACAATGGGTTTTAAAATTAATTCATAAAAGTTTCATTTTTTCATCACAAATAGGGAAAATACAAGAATTTAAATTGTTTTAGAATTTAATCATTTTGTAATTATTTAAGTATTTTTGGAATAAAATAGCAAATTTTATATTTTAATAGATGATTTTAATTATACTCTAAAAACTGAAATATATTCACATAAGGAAACCCTAAATAGTAAATATATTTCAGTTTTAATATTTGTTATTTAATTGAATAGATTAGACCCCCACCTCTATGTGTAGCGTAGAAAGCGTGAAAGGCTAATCTACCAAAAGTGGGGGTTCAAGCTTCCACTTGCAGGATAGGTCATCTTGACTTGTAAAATCAATCAATTATCTCATACTTAAACCAATCAAAATCGGCATACCCTCTTCTAATAGGTGAATGATTATACACACCAACAAAAGTACCTACATAACCATCAGCAATAGTTGTACTTAAAATTGAGCCGTCAACATTTATAGCAATAGGTATCATCTCACGTTCACTATATCCATAATAGAAAGAATATGTACCTACACCACCCACTACACTTAAATATATTTTATTATCTTTTACTTCAATAGATTTTACGATTTCCCTTTTACCATTGATTATTGTATAACAAGTTAAAAATATTTTGTCATCTTTTTTTCTTTTAAAAGACTTATTGAATATCGTTCATTTTGAGATAATACAAGTCCAGCCTCATCTTCATTTTCCTTAGGATTATACAACATTACACATTGTGCAAAAAAGTTGTAATGTTGTTGACGTCTATGTATCATGGCAGGAGTGAATTTGCCTTCTATCTTAACATCACTTGCAAACAGTCGTAAATGACCATAATTTTCACTTAGTGAATAAAACTTTTTTTTTGGAACACCTCTAAAACACCAAATCATACCTAAACTTTCTTCTTCGAAGTTGTCAATAGAGCTTTGATAAGGAACTTTTACTTCAGGCAAATCTGGAAATTTTTCAATTAAATATAGCTATAGCTAAATACAAAAGTATTTCAAAAGCATCAGAAAAATTATACATAACACAATCTGCATTGAACCAACAATTGTTATCTTTAGAAAAATACTTTGGTGCTCCTTTTTTCATACGAAATAAAAATAATTGGGAAATTACAGAAGTAGGAAGAATATATATTGAAAGTTCTAGGGATATTTTGCAAATAGAAAATTCTATGACTTTAAAAATTCAAGATGCTGCAAAAACTTGGAAAAACAGAATAACTATTGGTCTGCCTCCAGAACGTGGTGTAAAGATGTTTACAGCTGTATATCCAACGATACATAAAAAGTACCCAAATGTTGTTTTTCAACCTATCGAGCTAGAAGTTGAAACGCAAAGTAAAATGATGCTTTCAGGTGAATTAGATATTGGATTTCAAACAATAAGCGAATTAAAATATAAACAATTAAGTTATATAAAGATTCTAAGAGAACCTTTTTATTTATGTATACCTAAAACTCATAGATTAGCTTATACTGAGGCATTTCTCCCATATAACTACCCAAAAATATCCCTATCATTGTTTAAAGATGACCAATTCACACTTGTAAGAAGAACATCATCAATGCGTTATATTATCGATAACTCATTTAAAGATGCAGGTTTTAGCCCAGAGTTGATTTTTGAGTCTACAAGTATGAGTTCTATGCAACATTTATGTGAAACAGGTATTTGCTGTTCGATTATACCACGTTTTTACGCAATAAAAAGTAATCATGTATGTTATTTCTCTTTAGGTCCTAGCGTTGGTTGGGATTTATACTGTGTCTATAATAAAAATTCATATTTAAGCAAACCTATTAAAGATTTCATCACAATGGCAACTGATTATTGGAATACTCATTTTTTGTTAGATTAAATTTTTAAAAACAAAGTGAGGTTGTAAATTTTTTACTTTTACAACCTCATTCTATATTTTGCAAGGTTACCTAAAGCTTTAAAGAAAATATCATCTTCTGTAAAAATAGCTATGTAGTTTGCAAGACCTATAAAATGTCTATCACCAGGTTTTAAAAGTT
>JBKEBX010000041.1:0-28207 GCA_047973385.1 Lachnospirales bacterium | reverse complement strand
TTAATAGTAATTTTAAAAAACTCTTACGATGGTAAGTTAAAAATAGAAAATAAAATATTTAAAACAACAAAGACGTTTAAATCAGGACACGGAATTGGACTAAAAAGTGCGAAAATTGCTGTTAAAAAATATCAAGGGGATTTAGAGTTAGAACATACTCCGAATTATTTCATAGCACGAGTTATATTACCAGTTGAAAAATAATAAAAAATAATTTGAAAGGCTAAAGGTAAAATGAATTATCTTTAGTCTTTTTTGTAATGTGCCATTATTTTAATTTTGCAACGTTTCCAGGTGCAAAATTCTTACACCATGAAGCAATGGTAACGTGTGACACATTGATATTTTGAGTCATTTTCAAAATGATTGCAATATCATCAATGGGCTAATGCCTTATCTTCATTTAACTTAACAGAGCCTAAAAAGTTAATTGGATATATTGAAAACGTCATAAATATTTTTAGTGAAAAGTTAGACGAAATCCTACACGATTTAAAGGTTTTTCTTGTTTTTTCACTAATTTTGCCCATAATATAAAACCGACTATTATGCCTACAAAAAACATTAGTGTAAGGTTAATAAGCAGTTCGTTATGTATCTTTAGCAATCCAAGTACAATCTCTGTTACTACTTGAAAAATAAAGGAAGATAGAGCCACAAAGACGATAGCTAGTGTATATTCAAAAATAATGATTTTATTAAATTTACTTTTAAGTGCAATTTTTTCTAAATAATACACATGCTCCTCCTATAAAAAAAGGGACTTTAATCAGTCGATTAAGTCCCTATATAAAATTTTATCATACAGACTAGCCCTTAACAGTCTAATATAGCAAAAGTGGGGTTTTAAAATCCACACTTGAAGGGAAAGTCATTTGACTGAAATTTACATGATAGCTCTGCGTATAGCACTTATTTTGTAGCCTGAAATTTCAGTATCACCTATAACTACAACAGGTAACTCAGTGTAGCCACGACTATCCATAAATTCTTGACCTTCTATATCTGTGGCTAAATCTATTTCTGTAAAATTAACATTTAAATCTTTAAGAAACTGACGAACTTTTAAACAGTACGTACATTGTGGTTGAGTATATAGCTTTATATCTTGCTGTCTATTAACAGATGGTTGTTTTTGTTCATGAACAACTCTTGATAAATGACTTGGATTAATTGGGTCATCACCAACATTCCAGTTTACTCCACATAGTGAATTTGTTTGAAGTGCGTTTAAAACTCTAAAGATTTCATTTACATTTCTACCTATATTATCATCGTGGACAACAGCATATCTAACAGTTTTATTTGGGTCGATTATAAATGTTCCCCTAAGTGAAACACCTTCATCTTTGTTTAAAACACCATAGTTTTTTGAAACTGTGAGGCATTTATCTTGTGCAAGAGGAAAATTGATTTCTCCAAGACCATTATCTATCCACGTTCTATGGGAATAAACACTGTCTGTGCTTATACCAAGAACTTCACAGTTTAAATCTTTAAATTGTGAATAGGATTCACTAAAAGCTGTAATTTCCGTTGGGCAAATAAATGTAAAATCTGCTGGGTAAAAAAACAATACAAGCCAATTTCCATAATAAAAATCTAAATTAACATCTATAAAGCTTCCTCCATCTCCCGTAACGGCTTTTACATTAAAGTCGGGAGCATTTTTTCCAACCAATCTTTGCATAATTTAATACCTCCAGTTTTATAAATAATTTTTATTAATAAATCACCATAATGTTACTCTATCTTCAGGAGCTAAATACATAGCGTCGCCTTCCTTAACATCATATACTTCATAAAATTCAGGAATGTTTCTAAGTTGATAGTTAACTCTAATTTTAGCAGGTGAATGTGAATCGTAATTGAGTTTATATTCTGTGTATTCAGGTAATTCTTTCGTTCTCCAAGACTTAGCAAGTGCTACCATGAATTCTTCAGGGTTATATTCTTCAGGGTAATTACTTCTAAGTGCAGCGATTGCAAATTTTACACCACCAGCATCAGCCATATTTTCGCCCACAGTCAATGCACCGTCAACATAATTTCCGTCTACTTCGGCAGTGTTAAAATAGTCTACAAAAGCCTGGCCACGTTCACGGAAAGCGGCATAATCTTCATCAGTCCACCAGTTAGCCAAGTTACCATTTTCATCAAATTGGCTACCCATTGGGTCAAAACCATGAGTCATTTCATGACCTATAACCATACCAATTCCTCCGTACTCCTCGCTTATTGTATTATTTTCATCATAATAAGCCGAAATAATTGCAGCTGGGAAAACAATAGCGTTCATTTGTGGAAGATAACTAGCATTTACGATATGAGCTTCCATAGGGAAGTAACTATAGTCAACAGGTTTGTTGATATTTTCAAAAGCATAATCAATTTGAGTTTCTGCTAAATCAACTACATTACTATATACTGAACCACCTTTAGAAATTGGTGTAATAGATAATTCTTCATAGTATTTTGGAACTGTTCCGTCATAACCAATGTATATTTTCATTGCGTCAAGTTTTGCAATGGCTTTATCTTTTGTTTCTTCTGTAAGCCAATCATTTGTTTCAAGAGCAGATCTAAGCTCATTTTTTATGTTAACAGTAAGATCTGTAATACTTTCTTTTGCTTCATCTGTAAAATGTTTTTCGGCATAATAGTTTCCAACAGTGAAACCAAAATAGTCATTTAAAAGTTCATAGTTCATATCTTCAAAACTTGCATAAGGTGAACCTGAAAGTAGTTCGTTAAAATCACTTAAAGTTTCACGATAGTTTTCATCTAAAAGGCTGTAAGATCTAAGTAGCTCAGAAACTTTTATGTAACTTCTTATAAGAGGAATATTTTCTTCAGTAAAAATATTATCTAAGTTTTCCATATAAGTTGTATCATAAGCTAAAAAATAATTTGCCTTAGGTGAAATTGTTTTGATAACATACTCAAGGTCAAAGTTGTCAGAGTAATCTGCAATTTCATCGAGAGTAAGTTCGTTATTTAAGTTATCCATATCAGAAGATAACTCAGGGGACATAACTAAAGTGCTTAACAGTTTTTCGAACTCTAAACTTTGTTCAACCATTTCAGTAGCATAAGCTTTGTTATAACCTAATTGAGAAAAAGCTTTTATAAAAGAATCTTTGTATACTTCCATAAAAGATATAGCATCCTCAGAACTATCATCGTAATAATATGTATCGCCTAAAATTAAAGTAGCAGAATCCAAAGTGAAAGCATACTTTGATGAGTCAGAAAAAGACTCACTTGCTCCCATAGCTAATGGAACGTTTGAGCCTCTAAGAACAAGCTCAGGATAGATTTTTGCTAAATCATCAAGGTTATTTATAGTATCTATATTTGCATAGAAACTTATTAACGCATTGTAACCAGAGTTAGCTCTATTTTTTTCACTAGAGATAAGCTTATAAAACTCAGTAGCATTATTTAAGTTTTCATCTTCTATATCTGAATCGTTAAGAAGTGCATTAAAATCTGCTGTAACTGTTTCTTGAAGCTCTACATCAACATCATCTAAACCACCAACTGATGATTTGCCTTCTGGAATTTCTGTTTGGTTAATCCACTCACCGTTGATATAGTTGTAGTAATCATCTTCAAGTCTAACTTCTTGGTATACATCATTAGATTCAAGTAAATCCTTATTTATTTCAGTAGTTTTTGTATGTGTTGCAGAAGCTGTTGTATCAACAGATTCTTTAGTTTTAACAGAATTTTGCACTGGTGATATAGTAGTTGCCATAGTTCCAGCGCAACTAGTAAGCATTAATGTAAAACTTGTTACAAATATCATAATATTTTTTTTCATATTGTTACCACCTTTTCTATATTAGCATTAAGTAAAAGGAACTTTGATAATCTTAATAAAAAAATGTTATTTAAAATATACAATTTGTGACATAATTTCGACAACTAAATACAATGAATTAATAGATGTTTCCTTGCCATAATACTATCATATCAAATAGGTGAAATCAATAGCACATATTAATGTTTCATAAAAAAATCATAAAAAAATCACAATTACCATAAATGTGACAAACATTTGTAAAAAATATTTGCATATATGAAAGTAAATACTTTCAAAACAGGCTTTACAAAGTGTTTTTACTATGCCATTTTAACGATTTTTGTTAAAAGTCATAAAGCTGTTGTTTTGTTATGGAAAATTATACATGACAATGTAGACATTTGTAATTTTAAATAGTATAATAAGTGTAGAAAGGGTATGGCAACGTTGCATAATTGGATTTTGCGATGCTGTAATATCAGGAATAGAGGGAATGAGTTTATGGAAATTAGACAACTTGAGTATTTTGTAACTTCCGTAGAAGAAAAAAGTTTTTATAAAGCAAGTAAGAAATTGTATACGTCCCAACCAGCCATTAGTAAATCTATGGCAACTCTTGAGAAAGAACTGGGGACTAGGTTATTGAATAGAACTAACCGTGGTTTAACACTTACAAATCATGGCGAGAAAATGTATTATTATGCAAAAAATGTTCTTGGACAACTTGATATAATGAAAACATCTTTGTTTGAAGAACATGCAGATTGTATAACCCTATCTCTTGCTTCTTATCCAAGTAAGTTGATTTCGAAACTTATAACTAAATATTATAACGATAGAAATGATATAGTTAAAATTTTGTATCGAGAGGGTACAGTTCAAGATATTATAAACTTTGTATATAAAGGAATAACGGAGATAGGTATTGTATATATATCGCCTAACCAAGAAGAACAGTTTGATCATATACTATCACACAGTAACTTAGAGTTTGTTTCTATGAAAAAATGTGAAATGTGCGTATATGTCGGTGAAAAACATGAATTGTTTAACAAAGGAGCAACAGTAACTGTACAGGGACTTTCAAACTTCAAATATATTAGAGGTGTGTTAGATTTCTTTTCGGTTGAACATCACTTTGATTATGTAAGTTTAAATGAAATAAATGTTAGTAATTTTAAAGATATCGTTGTTACGGATAGTGACCATTTATCACAGGAATTTTTGAAGAATTCTGACCTTTGTCAGTTAAGTATAAATACTAAATCCACAGAGGATAAGTATAAAGTGAAAATTGATTCAGATGTTAAGGATTTGAAATTTGGATATATAAAAAATAAATCTAGTATCTTAAGTGAAACTACTTTAAATTTCGTGGAAATTCTAGCAGAACATATATAAAAAATACTATGGGAAAATTGTTTTTCCATAGTATTTTTTTAATTATAATTATTATTTAGATATAATTATTTTGCAGAATATTAAGGTTGGATATAAATTTTAGTTATATATTTAAATAACAAAAAGGAATTTGTAAACCAAAGTTAACATATGATATAATCTAATAGGGAAAGTTAATGAAAACTAATATATAATTAATTTGGAGGAACAAAATGAAAAAATTTATTACTGTAATAATGTCTGTGATTATGGCTACATCTCTTGTTGCTTGTGGTTCTGATAGTGGTACAACAACAACTGATAGCGAGGGTAGTACAGCAAGTGAAGCTGAAACTGAGAGTGAAGGCGATAGTGGTGCAGAAACTGAAACAAGTACAAACTTAAACTTTGTAAATTATAGAGATATCAGAGATTTGAATCCTCACTTATATGCAGGGGAAATGTATGCACAAGAGCTTTTGTACAGTCCACTTATAACAATGGATGAAGCAGGAAACATACTACCAGCACTTGCAGAAAGTTGGGAGATTTCTGAAGATGGAAAAACATATACTTTTACCATAAGACCAGATGTTTATTTTACAGATGGGGTTTTATGTGATGCTTATGCAATAGAAAAAAACTTTGATGCAATCTTAGACAATAAAGAGCGTCATACTTGGCTTGAAATGATGAACTTACTTGAATCGGCAAAAGCTACTGATGAAAATACTTTTGTTATAGAAATGTCATCAGCATATTACCCTATGTTGATAGAACTAGCATCAACTAGACCATTTGTTATGATTTCACCAGAGTCTATGATAGATGGAACAACAAAAGATGGAGTTGTAGAAGTAGATGGTATACCACAATGGATAGGTACAGGACCGTATATTTTAACAGATTTTGTTACTGATGAGTATGCAACATTCACTCGTAATGATAATTATTGGGGTGAAGCTCCAGAGTTTGAAACAATAACAGTAAAAGTTATTCCAGATAACCAAACACGTATTTTGGCACTTGAGGCTGGTGAAATAGATTTGATTTTTGGTAAAAATATGATTGATGCTGAAGCTTTAAATCAATATTCTGATAAAGAAGGTTTTGAAATTCAGGTATCAGAACCGACATCAACAAGACAAATAGTTGTAAATACTTCAACGGATATTTTATCTGATGTAGATGTGCGTGTGGCACTTCAACATGCTACGAATAGAGAAGCTATAAGTGAAGGTATTTTTTATGGTTATGAGCCACCAGCAAATACGCTATACTCAAGTACTGTACCATATTGTGATGTGGAACTTGAACCTTATGCATACGATTTAGAGCTAGCAGCGATTATGCTTGATGATGCAGGTTGGGAAGAAAGCAGTAGTGGAGTTAGAGAAAAAGATGGTCAAAGTCTTAGTATAGACCTTCTGTATAACAGTGATAGTGTTACAGAAAAAACTATTGCAGAATATTTACAAAGTGAGTTTTTACAAATAGGTGTAGATTTAACAATACATGGAGAAGAAGAACAATCTTATAGAGATAATATGAAAGCTGGTAACTTTGACTTGATATTTAATATTAGTTGGGGTATGCCACAAGACCCACAATCTTCTCTTGCAGCTATGCGTCAACCGGTTTATGGCGATTATGCAGCTCAGTTAGGACTTGAAGATAAGGAAAAAATCGATGATGCCATAACAAATATATTAGTATCTACGGATGAAACAGAGCGTCAAGACCTTTATGATTTCGTTTTAACTCGTTTACATGAAGATGCAGTATATATCCCTCTTACATATGAAACAAATAAGGCTATATATAGAGATGATTTACAAGGTGTACATTTTGCGGCAAGTCAATATGAAATTCCACTTTGGGATATGCATTACTAAAATATAATAAGTTACAAAAATTATTTCGGGGGTCTACAAAAATTCGTTAAATCGAATTTATTTGTAGCCCCTAATTATAGTATAGGACAAATGAAAGGATAAAAAAATGAAACGATATTTATTTTGGAGAATTTTATCGGTTATACCTCTACTTTTGTGCATTTCTTTTGTGTGTTTTGTTTTTATAAATTTAATACCGTCAGATCCGGCTGAAGTAGCACTTAGGGTTCAACAAATACCAATTATCACAGAAGAAGCAATCGAAGAAATGCGTATTGAACTTGGACTCGATGATCCTTTTTTGGTTAGATATGCAAGATGGCTAGGAGATTGTTTCAGAGGCGATTTTGGTATAAGTTATGTTAACCCATCAAGAACAGTTTTAGGTGAGATGACACGTTGTTTACCGGCAACTTTAGAACTTGCAACAGCGAGTTTTATTTTAGTTATTGTCCTTAGTATTCCAATAGGTTTTTTCTGTGCAGTGTATCAAAATAGTTTGTTTGACAGGATAATGAGAGGTTTTGTTTTCGTAACTACGGCTATGCCAGCCTATTGGGTAGGGTTGCTTTTAATGTGGATATTTGCCATAAAACTTGGAGTAGTGCCAACAAGTGGTAACACAGGTTTTAAAAGTTTGATACTTCCATCAATTACTGTTGCACTTACATATATATCAACATTTATACGACTTATAAGAACAAACATGTTAGAAAATATGAATCAAGATTATGTACTTTATGCCAATGCTAGAGGACTTTCTAAAATGGTTGTGTATGTAAAACATATACTTAAAAACTCAATGCATACTTGTTTTGTTGCGATTGGTATGGCTATACCACAACTTATTGCAGGTACAATTGTAGTTGAAAATGTTTTTGCGTGGCCAGGGCTTGGAACTTTGTGTATTTCCTCAATATTCAATAGAGATTATCCAGTTATACAAGCCTATGTATTATTTATCGGTGTATTGTTTGTACTTTGCAATATGTTGTTTGACTGTTTACAAACAGTATCCGATCCAAAGCTTAGAAGGGATGTGTAAAGATGAAAGAAAGATTTTTAAATAATAAAACTTGTTTATTTACAATAGGTTTTTTATTGGTAATTGTTGTTTTAGGAATTTTTGCACCAGTTATTGCACCACATGACCCTTATGCCACTGATATTATGAATAAGTTTGCCCCAGTATCAAAGGATTATTTACTTGGTACGGACCAATTAGGTAGATGTGTTTTATCACGTATTATATATGGTATACGCCCTACTCTTGGATATGCGGTACTTACGATGGTAGGTACAATCGGCTTAGGTACAGTTATGGGACTTCTTGCAGGATATTTTAAAGGTCCTGTTGATGAGATAATTATGCGTATAGTTGACGTTATGTTGTCATTCCCAAGTCAAATAATGGTTTATGCAGTAGTTGCTCTTTTTGGCATAGACGTTAGAAATGTTATTTTAGCAAATGTATTTATAAAATGGGCTTGGTATGCTAGAATGATAAGAACAGGTGTTTTGAAACATAGAGATAGTAACTTTGTACAGTTTTCTCGTACAGTTGGTAGAGGTGAAACTTTTATTTTGTCGAAGCATTTGCTACCGTCAATTGCGTCAGAACTTGCAGTTCTTGCATCTTTGGATATGGGTTGGGCTATTTTGAATATTTCAACTTTATCATTCTTAGGTCTTGGTGTTCAAGCTCCAACTCCGGAGTGGGGAGCTATGCTTAATGAGGCTAAAGAAGTTATGACATCTAGTCCTATGCAAATGCTTGCACCAGGTATCTGTATAGTTATTGTTGTTGCACTACTGAACTTATTGGGAGATGCACTTCGTGATGTTTTAGATCCAAAGGAGGCTGAATTATAATGAGTGTTGGAAATCAAGAAGTTTTAGCAGTGAATAGTTTAAAAGTAACTTTGTTAAATAAAAAGAAAAGTAAAAACAAAGTTCTAGTTGATAATATAAATTTTAATGTTCATGAAGGAGAATGTGTAGTTTTACTTGGAGAATCAGGTAGTGGGAAAAGTATGACTATAAGTGCTATAACTGGGCTTTTAGGCAAAGGTTTTAAAGTTGAAGGTGAAGCCAAACTTGAAAACAGAGATTTATTAACTCGTTCAGAAAAGGAACTACGTTCCATTCGTGGTACGGATATTGGTATGATTTTACAAAGTCCAATGACTTGTTTTGATTCTCTGTTTAGAATAGGTAATCAAATAGATGAAACTTTCAAAGCTCATACAAATTGGGATAAGGCAACAAGATACACAAAAGCTATTGAGATGATGACTAAACTTAACTTAGTTGACCCAGAGCATGTTTATAAAAAATATCCACATCAACTCTCAGGTGGTATGCTACAAAGAGTTATGATAGGTTTATCTATGGAACTAAACCCTAAACTTCTTATTGCTGATGAACCAACTACAGCTATTGATAAAATTACGGCAAAAGAAGTTATTGAGCTTTTTAAAGATATTAAAAAAGCCTATGGTACAGCTATTGTTTTTGTAACTCATGACCTTGGTGTTGCAGCAGCTCTTGCAGATAGAGTTGTAGTTTTAAATACAGGAAAAGTCGTTGATGCAGGTACATTTTCTGAAATTGTGCATAGAGCGAAAGACCCATATACAAAGCTTTTAATTGAAAAGCGTACAGCAGTAATGAAGAGATATTCTTTAGCTTTAGAAGGTAAGGAAAGAGGTGCGTAATATGTTGAATGTTAAAGATATAAACGTTAGTTTTCGCAGTGAAAATCAAACAAGAATTTTTGGTGTAGATAGAACTCAAGTTTTGTACAATGTAAACGCTAATGTTGAACAAGGAAAATGTTTAGGTATACTTGGTGAATCAGGTAGTGGGAAAAGTACACTAGGTCGTGTTATTTGCGGACTTTTAAAACCTGATAGTGGAAAGATCCTTATAGACGGACATTCTGTTTATGAAAAAGGTAGTAAAAGAAAAGGTGATGTTAGTGTAGTTTTTCAAGATTATACAACATCTTTAAATCCTCGTTTTACGGTTAAACAAGCGATAAACGAGGGCTTGGATATAAAACAAAGAAAAAGTGATACTAAAATTGATAGAGATAGTGAGATTGCAGAACTACTTAAAATAGTGAGTTTACCTGTTGACTATGTAAATAGGTTTCCTCATGAATTATCAGGTGGACAACGTCAAAGGGTTGCCATTGCACGAGCTATTGCAACAGACCCATCAGTAATTATTTTTGACGAAGCGATAAGCTCTCTTGATATGCATACAGGTGTTCAGATTATGGATATTTTAGACAAAATGAAGAAAGAAAAAAATCTGACTTATGTTTTTATTACTCATGATTTAACTTCAATAACTTACTTGTGTGATGATGTATTATTTCTACATAAGGGTAAGGTTGAAGAAGTTTGTAAAATTTCTGAAATTAGTAAAGTGAAAAGCGAATATGCAAATATGTTGTTACATAGTGTGTTAGATGAAGATAGAAACGAGGAGTTAAATGAAGAATAAGTTTTTATATGAATATGATAGCGTAAGTGTTGAAGCCTATGTCTTTGGTGATGCATCAGTGGGTAAAACTTTGACAATTACATCAGGTGTTCATGGTTGTGAATATGTACCGATTTTAGTAGCTAAAAAGTTGATTAATCTTTTAGAAAATATGGAGTTAAATGGTGCCGTTAAAATAGTGCCACTTATAAATAAATCGGGTTTTTATAATGGTTTGAAGCAACTTGCAAAAGAAGATGGAAAAAACTTAAATAGATGTTTTCCTGGTAACCCTAATGGCACTCATAGTGAGAAAATGGCTTATTTAATCGAAAGAGATATTTATCCAGAAACAGACTTTTTACTTGATTTACACGCAGGTGATATAGATGAATATGCGTTTCCCTTTGTGTTTTTCCCTGTTGCATCAGGTGAAGAAATTGAGGAAAAATCTAGAGAAGCAGCCAAAAGTATGCCCATAAGTACTAGAGTGCGTTCTACATCAAAAAATGGTCTTTATAGCCATGCGTCGCAATGTGGAATTCCTGCACTTCTAATGGAATGGGGTGGGTATGCGAAGTATAATCAAAGTGAAGTGGAAGAATGTGTAAATAGTGTTTTGTATCTTTTAGCACATTTAGGAATTTTACCAAATGAAGATTTGAAAAATATTAAGCATCAATATGAAGTTGAAAATGCACAATATATTTCGGCAGTTTCAGAGGGTTGTTGGTATTTTAATGTAGAAGGTGAAGATTTCTTTAAACAAGGTGATGTACTTGGAGTTTTGAAAGATTTTGAAGATAATGTTTTACAAGAAGTAATCGCTAAGTTTGATGGTAGGGTCTTATACTCATCTACTTCACTTGGAGTAACAGAGGGTTATCCACTTGTAGCTTATGGAGAAAAGTTTAAATAAAACATACCTTCATACTGCCATACCTGCAAGTGTGGAGGCTATGTTATTAATATTATTATCAGCTGTAGATATTGCAATGATTGGGCATATTGATAAAGTTTCTTTAACGGCAGTTGCTATTTTTACTCAACCAAGACTTATCATACTATGTTTTCCAAAAGCTATGGCTGTTGCTGTAACAGCAAGGATAAGTCACTTAATTGGTGAGGATAATGAAAGCCAAGTAATACCTTTTTTTAAGCAATCACTTTTTGCAATAGGTATTGTTGGGATTGTTTTAACTTTGTTATCTTATATATTTTTAAATGAGATATTGTTAGTTGCTGGTGCTAAAAGTGACTTTATAAATTTAAGTATATCCTATGGTAGAATATGTTTAGTGAGTATATTTATAAATATGTTTTCTTTAATTATAGGAGCAGCTTTAACGGCTATTTTACAAACTAAATATGTTTTGTATGCAGGTGTAATAGGTAATATAGTTAATATAATTTTAAATGCTATATTTATTTATGGGTTAGGTCTTGGAGTTGTTGGTGCAGCTATAGGTACTGTTATTGGTAGCTTTGTAACTTTATGTATTTTGTTGTATTTAGTTGTTAATAATAAAAGTAGACTTTGCATAAAAGGGCGTGAAAACTGGAAAATAGAGAAAAGTGAAGTTTTTATAACCATGCCTATGACAATAGTAACTTTTATGGAACTTGCATTTGAGCGAATTGGAATGTTTTTGTATACAAGATTAGTTATGGAACTTGGTGTAACAGTTTTTGCAGCACATACAATAGCTATGAATGTTTGTGATTTCTTTTACTGTTTTGGTCAAGGATTTAGTAAAGCGAGTCTTGTTTTAGCAGGTCGTGCCTATGCTAAAAAAGATGAATTTTTGAAAAAAGAAATATTTAGCTTATCTATGAAGTATAATTTTTTCTTTGGTACAATAGGTTGCCTTATATACCTTGCACTTAAAGGTATAATACCGGAGATTTATAGCAATGACGTAGAAGTGAATTTTATAGCAGAAAGTATAATTGTTTTTGTGGCATTTGTAAGTATACCTGAAATGTTTAACTTAACTTTTTCAGGTATTTTGCGAGGTACAGGGCAAATGAAATATGTTGCTAAGTATAGCCTTATAAGTATAACGATTGTTAGACCTATAATCACATATATGTTATGTTTCCCATTAGGATTAGGTGTTTATGGTGCGTGGATAGCATTGTTTATTGACCAATCCACAAGAGGAACATGTGCTTATTTAGGTGCAAGGTATAAGTTTCTATAGTCTTAAGTATAGGGAAACATGCTATCTACCATTTTTTATGGTTTTGCAATGAAGCCATATGAATAAATTTCTTATTTTTGCATAAATGATATTGACAAGTTCCATAATAAGATATATAATTGCGTTAAGTCAAACATGGGAGGCGTTGAAATGTTATCAAGTTTAATTGCATTTATGGCAGAGTTTTTTATCTTTTTTATTATCTATTTTATTTTTTATATTTTTGTATGTATTTTTGCCTTATTTATAGGTGGGGTACCAAGAATATATCAGAATAAATCTACGGGACATTCAAAGGTTTTACGACCTAGATTTTCCTTTACTTATTACTTTTTTGGTTTTTGGACACCATTAATAAGAAAACATTGGATTTCATTTGCGATTGCTTTTGTGATAGATTTTTTTACAGTAGGAATTGGTAGAATTATATATGCTTTTATAATTAATAAAACATATATTAATTTTTTACTCGAAAATGGTTATGAGTTAGTTGAAAATAATCCATACCAAGAAGTAAGTGAACAATAATAATTTTATTAAAAGTCTTAAGCTTAGGTTTAGGACTTTTTTTGAAATTTAAAATAACTGTTAAATTATATCTAAATTTAGTAAATTTATTGGAATTTTATCATAATTATGATAAAATGAGGCATGATGATTATAACGGAAAGTAAATTTAAAATTTTATAGGAGTTGAATATATGAATAAAATTAGACCAGTATCAGATTTAAGAAACAATTTTGCAGATATTATATAATTTTAGAAGTGATATTTTAAGAAGTATACTAATATTTATTCCTTAGTTTTTGCTTTTTTATTATTATAGTCAACTTTTCTATTTTTTAAATAATTGCGTTAGGCATTTGGATATAGTCGCTTCCTTATTTTGTGTTTTTGTAAAATGATGTTTTTCGTTGCATTTTTCAACAATCCTTTAATAAAAATTTAATTTATAATTTGTTTGTAAACTTTTCAATTATAATCATACATTATAATTTTATATCTAAAATCTATAATGCATTTAACTTTAATTGAAACAGACTATACTCTATGGTATAATAAACTAAAGTCCTAGCTACCAAAAGACAGCTATGACTTAAGAATAAAGTAATTTCCTATGGAAATTACTTTATGGTATAATAACCTATAATGAATAAAATAGGAGGAAATATGAAAAAATTCATAACTTTATTATTTACTATAACAATTATTTTAGTTCCCCTTGCAAGTTGCGGAGGAAACGGTGAAAATGAAAACAATAGCGGAAGCGAAAGTGATAATGTTATCCAAACTCAAGAGGACTTCAGTGGAGATATAGAAACAAGTATTTTTGATTTTGAAACATTTGCTACACTAAACACAGTTGAAAGCATTGTTGCTTATGATGGTTCAATAAGTGAAGAAATTCATGAAAATACGCCTAGTGAAAATATGGATTACTTAGTTATAGATTTATCTTTAGCTTTAACAAATGCTGATGGTAATGGGCTAGACTTAAGTAACTTACAATTAAGTTTAGACGGCAAAACTTATGCTAGATTAGATGACGATTTTCTATCAAACCATAATTATGAAGTTTTACCTACTTCAACAGTTTATTCTGGTACATATCAAGGAAATATAGCCTTTGAAATACCAACAAATAGTGAGTTAAGTGAGGCAACTCTTGTATGTGGTGGTGCATCTAAAAATCTTAATGAGTTAGCAACTAAGGGTGCAACTTTAGACTTTCTAGGTGAAAGTAATATACCTGAGTATAAAACTACTATTGAAAGTCAAAAAGTAATCGATAGTAATATATCTGAACAATTTGAAAATGGTGAATATACTTTTGAAAACCCATTAATTATACCTAACCCTTATGGAGATACACCTCTTACGGCTTTGATTATGTTTGAAACAGAGGAAGAAAGTGAGATAACTTTATTTATTGAAGGTAAAGATGAATATACGAATGTTGAGTATACATTTGAAGGTAGTAACACTGTTCATCAAATTCCAGTGGTGGGTCTTTATGCTGAATATGATAATAAAGTTACTATCAGTGATAATAATGGAAATTCACAAACACATATAATAAAGACACAAGCATTGCCTGACAATGCACCTGACTTTGTTTTAAATAGCAGTGAACCATCTAAAATGGAAGCAGGAATGACTTTTTTAAGCGTAAATACATATGGTACAACAATTGTTGATCCAAATGGCGAAGTAAGATGGTATTACAATAATAGTACGGCCGATTCACCTTTTCATAGACTAGAAAATGGTAATATGATAATTGCAAGTGACCTATATGAATACCCTGAACGTGGTAGATTGTTAGAAATAGATTTACTTGGAAAAGTACATAATTCATATAATGCAAATGCTACAATTCATCATGACTCTGAAGAAAACACAAATGGTAACTTCTTAGTCTCGATTGATAATGGGTATAAAGAAATCGATAGAGAAACGGGAGATATAGTTCATACTTTTACAACAGGAGAAATTTTACCTGTGGAGATGCAAGAATATTATAACAATAATCTTCCAGCAAACAATAGCGAAAATGACTGGATTCATTTTAATACTAATTCACCAGACGGTGATTATGTTTATATATCCCCTAGAAATCAAGATATTATTATAAAAATGGAGCAGTATTCAAATGAAATACAATGGATTTTAGGTGAACCAGAAAATATTCCAGCAGAGCTTAAGCAATATTGGTTAGAGCCTTTAGGCGACTTTGATTTCCATATGGGACAACATGCTCCTGAACGTATTGCAGATTTAGACGATAATCCTGATACTGTTGATATAATGGTCTTTAACAACAACTATTATCACGTTAGAGGTAATGAAGATATAAGTGAGCAATTCAGTAGTTCTATGCACTATCGTGTAAATGAAAAAGATATGACTGTCGAGTTGGTTTGGGAGTTTGGCGAAGAACTTGGAGCTGATTATCATAGCGAATGGCACGGTGATGCTGACTATTTAGAAAATGCAAATACTTCTTTAATCACTTTTAGTGGTGGTGCAACTAACCAACCTAGAAATCATACAAGTATTATTGAGGTTACAAAAGATGATGACAAAGAAGTTGTTTTTGATTTAGATGTTAAAGATGATAACAGGAACATATACACTTACCGTTCTGAACGTCTATCTTTATATCCAGACACTTGGGAAGTAGATGTTTTCAATAATCAAAGTAAGGCGCTAAATGAATCGGAAAATTCTGAATTTTTAAAAACTGTTGACGTTGATGTGTCTAATATGGGAGAAAGTCCTGTGAAAATTAGTAAAATAGGTATTTCAGAAGATGGATATCTATATGTTAGAGGTGTAGATAATACAGTAGATAGCGCTATTGTTTTTGATAATGGTGAAAGTAAAGTATACTCAGAATTAACTTATGCATCGGCAAATAGCTTTGAAACAAAGGTTGATTTATCTTCATTATTAAATGGTAGTTACAAAGTAGGTATATTATCTAACGAAGATGAAATTCCAAGTTATTATAGTGAAACAGAGTACTATTTCGAAATAATTGACGATGTAACATTTAGCGAAAAAAGTCAAGTTAGCGTTGATGAGAGAATGGGTAACTCCTTTACTCAGGGTGATTATACTCTTGCAAATCCATTGATAACAGTTGACCCCTATGATGTTTCGCCTTTAACGGCAATAATCATGTTTAACACAGAAAAACCATCAAGTGTTACTGTTACCGTAAAGGGTATTGATTCAAGTGTTGATATATCAAATACATTTGATGAAGTATCTACAACACATTCTATACCAGTTCTTGGTTTATATGGTGGTACAGACAACCAAGTTGTTGTTGATGTAACCTATGATGACGGTACAACAGAAAGCAATACTTTAAGTATTCAAACAGAAGAAATCGGAGATGTGCTATATGATGTTGATATGGAAACTAATATTGATACAGAAAGTAATGGTAAGCTAATATTCTTTGAAGGAAATCGAAACTTTGCTGTTGATAATAACGGTGATGTACGTTGGTACTTTGGTAGTGACCTTCTTGCAGGTAACATGGGCAGTCCTTTAAGACTTCTTGAAAATGGTAATATTGCAATAATAAATGAAGAACTTTCCTCGGCTCCATATTATGCAAGTGGTATATACGAGATGAACTATTTAGGTAAAATAATTAAATCCTATGAAGTTGTACATGCTCATCACGAAATTACTGAGTTGCCAAATGGTAATTTACTTGTACCAAGTAAATCGCCTGATAGAGATACAGAAGAAGATTACATAGTGGAAATTGATAGAGTTACAGGAGAAATAGTAAAAACTATTGACTTATATGAAATTTTAGATATTGATAAAATAGCTGATGATGTATATGTAAAAATCGATAACTATAATCAAAATATGGCGGAAGGTTTAACAGAGGAGGAAGTTATGGACTTGGCTGTTACAGCAGGTGAACACGACTGGTTCCATTTAAACTCTATGTCTTATAATGATGGTGAACTAGTACTTAGTGGTAGACATCAGGATATGGTTGTAAATATCGACTATGAAACTTGTGAGGTTAACTGGATTTTAACAGATCCAAGTGATAAGTTACCAGAAAGCTTACAAGCTAAACTACTTACACCAGTTGGTGAAAATTTTGAATATCAGTATGGTCAACATGCCATTATATATGAAAACAATATTTTAACTTTATATGACAATGGTAACCATAGAAGTAAAGATGTAGATAGTGTTATAAGTGATGCTGATAATTACTCAAGAGGCGTTGCATATCAAATTGATGATGAGCAAATGACTGTACAGCAAATTTGGGACTTTGGTAAAGATGAGGAGTTTCAAACTTTTACTCCATACATAGGTGATATAGACATATTAGGCGATAACCATTATTTAATCAACTTTGGTGGTTTAATCTATGAAAATGGTCAACAAAGTTCAAATGTATTAGGAGGTTTTGCAGGTTTAGCTGATACTTTATCAAGAGTTGTTGAAGTGAAAAATGGCGAAATTATAACAAATGTTGTGATTAGTGATGATGAATATTCCAACTCATTTAGAGCTTCTAAACGTGATATTTACGAAAAACAAAAGGAAGAAGACACAACTATATTAAACCTTAAATCAGTAACTAATTTAATGGATTACCTAGAAATTTTAAGTAATAACTTAGATAAATATAGTGTGTTTATATCTGCTAAAAATGAGGCATCTAGTGCTTTTCATAATGGTTATTTAGCAGGGTTTAACTCTATTGGGCTTGAGGGTACTTTAAAAGATCAAATTAGATCTAGCTATATAGGAATTGTGTCTGAGGGCAATGTTGTAGAAAACTGTGCCTATGAGCTACTTGAAGAATCTGGAACTTTAAGTGACGGTAGCACATACACTATTTTAAGTGGTGGGTTTGATTATGGAAACGTAAGTTCAATTATTATTAACAACAAAGAGTATTCGATAAATAAAATTGGACTAAATTTTGTTATTTATGATAATGAACAACATAAGGTTGTTGATAGTGTCAACTTTAATACTTATGAGGCTGAAAAATCTGCCTTAAGATAAAGCTAGAACTACCTTAACAAAATGTATTAAAAAGCTTATAGAGATAAAATTAAAAATCTCTATGAGCTTTTATTTTTTAAATAATCATGTGAAAGCTATCATAAAGTTTTCAAAAGCTTGTAATAAAGTATTCAAATGTTACAATTTTATGAGAAATTTAATAAGTTATTGAAAAAACTGTGTTAATATAGTAAAATCTCTATATGGAAATGTTTAAGATCTATGAATTTAATAGGTTGAATATATGATTTCAAATAAAAATAGTAAGGAGCGTGGTGTATATTAATATTTTTAAAAAGTTTTTTACTAATCTTTTTGTTCTTATGCTAATTTTTGTTTTTAGCTTTAGTTACAATGCTGAGGTTAGTGCTGATAACTTAAAGATAAAAATGGATAATAGTTATATAGATTATACTAAATATTCATCAACACCATATTTATCAACTGATGGAAAGGCTATGGTACCTTTTAGAAGCATATTTGAGGAGCTAGGTGGTGATATTGATACAAGTTTATATGGGCAGTTTAAAATTATACGATATGACCAAGTTAACTTAAATCATTCATATACTGTATATTTAGAAGAAGATGAACAAAGAATTTTGGTTACTTCTACAGAGTATAAAGAAGATGCAAATTCTATATATACAGAAACTAAAAGTTGGTACGTAAATGATGTTGCTATAAAAAATGTAAATGGACGTGTTTTCATACACTCAAGAGCTATATCTGAAGCTATTGGTATTCCAGTTGAGTGGGATAATGATTCCCAAACGGTAACTATATATAAGAATAAACAAAATTTTAGAGTACCAAGCACAGGTGTTACAACTAAAAGAAGCACAATTTATAGTTTTGACCCAGAAAACAACAATACAAATATTTCTCAAAAATATATTGATGAAGTATTGCGTTTGGTTAATTTAGAACGAACAAAGCTTGATTTTGAACCTCTAACACTAGATTTAGACTTAACTTATGTAGCCGAAATGAAAAGTAGGGATATGGGTGATTATAATTATTATGACCATTATTCACCAAATTACAATTCTCCTTTTGATATGATGACAAACTTTGGTATAAAGTATGGGTCGGCAGGTGAAAATTTAGCTAAAGGTCAGACTACACCAAGTGAAGTTGTAGCTGATTGGATGGATTCAGAAGGACATAGAAGAAATATTTTAGATACCACTTTTAAAAAGATTGGTATTGGATATTATGTAAAAGACGGTTGGACATATTGGACGCAAATGTTCACTGATTAAGTGCATTGCCTAAAAATTCAAATTTTACAAGAGCTTCATATAAACTCGAAATAGAGAGTTTATATGAAGCCCTTTTGTGTATTATTAATCTATAAGTGTAACGTATGTGTTGGGAAAGTCATTGATTAATAAGCCTAACCATATCGTTTTCTAGTTGGCGAGGTGGAATGTCAGGCGAATATCTTTTTATAACGTTTCCTTGTCTATCAATAAGGAATTTTGTAAAATTCCATTTAATGTCTAATGAAAAAAAGTCTTTTTTTTGTTTTTTTAAGTATTTATATAAGGGGTGAGTGAGTTCTCCATTTACATCAATTTTTCTGAATATATCAAAGGTAACACCGAAATTCACAGTACAAAATTCAACAATTTCATTGTTGTTTCGAGGTTCTTGGTTAGCAAATTGATTACAAGGAAAGGTTAAGATTTCCAAACCTTTTTTATGATAGGTTTGATAAAATGCCTCTAAATCTTTAAATTGAGAGGTGTACTTACAATTTGTAGCTGTATTTACCACAAGTACAACTTTTCCTCTTAAATCTTTCGTATACATTTGATAGCCATTAATTTTAAATGCCGAGTAATCATAAAAACTCATTCTAGTCACTCCTTTTTTGTAATTTAGTATATAATAGAACATTTTTGTTGATTTGTCAATGTTTTTTATGGTTTAGAAAATTAATTTACTAAAATAGCTAATATACTTGCATAATTTAATAAAAAAAAGTATAATATAACTTGTACATATGGCTTCATTACAAAATGGAGTTGCTTTGCCATTTAAGGCGTTTATCAAAAGTATGAAAATTTGATTTTTCTTTTGCAATGTGCCATTTTTTTGAAAATTTGCTACGTTGCAATATAAAGATTATCTAGGAGGAAGCATGGAAGAAACTGTAATTGTTATAATGTTAAAGGAAAAGGAAACAGGTTTTTTCTGTAAAGAAATATGTTCTATTGCTGTTGGCGATTTTGAGGTATATATCCAAAATATCAATGCACAATATTTTGATAATGATATAATGCTCAATATGCTAGTTACAACGAATAGAGATGTAGAAGATTGGGAGTTTGATGCAATCCTTGATTCCTACGAAAGTTCAGCTGTTACACAAAATGAAAACGTAATATCGATGGGTGAAGTTGAAGATTCATATAACCCTACATGGTCTATTATAATAAAGTATAATGAAAATATGAATGAAGAACAAATTGAAAAAATGATAAATGAGATTATAGAACTTCATGTTAAAGAACTTGAAGAAACGTATATAGCTATAAAAGATTTAGAAACTTAAATATAATCATTAAAAAGGAACTGTGAAAAATCTCGCTTTTATGTAGCGATTTTCTTTACAGTTCCTTTTTTATATTAAATATTGCATAAATACAGTGGCAAGTCCTAAAAATACAAAAAAACCAAATGTATCTGTTGCAGTTGTTAGAAAAATCCCTGAAGATAAAGCCGGGTCAATATTTAACTTTTTCAAGGTGATTGGTACTAAAAAGCCTAATATACAAGCGATTGTCATGTTGAATAACATTGCAGTTAGTGCAATTAAGGATAGATAAATATTGCCGTATACAATAAATAGAAAAGAACCTGCTAGTAAGCCTATTAGTGTGCCATGTACAATGCCAAGTACAAGTTCTTTTAATAAAATAGCCCTATGTTCTTCAGATTCTATTTCTCCAAGTGCTATATTTCGAATTACAATGGTTAAAGTTTGAGTACCTGCGTTGCCCCCCATACCTGTTATAATAGGCATTGCTACGGCTAGAGCTACAACTTTTTCGATTGTTGCATCAAAAATACCTACAATTGATGAAGCTATAAGAGCTGTAAAGAAGTTGACACAAAGCCAAGGCAAACGCATTTTAATAGATGATAGAATATCATTATCAATGGTTTCGTCCTTGTCAACACCACCCATTTGCAAGATATCTTCTGTATATTCTTCTGTAAGTACATCAATGATATCGTCAATTGTAATGATACCAAGTAGTGCGTTACGACGATTTACAACAGGAATAACTTGCATAGAATATTTTGAAGCAAGTTGTGAAACATGTTCTTGGTCTGTTTCAGGGTGTACAGACATTACATTTGTATCCATAATTGTTTCAAGTAATGTATCATCATCAGCCACAAGTATATCTCTAAGGTCTATGGTACCTACTAACTCTCTAGATGTATTTATAACGAATAGTGTTTCAATTATCTCAGTTTTAGGGGCGATTTGCTTTATCTTTGTTAAAGCATTTATAACTGTAATATTTGATTTTAAAGCAATATATTCAGTTGTCATGATACCACCGGCAGAGTCAGGCTCATAGTTCAAAAGAGTTTCGATAACTTCCGATTCTTTTTTACGCATAGAATTTAGTAAAATTTTCTTTTTACTAAAAGGAAGCAAACCTAAAATATCTACAACTTCATCTGTTGGTAGTGTTTTAAACACAGCCAAAATATCTTGGGTATTTAACATCTCGATAATTCTAAGTTGAAGTTCCTCATAGGCTTCATCAACGATTGGAACAAGTAAATCATTATCTATAATCTCTAAAAAAGCTTCCAAATCCTCATCACTAAAGTCCTCAAGTTCATTGCCTATATCAACGGGGAATGAAATACTGACATATTGAATTAGCTTCTGATTATCGTTATTTTCAAGTGCATCTATAAGAAATTCTTGTAGTGTGAGTTCCATTATATCCCCCTAATTTTAATTATTTTTTTATAGCTATTTAATTATAACACATTATTTGTAATAATCAAAATAAAAAAATCAATTGTTTTTGATTATTTTATATAAAATTATACATAATGCTTGACTTAAAGAGTATTTTAAATTAAACTATTTATATAATTAGTTTAAAAAAATACGAAGTAAAGGAGAATAATTGGAAAAGTTTATGTATGAGATATCTAAAACAATCGAAAATAAAATTAAAGATAATACAAATTTAATAGTTCCGCACATGATTTTAGAGAAAATTATAAATGACGGAATGATTTCAAGAAGTTCTTTAGCGAAAGAACTACAGGTTACAAAGACAATTATTTCAAAGAGGGTTAATGAACTTATAGCAGATGGACTATTACAAGAAGTTGGAAAGGGAAACAATTCACTTGGTAAAAAAGAAATTCTTCTTGATTTGAATTTAAAATATAGAAATTTACTTGTGGTGGATTTTTCGAAAAATAAATTGACTATTGGTGTTTATGATATGAAGAAGGGTATGATATACGAGGAAGCTGTTGATATGCCCGAAACTGAAAAAGTTAGAGAATTACTTGAAACTATCATAAATACAAAGTCAAATAAAGAACTTATTGAGATAGTTATTTTTTCTATGCCAACAGTTGTTGATGGTATGAAAATCTTAGTTGAAGATAATGAGAAAATGGTAGAAGTTTTTGAAGAAATGCGATGTTGGTGTTTTGAGAATTACTTTAAAATTAAGTTGTTTAATGATGTTGAGCTTGAGGCTATCGCAATAAAAAATTCAGATGATTTTAAAAAGTATAGTAATATGATAATTATGAGTGGACATTATGGAATAGGTGGAAGCATTGTTTTTGATAGTAAGATTTTTCATGGGGATAAAAATTTTGCTGGAGAACTTGGATTTTTAAATTCTAGATTAGTAGATGGTAAGCTTGAAACTTTTGAGGACCGTTGTAGCATAAAATCTTTAATGGCAAGATATAATAAAGAGAATGATGCAAACATTGATTTGAAAAAGTTTAAACAGTTAGTTAAAGATAAAGATAAAGTGATTTATAATTATTATGAAGCTGTAATTATGGAAGTTGCAGAGGTTATATACAATGTACGATGTGTTATAGATATAGAAAACTATATATTAACAGGTGATTTGTTTAATTTACGTTCAGATTTTAGAGAGAAAATTGAAGAAATTATTCAAGAAATTGCGATTGTTGATAAACCTTTAAATATATCTTTTGCTCAAAGCGAAACCAATTCTTTGAAAGGTGCAAAAATCATGGGTATAAGTTACTTAGTGGATAGCTACCTAAATAGAATGTAATTTTTTATGAATTTTGTATAAATTGATTGTATTTTCTCAAAAAAATAGTTAGATTTATGATTAAAAGATGGATATAGTAACGATTTTAATAAATTTTTAATAAAACTATTTATTTTTATGATAAATATGTTAAAATTAGGTATAAATAATTTTTTAAGGAGTGTGCTTATGAGAATAGGAGTACCAAAAGAAATTAAAAACAATGAAGGCAGAGTTTCTATGTCCCCAGCTAGTGTTAATGAATACGTTGTGAATGGACATGAAGTTTTTGTTGAAAAATCAGCAGGTATAAAAGCTGGATTTACTGATGAGGAGTATGTTGCAGTAGGTGCTAAAATCGTTGACACAGCTAAAGAAGCGTGGGATAACGAAATGGTTGTTAAGGTAAAAGAACCACTTAAAGAGGAGTATCAATATTTCAAAAAAGATTTGATTTTATATACTTACTTACATTTAGCAGCAGAACCAGAACTTACAAATGCTTTACTTGAAAAAGAAGTTTTAGGTATAGCTTATGAAACAGTTGAACTAAATGGTAGATTGCCACTACTTCGTCCTATGAGTGAAATGGCAGGTCGTCGCGCAACAACTGTTGGTGTGCAGTTCTTAGAATCTCACAATGGGGGACAGGGTATTTTAATCGGTGGTGCACCAGGTGTTGATAGAGGTGTAGTCACGATTATAGGTGATGGTGTTAGTGCCATAAATGCAGCTAAAATGGCAATTGGACTTGGTGCAAAAGTGTATATGCTTGCACTTCATGAGGATAGAATACGTTATCTTGATGAGATATTTGATAAAGAACTTACAGTTATTAAGTCCAATGAAAGTAATATAGCAAAGTATACAGAAATGGCAGATATACTCATATCTACTGTTTTAATACCAGGAGAAAAAGCTCCAAAAATTGTAAAAGAGTATATGGTTAAAACTATGAAAAAAGGTTCAGTTATTGTGGATATTTCCATTGACCAAGGTGGTTCTGTTGAAACTATTGATAGAATTACAACACATGACAACCCTGTTTTTGAAAAGCATGGCGTACTTCATTATTCTGTTGCAAATATGCCAGGGGCAGTACCTAGAACGGCTACTGTTGCACTTACAAATGCAACAACACAATTTGGTGTTATAATAGCAAATAGAGGTTTTGATGTTATTCGAGAAAATAACCCAGTTAGAACAGGTGTAAATACTTACAAAGGTCACCTTACAAATGAAGCCGTTGCAAACTCTTTAGATATAACATATAAAAATATTTTAGAGTTATTGTAAATTTAATAAAATAAGACTTAAAGGGGCTGTAAGAAATCTCACATTATGTGAGTTCTTACAGCCCCTTTAATCTATAGAGGTTGCTTTTAGTACAATGTTGAACCGTGGTCAACGTACAAAATTTGACCGTTAGTAGCTTTTGAGTAGTCACTTGCAAAGTATAAAATCGCTTCTGCTTGGTCATAAGCTGAGGCTTCAGGGATAGTTAAGTCTATATGCTCAGCACACTTTGCAGCAAAATCTTGGTGGAAAGTTGCGAAAGCTTCAGGAGTGTTTAGTTCTGTTGGAGTTGGACCTGGAGCGATAGCATTACAACGAATCTCTGTTGCAGAGTATTGGAGTGCTACGTTTTTAGTCATAGAGTTTACAGCAGCTTTAGCAGCACTATAAGCAATACCAGCAAGACCTTGGCTACCGATAGATGAAAGATTTACGATTGAACCTTTACCTACTTTCTCCATATGAACTAAAGCATATTTCATCATGTAATAAATAGAATATTGGTCTATTTTACAAACAGTGTCATACCATTCTTCAGTACACTCATTTATAGGCATATGTTTATCGCCTATACCAGCGTTATTTACTAAAATATCTATTCTACCATATTTTTCGATAGTTGCATCTATAATTTTTTGACAATCTTCAGCTTTTGAAACGTCACCGTCAACAGCGAATATTTCGCCACCAAGTTCAGTGATTTCTTTTACAGCCTTTTCGTTTCTGTCACTACGTCTACCAGATATTACAACTTTTGCACCTTCTTCGCAAAATAATTTAGCAGTAGCATAACCTATACCAGCATTACCGCCAGTTACGATTGCTATTTTGTTTTCTAATCTTTTCATTATTTATTTTCCTCCTAAAATTTTATATATCCAAAAGCAGTCTTTCACTTCTTAGAATGAAAGAAAGTACATCTTCTGCTTCAAGTTTTTGTCCACTTAAAAGTGATAAATCGAAAAGCTGATTACACATATCTCTTTGTAAACTTTCGTCAACAGTATTTAAAATTCTTTGAACAATTTTGTTTTGTAAATTAATTATAAATGTACTGTTTGATTGAAGAGATTGAGCATTTACATCTTGTTTATTTATGTAACCATATATTTCAAGCATATCTGCCATACGACGAGATTTTTCATCATTTATAATTACAGTTGAAATATTTACTTGATTAAGGTTTGTAACTTTTATTTTAAACTTTTCAAGTCTTTTACCAACAGATGCACTAAAAATACTTGTAATTTTTTCTATGGTTTCTTTATCGCTATCGCTAACAGTACCTTCGTATATACTTTCAATATTTGAATCTATTCTAACAAACTTTAGATTTGGTTTAACAACTTCGTATCTTTGCATATATGGCTGGTCGATAACATGATCAAAATGTAGAGCGTTCATTCCACATTTTTTGAAGATTTCTATGTAATGAGCCTGTTCAACCTCATCAGATGTATAATATATTGTTTCTGCATCAGAACTTTCCTTTGCGTTTTGAGTATATTCATCAATTGTCATAAGATTACCGTATAAATCTCTAAATATAACTTTTCTAGTCATAACAGAACCAAAAGTTTTATCTTTTAAAACAGAATATTTAATAAAAGCATTTAGGTTGTCCCAGTTTTTTTCATATTCTGAACGTTTATTTTCGAATATATCGTGCAAAGCTATAGTAACTTCTTGGGCAAGACACTCAGAGATAAGCTCCATTTGTCCATCTTTTTGCCCCTCTGAACGTATATCATTTCTTGAAACAACAAGAGGTAAGTTATCGCATTCTATAATACCACTTTGTAAATTAACAAAAGAGGGAATAAGTTCAGGTATATTTTCACCTATGTAAACGCCACGACAATATATTTTTATCGTACCGTCAAGCTCATGTGTATCTCCACGAGTTTCTCTAAAAAATAAAATACCACTTACACCAATATCAAGACTTGCAATGTTAACTGTGAAAATAGGGTCTGATACATCATTAAAATACTCTTTGTAGAAAGTGTTTAAAGCATCTTTATGACTTTCTGAAGTGTCGCCGATTTTTTTCCAAATAGGAAGAGGCTCGTTAACTTGTACATTATCGTAGCCCTCAGCGTTGTAGTTTATTTTAACTGATGCAAATTCAAAATATTTTTTAACTGCATTGTATATGAGTTCGGGTTTTTGAACATATGGGTTAGACTCTTTAAGGTACAAAATGACATCAGTTCCAACGTTATCTTTTTCACAATATTCCATTGTAAAATCCATGTCAGAAGTACAATCCCACTTAACTGCTAAATCATCTTTATAAGATTTTGTTACTATACCAACATTATCGCACAACATAAATGACGAGTAGAAACCTACACCAAAATGTCCGATAATAGTATTTTCTCCACTTTGAGTCGCTTTGATAAAATCTGTTGCACCAGAAAACGCGATTTGATTTATATATATACTTACTTCCTCATAAGTCATACCGATACCGTTATCACTTATAGTAATTGTACCTTCTTCTTTGTTTAAAAGAACGTTTATTTTACCCTCTAAATCTTCATTTACGAGGCTAACACGCTTTTCAATAGCATCTTTAGCGTTGGAAATTAATTCTCTGAAAACAATATCATTTTCAGTATAAAGCCACTTTTTCAATATAGAAAATACGTTTTTGTTTTCTATTGATAAAGTTCCTTTCGATAAATTTGAAGTTGTAGTCGTCATAATATATGATGCTCCTTTTTTTATTGCTTTTTTTTAAGTATAACATAAAAATAACAAGTTTTATAATGCAAAAAGTGGATATTATTATTCAAAAATAGTAAATAATACTTAGGATTCTAAAAAAAATTATATAAAATATATGAAAAATACTTGAGATACTGGAGTAGTTTTAAGATATATTGTGTAAAAAAAATAACGGAACTGAAAAAAATAATGCAAAAAGTGAATTTTACAATCCATTTATTATATTGTATAGTTAATATAAACAAATATTGTTTATAATTTAACTTAAGGAGGAAATATAGTAATGAAAAGAGAAACTAACGCTGGTTATGTTGAATGGGTAACGTTTGAGCAAATCAAAGAAATGTTTAAAGAACACTTTATTATGGATATGCGTGAAGACGGTGTTGTAACTGTAAGAATGCACTGCCTTGGTGGTCCACTTATCTGGTCTATGGAAATGCATGATGCAATTGGTAAAATGTGGAGATTACTTGGAACTGTTCGTGAAGTAGAAATGATTATCTTTACTGGTACAGGTAATATATGGGTTA
>JBKEBX010000022.1:0-171584 GCA_047973385.1 Lachnospirales bacterium | reverse complement strand
TCCGCATAATAAAAATGCATATTGTTTTGACATACTTAAATATAAACATCTTAATATTTAGAATTATTGCATACAAGGTATAATACTTAACTTGGTTGCAATTTTTTTTTTCATATAACTGCCAAATGCACTTGTAAACGCCAGAAAACTAAAATAATGGCACATTGCAAAAGAAAAACCAAATTTTCATACTTTTGTCAAAAGCCGCAAAGCCATTGTTTTGCTATGAAAATGGATTTTTCTACATTTTGCGAGGTTGCCACTTGTACCATAGCCATTGACTTGTTGTAAACTAATTAGAATATATTTTGTAAGGTGCTATATAGTTTAAAAAACCATAAAAAAAAGGACTGTAAGAAATCTCAAATTATGCGAGTTTTCTTAGTGCCTCTTTTTTAAAATTATATCATTGTCCAATTTACAGGTGTACCTTTTTTTACATCGCAAGTACATACTTTACCTAAAAAATCATTTATATATTTAGGTTCAATACTTCCCATAGGTGAGGGTCTAATGCTTCGAATGTTCTTTTCGCAAAAAATCTCCCCTTTTTTTATATCTTCGGTAACAAACAACGCTCTCCCAAGTAATCGACTTTTCTTTTTGCTTTCTGTTAAGTTATAATCTACTTTACCAAGTGCCACTTCAGCAACTCTTATATCTTCAACTAATTTTTTAAATTCTTTTGGTTCCATAGAAAAAGAAGCATCAGGGCCACCTATTGACTTATCTAGAATAAAATGTTTTTCAATTACCTTTGCTCCAAGAGCAATAGATAAAACAGAAACAGCCGTACCAAGTGTATGGTCAGATAAACCGACCTCAACGTCAAAAGTTTCACTCAAATTAGGGATAGTTAAAAGGTTTGCATCACTTGGTTTTGCTGGGTAGGAAGATGTACATTTTAGTAATATAATTTGTTTATTTCCCATTTTGTGACAAGCCTCAAGGGCTTCTTCGATATCTGAAAGAGTGGCTATACCCACAGACATTATAATAGGTTTACCTTTTGATGCAACATACTCAATTAAGGGAATATCTTTTATCTCAAAGGAAGCAATTTTATATATAGGAATATCTATTTCTTCTAAAAAGTCTACGGCACTTTTATCAAAGGGCGTTGAGAAAAAAATAAGCCCTAAACTTTCTGCGTATTCCTTTAACTCCCTTTGCCATTCCCAAGGTGTATAAGCTTCCTTATATAAATCATATAGAGTTCTACCGTCCCATATGGTACCGTTGTTTAATGTAAAGTACTCGTTGTCACAGTCTATGGTTAAAGTATCAGCCGTGTAGGTTTGTATTTTTATAGCGTCAGCACCTGACTTTTTAGCCGCTTGTATAGTCTTTTTTGCTATTTCTATATCATGTCCATGATTTGCAGAAAGTTCGGCTATTATAAAAGTTTTTTCTTTTATATCAAAGTTATCTAGTTTCATAAAAATCACTCCTTATAATCACAAACCTTAGCATATCGTTGGCTTTTGAAATCTCTTGAAACCCAACACCTTGAAACAACTTTATAGAGACTAAATTTTCAATATTAACATAAGCTGTTATCACATTTATAAAAGTTGCTTCGCTGAAAAGCAAATTCAAACTTTCTTTTAAGATATACTTAGACATACCCCTGCCTTGTATATTTTTGTTTAAACTTATACTAACTTCACAGTCACCATTGTTTGTATTTATTTTAAAACGCACTTGTCCGTAAAATTTTTCTTCATTTTCACTTGTATTTTCTGTAACAATATAAAAATAGTCTAAATCACTTTTTAAAATATTTTCGAACCATTTTATGTGGTCTTCCCAAAGAATTTTATCTTTATTTATAGAATATTTCCTTACATAATCTTGATTTGAAAGTTCGAAAATATTAGATATATCACTTTTTTTTAGCTTTCTTAACTCAATAAAATTGTTATTCAATATTACCTCCAACTAAATAATTTTTTAGATATTTTGCCACTCTATAAGCACCTTTACCATCAATATCAATTTCAATCTTTGTATTAGAGATATCACTTTCTTCAAAGGATTTTATATAATTGTAAGCTTTATCAAAATTTATTTCAGGGTAAATGCCGATGGTTTTAACATTAGCTTTTTCAAATTCATAATATGCAAGATTTTGATTTTTAGCTTGACTAAACAAAATAGGTATTGATTTTTGCGTTAAAACTTCATAAACAGAGCTACCACTAGCAGTAACCACATATTTTGATTTGCTTAAATATTTTTTAAGGCTATTAGGCTTTATGATAAGTTCAACATTTTTACATTTTTCTTTTTCTAACACATTTATCTGCTCATTTGAAAAACCTGGACCAACTATAACTACAATAGGTATATTGATTTTTTGTAAGTTTTTCATAAAAGAATATGTTAAATTATATGTATCTGTGCCACCAGTAGTTATAAGAATTCCTTTTTTGTCTATAAAACTTGTATCATTATTCCAATATTCTTCTTTCATCACTAAATGATTTGTTCCGAGTAAAAAAGACGTTGATTTACTTGTATCATAACCTAAAGTTGCTCCATGAACATTCCCATTTATAACCACATCAACATTATCTAAACTATATAAATCATTGTTATCATCAAATATTACAAGTTTTGATATACTTTTTAGTTTAGACAAATAAATGTCTGTTCCGTTATATGAGTCAAACAAAATTAAATCAACAGATTTATCTTTCAATATATCTAAGTCATAATTGATATCAAAATTATCAGAAACTACATAATCAAATCCTAATTCATCTAATAAACTTGCACATTGATTATTAATAACAAATAAAATATTTATGTATTCTAACTCAACTTGCATAGCCCTAACTAAAGAAATACATCTATATATATGACCATATCCAACATGGCTACCACCCTCTGTTCTAACTACAATTAACATTTTAAACCTCTATATACTATTCAATAGAAATCTTATTATAATCAATACTATTTCTTACTTCTTCCCATCTTGTTTTAGTTATTCCCATACTTGTAACATCATAGAATATATTATTTTTACAAATATGTTCTTTATGCTCACCTTCTATTAAGGAACCATACTTTTGATGTAAGGAAATTACTTTTTCATTAAAACTTAAGACTTCACAGCAAAGTTTATTAAGATTTAGTGTATAGAAACAATAATCATAAATATTACATTCTAAATCCTTACTTATACCTTTACCTCTATATGATGTATCTCCAATATAGTATGCCCAAAAGCATTTTTTATTTAAATTATCAATACCTTGGAAATTTAAACGCCTATAGGTGTATTATCAAAATAAATAATCCAATATAAAACATCTGTTCTGTGTAAAATATTATCAAGCCATTTTTTTTGATTTTCAACAGTAAGTACAGGGTCACTGAACATATACTTAGTTACCTCTGGTAACATTCTCCACGTCATAACATTTTCTAAATCTTCATAACCTATTTTCTTAAGTTCTAGCATATCATTCTTCTCTACTTCAACTTTTTCTGTTCTATATGTGCATTTATATCATAAAGTTCAGGTTTTTCTTCAAAAAGCTTAACTATATCCATTAAATAAAAATTATGAATATTCCTATCATCATAAAGATTTTCATATATTTTAGAAATAACTTCAAAATCTTCTTCAGTATCTAGTGTCCAACGATATTTTGAATAATCAGTACTATTTTTATAATAAAATACTTCTTTTGCATTTTCATAAATATAAGGTGTTACATGTTCTCTTTGATATTTTTCAACTGCATTTTTATAGGCATTTTCCAAAGCCTCAAAAGAAAAAACTTCTGTATCTAAACCTCTAGGATAAGTTCTTTGTGATAAATCGGAACCTGCGTTTGTTACAATATCATATTTATTATCTAAATAAGTTTTAACAACTTCATCAATCACCTTACTATCAATTAATGGACAATCTGATGTTATTCGTACAATAACATCTAAACTGTTTTCTTTAGCGGCTAGATAATACCTTGATAGCACATCATCTTCGCTACCACAAAAAGACTTAACACCAATTTTTTCGGCTTCATTAATGATTGCTATATCTCTATCTAAAATAGTGGTAGCTATAATAATTTCATCAATGTATTTAGACTGTCTAACTCTAGTGATTACGTGGTCTAAAACACTTTTACCACATATATTTTTTAAAACTTTTTCAGGTAATCTTGTTGAACCAACTCTAGCCTGAATAATCGCACCTATTTTCATATTAATCACCTTTTTTATAGTAATTTACAACTTTTACAACTGCATTTATAACATTTTCAACCTCAATATCTGTTAAAGAATAGTACAAAGGTATTGTTATAATATTTTCATATAAATCTTCTGCAAAAGGGCAGATACCTTTTTTATAGCCTAATTCCTGATAATACGGGTGCCAATACACAGGTAAATAATGTACTTGCAAGCCTACATTCTCGGCATTTAAAGCTTTGTAAATCTCATTTCTATCAGCATTTAACTTATCTTTATTAAGTTTAATAATATACAAATGACGTGTTGTTTTAGACTCTTTTATTTCTTCTTGTATAATAAGCTCTGGTATGTTTTCAAAGGCTTTATTATACTTTTCAACAATTTCGCTGCGTCGATTAGAAAATTTATCAATTTTACCTAACTGACTTAACCCAAGTGCTGCCTGTATATCGGTCATTCGGTAATTATAGCCAAGCTCTATTTGTTCGTTATACCCATGAAAATTAGGTTTAGAAAGTAGTTTTTCATCTCTAGTTATACCGTGAGAACGAAAAAGTTTCATTTTCTTATAGTATTCCTCGTTATTTGTTAAAATAGCTCCGCCCTCACCTGAAGTTATTGTTTTAACTGGGTGAAAACTAAAAGTAGTCATATCAGCAAGATTTCCAACAGCTATATCATTGTATTTTGTACCTATTGAATGAGCTGCATCTTCTATAAAAATCAAGTTATGCTTTTGACAAATAGCTTTTATTTTGTCAATCTCCACAGCTTGTCCTGTAAAATCTACGGCGATTATTGCCTTTGTTTTTTCTGTAATTTTTTCCTCTATTTTTTTAGGGTCAATATTCCAAGTTTTCGGATTTATGTCAGCAAATATTGGTGTGCCACCACAGTACAAAACGCAATTTGCTGATGCAGCAAAAGTTATGGGTGATGTTATAACTTCATCATCTTTTCCAATTCCTAATGCATAACAAGTTGCATGTAATGCAGCTGTGCCGTTTGATATAGCTACTGCGTACTTTGCACCTGTAAACTTGCATAATTTTTTTTCAAACTCTTCTACATAAGGGCCTGTTGTTAAATATGGAGATTTCAAAACCTTACTTACTGCTTTTATATCTTCATCATCTATATATTGTTTTCCATAGGGTATAAATTCTTCTACCTCTGGTTTTCCTCCTAAAAGTGCAAGTTTCATAAATATCGACCTCCTATAATCCTAATTTTTGAAGTTTTTCTCTAATAGTATCTATATTAAGCCAAACATTGTTAGTACCAGAATTATACTCCCAACCATCTGAAATCAACTTTCCACCAGTTTTAAAATATTTATCTTTAGACCACCATTCATAATTAGGATATATAATGTAGTAATCACCATAGTCATAGGTACATCTAGAGTCATCAGCCGTAATCATAACTTCATGAAGTTTTTCGCCTTCTCGTATACCAACTACTTTTATATCACCATTTGGATTTATCGCTTCTGCTATATCCGTTATTTTATATGAAGGATTTTTATATACATATGTTTCTCCTCCGTTTGTTTCTTTTAAAGCAAGTAAAACTAAATTTACAGCGTCATCTAATGTCATCCAAAATCTTGTCATACGCTCATCAGTAATAGGTAGAGTTTTTTCGCCTTTTTCTAATAGTGTTCTAAAAAAAGGTATAACGGAGCCTCGGCTACCTGATACGTTGCCATATCGAACAACAGAGAAAACAGTTCCGTCATCGCCACTATATGCATTTGCAGATATAAATAATTTATCTGAAACGAGTTTAGTTCCTCCATATAAATTTATAGGGTTTACAGCCTTATCCGTAGATAAAGCAATTACTTTTTCAACAGAACAATCTAAAGCAGCATCAACTATATTTTGAGCCCCATTAATATTAGTCTTTATAGCTTCAAAAGGATTGTACTCACAAGCAGGAACTTGTTTCATAGCTGCTGCATGTATTACATAATCTACTCCTTTAAAGGCTCTGTATAATCTGTCTTTATCTCTAACATCACCTATAAAAAATCTTAACTTACTAGCTTCATTTGGAAACTCATTTGTAAAATCTTTCTTCATTATATCTTGTTTAAATTCGTCTCTTGAATATATTATAACACGCTTTACATTATGGTTTTTTAAAAGGATTCTTGTAAATGCTTTTCCAAAAGAGCCTGTACCACCTGTAATCAAAACTGATTTATCTCTTAACATATTTATCCTCCATTTTTTTGATATTAACTCATTATAATAGTATGATAATTTTACTTTTTTTCAAAACTGTCTTTTGTTTTTATTTTATCACATAATTACAGTGTTGTCATTTAATTTTTAAAAATATATCAATGTTGAAACATTATCCTATTGATTTTTTATGCAAAAGTGATTTGTCTGATTTTTAAGAGTAAAAATTTCCCAACAAAAAAAGTTGAAAAATCATACCATTTGGAAACGCCAGAAAATTAAAATAATGGCACATTGCAAAAGAGAAACTGAATTTTCATACTTTTGACAAACGCCACAAAGCCGTTGTTTTGTTATGAAAATGGATTTTTACAAATTTTGCAAGGTCGCCATTTAAGTTATATTGGTATGTTTTTTAACTTTTATTATATTGCCTATAAAAATGATATAATATACTAAAGCCCTAGCCTCGTAAACAAGGCTACGACTTAAGAATATTGTAATTTCTTATGAAATTACTTTATGATGTAATAAACACTCAAAAATTAAAACTATTCTTCTCCACAAATAATTCTCTTACAAGCACTTATTGAATACCATTCACATGTAGAACAAATATCATCTAAAATATCCACAGTTATTTTAGAGTTTATCTCCTTTGTTATTTGGTGGTAATTATATTCTTTTTCTTCAAGATTAAAGTATTCTATAACTTTTTTATCTAAAACTTTTACTTTGTAATCGTCCTTACATTTTTTTATTCCTTTTTTTCGTGGGCATTTTATACACATATCATCAGTTGAAAAAACAAGATTAACGCTAGCTTCTTTATCGTTACGTAAAATTTGAACTAAACGATTAACGTTTTCTATAAATTCTGTGTTATAGCCTTTTCCACTATAAGCTTGAGTACATAATAAATGATGTGGTCTAAGTTCCATTATAAGATAACCTCCCTTTTTAACAATGTTTTTAAGTATAAACCTAAAAAAACTGCAAGAAATGCTTTAATGATTGACGTAGGTATAAAAGGCAGAACACAAGCTGTAAAGGCTACACTTAAAGGATTTCCAGTTACAAAGGTAAACATAAACATACCACAAAGATAGTTTATAAGTATACCCAAAACAACACCGATTACAAGAATCGTTTTATTGTTGAAATCTGAAGCAACGCCAGTGATCCAAGCCATAATTGGAAAAGATAAAATAAAACCACCTGTTGCTCCAAAGACTACTCCAAGTCCACCGACAAATCCTGCAAAAACAGGCAAACCAACTGCACCTAGAAGTACATATATAAGTGATGCAAAAAAGCCTTTTTTCGCACCTAAAACAACACCTGCAAGTGAAATTGCAAAGGTTTGTAAAGTCATAGGAACACCATATGGCATAGGTATACTTATCTGTCCTAAAGCACATATAACTGCTGCAAAAACTCCTATTAAACACATATCTTTTATTGACAAAATACTATTATTCATTAATTAACCTCACAATCTCCCCTGATGAAATTTCCAATCTATCTCCCGTTTCTTTTTCTACAATAAGATGTCCTTTGTAACTTACTTCAATTACTTTTGCGCACAACACTTCTTTACCATAAGTTATTTCAACTTTTCTGTTTTTTATAAATAATCTTTTGTTATATTCATCTATAATTATATTTGTATTTCCCTTTATAAAATCATTATACACTTTCTCAAATTCGTTTAATATCTCTCCAATGATTTTGTTTCTATGCCCTTTTGTTCCTGTTTCTAAATACAGAGATGTGGCAATATCCCTTACTGTTTCATCTACCTCGCCAGTGTTTACACCAATACCAACAACTACATATTCAAGGTCAGTTGTTTCCATAGAAATAGAAGCTTCTGTTAAAATACCACAAAGTTTTTTATTCCCTATAAATAAATCATTTACCCATTTTATACCTAAATCCAAAGGCATATTAACAGATTTTTCTATTCCATTACATACTGCAACAGCCGTACATATAGTAATCATAGAAACCTTATCAAAGTCTATGTTTGGTTTTAGAAGTATACTCATGTAAATCCCATTTTGTTCAGGGGAGCAAAAACTTTTACCATGTCTACCACGACCTTGACTTTGTCCGTCGGCTATAACTGTATATCCCTCAAAACTATTTATATTAAAACTGTTTTTTACATAAGTATTTGTTGAGGGTAAAACTTTATGTATTTCAATTTCTTGACCTATTACATCAGTTGTAGCTATATTTTTTATAACTGTTTTAGATAATGTGTCACTACTTTCGCTTAATCTATATCCACTGTTTCTTACACTTTCTATTTTATATCCTTCATTTTTTAAAGTGTTTATAGTTTTCCATATAGCAGTTCTACTAACATCAAATTTTAATGCCATTTGTCCACCAGTAACCAACTTATCTGGATTTTCTTCTAGATATTCAATAACCTTTTCTTTTAACATATTTACTCCAATATTTTTTCTTGTATAACTGGCAACGCCTGAAAATACACCATTTTGGTCGTCGCAGTCAAAAAATTAATCTTCTTGTGTACCTCTTAGTACGAATCGAAGCTTAATTTCTAGCCAATCCTACAAACTGTCGCATTTTGCAATGACGCTAACTATAACAATTGTATACAATTAGTATATACTGTAATTAAAGCATTGTCAACTTCTTTTACTTGTTAGGTTGACACTTTTTATATAGGGTTGTAGTAAATGAGTTAAAAAGATATTGAAAGTTTAAAAGAGTCGAATGATTTAAACACTTATGAATTTAACAATTCATAAGATTGTATGACTAATTGAATTTCTAGAGTTAAAGCTCGTCAATATTTTTTTCTTATGTTCAACACATATTTCTGTATAAATTTCAGTTGTAGAAATTCTAGAATGTCCTAATAGTTCCTGAACACTTCTTAAATCAGCACCATTTTCAAGTAGTTGTGTAGCAAATGTGTGTCGTAAGTAATGGGGAGTAGAGTTTGGATTTATCATTGACATATCTCGATATTTATAAAATATATTTTCGATTCCATATATGGATAGTTTGTAGCCGTATTTATTTAAAAATAGATGATGAGTTTTTGGCATAAATAGTTCTCTTGTATCAAGCCATAATTTAAGTATATCCATTACTTCATTTGATGAGATATATAATAGTCGTTCTTTTTTTCCTTTTCCACTAATTAAAATAGTCTGTTCAACAAAGTCTATATCCTTTAGTGTAATATCAGATAATTCGCCAATACGTATTCCTGTTGTAAACAATAAATCAATAATTGCAGTATCTCTAATAGCTATTCGACGTGTATAACTGTTTTTTTGTGAGTTAAGATTTGAGTATAATATAGAAATTAAAGAGTTAATCTCATTTTTGTTTAATGTTTTAGGAAGTCTTTTAAATGTCTTAAACGAGATTTTAGAATAAACAATATCATCACAATTCATATGTTTAAAGTAAGCTTTAAATACTATATATTTACGCTTTATAGTAGTATCTTTAAGTTTTTTATCATCAATTAGATAAGAAATATATAGTTGTAGTGTTTCTGTTGAGATTATTGAAATGTTGGTATCGATGCACCAAGTTAACAATAATCTTAAATCGGATTTATAGGCTTTTTCGGTTTTAACATCGATATTTCTATTGGTTTTCATATGTAAAATATAATTTTTAATATCAGTTTCAAAGTTATTTGTGTAATACATTTTTTTACCTCCATATTATGTGAGAAATTAATTGAAAAAACTAGCTTTTTGTTGGTAATTATATTATACTATAAATAATATTAGATTATTTGGAGATTGAAAGCTATTATTTGAATAACTTTTTTAATAAAATTTCTAAATTATAATTTTAAAATAGAGTACATATAGGAAAACGGGTCATTTATATAATCTGTTGAATATGCAGTATACTAAAAATTAAACAGGGGCTAAAGATTGATGATGTTCTAATTTCAGAGAAATTATAAATTTTTTGAATTTTGACGAGGATATAAATTTATATAGTTAAAGGTTGTTAAATATCACCAATTTATCTATAAAATAATAAAACCAGCTATATACTCTTGACAGAGGTTAGCTGTTTTTTTTATTTTCAAATTTTAAGTTATTTTTAAGAAACTTATAATATAATGTTTACAGATAAAAAACAAAACAAGGCTTTTGTAAACTATAAGTAAAAAATATAAATTTTTTGTAAAAACAAAAACTTAAGTTTGTTTTAAGGTAAATAAGATAAAATATAATCATACACTAAGAAAAATACAAATTCATGTAATTAAAAAGTAAAGTAAATGTAAAGAAAATAAATATACAGAATAAATTGAATAGGAGTGATTAAATGGGAAACACATGGACCGAGTCAAGATATGAAAAAAAATATGTAATTAATAATGAACAGTATTTAGCACTAAAGGAAAAGTTGAAAGATATAATTGTAGAGGATTCTTTTGGTAATACAACAATATGTAACATATATTATGATACAAAAGATTTTAAACTTATAAGAAAATCTTTAGAAAAACCAGTTTATAAAGAAAAATTTAGAGTAAGAAGTTATGGTTTGGCTAATAGTAATAGTACAGTTTTTGCAGAAATTAAAAAGAAATATGATGGTGTTGTATATAAAAGACGTGTGCCATTAAACTTTAATGATTTGAATGATATGGCTAAAACGAGTAATGAAGAACTTACTTTAAAAGATAGACAGATTTTAAATGAAATGTCATGGCTGTTTAAGTTATACAAAGGACTAGAGCCTAAAATGTTTATTTCTTACGATAGGGAAGCCTACTTTACAACAGATGAAAGTGGTGTGAGAGTAACATTTGATAGTAACATTTTATATAGAACGGAAGATTTGCATTTAAATACTAATGCGAATGGAGAAAATGCTCTTGATAGTAACTATCGTATTATGGAAGTTAAAACAGGGCAATCTGTACCTTTGTGGCTTGCAAAGGTATTCACAGAACTTAAAATATATCCATCTTCATTTTCGAAGTATGGTGAAGCATATAAAAAACATAGCGGGGTAAATAATTATGGGCGAATTGCTTAGTACGACGGAAACATTAACAACGAATTTTAACTTTTATCAGGTAGTATTTTTATCTGTGGTTGCAATAATTTTAGGATTTGTTATGGCTAAAATACATACTGTAAGAAATAGCTATAACAAAAACTTTGTAGTAACACTTGCGCTTTTGCCACTTACAATTCAACTTATTATAATGCTTGTAAATGGTAATGTAGGAACAGGTGTAGCTGTTATGGGTGCTTTTAGTTTGGTAAGATTTAGATCTTTGCCAGGTACAGCAAAAGAAATTGGTAGTATTTTTGCAACAATGGCTGTAGGTCTTGCTGTGGGTACAAGTCAAGTGCTTGTAGCTGTGCTATTCACTGCTATATTTGCAATAATTTCATTAACTTATGAATTTACAAACTTTTTTGAAAGTAACAATAGAATGCAATCTTTGAAAATAACTATACCTGAAGATTTATACACTGAAGGAGTTTTTGATACTGTATTAGCAGATTATACGAAATCTCATAAGTTAGATATAGTTAGAACTACAAATATGGGTACTTTATTCCAACTTTGTTATACAATTTATTTTGATGAAAGTAAAGATTTAAAGCTGTTTTTTGATGAGCTAAGATGTAGAAATGGAAACCTTGATATAAACTATAATCTTTTAGTTGGCGAAGAAAACGGACTATAACAGGAGGTGTTTTATGAAGAAAAATAAACGAAATTACATGATAGCTGCTCTTGCGACCATAGGTGTTGCAGGTTTTACAGGAGGTATGTATTATTCTAGCATGCCAGCAGGTGAATCTCTTGAAGCGTCAACAAGTACTGTTGATGAAAGTGTAGCTACTGCCATAATAACTTTTAGTGATGATACTGTGGATGTTGAAGGTGATAACGTTACAGTGGATAGTAATAACGTAGCCACAATAAGTTCAGGTGGTACATATATTATACGAGGTACTAGCTCAAATGGTCAAGTATATGTAAATGCACTTGAGCAAGATGTAGAACTTGTTTTTGACAATGTATCACTTAGCAATAGTACATCTGCACCGATTTTCATATATGAAGCAAAGGATACAACAATAACTTTGGCTGATGGAAGCATAAACACTTTTAGTGATGTGGCTTCGGAAGTCGAACTTGACGATACAAATGAACGTGAAGAAAATGCAACTATATTTAGTAAGCAAGATTTAGTTATCCGTGGTAATGGTTCTTTAGTTGTAGAAGGTAACTATAAAAATGGTATAACATCTAAAGATGATTTAACTATTTTAGGTGGTGACTTTACTGTTACGGCTGCTAACAATGGTATAATAGGTAAGGATAGTATTTCTATTAGTGACGGTACGTTTGATATTGTTGCAGGTGGTGATGGTTTTCAATCTGACAACACTACTGATGTTGATAAAGGCTACATTGTAGTTGACGGTGGACAATTTAATATAGACGCTGTACATGATGGACTTCAAGCAGAAAATTTACTTACGATTAATGATGGTGAATTTTATGTTATAACAAATGGTGGTAGTGAAAATGCCCCAGTTGTTGAATCGGAGTTTGGTGGAGGTATGCAAGGTGGAAGAATGGACCAAAACTTTGATACACTACTTGAAGATACAGAAAGTCTTGACGCTTTAACAGATGCTGTTGTAAATAGCACTGAAATAAGTGATGAAATAAAAGCAAGTTTTAGTGACGGTGAAGTAACAAGTGATGATTTATCTTCTCTTATGCAAATTGGCAGAGATTTACCAGATGATATAAGAAGTTTGTTGTTTGCAAATTCAGGAATGGGTGGAGGTATGCAAGGTGGAAGAATGGACCAAAACTTTGATACACTACTTGAAGATACAGAAAGTCTTGACGCTTTAACAAATGCCGTTGTAAATAGCACTGAAATAAGTGATGAAATAAAGGCAAGTTTTAGTGACGGTGAAGTAACAAGTGATGATTTATCTTCTCTTTCTCAGCTTGGACCTAATATGCCTCAAGAAATAAGAGAGCTATTAATGTCAAATATGGGTACGCCTGAAATGACAGCTCCAACAGAAGCACAAGGAACAGAAACAACAGAAACAACAGAAGAAGAAACAGTTTCAGATAGCCATAAAGGCTTTAAAGCAGCTAATCTTGTTATAAATAATGGTACATTTGAATTTGATACTTATGAAGATTCAATTCATGCTAATGATACAGTTGTAATTGAAAACGGTACATTTAGTATTTCATCTGGTGATGATGCAGTACATGGAGATAATTACCTTACTATAAATGGTGGTACTATAAATGTTGCTACATCATATGAAGGTTTAGAGGCAAACTCTATAACTATAAATGACGGTGACATAGCTGTGGTATCAACAGATGACGCTGTAAATGCATCTGATGCAAATTCTACTTCATCAATGCCACAAATGGGTCAAGGCTCAAGCTATACAGAGGGTGACCCAATAATAACAATAAATGGTGGTACTTTATCGCTATCAAGTAACTCTGATGGACTTGATTCTAACAGTGCTTTATATATCAATGGAGGAGATATCTTTATAGATGGTCCTACAAACAATGTTGAAAACGCTGTGGATTTTGATAATGGTTTAGCTGTAATTAACGGTGGTACACTTGTTGCAGTAGGTGGTATTTCGGGTACTTTTGATGAAACATCTACACAAAATACATTTACTTATCAATTTGATACAACTCAAGAAGCAAACCAAAGTGTAACAATAACGGATAGTTCAGGTAGCGAAATATTAACAATAACTCCTGAAAAACAATATACAACAATTACAATGTCATCAAGTTTGTTATTATCTGGTGAAACATATGAGCTTACAACAGCCACAAGTACAGGTACAATAACTTTATCAGAAACTGATGCCTACACATCAAACGCTACAAGTGGTATGATGGGTGGTGGAGGACGAGGGAATATGACTCCTCCAGGTACAGCAGAGGGTACAACGCCTCCTGAAATGCCACAACAAGGCACAGTAGGTACAACAGGTACAACACCTCCTGAAATACCACAAGGCATAGAAGGTACAACACCTCCTGAAATGCCACCACAAGGCATAGAGGGTACAACAAGTGCAACACCTTCTGAAAATGCAACAAATTAATTTGTTATATTAGATATCTAGCACAACAAACATAGCATATAACTCTTAAAATAATACATTTAGCTAGGTATCTTTTATATAAATCCACCTCGAAGTATTAACTTCAAAAAATAGGCTTTCATTGGAATTTTAAGGAATTTCTTTGAGGTCTATTTTCTTTGTAATTGGAAACGCCAGAAAACTAAAATAATGGCACATTGCAAAAGAAAAACCAAATTTTCATACTTTTTACAAACGTAGGAAATAGTGGGAATATGCCATTTTCACAATTTTTCTTAAAAGTCACAAAGCCATTGTTTTGCTATGAAAATGGATTTTTCTACATTTTGCAAGGTCGCCAATTGACATTATATAAATAGTGTTTTATACTCTACATATAATAATATTTAAGTATATTTTAAGTTTGTATATGTATAATATAATAAAAATGAGGTGGATATATGAGAATTTTAGTGGTGGAAGATGACAAATATTTAAGCGAAGCCTTAGAGCATATCTTGAAAAAAGATGGATATTTTGTTGATAAAGTAGATAATGGCGAAGACGGTTTTTACTATGCTCAAAATGGGGAATATGACGCTATTGTTTTAGATGTTATGATGCCTAAGATGAATGGGTATGAAGTTATAAAAAAACTTAGAGATGAAGATATTTCTATACCAACGATTATGCTTACAGCAAAAAGTGAGTTAGATGATAAAGTTACAGGTTTAGATTCTGGAGCAGACGACTATTTAACAAAGCCCTTTGAACCTAAAGAACTACTTGCAAGGTTACGAGCTTTAACACGTAGAGTGGGCAATGTTATCTTAGAAGAACTTAAATATGAAGATTTAACTTTAAATATAGATACACAAGAATTGCATACAGATAAACGTACGGTTTTACTTACGAACAAGGAGTTTTTGATTTTAAAAGCATTTTTATCAAATCCACAAGGAGTTTTTTCTAAAGATGATTTGATTATAAAAGTGTGGGGATATGATTCTGAGGCTGAAGATAATAATGTTGAGGCATATATATCTTTTTTAAGAAAAAAGTTGGAATTTGTAGAAACAAAAGTTGCCATAGTTACAATTAGAAAACTAGGTTATAAGTTAGGTGAGAAATAATGATTAGAAAACTTAAATGGCAATTTGTACTTGTAAATGTACTATTAATTTGTCTAGTGGTTTTACCTACATTCTCTTATATGCATATTTCACTTAAAAATGATATGTATAAAGATAGTGTTGAAGCTATAGAGAAAGGGCTTAAAGAGTTTGCACAAGAAGGAAGCTCTTTAATGGACGATAGACTAAAGTATCGACCATTTGAGCCGAAAATAGATCCTCCAGATGATACGGGAGGGCATTCATATTTTAATACATTTTTTGTGAGGATTGATAGTGACCAAATAGTTGAAGAAGTATATACAAGAACAAATTTTATAATTGATGATGAAACCATAAATGAGATTTTAAAACTTGTAATTTCTTCGGGAGAAACAAATGGACATTTGGACTCTTTAAATCTTAGATATATGGTTTTAGATACAGTTTCATATACAGGTGAACATTATAGAACAATAGGTTTTGCTGATACAAGTTATGAGGATAAAATGTTACAAGACCAATTGCAAAACCTTATAATTGTTGGTATAGTCATAATTGTTGGTGTTTTTTTAATAAGTATTTTTCTTTCTAATTTAGTTATTAAGCCAATAGAAAAATCATGGAAACAACAAAAGCAATTTGTTTCAGATGTATCCCATGAACTTAAAACTCCTACATCAATTATTTTAGCAAATACTTCAATTTTATCTATGAATGATGAACTTACAGAAGATAAAAAATGGGTTGATTATATTGATATAGAAGCTAGACGTATGAAAAAATTAATTGAAGATTTATTGTTTTTATCAAAGTCGGATTATAATGTAAATGATGAGGTTTTATCAAATTGCTCCTTAAATAACATAGTTATGGAGAGTATTTTACCTTTTGAGGCTATTGTCTTTGAAGATGAAAGAAATTTGAAATTTGATATTAACGTAAGTAGTGATGAAAATGATAATATAGAAGTTTTATGTGATCAAAATCAACTTAAACAATTAGTTGCAATTTTCCTTGACAACGCAATTAAATATGCAATTGAAGATTCTGTAATCAATGTTTCTTTAACTAAAGAAGCCAACAAAGGTATCCTTGAGTTTAACAATATGACTGAGTACATAGATAAAGATGAACTTAGTAAAATATTTAATAGATTTCATAAAGTGGACAAGGCTAGAACAAGACAAGACAGTAGTTATGGACTAGGTTTATCGATTGCAAAGGAAATTATACATAAACATAAAGGTAAAGTAAATGTTGTTTGCGATAAAGACAAAGGAATTACATTTAAAATACAGTTTCCGTGTAGTAAAAGTAAATAAAAAAGCAAATAAAAAAGACTTCCAAAGGAAGTCTTTTTTACATAGTTTTATTTTAAGTCATCAGCTGAGTAGTAGCCTGAATCTATAAGAAGCTCTTCGTAATTATCAATTGTAACAACAAGTGGCTCGCAAAGGTAAGAAGGAACTACGATAGAACCGTTGTCATAAGTTGTTGTATCGTTAACTTCTGCTTCACCACCAGATAAAACTGCATCAACCATACCAACAGCTTTTTCAGCTAAGATACGAGTATCTTTAAAGATAGTCATAGATTGCTCACCAGCTATCATAGATTTAACAGCATTTATATCAGCATCTTGACCAGTAACGATTGGCATTGGCTTGTCGCCTGTACCATAACCAGCACTCTTAAGAGCAGAGATGATACCAGTAGATAAGATGTCAGCAGGAGCAAGAACAGCGTCTAATGGCTCAGTAGAGTAGTTTGCAACAATAAGGTTATCCATACGAGATTGTGCAGTTGCACTATCCCATCTTAAAATAGAGATAGAATCCATATCTGTTTGACCACTTTGAACTACTAATTTACCTTCGTCGATGTATGGTTGTAAAATACTCATAGCACCATCAAAGAAGTAGTAAGAGTTGTTGTCATCAGGAGAACCACCGAAAAGCTCGATATTGTATGGTCCATCAGTGTTTTGTAAATCAAGAGCTTCTTCAATGTATGTACCTTGTTGTACACCAACTAAGAAGTTATCAAAAGTTGCATAGTAAGAAACGTCAGGGCTGTTTCTGATAAGACGGTCATAAGAAATAACAGGAATGTTATTTTCAGCTGCCTTAGATAAAACGCCTGTAAGAGCTTCACCATCGATAGATGCGATTATAAGAGCGTCAACGCCTTTAGTTATCATGTTGTCAAGTTGGCTAACTTGAAGTTCAACTTGGTCTTCACCATATTGTAAGTCAACTTCGTAACCTGCATTTTCAAGTAATTCTTTACAATAGTCACCGTCTTGAATCCAACGTTGAGATGATTTTGTAGGCATAGCTACACCAACAGTTAATTGCTCACCAGAGTCAGTTGCTGGTTCTTCTGTTTCCTCAGCTGGTTCTTCAGTAGTAGTGTCTGCTGTATCAGTTGAGCCAGTATCAGCTGGTTCGCTTGTAGTTTCAGAACCACCACAACTTGTTAAAACAAGTGTACTAACAACGAGTAAAGATACTAATTTTTTCATAAAATACCTCCTAAGATTTCATAAATAAATTTTTTTATTTTATATTTAACTATTTTTTCAAATAGTTATAGACTTAAAAAATTTTGTCTTACGCATTTGTAGATTTAGATTTAGATTGTATATCAAAGAGTACAGCTAAAATAAGAACGATACCTTTGATAATTTGTTGCCAGTCTGTACCAATACCTTGTAATGACATACCATTGTTAAGAACAGCCATAACAAGACCACCTATAACAGCCCCTACAACTGTACCGATACCACCAGCTGAAGATGCACCACCTATAAAACAAGATGCAACTGCGTCAAGTTCGTATCCGTTACCAGCTTTTGGAGTTGCTGCGTTAAGACGTCCTGCAACAACTATACCTGCAATTGCTGCAAGTAAACCCATGTTAGCATATACCATAAACAAGATTTTTTGAGTTTTAACACCAGATAATCTAGCAGCCTTTTCGTTACCACCAAGTGCATATATATGACGACCTGGAATTGTTTTATTAGCAACAAATGAATATATAACAATTAATAGTAGTAGTAAAAGTAAGATAAAAGGTATACCTTTATATTGAGCAAGTTTAATAGTAATGAAGTTAAAAGCGATTACAACAAAAGCCAGTTTAACATAAAAGTTAGTTTTTGATGCAACAGCAAAGTTATACTTGATTTTAGACTTTCTATTTTTTATTTCACCAATAACAAAACAAAGTGAAAATAGTATACCGAAAAGTATTGCAAAAATGTTTAAAGATAGTGTTTCGCTAACTACAACTTTCCATTCAGGTAAAATGAAACCTGCTGCCATAAACTGATAGCTATCAGGAAATGGTGCAATCGTAGCTCCTGATAAAATAACCATAGTAATACCACGATAAATTAACATACCTGCAAGTGTAACAATAAATGCTGGTATTCTAAGATATGCAATAAAGTAACCTTGCATACCACCTATAGCAATACCCATTAAAAGTGATATTAGGATACCAACAGAAACAGGTAGCCCCATTTTAACTATTGTATAACCTGATATAGCACCGATAACAGCAACGATAGAACCAACGGATAAGTCTATGTTACCAGTTAAGATACAGAATAACATACCAATTGCAAGTATAAGTACATATCCATTTTGTTGGATAATGTTAGTAATATTAGTAGGTAAAAGCATAACACCTTCTGTTAAAATTGAGAAAAAAATGATTAAAACAAATAGTGCAATAAGCATACCGTATTTTTTTAAAGCATCAAAATTTATTGACATTGTTAGTTATCTCCCTTCTTGTTTTCCACAATTAGACGCATGATTTTTTCTTGTGTTGCGTCTTCTTTATCAAAGCAGCCAAGTATAGAACCCTCATCTAAAACATAAACTCGGTCGCTCATACCTAATAACTCAGGAAGTTCTGAAGAAATTAGAACAATAGATTTACCTTCATCTGCAAGTCTACTCATTATTTGATAAATTTCAAATTTTGCACCGATGTCGATACCTCTTGTAGGTTCATCTAAAATCAAGATGTCAGGTTCTGACATAAGCCATTTACTAAGTACAACTTTTTGTTGATTACCACCACTTAGAGTACCAACGTGTTGATGAATAGAACGTGCCTTGATGTTAACAGATTCCTTATAGCTTTCAGAATTTTTAATTTCTTCGTTTTCAGAGATAACACCATTTTTACTAACTTTATCTAGGTTAGGTAAGCATATATTATCCTTAATACTATTTATAAGAACTAAACCGTAAGATTTTCTATCTTCTGACGCATATACGATTTTATTTTTTATTGTATTTGCAACATTATGGCAATCAATTTCTTTACCGTCTTTGTATACTTTTCCAGAAATGTTAACGCCGTAGGACTTTCCATAAATACTCATAAATAATTCTGTTCTACCAGCACCCATAAGACCTGCAAAACCAACAATCTCGCCTTTTTTTACATTAAAGTTTGCATTGTCAATTATTTTTTTCTCAGGAATGTAAGGGTTATGAACGTTCCAGTCTTTAACTTCTAATACAACAGGAGATTCTTTATCAAATGAACGTTTTGGATATCTATCTAGTATATCACGTCCAACCATACCACGTATTATTCTATCTTCAACATCACTATCTTTAAGGTTTTCAAAAGTTTCAATAGTTTGACCATCACGAAGAATTGTAATAACATCGGATATTTCGCAAACCTCATTTAATTTATGTGAGATAAGTATACAAGTAATACCAGATTCACGTAATTCATCTAAAAGAGTTATAAGCTTTTCACTTTCCTCCTCATTGAGAGCGGCTGTTGGTTCATCTAATATAAGAAGTTTAACGTCTTTTGACAAAGCTTTTGCGATTTCTATAAGTTGTTGTTTACCAATACCAAGAGTTGAAACAACTGCTTCTGGATCTTCGTGTAAACCTACTTTATCCAACAGTTTTTTCGTTTCATCAGCAGTTTTATGCCAATTTATAATAGATTTCTTATGTATTTCATTACCCATAAAAATATTTTCAGCAATTGATAAATATGGGCTAAGGGCAAGTTCTTGGTGTATGATTACTATACCTTTTTCTTCACTGTCCTTAATTGTCTTAAAAGAACAAGCCTCTCCTTCAAAAATAATCTCACCTTCAAAATCTCCATGAGGATAAACACCACTTAATACGTTCATAAGTGTTGATTTCCCCGCACCATTCTCACCACATACAGAGTGAATAGTGTTAGCTTTAACAGCAATGTTAACTTCTGAAAGTGCTTTAACACCTGAGAAACTTTTTGTTATATTGTTCATATTTAAAATAAAATCACTCAAAGGTCAAACTCCTTTCGTTTGCTTTCGTTTTTTTATATAATACTATGAAATGAAAGAAATGTCAACAGATTTACTAAAAAAAGTTGAAAAAGTTTAAAAAAATTGTAAGTTATAATCCAAGTTTGGCTTAGTGGTAGGTTTTGGTGCAAAAAACATATAATTATATTGATTATTTGTACTAATAGTAGTATAATTATACAAAGGATTTTAGTTTTGTATTGAAAAAAAAGTGTAATGACTTAGTTTTTTAACTTGCTTTTGCTTTTGTTTCCTATTGTTTTGATTTTTTTTATATTATTAAAAAAATAAAATTTGACAATTTGAACGAGCTGTTTTAAAATTTAACTAAAGAAATTAGGAGGTTAGCATATGTTTGCTCAAGAAAGACAAAAAGTTATAAAAAATATGATAATTGAACAGGGGCAAGTAGAGGTTAGCATTTTAAGTCAAATCCTAAATGTTTCAGAAGTTACAGTGCGAAAAGATTTAGATAAGTTGCAAAATGATATGTTTCTTATAAGAACTCATGGTGGAGCGATTTTAAAAGACGAACAAGATATAGATGAAAATCAAGAATTAGATAGATATGATGAAAATCTAGACGAGATTGGGACTACTGGAAGTTTGCTGATTGAAGATAACGATACAGTTATTTTGATAAATGGTGAGATAAATCGAAATATTGCAACTAAGCTTTTTAGAAAAAATAATATTACAGTTGTTACAAATGACGTAGAAATAGCTAGTTGTGTAAAAATAAATAGCAATTCTAAGCTAATAGTTGTTGGGGGCGAACTTGATTTATATGACAAAGCCTTGTATGGACATCTTGCAATAAAAAGTGTAAGAGATTTGTATATAGATAAGCTTTTTATAGAGATTGATGGAATAAGCTCTAGTATGGATTATACGTGCAAGAACCCTAACAAAGCTGAGTTTATACGGGAATGTATGAAAATCTCAAAGGAAAAAAACTTAGTTTTTAGAGAAGAAACTTACAAGAAAAGATCCCTTTATAGAGTGGGAAGTATTGACGAAATTTCAAAGGTTTTAACTTCTATACACTCTGATAGCGAACTTAAAAATAAACTGTTTAAGTATAAAATTTCTATACACACCCCTGTGAATATTTTTGAAGGAGGGAGCGTAAATGAAATTACTTAAAGTTGAAAATTTGTATAAAAGGTATAGTGAAGACTTTTCTTTAAAAAAAATTAACTTTGAACTTGAAGCTGGTGAAGTTCATTGCGTAATCGGAGAAAACGGCTGTGGAAAAACTTGTCTTATGAAAAATATTTCAGGACTTGATACCTTTGATAAAGGCAATATATATATAAATGATGAAAAGATAAATTATAAAAAAAACGATTTGTTAAATACAAACAAGGTTCTGTTTATAATGCAAGAACCTATGCTTTTTAATAATTTATCAATTGCAGAAAATATTTTCTTTGAAAGTCAAACAAATTTAAGTTATAAAACCCTTGTAAATTATGATGAAATATATCAAAAATGTACATTAGCTTTAAAAGAATTAGGTATAAACATTGATGTACATAAAAAAGCTGGTAGTTTGAGTTTATCAGAAAAACAACTTGTTGAAATAGTAAGGGCATATGTTACAAATTGTAAAATTATTATATTTGATGAACCGTCAACTACTTTTACAGACAAAGAAACAAATATTCTTTTTGGTGTTATAAAATATTTGAAGAATAGGGGCTATGGAATTATATATATTTCTCATAGATTAAAGGAAATTAGAGAAATTGCAGATAAAATAAGTATATTCGCAAAGGGAGAGATTGTAGCAACAGAAAATGTTTCAGAATGTAGTGATGAAGACATATTGAAAAAGATGGCAACTGATGTATATTCATATACTTATCCTAAAGTCAAGGTGAATACTGGTAAAATTATATTTGAAGTCAAAAATTTAAGTTCAGGTAGTGTGCTAAAGGATATTTCTTTTAGCCTTAAACAAGGGGAAATCGTTGGGGTTACTGGTCTTGTAGGCTCAGGTAGAACATATTTGTCAAACTATTTGTATGGAGCAATACATAAAAACAAAATAGATAGGTTGTTTAAAGAAGAAAATGTACAGTTTAGCAATACAAAAGACGCAATAAAAAATAGAATTATAATGTTACCTGAAAATAGAGAGGAGTTTGCAATTTTTAATGGTAAAGATGGTATATTTAACACAAGTATATCGGCTTTAAAAAGATTTTCTGTTAAAAGTGTGATTGAAGATAATTTGGTGAAAAAACAAACACAATCATATTTTGATAAGTTTAATATTTTTCCTAAGAAAGTTGAAAATAAAATAGAAACATTTAGTGGAGGTAACAAACAAAAAATTATTTTATCTAAACTACTTATGACAAATTCCTTGATTTATATTTTAGATGAGCCAACAAGAGGGATAGATATACCAACGAAAGTAGATATATACAACTGCATGAATGATATAGTAAGTAAAGGAGGAACAATATTGTTTATGTCCTCTGACGTTGATGAACTTTTAGGTATGACAGATAAAATTTTGGTACTTGAAAGTGGTTGTATAGTCAAAGAATTTATAACGAAAGAAACAACAAAAGAAGCTATTTATAGATATGCATTATCAGATAATTCAAAATAAAGAAGTGAAAAAATATAAAATAAAAAAAGAAGTATATTTTGCTCTTTAAGGGAGGGATATGTATGAAAAGAAAAGGATCTTTGTTGATTGGGGTATTAATTCTTATAGTAGTGTTTTCGATTATAGCTATACCTATTGCCTTGTATGTTGGATATACAAGTGAGGTAGTTGATGATTATGTATTAGAAAATAAAGCAGATGAAATTGCCTATGGTGGTTATCTTTTTATGGAAAAATATATAGTAGATTATGAATCTGAATATATAAATTATTTAGTTGACAATAAGTATAATACAGAAATAGTAATACCTTTTGGGGACGGAAGTAATTCTATGGCTGTTAACATTAAAACAGAAGCAGTTTTAAGTGGAGAAAACTCATTAAGTGAAGTTAAAATTACTGCAACGACAAATTACGCTGACATAGATGGTTTTTATGATAATACTATATATTTTCAAGAATCAGGGGAAAGCGAAGTTGAAATTGATTTAACAGGTAAACGACCTCCGTCGATTTTTTCGTATGACTCATATTTTTTATATAATGATGCCACTTCAGATTATGTTGATGGTGAACCAGGGCTTAAAACACGAATGGGAATTGATACTATACCTGAAATAAATCAAGAGCATATTGATTATATTCTAAATCATGAAAATACAAATTATGTAACGATTACAACTACAAAAAAAGGCGTTGCAAGATGGTCTTTAGTTGAAAGTGCAATAACCCAGCTTGGAGAACAAGAAGGGAAAAATAAACCTTGGCAAGTAATTTACATAGATAATATTTCTAAAAACAATACTATTGTTAGAACTGATGGAACTTATGTTCAAACAGATGATACAACAGGTTCAATTGATGATAGATATACAAGATTTGATTTAACAGGTTATGGAAACGGCGTTGATAGAACTAACCTTATTTTTTTAAGTGATGCAGACATACAACTTTTACCTACATATAAAAATGGACTTGGATATAAAAATGATTTTAATCATTATTTTCCTGATGTAGAAATGACAGGGATAAGTTCGCCTATTTTTGACTTAGTTGATTGCGATTTGTATTTTATATCGTTTAAAGGAGAAGATCAAAAATATACGGTAAATGAATTGTTTGTATCGGCGAGTGTATACAGCAAAGATAACAAAAATTTTAATGATTTAGGTCAGATAACTTTTGTAAGTGGAAGTGATGTTGATAAAACTATTTCAGCTTATATGGGTAGGGCGATAAATATATTTGTATACGCACCTTTTTATGATAATTTAAAGATTGTGCAAAAGGCGGAAACTGAGTATTCAGGCGTTAAGGCTAATGATATAAATTTAGGTTATGCACAACCATATAATAGCAATAGAAGAAAAAAACTTGTAACAAACACACACTCAAGATCCTATGGTGGTATAGTTGGAGAGAAGATAAACCTTTCAAAAGTAAACGATTATATTGATGAATATGTAAGTGTTGAATGGAAAGGTGATCCAAGACTGCTTGGGTATTATGACTTAGATGCAGACTATGACAAACCTGTAAAATAGGAGGGGGGTGTAATATATGTTTAAAAAGGGATTTTCAATGGTTTCCGTTGTTGCTTCGGTTTGTATACTTGCAATGGTTATTGCTATTATGTTTAGATTTTTACTTCAAGAAAATTTTTATGTATATAATAATAAATTGACAAGTGAAGATTATAATGATGTTACAACTTTATTATCTCAGGCTAGTGTAGAAGATAATGAGATGAATGGTAGCCTAGATACAACTTCTGCTGAATATGAGGGTATTTCTGTTTTTGATGAAAAGGTAGTAGTTGTAAATGGTAAAAGTATACCATATGAGATGTTTTATTTAGCTGATGATGAGGGTGAAAACAATAAAATAAGCAATTTTGTATATAATATAGAAGAAATAACAAGTGCTAATGTAATTGAAGGAGATGATACTGGAGATGAAGTAGTTGAAGAAATCGAAATTGGTAGCGTATTTCCTCTTGAACCTAACTCTAGTATAGAAACAGAACCCTATGACGATACAAGCTCAGAAATAGTATATGGTCTTTTAAATAGAATGGGTAGTACACATATACCGAGGCTTTCATATGAACATGTGGATTATTTGAGAGATACTGCTAATTTAGTTGAAATAGATGAAGATGTCAAATATATTTATAATACATATAATAAAAAAGATAATGATACTACACGTTTTAGTAAATGGGACTACATAACTCAAGATTTAATTAATGATGGTATAAATAGTCTAAAGGCTAACATTGATAGTGATGGTAACCTAAGTGATAAACATCAAGTGCTATTTTTTGAGCGTGATTTGGCTTTTACACCGGTACTATTCCCTACTGATACAACTATTGAGATTGATTTAACTCCTCTTTCTAAAAATGGAGAAGAAGTTGATTTTATATTTATAACTAACGGAGTTATTGGTACAAGGATGAAATATTCTATGGAGCATTATTCTAACATAAATGTAAAAGGTGGAAATGTATATTTTATATCTATGGGTCAATCAAGATATGTATATTCAAATTTCTATGTAAACAAAGATAGTGAATATTATAATGGTAAAGACGTAACACCACAATTTACATATGCAATCACATTACCTTCAAGACAAGATGCTAAAACAAAAGTTCCAAGTACATATATTGGAATAGGTGGAAATGCTTCTCTTTTTGTATATGCCCCAAGTACATATGTTGAGTTAACTGGATTAGGTCGTGATGATATGCAAAGTTTAGAAGGTGGCGTTGTGCTTAAAAGAAATTCCTATAAATATTCAGGTACGAATAATGATTCTCTAAAAAGGGTTGAATGGAAAGGTAGTCAAGACATTTTAGGGTTTTACTCTGAAAGCTACGAAAAAAGTAAAGGTTATTAAAAACTTTTAAATTTGTTTAATGAAAATTAGGATTTTACTTGCAAAAAGTTAAAATATGTGATATAATTAGTAGTCGTAAAATACACACATAGTCTAATTTAGGTTGATAAAAGGACTATGGAGGAAAAAACCTAGGAGGAATATAAAATGAGCGTAATTTCAATGAAACAATTATTAGAAGCAGGGGTACACTTTGGACACCAAACACGTCGTTGGAACCCTAAAATGGCAGAATATATTTTTGCTGAAAGAAACGGTATCTACATTATTGACTTACAAAAAACTGTTAAAAAAGTTGATGAGGCATATGATGGCTTAGTTAACTTACTTTCTAACGGTGGTGAAGTTCTTTTTGTTGGTACAAAAAAACAAGCACAAGACTCTATTAAAGAAGAAGCAGAAAGATGTAACATGCACTATGTTAACATTCGTTGGTTAGGTGGTATGCTTACAAACTTTAAAACTGTTCAAGGTCGTATCAAAAGACTTAAAGATTTAGAGAAAATGCAAGAAGATGGTACTTTAGAAGCTTTAACTAAAAAGGAAGCGTCTTTATTACTTAAAGAAAAAGAAAAGCTTGAAAGAAACATCGGTGGTATCAAAAACATGACTAGATTACCAGATGTAATCTTTATCGTTGACCCAAGAAAAGAGCATTTAGCAGTTGCTGAAGCTAGAAACTTAGGTATACCTACAGTTGCTATCGTTGATACAAACTGTGACCCAGACGAAATTGATTTTGTAATTCCAGGTAATGACGATGCTATTCGTGCAGTAAAACTTATTGCAGCAAAAGTTGCTGACGTTGTTCTTGAAACTCGTCAAGGTGCTGAAGCTGAACTTGAAGAAGAAATGCTTGAAGCTGCAGCTGAGTAATTTTTAAAATAACTAAAGCTTTAGTACATACTGAAGCTTTAGTTTGATTTTATTTAAAAAAATTTTTAATGAGATACATTTAAAATAAATTATATTTAACTTAGGAGGATATAACAAATGGCTGTAACTGCTAGTATGATTAAAGAGTTAAGAGAATTGACAGGCGTAGGTATGAGTGATTGTAAAAAAGCACTTGTTGAAGTTGATGGTAATATAGAAAAAGCTGTTGAGTTCTTAAGAGAGCAAGGACTTGCTGCTGCACAGAAAAAAGCAGGACGTGTTGCTGCTGAAGGTCTTGTAAAGGCTTATGTAGAAGGAAATACAGGTGTTGTTGTTGAGGTTAACTCTGAAACTGACTTTGTTTCTAAAAACCAAATTTTTATTGATTATGTTGAAGAAGTTGCGAAAAGTGCTGTAATGACTAAAGCAACTGATATAGAAGGATTTTTAAAGGATGAGTGGACTTTCTCTGAAGCTGAAACTGTTCAAGATGCTGTAAATGCTAAAATTGCAGTTATTGGAGAAAACCTTTCTCTACGTCGCTTTGGTAAAATTGTAGCAAATGATGGTGAAACACTTATTACGTATATCCACGGTGGTGGTAAAGTAGCTGTTTTACTTCACTTAGTTTGTGAGAAATCAACTGATGAAGTTGTTGAAGCAGGTAAAAATATTAGTATGCAAATCGCAGCTATGAATCCAAAGTTTGTAGATAAAAGTGAAATGTCTGAAGAGTTTATTTCTCATGAAAAAGAAATTTTAACTCAACAAGCGTTAAACGAAGGTACAGACCCTAAATTTGTTGACAAAAAAGTTATTGGTAGACTTAACAAGCAACTTAAAGAGTTCTGTTTACTTGATCAAGAATATGTAAAAGGTGACAAGCAAACTGTTGAAGCTTATGTAAAAGAAGTTTCTGATGCTGTTGGTTTTGATGTAAAAGTAAAAGCTTTTGTTAGATTTGAAACTGGCGAAGGTATTGAGAAAAAAGAAGAAAATTTTGCTGAAGAAGTTGCAAAAACAATGGGGGCATAATTTTTGAAAATTATGTAGTTTTCTTGTTTTAATCTAATAGGGTTTGACTTGAGGTAAATTTAAGTGGGAGATGTAAAGAAATGCGAATTTTCTTTGTCAGTTTGAAAAAGTAAATCTTTTTGTGTATTTCTTTATACACGTCAAAGCTTTACTTTATCAGCTTCCTCGAGAATTTATCATTTCTTTAAATCACAAAGGGGCTGCAAAGAATCTCACATTATGTGAGTTTCCTTACAGTCCCTTTTTTAAAGGGGGTGCATTTTATAATATGATGATTTTAATAGTTCTAATCGTTGCCATTTGTGGTGTTATTTATGTATATGATGAGGCAGATTATGATTATTTAAAAGAATTGGTTGGCATAGAAAATGATTATTATGAAATAAGTAATTCTCAAGCTTTTATTGAAGAAAATTTAAGCAATTTTGAAAATAAGTCTAATGATTTTATAAATAAAGAATTTTTAGATTATGAAGATTTCTACATTGAGGATTACTCTCCTATGACAGAAGAAGAGTTTAAGCGATTTTTTGTAACTATGGCTTATGCAGGTGTTGAAACAGAAACAATATATTATAATATGAATTATGAAGATTTTAATAATAGTGGAATTTATGAAGCTATGGATTTAGCATTTAAAGATATAACGTCAGAATATATAGAATTGTTTTCTGATATTTATGGTGTTAGTAGCTTAATTTCTACTGAAAATGCGAAAATGAATAAAGTTGCCCTTGAGATAACTTTAAGTAGTTTAGAAACATCTACATATTATGAACATGTTTATAGACAAGAAGTTTTTTATGATATGGCTTACGATATTTTGAAGGACTTGCAAGCAAAAGGCAATATCGGTGTATCTTTAAGTGATGAGGAGAATATTCGAAATATTTACACATATATATGTAAAACATATGAATATGATACAAGTGAGAAGTTTAATACAGGGTATGACCTATTATATAAGGGCAAGTCTATGTGTCAAGGGTATGCAGCAACGTATAATTTGATGTTGAAGATGTTGGGATATGATGTAATCGGGGTATCAGGCATCTCAGGAGGGCCACATATATGGAGTTACATAACTTTAGATGATGGGAATAGTTTTTATAGTGATGCAACTTTTGGCGATCCTGTTCCAGATGGTGGAGATGTTGTAAGTTATGACTTCTTTGCACTTTCTAAAGAACAGATTTCTCAAACACATACTTTTGATGAATAACAGGAGGAATTATGCCACATATAAATTTTATAAATGCAAGTTTGCTACAAGATAAGGATAAGATTAAAAAGCTAAATGAGGATTTAAGTAGTGTTGTGGGAAGTCCGACTGATTGGTTTACTTTTACTTTTTTATCTTCTGATACTAAGACGTTTCAGTTAGACTGTGATATAACAGACAAGATTATTTTTGTAGAAGTTAAATGGTTTGAACGACCAAAAGAAGTAAAAGAAAGGGTTTTAGATTTGATTTATAATTATTTGAAGTCCTATGTAATTGAAGATAAAGAAATTGTAATAACTTTTACAAATCTTGATAAAGATAATTATTTTGAATTTTAAGAATAAATGTAGTTTTTAGATTAGACCTAAAGATAAATTTTATATTTAATATAATAAAACACCATAAATTGCATATAAATGCATTATATGGTGTTTTTGTTGTTTAAGTGTTTGTAAAATGTGGGGAAATTTGGTTTTCTTTTGCAATGTGCCGTTATTTCAATTTTGCAACGTTTCCATATATTTTTGTGTATTTCTAAATACACGTCAAAGCTGTAGTTAAAGCCATTCTAGAAAAATTCAAATTTTGAGCCGTCTTGTATCGAATAGATTAGACCCCAGCCTCCAAGTTTAGCGTAGGCCGCGGGAAAGGCTAATCTACCAAAAGTGGGGGTTCAAGCTCCCACTTGTAGGATAGGTCATCTTGACTAACTTCTAGGCAAAAAAATAACAAGTATATATCATATTTATGAATCTATACTTGTTATTTTTTTTATTTAAAAACATTGCGTTGAATATTTGTAAAAAATTATCTTTTTGAGAACTGAGGAGCACGTCTTGCACCTTTTAAGCCGTATTTCTTTCTCTCCTTCATACGAGGGTCACGAGTTAAGAATCCAGCAGCTTTTAAAGCTGGTCTGTAATCAGCGTCGAACTCAAGTAATGCACGAGAAATACCATGACGAATTGCACCAGCTTGACCAGTGAATCCACCACCATGTACGTTTACTTTAATGTCAAACTTAGAAGTTGTACCAGTAAGTTCAAGTGGTTGACGAACGATAAGTTTTAAAGTATCTAAACCAAGATACTCATCAATATCTCCTTTGTTTATTGTAATTTTACCTGTACCTGGTAATAAATAAACTCTTGCTACTGAGCTTTTTCTTCTACCAGTTCCGTAATATCTATCCATTTAAAATTCCTCCCTATATTAACCTTTAAGTTCAAGTACTTCTGGCTTTTGTGCTTCATGTGGATGCTCAGCACCAGCGTATACATGAAGTTTGCTAAACATTTGCTTACCTAAAGTTTTCTTAGGTAACATACCCTTAACGGCATGTTTTACAGCAAATTCAGGCTTCTTATTCATCATCTCATTAAGTGTAGTAGTCTTAAGACCGCCAACATAATCAGAGTGCTTATAATAAAGCTTTTGATCTAACTTCTTGCCAGTAACTTTAATCTTGTCAGCGTTGATAACGATAACATAATCACCTGTATCAAGGTTAGGTGTATAGATTGGCTTGTGTTTACCTTTTAAAATATGTGCTATTTGAGTAGAAAGACGACCAAGTGTTTGACCTGATGCATCAACTACATACCATTTTCTTTCAATATCAGCAGTTTTTGTGATATAAGTAGTTCTCATTTTAGTAACCTCCTAAGTTGTATCGAACAATTTCTTTTGTTTTTTTCGGGGCTAATCGAATTTTCAAAAGTGGGCTTAACATAAAGATTATAGCATATCATTAGGGAAATGTCAAGAAGAACTTAAAATTATCTTATAAGTTGTTTTTACGTGATAGCCTTAAGTTATTTTGAATTCAATTTAAAAGATAGGACAAGGAAAAAACAGAATGTTTAATGAAAATATATATAAACTGTCATATAAATATAATAATGAAAAGGCTACAAATAATGAAACGTTTCGTTTTTATGCAGAACATATGAAATCATTAATAAAAAATAGACAAAGTTATTGTGCAATGTATATAAAAATCTATGGATTTTATATATGCTATTGACTATTATGTAGTTAGGTGTTATTATCTACTTAAAAGCAATGAAAAAATAATGAAACGTTTCGAAAGTTGGGAATACAAAATGGCTAAAATAACAATAAAAGAAGTTGCCAAAGAGGCTGGAGTTTCGGTTGGAAGTGTTCACTTAGCGATTAACAATAAATCAGGAATTTCAGAAAAACACAAAAGTCATATTTTAGATGTTGCAAATAAACTAGGTTATAGACCCAATTTATTTGCTAGTAACTTGAAAAGAGAAACTAGAATCATAGGAGTTCTTTTGCCTAAGAAAAATCAACTATCGGCATTTTACTTTGATTATATGTGGAAAGCTGTTGAAGATTTTGAACTAAGGGCAAAGGATTACAATTTACAAATTGAAAAATTTGAATATGTAAACTTTGCAAAAGCTGTTAGTGAAATTGATTTAGAATCAATAAACGGACTTATAACAGTTGGCTATGCTGAGGGAGATTACGAAAATGCTATAAAGCAAGTTACCAATAAAAAAATACCATTTATACTTTTAGATGGTGATTACAGTGAAGTTGACAGTATATGTTGCATAAAACCAAATACCTGGGCAATAGGTCGACTTACTGCAGAACTGTTGATGCATACAGTTAATAGATTTGATGGCAAAATATTAATTGCAGGAGGCGATGAAAATTTTCCTAATCACTATGAGATAGTAAATTCAATAAAAGAGTACTTAAATTATAAAGGTATGAAAGATAGAGTTGTTGTGGAGTATGTGTGGCAATCTGAAGAAGCAAATGAAACAAAAGTGAAAGAGCTTGAAGAAATACTCTTGAACGAAAAAATTATAGGTTGTTGCTCTGTAACTTCTAAATCAACTTTGTTGCTATCTCGTGCATTGGCTAATTGTGGATTAAGTGGCAGAATCCCATTTATTGGAAATGGTATGTTTAAAGAATCTGCCGAAAGGATGAAAGAAGATACAATAACGGCAATTATAAATAAAAAGCCCTATGAACAATGTTTTGAAGCTTTAGATATTATGTCAGATTTGATTGCTAAAAATATATCGCCTACGGAAAAAATTGTTGATGTTGGCGTTGATGTAATTTTTAAAAGTTTGTTAGAGCAATATGAAGATAGATTATTGTTAAAATAATTTTATAATATGTTACAAGAAAGGATATTGGGATGTTTTCAGAAAATTTGTATTTTACAAATGAAACAGGAAAAAGATTATACAATGAGTATGCTAAAGATTTACCTATAATTGATTATCATTGTCACCTTGTACCAAAAGAGATTGATGAAAATAAGGTTTTTGAAGATTTAGGGGAAATGTGGCTTGCTCATGACCATTATAAATGGAGAGCTATGCGTACTTTTGGTATAGCTGAGGAATTGATTACAGGAGATAGTACAAGTTTTTATGAAAAGTTTTTAGCTTTTGCAGAAATTTACCCTCTTTTAATAGGAAATCCACTGTATATATGGTGTGCCTTAGAACTTAAAAGATTTTTTTGTATTGATGAACCTTTATCAAAAGAATCAGCAGATAGAATTTATAAACAAACAAAGAAATTTATAGAAGATGAAAAAATGACGCCTATTAAATGTATGGAAATGTCAAAAGTTGAATTTGTTGCAACTACTGACGACCCAATTGATGATTTGCAGTATCATAAGAATATTGCCACAAAAGATAATGGAATCAAAGTTGTTGCATCCTTTAGAGCTGACAAAGTTTTTTACATTGAAAATGATACTTTTGTGGGGTATTTAGCTGAACTTGGGAAAGTTACTGATACAAAAATTGAAAAGTTTTCTGATGTAATAAATGCTATTGATAACAGATTAAAGTATTTCTCTCAAATAGGCTCTAACATTTCTGATAGTGGTATAACATATTTTAAATGGGAAGATTATACAGATGATGAAGTTGATGAAATTGTTGAAAAAGCTTTGAAAGGGCTAAAACTTAGTAAAATTGAAATTGATAAGTATAAAACTTGTTACCTAGTTAACTACGCACAAACATTATATGACAATAATTTTGTAATGCAAATACATTTTGGAACTATAAAAAATTCAAGTACAACAATGTACAAAAAGCTAGGAGCTGATACAGGTTTCGATTGTTCAGGTGATGATACATCAGTGAACGATATGGCGAAATTGTTTGATAGAATAGAATTAAATGGAAAATTTCCAAGAATAATTGTATACCCACTAGATATAAATAAGTTTGAAAACTTTGGAATTTTATGTGCAGGTTTTTGTGGTGGTGGTGTTAAGTCAAGAGTTATTATGGGTGTTCCGTGGTGGTTTGCAGACCAAGCATATGGTATACATAAGCAATTGGAATCTCTTGGCAACCTTTATCCAGTAGCTTTAACAGTAGGTATGCTTACAGACTCACGAAGTTTCTTATCATATCCACGTCATGAAGTGTTTAGACGTGTATACTGTAACTACTTAGGTATGTTAATTGAACGTGCTGAATATTTTGGTACTGAAGAAAATATAAAAGAAATTGTTGAAAACGTTTGCTATTATAACGCAAAAGAGTATTTTAACGTATAGTAATCTAAAAAAACTAGATTGGCAACATCTCGAAATTCGTTTTATCTAGGTAATTAGCTTAAAATATATCTTTTTGTGTATTTCTGTATACACATCAAAGCTATATTCAAAGTCGTTACTAGAAAAATTCAAATTTTGAAACGTCTTGAATTCGCTTGTCAAACTGTGGCAGAACTGCCTTTTAAAAGGCGTACAGCGTACCTAGTTTTTAAGTCATTTCCTGAAAAATGTAAAACTAGCAAGTTTATAGAGAATTACATATAGTGTTAAAAAAGGAGAAGCAATGGAGAACTTAAATAGAAATATGTTAGATAGTGTTGACCAAAGTAAAATATCTGTTGGAAACAAAAAAGAAATGCCAGTTAAGATAATCCAATTTGGTGAAGGGAATTTCCTTCGTGCTTTTATGGATTACATGGTTGATAAGTTAAACGAAAAAGATATATTTAATGGTTCTATCGCAATTGTTCAACCTATTGAACAAGGTATGGTTAACATACTTGAGAAACAAGAAGGCTTGTACACTTGTATAGCAAGAGGTCTTGAGGATGGAAAAGAAGTTGTTGAAAAACGTATTGTGACATCAGTTTCTGATTATATTAATCCTTTTGAAAACTATGATAAATATATTGGTTATGCAAAAGACCCAAATGTTAGATTTGTTATTTCAAATACAACAGAAGCAGGGATTTGCTACGAAAAATGCGATATAAATGTAAAGCCACAAAAAACATTTCCAGCAAAAGTTACTGCTTTTCTATATGAAAGATTTCAAGTTTTTGGAAATGATAAAGAAAAAGGTCTTGCTTTTTTACCTTGTGAGTTAATAGATAACAATGGTGATTTCCTTAAAAAATATGTATTGCAACACGCAAAAGATTGGGAGCTTGGAGAAGATTTTATAAACTGGGTAGAAGATGCTAACTATTTTTGCTCAACATTAGTTGATAGAATTGTTACAGGTTATCCACGAGATGAAATTACGGAAATTCTCGAAGATTTAGGCTACAATGATAATTTAGTTGTAACTTCTGAAATTTTTCATAATTTAGTTATAGAAGGGCCAACTTTTTTAGCTAAAGAACTTCCTTTTGATAAAATTGGACTTCATGTGCTATTTACACCAGATGCGAAGCCATATAAACTTAGAAAAGTACGTATTTTAAATGGTGCTCATACAGCAACAGTTTTAGCAGGATATTTAAGTGGTATTGATATTGTTAGAGATTTAGTAGGTAACAAAACTTATAATGATTATATACAATACATATTGAATGAGGAAATAATTCCGATTTTACCACTTCCTAAAGATGAAGTTGTAGATTTTGCAAAAGCTGTTTCTGATAGATTTGCAAATCCATTTATTAAACATAGACTACTTGATATTTCTTTAAATTCTATTTCTAAATATAAAGTTAGAGTTTTACCATCAATTTTGGAATATAAAGAGAAGCAAGGGGCATTACCTGAAAAATTAGTTATATCTTTCTCAGCACTTATTAAGTTTTATCAAGGTCAAGAAATTGTTGACAATGCTTTAATAGGTAATCGTGGCTCAAATACATATCCTATAAAAGATACTTTGGAATATTTAGAAATCTTTAAAGGATTTACAAAAGAGTATGATAAATCAAATATTAAAGATTATGTTACTAAAGTGTGTTCGCAAACGCAAATGTGGGGTCAAGACTTAAACGAAGTTGATGGATTTAATGAACTTGTAACTTCTTATTTAGAGTTAATAGAAGAAAAAGGCATGGAAAATGCAGTTGAGATACTAATGTCTAAGTAAAGGAGTATATATGAAAGGTTATATAAAAATTAACCCAAATGATAATGTTGCAGTTGCACTTAAAACTATTGAAATTGGTGAAGATGTTTTAGGCGTTAAAGCGACTGATGTAATACCTAAAGGTCATAAAATTGCACTCTTAGATATTGAGGTAGATGAAGATGTTATCAAATATGGCTATCCTATCGGTCACGCTACTAAGTCCATAAACAAAGGTGAGCATATTCATGTTCACAATGTAAAGACAAATTTGAACGATACTTTAGAGTATAAATATGAACCTAACTTAAATGATATTCCAAAAATCAGTAAAACATTTAAAGGATACAAAAGATTAAATGGTAAAGTTGGTATAAGAAACGAAGTCTGGATAATAAATACAGTAGGTTGTATAAATAAATCTGCTGAGAAAATTGCAGAAATTGCAAATAGAAAATATGAAATTAATGAGAGTTTTGACGGTGTTTATACTTTTGTACACCCATATGGTTGCTCACAAATGGGTGATGACCACGAAATGACTCAAGAAGTTTTAGCTAGACTTGTAGAACACCCAAATGCAGCAGCTGTTTTAGTTCTATCACTTGGTTGTGAAAACAATAATTTAAAAGAATTTAAAAAAGTTTTAGGTGATGTAGATACGAATAGAGTTAAATTTTTAGTTGCTCAAGATGTTGAAGATGAAATAGAAAAAGGAACTTCAATTGTTGATGATTTAGTAGCATATACGAAATCTCAAAAAAGAGAAGAAATGTCCTTAGATAATCTTACAATAGGTTTAAAATGTGGTGGTTCAGACGGTTTGTCTGGAATTACAGCAAATCCCTTAGTTGGTAGATTATCGGACTTGTTAATTGGAGCAGGAGGAACGAGTATATTAACAGAAGTGCCTGAAATGTTTGGTGCTGAAACTATACTTATGAATAGATGTATAGATAAAAAAGTTTTTGATGATACAGTAGATTTAATAAATAATTTTAAGGATTATTATAAATCTCATGACCAAGTAGTTTACGAAAATCCGTCACCTGGGAATAAAGATGGAGGCATAACTACACTTGAAGATAAATCCCTTGGTTGTACTCAAAAAGGTGGTCTTGCAAATGTAGTAAATGTTTTAAAGTATGGTGAAACATCAAAGGTTAAAGGACTTAACTTACTACAAGGTCCTGGAAACGATATAGTAGCTTGTACAGCACTTACGGCATCAGGTGCAAATATTGTTTTGTTTACAACAGGTAGAGGTACACCACTTGGTTCGCCTATACCTACTGTTAAAATAGCGAGTAATAATGAGTTGTTTAAAAAGAAAAATAATTGGTGTGATTTTGACGCAAGTCCTGTTATAGATGAAAAAGACTTAGATACTCTTGCAAATGAATTTTTAGACTATATAATTCAAGTTGCAAGTGGAGAAGTTTATACAAAAAATGAAATTAATGGTTATAGAGAAATATCTATTTTTAAAGATGGTGTAACTCTTTAACTGTACAGATTATATTGTATTTTGTTTTTTAAAATAGATTGTATTTTTTAAGACAATTATTGAAGCGAGGTAGAAAATGGTAAGAAACTATTGGTTTGGCGATGATTTAGAGCTTATTGATTTAGGTGAAGGTGTAAAACGAAAAGTAATGGCATACAGTGACAATATTATGGTTGTTGAGGTGCATTTTGAAAAAGGTTCCGTAGGGTCTATGCATAATCATCCACATGAACAAGCTACATATGTTTTAAAAGGTAGTTTTGAGTTTACAATTGGAGGGGAAACGAAAATTGTAAAAGAAGGTGATTGTTTATATAAAGAACCTGATATTGTACACGGTGCAAAGGCTTTAGAAGAAGGAGTTTTACTCGATGTGTTTACACCTATGAGAAAAGATTTTTTATAAAAAAGTAAGTTGCAACGTTGCAAAATTCGTTTTTTTCTGTGGCTTTAGTTTTAAATATATTTAAACCGTTTCTAGAAAAATTCAAATCTTGTAATCTCTTGAATTTGCTTTGGAATTATGTCGAGTAAGATAGCAATGAGATATGATTTTTATGAGGGTTGTATCTTTGTTATATAAGAAATGAAGAAAACTTTTTAACTTTTATTTAGTAGGAGGAAAATTATGAAATTTAAGAAAATTACGGCAGCTATGTTAATAAGTGTTGTTGCACTTGCAACAGTAAGTTGTGGAGGTTCAGAACCTGCAGCAGAGGAGCCAGCAGAGGAGCCAACAGCAGAAGAACCAGCGACAGAGGAGCCAGCTGAAGAAGAAGCAGAAGCAGAAGTTGAGCCAATTACTTTTGTATATGCAGAAGTAAACCCTGAAGATTCAATTGTAGGTCAAACAGGTCTAAAGTTTAAAGAAGAAGTTGAAAGATTAACAGATGGTAGTGTTATAATCGACGTTCAAGCAAGTGGTGTTTTAGGTGCTGAAAATGATGTACTTGATACTATGCTTGGTGGTGGTGGTACAGTAGATATGTCACGTATCTCTGCGTTTGCTTTAACAAGTTACGGTGGTGAGAAGTCTAAACTTTTATCACTTCCATATACTTTTGAAAATCGTGATCACTTCTGGACATTTGCTGAGTCTGATTTAGCTGATGAGTTTTTACTTGAGCCACATGAAAACGGTACTGGTATCCGTGGTTTATTCTATGGTGAAGAAGGTTTCCGTCATTTCTTTACAGTTGACCCAGTAAATACAATGGCTGACTTAGCAGGTATGAAACTTCGTGTTTCTAATGACCCTGTTATGCAAGGTTTGGTTACAAGTTTAGGTGCATCTCCAACAGTTGTAAGTTTTGGTGAATTATATTCAGCAATTCAAACAGGTGTAGTTGATGGTGCAGAGCAACCAATTTCTAACTATAAAGCTAATGCATTCCAAGAAGTTGCTCCAAATATGATTTTAGATGGTCATACACTAGGTGCAATCCAAGTTGTTATAACTGATGAAGCTTGGGATAGCTTATCAGAAGACCAACAAGCTGCAATGATGGAAGCTGGAGAAATCGCTTCTGCATTTAACAGAGAAATTTCTGAAGGTGCTGAAAATGAAACTTTAGAAGCTTTAAAAGCTGAAGGAGCTAACATTGTAGAAGTTGAAGATAAGTCTGAATGGGCTAACGCAGTTTCAAGTGTTGTAGACGAAGCTGTTGGTGATATGACTGATTTATATCAACAAATTCTTGACATGAAATAAAAATTTCAATCTAATAAAATATAATGTTTTGAATAGATTGAAGTACTAAAAAAATATAGCAATTTTACATCTATATTGCTAAATGCTAAAGTAAAGGGTTTGTTGGTATTTTAGCCGACTTACCCTTACTTTTTAGGAGGGTTAAACGTGAACAAATTTTTTCAGACAATGGATAAAGGAAAACCTTTATTTGAAGGTATGGATAAAGCTGTACTTTTTATATCAAAAATTCTGTTGATAACTGATATTTTAATTACAACCTATGCTGTACTTGGTCGATTTGACTTTGTTAAAAAATATATACCGTTTATAAATGATGCTGCATGGACTGAAGAAGTTGTATTATCATGTATGGCTTATATGGCTGTTTTATCAGCGGCACTTGCTATAAGACGTGGTAGCCATATAAGAATGACTGCTTTTGACAAATATTTGCCTAAAAAATTAATTTTGTTTTTAGATATTTTAGCTGATATTGCACTTGTAGGACTTGCACTTGTAATGATTTTTGTAGGTTGGAAATATGCTATGACAATAGGTGGAAAAGCGACTTATGTATCTATGCCGACAATTTCAAAGTTTTGGATGTACTTCCCAATTCCTCTTGCAGGTGTTGCAATGTTAACATTCCTTCTTGAGTCTTTATATAATAATCTTAAAAAAGTCTTTAAATACGAGGTGATATAATGGTTGATTACAATACAATGGCAATTGCAATCCTACTTGGAAGCTTTTTTATAATGATTTTGTTAAGATTTCCAATAGCTTATGCAGTGGCTATTTCTTCAATTTTTACGCTTATACACATGGAGTTACCGTTAACAACTGTTTGTCAACAGATGATAAAGGGTATAAGCTCATATTCTTTAATGGCAGTACCATTTTTTATAACTATGGGTGTACTTATGGGAAGTGGTGGTATATCAGAAAAACTTATAGCCCTTGCAAATGCATGTGTAGGGTGGATGCGTGGTGGTATGGCTATGGTTAACATCGTTGCATCATATTTCTTTGGTGGTATATCGGGTTCTGCTTCAGCAGACACAGCGTCACTTGGTTCAATTTTGATACCTATGATGGTTGAAGAAGGTTATGACGGTGACTTTGCAACAGCTGTTACAATAACATCATCGGTGGAAGGACTTCTTGTTCCTCCGTCACACAATATGATTATATATGCTACAACAGCAGGTGGTATTTCAGTAGGTTCTTTGTTTTTAGCAGGATATTTACCAGCAGCCGTACTTGCTGTAACATTAATGGTTGGCTCATATATAATTTCTGTAAAAAGAAATTATCCTAAAGGTGAGAAATTTTCGATAACAAATTTCTTTAAACAATTTGCAGTGTCTTTTTGGGCATTAGCAGCTGTTGTAATTGTTGTTTTTGGTGTTATAGGTGGTGCTTTTACGGCAACAGAATCAGCAGCCATAGCAGTTATTTATAGTTTATTTGTTAGCGTTTATGTATATAAAGGACTTACATGGAAAGGTGTTTGGGAGGTGTTTGACCAATGTGTATATACACTTGCCATAGTACTTATACTTATAGCGACATCTTCAGTTTTCGGTTATTTGTTAACGCTTTTAAAAGTACCTACACTTGCAGCAAATGCAATAATCGGTATAACTGATAACCCTATTGTTCTAGCGTTATTGTTGAATTTAATTTTGCTTGTTTTAGGTTGTATAATGGATATGGCACCAATTATCCTTATAGCAACACCTATTTTATTACCAATTGCGACGTCCATCGGTATAGACCCTATACAATTTGGTATTATGATTATACTTAACTGTGGTATTGGTTTACTTACACCACCAGTTGGAGCAGTATTGTTTATTGGTTCTGCTGTTGGTAAAGTTCCTATGGAAAAAGTTGTTAAAGCAACCTTGCCATTTTATATATGTATGGTAATAACATTATTACTTATTACATTTGTACCAGCTATATCAATGTTTTTACCATCAGTTTTAGGTTAAGATTATGAATATAGATTTAGATTATAGACTTGACCCTATAGAGCCTACAAAAATGACTTTAAAGGGTATGTATAAAAGTATGGTAGGTATTGTAAACATTGTGATTATTATTGCGACAATCGGATTACTTATAAGGTTTTGGAGTGATGTTAATATTATTTTAAAAGTAATATTGATTTTATGTGCTTTATTCTTTCCTTTAATTCAGCCTATAATTATTTATAAAAGGTTTAAAAAACAGTTTGAACAGCTACCTGAGTATTTAAAAATAAATTTCAATGATGAGGCTTTTGAAGTTTCTCATGAAAATATGACAGGTAGTGAAAAATTTTATTGGAATAAAATTACTAAAATTCATAAAGATGAAAGCAAAATAATAATTTATGTTTCGGAATACTATGGCTATGTTTTTACAAGGAAATCTATGGGGGAGGATTTTAAAATTTTATATGATTTCCTTTTAAAGAAATAAATTTTGTGTTACCTGTGTATTATTTAGAAATGAGGTGTTTTTATGAAAATGTCATGGCGATGGTATGGTGTTGGTAACGATGATATAACACTTGACCATGTAAGACAAATTCCAGGTGTTGAAGTTGCTGTTTGGAGTTTACATCATAAACAAGCAGGAGACGTTTGGGAAGAAAGTGAAATTAAAGAAGTTGTAGATTATATGACTTCAAAGGGTTTTTTGCCTGATGTAGTTGAAAGTGTTAATATTCATGATGATATCAAGATTGGTTTACCAACTCGTGATAAATATATTGAAAATTATATTGATACAATAAGAAAATTAGCTAAATATGGTGTGAAAGTTATTTGTTATAACTTTATGCCTGTATTTGATTGGACTAGAACGGACTTATACAAAATGCACCCAGACGGGTCAAATGCCTTGTTTTATGAAAAAGACCTTGTAAATGGTAAGTCGGCAAGAGAAATGGCTGATAATATTTTAAAAGGTGCAGGAGATAAAACCATGCCAGGTTGGGAACCTGAACGACTTGCAAACCTTGAAGAGCTTTTTGAAAAGTATAAAGATGTTGATGAAGAAAAACTTTTTGAAAACTGTAAGTATTTTTTAGAAAAGATAATTCCTGTATGTGAAGAGGTTGGAATCAATATGGCTATACATCCTGATGACCCACCATGGCCAATTTTTGGTTTGCCAAGAATTATAAGAAGTCGTAACCATATTAAAAAGTTCTTAGACCTTGTGCCTTCAAAAAATAATGGGCTAACTCTATGTACAGGTTCTTTAGGACCAAACCTTGATAACGATATACCAAGTATAATAAGAGAATTTGGTGAACGTATACATTTCGCACACATTAGAAATGTAAAAGTTTTTGAAAATGGTGATTTTATTGAAGCATCACATAGAGCTTGTGACGGCAACGTAGATGTTGTTGAAGTTATGAAGGCATATCACGATATAGACTTTAAAGGGTATATTCGCCCTGATCATGGTAGACATCTTTGGGGAGAAGAAAAAAATTGTCGACCAGGCTATGGTCTATATGACAGAGCTTTAGGAGTTATGTATCTGTTAGGTATTTGGGATACACTTGAGAAAGGTAAATAAATATGGCTAAACTTTGTGTTAATGATTTAAGTAAAATAGAAAATTTAGGCATTGAAGTTCCTAAATTTGATATAGAAAAAGTTAAAGAAGCAACTTTGAAAAATCCAGAGTGGTTACATTTTGGAGCAGGTAATATTTTCAGAATTTTAGTAGGTAATACAGCACAAAAAGCAATTGAAAAGGGCAAAATAAGTACTGGTATAATAGCTATTGAAAGTTTTGATAAAGAAATTATAGATAAAGTATACACACCTTTTGATAACTTAACTTTAAGTGTTACACTAAAGTCAACAGGTGAATTTGTACCAAATGTAACAGCAGGTATAGTTCATGGAATTACAACTGATGAGTATGATGAAATGACCTCTTACTTTGTAAATCCTTCTTTAAAAATCGTATCTTTTACAATAACTGAAAAGGGATATGCTTTGACTAATGCGAATGGCGAATTTTTTCCATTTGTTGAAGTTGATTTTACAAGAGAAATTGAAAAGGCTTCTCATGTAATGTCTATTGTAACGGCTATGCTATATAAGAGATTTAAAGCAAATGCTACGCCGATTACCCTATTATCTATGGATAATTGTTCACATAATGGGGACAAGGTAAAACTTGCAGTACAAACCATTGCTAAAAAATGGTTTGAAAATGGTATGGTTGATGAAAACTTTATTACATATGTTGAGGAAAATGTATCATATCCATTATCTATGATTGATAAAATTACTCCTAGACCAAATGACTCTGTAAAAGAGGAACTTGAAAAAATGGGATTAGAAAATATGGATACAATCGTAACATCTAAAAACACTTATACGGCACCTTTTGTAAACGCTGAAGAAGTTGAGTATCTTATTATAGAAGATAATTTTAAAAATGGTAAACTTGATTTTTCTAATGATAGAGTTATCTTTACAGATAGAGATACAGTAAACAATGTGGAGATTATGAAAGTTACAACTTGTTTAAACCCACTACATACGGCACTTGCTGTAACTGGTTGTTTGCTACAAAAAGAGTTTATATCTGATGAAATGGAAGATGAAACTTTAGTTAAACTTGTAAAGAAAATAGGTTATGATGAAGGCTTAAAAGTAGTTTTAGACCCTGAAATTATTAATCCTAAAGACTTTATTGATGAAGTTGTAAATATACGTTTTCCAAACCCATATGTAAAGGATATGCCACAAAGAATAGCAACTGACACATCTCAAAAAGTTGGTATACGTTTTGGTGAAACGATTAAAAAGTATGGAGATAATGCTAAAGATTTAGTAGGTATTCCTCTTGCTATAGCATCATGGTTACGTTATTTGATAGGTTTAAATGACGATTTAGAAAAAATGGAGATAAGTCCTGACCCTATGCTTACAGAATTACAAGGAATTGTAAGTAAAGTGAAAATAGGCGATACTGACTTTGATGTATCGAGCATTTTATCAAATGAAAAAATATTTGGACTTAATCTTTATAATGTTGGATTGGGACAAAATGTTGAAAAGTATTTTGGTGAAATGATATCTAAAAAAGGTGCTGTAATAGACACTTTAAAAAAATACTTGTAAACGGTTGCAAAATAGCATCATTGCAAAATGCAATTATGCAATTTATAAAATACCTCCTAGAAAACAAAAGAGGCTGTAAGAAATCTCACATTATGTGAGTTTACTTACAGCCTCTTTTGTTGATTTAAGTAAAACTAAGCATTATATAATAAATAAAGAAAATAAAAATAACTGTTAATATTATTCTTAAAACATCAAGAGGGTATTTTGCCGTAACAACACCTGTTTGACCATTTATCATAAAAGTATATGGTTTACCCTTGTAGTTGTATGTGTATATCCATATAGGGAGTAACATATGTTTGAAAGTTATGTCTGTATACATAGTTTCTTTAGAAAGGTTTTTTATAACATCTCCACCGACTTGGCTTTGTATGCCTGCATTTATGCGTGGTGACAAATAAGCTTTTGATTTATCCCAACCATCACTTAAATCTATATCATACTTTCTTGCGATGAAACCACTTATGTACTTTTCGTTATATGGTACAACTTCTTGTAAGTTGAAAAACAAAACGTCACTGTATTTGTTATCAGTTGTATCAACAGTTGCAGGGATTAGTGTATCATCAAAGAAGTTTTTATATGTACCTGACACAGGTTGCCACTTTGTACGCATTTCACGATATGGTTGACGTCTGCCGTTTACAACTCTATATCTTGTAACATAATAATGTTTACCACGCATTGCAGAGTATGAGGTTGTTGTGTTTGCATCGTAAGTCCAATAGGGTACATAAACACCTGTAAGTTTTGATGCTTTGATGTTTTTCTTAAAACTTGAGTTCATGTAGAACTTTTTTGTACACCAACTTGATACGGTTCTATCGGCTTCGTTGCGTGAAAATTCAAAGGGAATCATATATTCAGGTTTTATATACTTAGTAGGTTCTTGGGTTTTTACAAGTTCTGAACCACAATATAAACATTTGCCCGAATATATACCAGATTCAAAAACCAAAACAGCACCACAGTTTGTACATGAAACTTCATCAAGATTACTATTTTCGTTAATATCAATTTCCGAACCTTTTTCAAGTGCCTCAAGAAAATCATGCTCTAAAGTTTTAAACTCACCAATATCAATTTTTGTAACTTGGTTACAAGACTTACAAAGCAAACCCTTATCTGAAGGTGAATATATAAGCCCACCACCACAGTTTTCACAAGTATAGTTCGTAACTGTTGGGGTGAAGTCCTCATTTGAATTATCTACATTATTGTTTATTTCATTTAAGTCGTTAACATCAATATCATTATTATTATCTGTATTCATAAATTAACCTCAATTACTCGAATTTTTGACCACAGTTAGTACAGAATTTTGCATTTGCGTCTAAAGTTGCACCACAAGAGCAAGTTTTTTCATTACTTTGATTTGCACCACAATGAGAACAGAACTTAGAGTTTGGTGGTATTTCTTGATTACAACTTACACAAGTGTTTATCATGCTCTGCCCACAAGAACTACAAAACTTACTTCCTTGTTGTACCATAGCATTACACTTTGGACAAGGGATAGTTTGAGTTTGTTGTACTGTGTTTTGTTGCATTTGATTGTTTGAGGCATTTGCACCGTTGTTTAAGCCTTGGGACATCATATTACCCATTTGTACACCCATAGCCATAGTTGCACCAACTCCAGCCATACCACCTTCGTTTTTAGCAGCATCTTTTATAGAATCAGCCATTTGGTATTGAGTATATTTATTTAAATCACCGATTGCACCCATAGAAGAACGTTTATCAATAGCTTTTTCAACTTCTTCAGGGAGTGAAACACTTTCGATGTTAAAACTTAAAAGTTCTAAAGCTAGGCTTGAAAATTTATCAGTAAGGCTCCCTTTACTTTGTGTACCAAGTTCTTCAAACATAATAGGTAAGTCGATAGCAGCTATTCCAGATGAAGCGATTACATCTGATAAAGTTGATATTATAGAAGTTTTAAGGTGTTCGCTAATACTATCTATTGTTATAGTATCTCCTGAACCTATAACAGAAACAAGAAACTTATCATGTTCTTTAATTTTAAAAGAATAGTTACCAAAACTACGTAGTCTAACTATACCAAAATCGTTGTCACGCATAGTTATAGGTTTTGATGTACCCCATTTTTGATTTAAAAATTGTGCTGTTGAAACAAAATATACATCAGTTTTAAAAGGGCTATCAAAAGCATACTTAAAGTTTTTAAGAGATGTTAAAACAGGCATAGTTTCAGTAGTTAAACTATATCTTCCTGAATGATAAATATCAGCTACTTGACCTTCATATACAAAAATTGCTACTTGTGACGGTCCAACAATAAGTTGTGCATTATTTTTAATTTGTTGTTTTGTTGTAATAGGATATTTATATACTAAAACACCTTCTACACGTTCATCATATTCAATAACCTCAATAAATTCGCCTCTAATTGCGTCAAAAATACCCATATGGTCACTCTCCTTATTATTTGAAATAATTCTTACTATTTTAGAATTTATTATTTTATTTTAATGTTGTTTTCTTCTATATTATAACAGAATTTAACTGATTTTTAAATAAGATATATAAAAAAAATATTTTTGTCTGTAAAATGTAGATTTTTTTATGAAATTTTGATATAATGGTACAGTTGAATAGAAGGTGAATTTTAAAAAATTGTATAGTGATTTTTTAAAATTCACCTATAAAAGAGGTTATAATGGAAAATTTGGATACAAGTAAAAAGCATATGTTTTCTGATACAATTATATATTTAATAGCTAAGCTTATTGAAGGTGTAGTTGGTATTTTTATTGTATCAAGATATACATATTATTTTTCTGAAATAGCCTATGGTAGATATATTACTTTAAATACAACAATACAAATAGTTGCAGCTTTTTCTATGTTGTGGCTATCTCAATCTATGTATAGATTTTTCAAAGAGTATGAGGAAAAAAACAAGTTGACACAGTTTTACACAACTTCCTTTTTTATATGGCTTGGTGTAAACCTTATAGTTAGTTCCTTAGCTTTAACTTTACTTATTGTGGTAAATGCAAACAGTACATTACCACTTAATTTCGAGGTGTATATATGGGCTATTATTGCATTTATAGCATATAACACTCAAACTACACTTACAACAACACTAGCAAGTAGTCGCAAGACAAAGTTTAACTTGATTTTGTCCATGTGTTCTGCCTTTGGTAAATTCTTTCTTGTTATTCTACTTGTGTATGTATATGAGGCTAATGTTGTTGTTATATTTATAACGAATGCTACAATAGATACATTTGTAAGTGTTTTAGCGTTTTTAAGACTTAAAATATATAAGTATATTAAAATAAGAAGTTTATCTCAAAGAGTTTTCAAGAGGTTTATTGTCTATGGAACGCCATTTCTCGGCTCGATTTTAACAACTACCTTGATAAATAACTCAGATAGGTATATAATAAGCGTGGAAGATGTTGCAATATATGTAACGAATTATTCACTTGTTTCAACGTTATATACAATGTTAAATACAGGGATTTCAAGAGGCTCAGTGCCTACGATTTATAACGTATATACGAAAGGCAACAAAGATGAGGCATATTCTCTTGTTAGCCAACTTGTAAAATATTACTTGATTTTGATTGTGCCTTTAAATTTTGGTATAGCGTTGATTTCAAAGGAACTATCGACTTTATTGTTCGCACCATCATACAAAGAAGCGCATTTTGTAATGGTTTTTGTAAGTATTGCTCTTACATTTAGTTTTTTAACAGAATGTTCAAATAAAGTATTTGAGCTAAAAGGTGAAACTAAGTATATTTTTAGATATAGTTTGATTGGTGGGCTTTTAAATTTTGTTTTAAATTTATTGTTTATTCCAAAGTATGGCTATGTTGTTGCTTGTTTTACAACGGTTATTGGATATTTGACATACTTTTTATTATCAAAAAGAAAAAGTATGGAATATAATAAATGGAGTCTTGGAAAGTCCTTTTACATAAAGGTTTTTGGAATAAGTACCCTTATGTTTATTTTTGTAAGTATATTAAAAACCTTTTTAGGTAGTTCGTTGATAAGCACTATTTTTTATGTAGTGGTGGCAATTGTATTTTATATAGTATTTGCCTATTATACAGGTTTAATAAAAGAAGAAGTAAATACAGTACTTAATGCTTTGAGGAAAAAAGGAGAACAGAAATGATAAAAAATGTTTGTGTACTTGGTTTAGGATATATAGGGCTACCAACGTCAGCTATGTTTGCTTCAAGTGGAGTTAAAACTTATGGAGTTGATGTTAATCAAAATGTTATAGATAGCCTTAAAAAAGGTGAGATAATTATAGAAGAAAGTGGATTACCTGAACTTGTAAAAGAAGTAGTAGATAAAGGATATTTAGAATGTGGAACAACTCCTATTGTTTCAGATGTTTATATAATAGCTGTGCCGACACCTGTAAGAGAAGATAAAACGGCAGGTATGGAATATGTAGAAAGTGCTACAAAGTCTATTTTACCAATAATTAAAAAAGGTGATTTAGTAGTTTTAGAATCCACTTCACCACCTAGAACAACGGAAGATATAATTGTACCGATTTTAAAAAATTCAGGTCTTGATATTGGTAAAGACGTGTTTGTTTCTCATTCTCCCGAACGTGTTTTACCAGGTCAAATTTTAAATGAACTTGTGAACAACAACAGAATTGTTGGTGGTATAAATGAAGAAAGCTCTTTAAAAACTAAGGAGTTATACGAAATATTTGTAAAGGGAGATATTTTTATAACTGATGCTACAACTGCAGAAATGTGTAAGCTTATGGAAAACACATATAGAGATGTAAATATTGCTCTTGCAAATGAACTTGCTAAAATATCAGAAAAGCTAAAAATCAATGCCTTTGATGTAGTGAAATATGCAAATATGCACCCTCGTGTAAATTTACATACTCCAGGACCAGGTGTTGGAGGACATTGTATAGCAGTTGACCCATGGTTTATAATTGAAAAAGCACCAGAAGTTACTTCACTTATGGAGGCATCTAGAACTATAAATGACGGTATGCCAAAATATGTAGCTAACAAGGCTTTGGATATTTTAAAAGATAAGAAAAATGTTACGGTTTTAGGTATAACATATAAACCAGATGTTGATGATATGCGAGAAAGTCCAATTGTTCATTTAATTGAAGAGTTGGAAAATGAGGGAGTAAATGTTAAAGTTGTTGACCCTCATGTTTCAAAATACGACATACCGTTGTATGAGAATATAGAAAACAGCGATTTGCTTATTTTAGCAGTAAATCATAAAGAGTTTAAAGACTTAGACTTTATTAAAATTTATGAGGCAATGAACAGTAAAAATATTTTAGATACTAGAAATTATTATAATAGAGAAAGTCTTGAAAAAATAGGCTTTAACTATACTTTACTTGGAGATGGAGGACATTTTGAGTAAAAAAGTTTTGATAATAGCATATCAGTTTCCACCAATGGGTGGTTCAGGTGTGCAAAGAACATCTAAATTTGTAAAAAACTTACACCATTTTGGATATGAGCCTATTGTTCTAACTAGAGATACGAAAGACGTAAGTTTACTTGATGAAAGTCTTTTAAAGGACATTCCAAAGGAGACAAAGATATATAGAACAAATGCCTATGATAAGTCAGATTCCACTAAAAAAAGTGCAATCCCATCAAAAATAATAGGTAGAAAAGTTTTAATCCCCGATCAAGCAAGACTATGGGAATTATCTTTGCATAAAAAAGCTTTAAAAATAATTGAAGATGAAAAAATAGATTTAATTTATACAACATCTTATCCATATTCTGACCATTTACTTGGTTTATTTATAAAGAAAACTTTAAAGGGTAAAGTTAAGTGGGTTTGTGATTTTCGTGATGAATGGTCAAATAATCCCTATACAAAGGATAATCCATATAGTAAATCACGAATGGATAAGGAACTTAAAATGGAAAGTGAAGTTATAAAATATGCTGATAAGCTAATAACTAACACTCCTGTTATGCGACAAAACTTTATTGATATTCATAGTTTAGATGAAAAAAGACAAGAGGATTTTTTCACTATACCAAATGGATATGATAAAGATGATTTTAGTGGATTAGAAAATATAAAGCCTAAAAATGATAAATTTACAATTACTTATACAGGAGCTATGTATGGTAGACGTAAGCCAGACTATTTTTTTGAAGCAGTACAAAGACTTGTAGAAAGTAATGAGATAAATATAGATAGACTTAGTATAAATTTTATAGGAAATTATAAAAGAGATGCTCTATTAGATAATATCAAGAAGTTTGGCATAGATAAATGTGTAATTGTACATGACTATATGCCACACAAAGAGGCTCTTAAAAAACTTGTGAGTTCTGATGCACTTCTTTTATTAGAGGGTGGTGGTGTTGGTTCAGATGCTTTTTATACAGGTAAAGTTTTTGAATATATGAATACCTACCGTCCTGTTATAGCTGTTCTTCCCTATGGCTGTGCTTTTGATATTGTAAATGAAACAAATATTGGGGAAACTGCTTACTTTGAAAATATTGATGAAATTAAAAAAGTTATTTTAAAATTTTATGAAATGTGGGATAGAGGCGAAGAATATAATGAACAAAATTTTGAACTTATTCAAAGTTTTGAAAGATATGAGTTAACAAAAAAACTTGCAGAAGTATTTGATAGTTTAGTTTAGGTGGTGAGTATTTGAAAGTAGTGCATATAATTAGTGGTGGCGACTCTGGAGGAGCTAAAACCCATGTTTTAACACTTTTATCAGAATTAAATAAAAGCATTGATATAACACTTTTGTGCGTTATGGAAAGTATATTTACTGAAGAAGCTGTGGAACTTGGTATAAACACAAAGGTTATTTCACAAAAAAACAGATTTGATATAGGCTCAATAAAAAAAATTAAGTCTTTTATATTAAAGGAAGATTTTGATATAGTACATTGTCACGGAGCAAGAGCTAACTATATAGCTACAATCCTAAAACTAATGGGGCTTAAAAAACCTTATATAACAACGGTTCATAGTGACTATTTACTTGATTTTTCTGACCAACTATACAAAAAAGTTGTTTTTACTAATATTAATAAGTTTGCCTTAAAAAGATTTCAGTATTTTTTTGCTGTAACAAAATCACACAAGAAGATGCTAGAAGACAGAGGATTTAAAAACAAAAAAATATATACTATTTACAATGGTATTGATGCTAAAGAAGAATTGGAATATCAACACAAAGTAGATTTTTTGAAAGAACATAATGTACCAAACAAAGAAGATTATGTTTATGTTGGTTTGTGTGGCAGACTTGATTATGTTAAGGGAATTGACATTTTTATAAATACTTGTAAGCTTTTGGAAAAAGAAAAAATAATATTTTTGATTGCAGGAACGGGTGACGAAAAAGATAAGTATTTCGCAATGAAAAAAGAACTAAATATTGATAATTTGTATTTTTTAGGCTTTGTAAAAGATGTAAATTCTTTTTACAATGCAATAGATATAAATACACTTGCGTCACTGTCGGAAAGTTTTCCCTATGCATTACTTGAGGGAGGCTTGATGAAAAAAGCAACTATTGCATCAAAGGTTGGTGGTGTACCTGAGATGATAGAAGACAACAAAGATGGATTTCTTTTTAAATCAGGTGATAGCGAGGATTTTGCAAAGAAAATTATGGTTTTAGTAAATGACGAAAGTAAGCGTAATGAACTTGCAATGAACTTTAATCAAAAAGTAGTAAATGAGTTTTCAAAGGAAAAAATGAGAAACACACATTTAGAAATATATGAAGAAATTATAAAGGAATGGAGATAAGAAAATGAAAATTATTGATGAAAAAGGTAGATTTTTTGGAAAGGTTAACTTGCTTGACTTAGTTGTTTTAGTCTTTGTAGTAGTAGTCGTTGGGGTTATTGCTATGAAATTAGTTCAAAATCCTGAGTCATATTCAGTTTCCACAGGAGATAATATTCAGAAAATGTATGTAACAGTAAAATGTCAAAACGTACCGACTGGATTTGTAGAACGTATGGAAGTTGGGGACAAGCTTATTGCTCAAAATGCCTATACAGGTGGTGAGATTTATAAAATTCATGAGGCAGGACCTGCCATATACAATGGTTATGACAGTGACGGTAATGTAGTGCTTAGTGAACACCCTGAAAATTTAGATGTTTTAGTAACTCTTGTAACAGACCAAAACGTAGAAAGCCCGATTTTAAAAATAAATGGACAAGAAGCAAGAATTGGTACAAGAATTTTCTTTAAAACACAAAAGGTTGAAGTATCATCAATGGTAGAAGATATTGTTTTCGATGAAAGCGAAGTAAAATAGAGAGGGTGTTTAGTATATGTTCAAAGCGATTTTTGTGAATAGCTTTATATATAAGTTTATAGCATTAGTTATAAATATGTACAAACATAGCCGACTTAAAGTATTATGCGATAACATTGTAAATATTTCAAAAGAGAGTAAAATAGCGAAATCAGTAGTGAAATTTGTAAATAGTCAGCCTAGATATAAAAGTTCATTATTGTTAGAAATAAATGAAAAAATATATAATTTTATAGTTACACATTCAAAAGGGCTTTATGACTTTGTGGACAAAACTTTTTCAGGTTCAATTGTAGTTTGTAAAGTTAAAGAAAGTTTTGAGAGTTCAAAAAACAGTAAAGCCCAAAGCACTTGTTTATTTATATTATGTTTTGTTTTAGCTTATATATGTGCAACTATAATAATGAGAAGAACTTTAAACATTGGTATTTTGTATTATGTTTTGGGAATTTTTGTGACATTGTTATATTTTTTAAGTGACTATATAGTTAAAGCTTTTTACAGTTCTTTTTGTTACAAAACAGTAAATAGACTTTTAGAATTGGAGGTAGCAAAAAATGACTAACCTTTTAATTGTAGGAGTTGCTATTTTACTTGGGGTTTTGTTGAAAGTATCGCCTATATTATTTTTTGTAGCTATTGTTTTAATAGCAGGTATAATAATTTTAAAGTGCAACTATGAGGTGGCTGTATATGTTATGGCTATGTATTCAATTCTTGATTATGGGCTAAGAAAAGTAGTGCCATCTCTTGCAGGTGCATGGGACGACTTGGCACTTATAGCACTTCTTTGTCTTGTAGTTTATAAATGGATACTATATAGAAAAGAACCTGATTTTAAGTGGTCACCTGTTGACGTACCAATATTTATGTATGTCTGTATAAATATTGTATGTGTATTTGCAAATCCTTATGAAATGAATATTGTACTTGAAGGATTACGAGCAAATGTAGAATACATTTTTTTCTTCTTTGCATTTTTCCAACTTATTAAAGGTAAAAACTCTGTAAAAATAATTTATATGGTGCTAATTGGTACGGTGTTTTTGATTTCATTACATGGTATTTATCAATATATTATAGGTGTAGAGATGCCACCAGGGTGGGTTGACTCTGTTGAAACAGGTATACGAACTCGTGCCTATTCTATAATAGGTAGTCCAAATATTTTAGGTAGCCTTATAGCCCTTGTTTCGCCACTTGTTTTAGGAATGATGTTAATTGAAAAGAAATACATAATAAAGCTTATGTATTTATGTATATATGGAGCAATGTTACTTTGTCTTGTAGTTACTTATTCAAGAGGTGCATGGTTTGTATTTTTAGGAGGTATGTTTGTATATCTTTTAGTGAAAGACATACGACTTCTTATACCGGCTATAATAGGTGTAGTTTTGATACTTGTGTTTATCCCATCAATTGGTGACAGACTATCATATATGTTTAGCATGGACTATATTCAATCATCTTTAAAAGGTGGGCGACTTGTTAGATGGTTAGATGGGCTTCAAAGTGTTGCGGCAAACCCTGTTTTTGGTGTTGGACTTGGTCATATCGGTGGTGCTGTTGCAACGAATAACGAAGTTTTAGGCCACTATTATATGGATAATTATTACCTTAAAATAGCTGCAGAAATAGGTCTTGTTGGCTTGTTCTTCTTGTTTAACCTTATGTATAGAGTAGTTAAATGGGGATTTTTTGGAGTTATTAGAATAAAAGATAAAGAGTCTAAAGAGCTTATGTTATCAGGATTTGTAGGGGTTATAGCTATTGTTGCGAATAACTTAGTTGAGAATATTTTTGAAGTACCTATGATGGTTGTTGTTTTTTGGATGCTTGTAGCTTGTATATTAAACCTTTGGTTTTATGATGAGTCAAGTTATGCAAAATAAGTTTTAATATTTTGCAATAATGCAGTTATAAAAAAATGTAAAGGAGGGTGAAAATGTCTAAACAGCTAAAAGTAACGATTTTAGGTTATCATGGTTATGGTAACGGTGGAGATGAAGCTATTTTACTAGCACTTAGAAATAATATAGAAAAAATAAATAGTGAAGCTAAAATAACTGTTTTGTCCTTTGATCCTGAAAATACAAAAAAGTTGTATAATGTGAATGCTGTACCGAGATTTAATATGTTAAGTGTTGCAAAAGAACTTATGAAAACGGATATTTTAGTCGCAGGTGGAGGCACTCTTATACAAGATGAAACATCAACAAGAAGTTTGTTTTATTACTTAAGTGTTATTTATATAGCTAAAATCTTTGGCAAAAAAGTAATGTTATATAGTAATGGTGTAGGTCCAATAAATATAGAAAAAAACAAAAAATATATACGATTTGTTGTAAATAAAGTAGATGTAGTGACTTTAAGGGATGAGTATTCTAAAGCAGAACTTGTTGCACTTGGCATAAAAGAAAGTAAACTTAATGTTACTGCTGACCCTGCCTTTTCTCTAACGGCAAACAAAGAAATTGCAGAAAGTATTTTTGAAAAAGAAAAAATTGCCCAAGATAAGCCTATTATAGCCGTATCTTTAAGAAAATGGGATAATGACAAAGAAATTTTAGATAAAGTTGCAAAACTTTGTAATCATATTTTAGAAAATAGAGATGTGAATATTTTAATAATACCTATGCAATATTCTTTTGACATGAATATTAGTAGAGAATTATATAATAAACTGGATAGTGAAAGAACTTTTTTACTCGAAAAGCCATATTTAGCTGAAGAAATTTTAGCAATTATAAGCAAAACGCATATGATGATAAGTATGAGATTACATTCGCTTATTTTTGCAGGAGTTTTAGATGTGCCTCTTGTTGGGCTTGTTTATGATCCAAAAGTTAGAACTTATCTTGAACTCTTAGATATGGAATCTTTAGGAGATGTTAAAGGTTTAGATGAACAAAACATGATAGATGTAACAAATAAAGTTTTAGATAATATTTCAGATTATAAAAACCGACTAAATAAGTCCACAAGCATTTTAAAAGAAAAAGCTAAAGAAACAGATATATTCTTAGAAAAACTTGTTAATAATATACAAAGAAATAGTTAAGGGATGTATGTTAATTTTTAGATTAGCATATATTTAAAATATGTATGATTACACAGGTTTAATTTTGTTGTTTTATACTATTGATAAAGAAAATACAAAGGTGTATAATAATTTAAGTGTAAGATATAAAATTAACGAAGGAGTATATTATGTCTAAAAAAATTGTGGTCTTAGGTGGTGGATACGCAGGTGTTTTAACCGCTAAACATTTGGCTAAAAAACTTAAAAAACAAGTTAAAGCTAATGAAGTTGAAATTTCACTTATAGACAAAAACCCTTATAACACGATGCTTACAGAGTTACATGAAGTAGCTTGTTGTCGTGTTGAGGAAGAATCTATCAAAATGAATCTAAAACAAATCTTTGAGGGAAGAAATGTCAATGTTGTTTTAGATGACATCAAAAATATGGATTTTGATGCAAATAAACTGGTAGGAGAAAATAGCTCATATGAGTATGACTATTTAGTAGTAGGTTCTGGTTCAAAACCGACTTACTTTGGAACAAAGGGAGCAAAGGAAAATTCTTTTTCTTTGTGGTCATTTGATGATGCTGTTAAGTTAAAAGAGCATTTTCTTGCTACATTTAGAAAAGCAGAAGCTACTGTAAACGCTGATGAACGTAAAAAATTGCTTACTTTTGTAGTTGTAGGTGGTGGTTTTACAGGTGTTGAAATGATAGGTGAACTTGCTGAGTGGCTACCTGAACTTTGCCGTCAGTATCATATAGATAAAGAAGAAGTTACAATGACTGTTGTTGATATGATGCCAAGAATTTGTATGACCTTACCAGAAAAGGTTGCAGCTAAAGCTGAAAAGCGTATGCTTAAAATGGGTATTAACTTTGCATATAACTCAAAGGTTATTGAAGTTGGTGAGGACTTTATCATTACATCTAAAGACGATGTGGAAAGTAAAATTTCATCAAACACGATTATATGGGCAGCAGGTGTTGAAGGTTCTGACATCGTGAAAGAAAGTGGAAAAGCTTCTGAAGCTTCTCGTGGAAATAGAATTGAAACAAATGAATACTTACAATATGTAGGACGTGAAAACGTATATGTTGTAGGAGATAACTTGTTTTTTACTCCTGAGGGCGAAGAACACCCAGTGCCACAAATGGTTGAAAATGCCGAACATTCATCTAGTACAGCAGCTAAAAACATAGTCGTTGACATAACAGGTAGTGGAGAAAAACATGCATATAAACCAGCTTTCCACGGTATGATGGTTTGTATAGGTGGTAGATATGGTGTATGTTATGTAGGTACACATAATAAGAAATTTTCTATGCCGAGTTTCCTTGCAATGTTCTCAAAACATTTCATAAATATAGTGTACTTTTTACAAGTTATGGGTTGGACAAAAGTTTGGAACTATTTGCAACATGAAGTATTTAGAATTGGACATAACCGTTCTTTTGTAGGTGGTCATTTTGCTAACTATCAACCTACATTTTGGTCTGTGCCATTAAGATTATTCTTAGGTTTAATGTGGTTTTCAGAAGGTATAGTTAAACTTGAAAAAATGATATCTGATCCTAAAAATGTTTTTATTTTTACAATACCAGCAGAGCAACTTCCAGATGGAGTTACATCAGCATCACCATGGGTTGCCGAAAGTGTATTGCCTGAGATTTTCCATACAATAGAAGGTTTTGCTTTAACAGGTGCAGGACTTCCTATACCAGAATTTATGCAACCTTTTGTTGATTGGTCTATGAATACTTTTATCATTCCAATTGCACCACTTTTCCAAGGTTGTATGATTGTTGCCGAAGTTATAGTTGGATTATTATTAATCGCAGGTTTGTTTACATCAATTGCGGCTATGGTTGCAGCAGTGATGTGTATAATGATTTATATGTCAGGAATGGCAAGTAAAGAAATTATTTGGTATTTTACAGGCTCTATTGCACTTATTTCAATAGGTGGTACGGGTCATTCATTCTCTTTTGATTACTATGTTTTACCATGGGCTAAAAAGATTTGGAAGAAGATACCTTTTGTGAGAAAATGGTATATTTACAATGAATAAATAAAAGGCAACATTTCATTTTGCAATGATGCCACAACTTAAATTCACCAGGTACAAGTAATATAAAAGTGCTTGGTGATTTTTTATGTATATTAAATTAATAGTAAAATGGTGATTATGAATAATAATTTAAATGATGTTCAGTTAAAAAAAGTAAAAGATAGTTTAAAAGAAATATTAGAGGGTTCTCCGAAAGTTTTAAGAAGCTTAATGATTGATTTAAATAAAGCTACAGGTAAATTTATGAGAGCTACACTTATAATTGAAACTGCAATTGCATTAGAGCCTAAAATAGCTAGTGATGATGAAAGATTTGGTAAGATTGTAAACATTGCAACGGCTGTTGAGCTTTTACATCTTGCAACCTTAATTCATGATGATGTAATAGACGATGCACCTATACGTCGTGGCTATGAAAGTACACAAAGTAAATATGGAAAAAAACTTGCAGTTATTGCAGGAGATTATTTGTTTACAAAGTGTTTTACTCTAATATCTAACAATAAACTTGAGAATATGGAGAATTTTTCAAAAGCAGTTGGTGTAATATGTGTAGGTGAAGCCTATCAACTTGAGCATAATATGGATTTTGATATTAAGTTTAAAGAATATAAAGCTATTATAGCAGGTAAAACAGCAGGTCTTTTTGCCCTTTCCATGTACTGTGTAGGAGTTGAGCTTGATTGTGCTGATGAAATATCAGAAAGATTAGGTCGTGCAGGTTATTATCTAGGTATGGTTTTTCAAATGATAGATGATTGTTTAGACTATGATGGTGATATTGATGTAGTTAAAAAAGAAGTTGCAAAGGATTTAAAAGAGGGAGTTATAACCTATCCTCTTATACATACATTTGATAAAAAGCCGAAACTTAAGAAAATTCTAAAAGATGACTTTTCTGATGATAACATAATTAAAGTTATTGAAGAAGTTAAAAAAGCTAAAGGCGTTGAAGCGACAAAAAAACTTGCTGAGAAGTATTATGATATTTCCAAAAATAAAATAATAAATTCTGTTGGCGAAGAAAATTCAAGTAATCTTATATATATACTTAATAAGGTGTATTATAGAAATAGTTAAAAGGCAATGTCATTGCCCAAAAAAAAGGGATGCAAAAATTCTCGCATTATGTAGCGAATTTCCATGCATCCCCTTTTGTATTTTACAAGATCGCCATATGTTTTTGCAATGATGTTAAAATCTCTATCTAGCTCCAGAAATTTTATGTGGAACATATAGCTCGTCTAAGTATAATATATCTTCATCAGTAAGTTTTACATTTATAGAGCCAACAGCATCATCAATGTATTTAAGTTTAGTTGCACCGATAACGGGTGATGCAACACCTTTAGCAAATTGCCAAGCGAGAGCGATTTGCGTCATGCTAACATTATATTTTTTTGCTAGTTCATCAACACGCAGAACAATTTGATAATCAGCTTCTTGGGTACTGTCATACTTTCGAATAGCCATTGTATCTGTTTGGCTACGAAGTGTATCAGTTTTCCACTGGGTTCTTGAAAGTCTACCAGCTGCAAGAGGGCTATATGGTGTTAAAGACACATCATATTGCTTACAAACAGGTATAAGTTCTCTTTCGTCCTCTCTGTATAGAGTATTGTAATGGTTTTGCATAGAAACGAACTGAGTTAAACCGTTATCTTTAGCGATGTTTTGAAGGTTTTGGAATTGGTATCCATACATTGCAGAAGCACCTAAAGCACGAACTTTACCACTTTTAACAAGGTTATGAAGTGTTTCCATATATTCTTCCATTGGAGTATCGTAGTCAAATCTATGGATAATATATAAATCCAAATAATCAGTACCTAGATTTTTAAGAGAGCCTTCGATTTCACGAAGTATTGCATCTTTAGATAAACCGCCCTCATTAAAATACACTTTAGAAGCAAGAATGACCTTATCACGTTGCACATTGTTTTTTATTGCACGTCCCAAGTATTCTTCGCTTGTACCCTTTGAATAAGTATTTGCCGTATCAAAAAAGTTGATACCAAGGTCAAGGGAATGTTTAATAATTTCCTCACTTTGTTCAGGGTTAAGTGTCCAATCAAGAAAGTTAGTATTTGGGTCACCAAAACTCATACAACCTAAACAAATTTTTGAAACAGATAAATCTGATTTACCAAGCTTTATATATTCCATTATACAAATCTCCTTTTATAGACACATTTTGAATATATTTTTAACGTCTTCTGGTTCTAAAGCTTTATAACCATAAAGTTTGTCGCCGAAACAAGATTTAGCAGACATTATGTCAAAATGAGTTTCATCAATGTTAATTGCTGTTAAAGTGCTATCTAATCCTAAAGTGTTAAAGAAGAAATCGCTTAATCTTTTAATCATTTCTTTTGCAGCATCTAGATCAGATAAGTTGCTATCTACATCAAAAACGTTAACGCCGATAGACTTCATAATTGGTGCTGATGTTTCGTCAAGAACGTATTCCATCCAACGTGGTGTAAGTATAGCAAGTCCGAGTCCATGAGTTATATCATAATACGCTGATAACTCATGTTCCATAGCGTGACAACTTGGCATATGTCCACCACCAGTTTGTAAGAAGTTGTTTAATGCCCATGAAGATGCCCACATTAAGTTAGCACGAGCTTCATAGTTTTCTGGTTCTTTGATAGCAATAGGTGCATACTTAACAACAGTCTTAAGCATAGATTCCATTACGCTATCTAACATAAACATTTTATCAGTTTGTTTGAAATATCCCATATCAAAAATATGTGACATAATATCAACAGAACCACAAGCTGTCTGATATGCGTTAACTGTATATGTGTTTGTTGGATCAAGGAAAGATACCTTTGGTAGCATTGTAGGGTGTAACAAACCGTATTTTTCGTTTGTTTCAATATTACTTATAACTGCTGCATCGTCCATTTCCGAACCTGTTGCAGCTAGTGTAAGAATAGAAACGATAGGTAATGAATTTGTAACTTTAGCTTTTTGTGTTACTAAATCCCAACCATCGCCATCATAATAAGTAGTTGCAGCTATAACTTTAGAACAATCGATAGTTGAACCACCACCAACGGCTAAAATAACATCAATGTTTTCTTTTTTACAAATATCAGCACCTTTGTTAACAGTTGTATGTCGTGGGTTTGGTTCGATTCCGGATAACTCAAAAACTTTAAGTCCTGATTTTTCGAGTTCAGCAATAACTTTGTCATACAGACCTATTTTTTTAATAGAGCCACCACCATAAGTTAAAAGAACTTTGTCACCGAATTGTTTAAGTTCTTTGCCAAGATTTTCAAGTTGATTTTCACCGAAATAAATTTTTGTTGTGTTTTGAAAAGTAAAATTATACATGTTTTTCCTCCAATTTTAAAATAATAAATATAACTATATCTCTCTATATATATTATCTATCATGGTTAAATATATGTCAATACTTTTTAAAATAATTTATTTATTTGCAAATATAAGCACTATTAATTATGAGAATATACTTTTTATATATAAAAAAGGGTAATATATTAACTAGAAAGTAATTTTACACAGTGTGCACCTATAAAGACGCCTAAAATACACGTTGTAAAGCTGGAAAAAATATATAATATGCCTAGAATTGTTTGATTATCTTTGAACAAACTATAGGATTCGAGAGAGAAAGTGGAGAAAGTTGTAAAACCTCCACACACTCCTGTTTTTAAAAAGAGTAATATATTATCCGAGATACTTTTTTCCTGTGCCAGTTGTGCTATGAAACCAATCATCAAAGCTCCAAGGAAGTTAGTTATTAGTGTTAAAATGGGAAAGCTAGTACTAAAAGGTATAAGACTTATAGCGTATCTAAGCATTGCTCCTATACCACCACCTAAGGCTACAAAAATAAAATTAATACTCATAGTAGTAAACCTTTCTTATTGATATGTTAGCTACATTTTATAATATTTATTATACTATGTCAAATGGCGTTTCGGACAGGTAAACTGATTTTCCCTAAAACTATTGATTATATTGACTTTTAAGGCGTTTAGTGGTATATTTGTAGAAGAAGTAACAATGCATTAGGAGGGATTATTTGTCAATACTTAAGAAGGAAGTAATACCACTTACTAAGTCGTTGCCTTTTTATATAATAAGCTTGTTTTTCACAAGCTTTATGATGTGGCAACCTATTGTCTATTTTTGTGGTAATATTGCTTTTGTTTTTTTTATTAGTTTATATATTACTGTAAATTTGTTTTATCCAATATCCACTAAAATGACACAATATAAGTTTAAAAGATTGTTTGATGCAATTGGTATATATGTTATGTCATTTCAAATTACTTTTACAATAGCAGCTTTTTTTGATTTGTTTTTAAAAATTATTTTAGTATTTATGTTTAAAATGGAAGTTGAAGTATATGTGTATGTATCAGCTATGATTTATTTTTTAACTTTAACAATTACTATTTTTGGAGCGATTAATGCACAAATAACTTATGATAAAAGTTATACTATTACATTTAACAAACTAAGAGATAATTTACATATTGTTCATCTAAGTGATTTACATATAGGTAGCATTACAAATTTCAAGAAGATTGATGAAATTGTTAGACGAGTTAATGAAAAAAACCCTGATATTATATGTATAACAGGGGATACTTTTACAGAAAATCTTAAAGACATTACAAATATAGAAAAAATTGCCGATATACTTAATAGATTAAAAAGTAAGTATGGAACATATGCTTGTCTTGGAAATCATGATGCAGGTCGAGATTTTGAAGAAATTGTTAATTTTTTTGAGTCAGCGAATATTAAACTGTTATGTGATGAGTACATAGAGTTTGACGATTTTAATTTAATAGGGCGTTTAGATGTTACACCTGCTGGATTTAAGGCGGAACGCAAAAGTATTTTTGAGTTGACTGAATTAGTTTCTTTGAATAAACTAAATATAGTTTTGGATCATCAGCCAAAGGAACTTTTGGAAATAGCAGAAACAGGTGTAGATTTAACTCTTAGTGGGCATACTCATGGAGGACAGTTTTTTCCATTACATATTGTAATTAAATGGTTCTTTCCTCATTATAGAGGTGTAAAAAAAATTAAAGATATGTATTCAGTTATATGTTCTGGAACTTGTAGTGCTATGCCACCTATAAGAATTGGAAGTAAATCAGAATTAGTATCTATATATATAAAATAGAGTTATGCTTAAGAGCAGGTTCTTTTACAGTAACTTTGAACTGATGCAAGGAGTGAATTTATTGAAAAATAAACAGTTAGAAACGTTTATGGTTTTAGCAGAGTGTGGTAATTTTTTACTTGCCGCTATTGAACTACATACAACGGTAGCAGATGTTACAGACCAAATTTTGATGCTTGAGTATCATTATGGGTTTCCCCTTATAAATCGTACAATTAGTGGTATGAGTTTAACAAGACAAGGTCAAGAAATTTATGATGATGCAAGAAGAGTAAAAACTAATACAGAAAATACTGAGAATAAAAGATATAATAAAATTGATGATAAAAACACAGTTCGTGTAGGTATCTCTCTTTTTGCGAGTTTTACATACTTACTTGACGTATGGAATAGAGCTTTAACTAAAAATATTAAAGTTGATTATTCAGTTGTACATAGAGACCCAGATGAGTTTGTGGCAGACGAACCACTTAAAAACTTAGGAGTTTTATATGATATGCATGAAGGTGTTTACATGACTAAAATCTTTGAAGGAAGATGTGATTTTTTAGAACTTTTCAAGTCGAATTTTTGTATAAGTGTTCCAATGGGTCATAAACTATATGAACTTGATAAAATAGATATACAAGACCTTAAAAATAGTACTGTAACTATGTTGCAAAGAGGATATTCAAAAGAAATAGATGAAATATATAGAATTTTAAGCGAACCTTCATTGAACATTAAAATTATTGAAATACCACAATATGATTTAAGTGTTTATACGGAATGTGAGTTAAATGATAGTGTTCTTTTAACTTTAGATGTACTTAAAAATGTGTATAAGCCGACAAGAACTATACCTTTTGATTTAGGTCTATGTATGCCATTTGGTTTAATTTATCCTAAACAACATAAAAAAGTAATTGATCCAATTTTAAAAATAGCAAAGAAAATGATAAAAGAAGGATATTTTGAAAAATATGATTAATAAAAAGGTGAGATAGGGAAGTTTTAAAATAAATCTTCCTCAGCTCATCTTTTAGTTTTTATTAAAAAGTTAAAAGTTAAATAAATATGTAGTTTTCTTGACAATACTGGTTTTTTTTATTAAAATAAAGTTATTGAGTTTATGTAAAGGAGTGTAAGTATGGAAAAAACAATGGAAAAAGTAGTGGCTCTATGTAAAAATAGAGGGTTTATATTTTCAGGTTCAGAAATATATGGAGGTCTTGCAAATTCGTGGGATTATGGACCATATGGTGTTGAACTTAAAAATAATGTTAAAAAAGCTTGGTGGAAAAAGTTTGTACAAGAAAACAAGTTTAATGTAGGTTTAGATAGTGCTATACTTATGAACCCTAGAGTTTGGGTTGCATCTGGCCACGTTGGAGGTTTTGCAGATCCTCTTATGGACTGTAAAGAATGTAAAGAACGCTTTAGAGCTGATAAGTTAATTGAAGATTTTATGGCTGCTAGGGGCAGTGAAGAAGTTGTTGATGGTTGGTCAAATGAAAAAATGAAAGCTTATATTGACGATAATAATATAGATTGTCCAAGTTGTAAAAAACATAACTTTACAGATATACGACAATTTAACCTTATGTTTAAGACTTTTGCAGGTGTTACAGAAGATAGCAAAAATGTTGTTTATTTACGTCCAGAAACAGCACAAGGTATCTTTGTAAACTTTTCAAATGTACAAAGGTCTTCAAGAAAGAAAGTGCCTTTTGGTATTGGACAAATTGGTAAAAGTTTTAGAAACGAGATTACACCAGGTAACTTTGTTTTTAGAACACGTGAGTTTGAACAAATGGAATTGGAATTTTTCTGTAAACCAGGTACAGACTTGGAATGGTTTGATTATTGGAAAACATTTTGTATAGATTGGCTTAAAAATTTAAGCATAGATGATGAAAATCTTAGAATTCGTGACCATTCAGACGAAGAACTTTCTCATTATTCTGTTGCCACAACAGATATAGAATATCGTTTTCCATTTGGTTTTGGTGAACTTTGGGGTATAGCTGATAGAACAGATTTTGACCTTAAAAGTCATCAAGAAGAATCAGGTAAAAATTTACTTTATACTGATCCTTTTACAAATGAAAAATATATACCATATGTTATCGAGCCATCACTTGGAGCAGATAGAGTTACACTTGCTTTTTTATGTGAGGCTTATGATGAAGAAACTCTTGAAAACGGTGAAACTAGAAATGTTATGCATTTCCACCCAGCACTTGCCCCTATTAAAATCGCTGTGTTGCCACTTGTTAAAAAGTTGAATAGCGAAGCAGAAGAAGTTTTTGAAAAAATGTCAAAGCTGTACAACTGTGAGTATGATGAAGCTGGAGCAATAGGTAAAAGATACAGACGTCAAGATGAAATCGGTACGCCGTTTTGTATAACTGTGGACTTTGATACTTTAGAAGATAAGTCTGTTACTGTACGTCATCGTGATTCTATGGAACAAGAACGTATTGAAATCAGTAAATTAAAAGAATATTTTGAGGATAAGTTTGATTTTTAGTCAATTTCAACAAATAAATAGGATATAGTTGTAAGAATTTCTATATTCAATTTCCACCAATTATTCCATATAACCTTACAAAAATAGTCGGTTTATGTTATAATTGTATTGGTGTTAAGATGTTTAAATACTATTTAAAAATATAGTTACTATAGGAGGTAATATTAATATGTCAAAATGGGTTTATATGTTCTCTGAAGGGGACAAATCTATGAAAAACTTACTAGGTGGTAAGGGTAGCAACTTGGCTGAAATGACTGGTCTTGGTTTACCAATTCCTCAAGGTTTTGTTGTAACAACAGAAGCTTGTACGGATTACAACTCAAATGGTAAAGTTTTAGCAGAAGAAATTAAAACACAAGTTGATGAAGCTATTGTTAATCTTGAAAGTATTGCTGGTAAGAAATTCGGTGATTTAGAAAATCCGTTACTTGTTTCAGTTCGTTCTGGTGCTAGAGCATCTATGCCTGGTATGATGGATACAGTTTTAAATTTAGGTCTTAACGATGAAGCTACTGAAGCTTTAGCTAAAAAGACTGGTAATGACCGTTTTGCATATGATTCTTATAGAAGATTTATCATGATGTTCGCTGATGTTGTTATCGGTGTAAATAAGCATAAATTTGAAAGAGAACTTGATAAATACAAAGAAGATAATAAAATTAAGTCAGATACAGAAATGACTGGCGATAACTGGAAAGAGATTTGTGATCTTTTCAAAAAGATTTATAAAGATGATCAAGGTACAGATTTCCCATCTAATGCTAAAGAACAACTTTATGAAGCAATTACAGCAGTTTTCCGTTCTTGGGATAATGAACGTGCTCACGTTTATAGAAGAATGAATGAAATCCCTTATGAGTGGGGTACAGCAGTTAACGTACAACAAATGGTATTTGGTAACATGGGTAAAACATCTGGTACAGGTGTTGTGTTTACTCGTAACGTTGCTACTGGTGAAAATGAAATATACGGTGAGTATATGGTTGACGCTCAAGGTGAAGACGTTGTTGCAGGTGTAAGAACTCCTGAGAAATTCGCTCATCTTGAAGAAGAATTTCCTGAAATATATAAAGAGTTTATGGCTATTGCTGAAAAACTTGAAAAGCACTACAAAGATGTTCAAGATTTAGAGATTACTTTCGAAGAAGGTAAATTATACATTCTTCAAACTCGTAACGCTAAGAGAACAGCTGGTGCAGCTCTTAAAATTGCAGTTGATTTAGTTGAGGAAGGATTACTTACTAAAGAAGAGGCTATCGCTATGGTAGACCCTAAGTCTTTAGACCAGTTATTACACCCTCAATTTGACCCTGCTGCTTTAAAATCAGCTACTCCAATTGGTAAAGCTTTACCTGCATCTCCTGGTGCTGCTACTGGTAAATGCTATTTCTCTGCTGAAGATGCAGCTGTTGCAGCTGAAAAAGGTGAAGCAGTTATCTTAGTTAGACTTGAAACTTCTCCTGAAGACATCGTTGGTATGGAAGTATCAAAAGGTATCTTAACAGTTCGTGGTGGTATGACTTCTCACGCAGCAGTTGTTGCTCGTGGTATGGGACGTTGCTGTGTATCTGGTTGTGAAGAAATCAAAATGGACGAAGCAAACAAGTGCTTTGAAATTTCTGGTAAAGTATACAAAGAGGGCGATGAAATCTCTTTAGATGGTTCTACTGGTAATATATATGGTGAGGCTATTCCTACAACAGAAGCTGAAATCTCTGGTAACTTTGCGACATTTATGGGTTGGGCTGATGAAATCAGAACTTTAAAAGTTCGTACAAATGCTGACACACCTAAAGATGCACTTCGTGCTATTGAGTTCGGTGCTGAAGGTATCGGTCTTACTCGTACAGAGCATATGTTCTTTGATGAAGCAAGAATTAACAAAATGCGTCAAATGATTTTGGCTGATACAAAAGAAGAAAGAGAAAAAGCGTTAGATGCACTTCTTCCTTTCCAAAAAGCTGACTTTGTTGGTATATATGAGGCTATGAAAGAACTTCCTGTAACAGTTCGTCTTTTAGACCCACCTTTACATGAGTTCTTACCTACTAACGATGAAGATTTTGAAATCATCGCTAAAGAACTTGGTAAATCTGTTGAAGAGCTTAAAAGCAAAGCTCATTCTTTACACGAGTTAAACCCTATGATGGGTCATAGAGGTTGTAGACTTGCAGTTTCGTACCCAGAGATTGCTGTTATGCAAGCTAGAGCAATTATAGAGGCTGCGCTTGAAGTTAAGAAAAACAAAGGCTACAATGTAGTTCCTGAAATCATGATTCCACTTGTAGGTGAAGTTAAAGAGCTTAAGTTTGTTAAAAACATTATTGTTGAAACAGCTGACAAGTTAATCAAAGATTCAGGTGTTGAACTTGAATATATGGTTGGTACAATGATTGAAATTCCTCGTGCAGCTTTAACAGCTGATGAAATTGCTAAAGAAGCTGAGTTCTTCTCATTCGGTACAAACGACTTAACTCAAATGACTTACGGTTTATCAAGAGATGATGCTGGTAAAATCTTAAACGATTATATCGGTAACAGAATTTATGAAGTTGACCCAACTTCTCGTCTTGACCAAACTGGTGTTGGTGCACTTATGGATATCGCAGTTAAAAAAGGTTCTTCAACAAGAGCTGGAATTAAACTTGGTATTTGTGGAGAGCATGGTGGTGACCCATCTTCTATCGACTTCTGTCATAGAATTGGTTTAAACTATGTATCTTGCTCACCATTTAGAGTACCTATTGCACGTCTTGCAGCTGCTCAAGCAGTTATAAATAATAAGTAATATAAGTATAAAGGGACTGTATGAAACTCACATAATGTGAGATTTCTTACAGTCCCTTTGGCTTTTAAAGAAATGATGGAATTTCGAGGTAGCTGATTTACGTGTACAAAGAAATACACAAAAAGATATATTTTAAGCTTAGATTTTCCAATGTGATATCTTTCTAAAATTCAGGTATTGCTATTTAATATTTTGTTGTCTAAGCCATAATTTCATTATAACATCTTGAGGTACAACTTTAGATACCACATGCGTTGCTTTAACATAAATTCCATATGTTGAAACAACTTTTCTTTTTTTAGCATCAGATAAAGCTTTTTTTGCAACAACGTCAGGGTCTACTATACCTACATATTTGTATGCTCCTTTTTTAGCACCAATGATGCCACGCTTAAACAGTCCAGTTCTCATCCAACCAGGGCAAATAGCAATAGCATGGATTTTTTTATCTTTAAGTTCTAGGTTTAAAGCCCTTGTGTAGAACCTAACAAATGTTTTTGTAGATGCATAAATATTTTGATATGGTAAAGGAAAAAAAGAGGCTTGGGAGGCAATGTTTAAAATATAACTTTTCTTAGGCATATAAGGTATACAAACAAGCCCTAGCCAAACAACAGCACTAATATTTAGGTCAATCATGTTTAGTGATTGTTGTATGGAAATATCATCATAGGAGCAAAACTTTGCATAACCTGCGTTATTAATCAGATATTTTATGGTAACATTTTTTTTACAAAGTAAGTTATCAAGCTTATTTATGTTTTCCCTATTAGTTAAATCCATGGTTATAGGTTTTATAGTATCTCCATAAGTATCTCTAAGTAAGAGCAAACCTTTTTTATCGATGTCAATAGTCCATATTTCTTGTATATTTTCTTTTAAAAGAAGTTTAACAAATTCATGTCCAAAACCACCACTTGCTCCTGTAATTATTGCAATTTTCTTTTTTTTCATAAGTTCCCTTTCTTAACATTATTTGTTTAAAAAATTTTATTTACTCCACATAATATTAGCTTTTTTCTTAGGTGCTGACCTATAATATTTCACATCAGGATAACCTAAAGCAAGACAAGATACTATTTTTTCATTTTTTTCTATTTTTAGAAGTTTACGAATTTCTTTACTTTTGTTTGCAGGAGCTGTAAAAAGTCCTACATATAGAGTGCCAAGACCCAAAGATTCAGCCATAAGTTCCATACTTGTACTTGCAAGTCCAGCATCTAAAGTACTACTTGAAACAACTAAAATAATAGCTGGTGCTTCATGAAATAAAAAACCTCTATCTATGTTCATCTTACTAAAATCATAGGGAAGTTTTACAACTTTACTTAAGGGTAGAGCTAATTTACTAAGCTTTTTAAAAGTTTTTAAACCTAAATCTTCTAAACGGTTAATATCTCTATCTATAACAATGTATCTTACGTTTTGTCTATTTCTAGCTGTTGCTGTGTATCTACCAGCCTCGATTATTTTTTTTATTTTTTCTCTTTCAACAGGAATTTTCGTATATTGTCTAACTGAACGACGCAACATAAGATGTTTCATTAATTTATCGCTATCAATGTGTTCTTTTTCTATATTGCCCTCTATTATTTCATTCATGTCATACTCTTCAATGGTAATAGCGTTTTTTGGACAGACAGACAAGCAATGCCCACATTTTAAGCAATCTTCTTTTAAAATTCTCGCAAGATTATCTTTTACTTCTATGATTTTCATAGGGCAATCTGTTGAACATAGATTACAACCTACACATTTATCTTTATCTACTTTTATTGTGCTTATACATTCAGTACTCATATTTCCTCCTATTGGTATAACTATTGTAGTCGCTATTTATATTATATCAAATATTTAGAATTTATTCAATTTTAGATTAAGTTTTTAATCTGTCGTAAGAGAGGAGCAAAAGCTACACTTGATGGGAAGGTTTTTAACTATACCTTATTGCAAAAAAATGTCGAATAAAATCCTATGATTTTTCTTGACCTTTAATTATATAAATGTTATAATAATTTGCGACTAAGTCCTAAATTTGATTATGGAGGTAATTTTATGTATATGACGAAGCAACGGAAAACCTTAATTGAATTTCTTGAAAAAAATCAACATAAGGAGTTTTCAGCAGAAGAAATAGTAAAAATTATGTCTGATAAGGAATTAAGCCGTAGTGCTATTTATAGAAATTTAAGTTATTTAGAAGAAAAAGAACAGGTAAAAAGTCATGTTAAAGAGGGAAGTCGTGAAAGATTATACCAGATTGTGTGTAAATGTGATTGTAAAAATAAAATTCACTTAGTATGCGTTAAATGTGGTGAGATATTAAATATTAATTTAGATTTAACTAATCTTTTCATGGATAAAGTTTTTGAAACAACAGGTTTTAAAATTAGTATAAATAAAACTTTAATAAATGGTGTTTGTGAAAAATGCCGAAAATTATAAACTAGGAGTATACTATGAAATTAAGAAGAAAATTTATATCAACAATCATTTTATCAGTGTTTGTATTATCTGGTTGCAGTAATGCATCAAATGAAGTAACGCAAAATGAAGAAACACAAAATGAGGTTATTGATGAAGTAGAAACTACAAATAATGAAAATGTAGGGATAGATACATATAGTGTTGTAACAACAGGATACTCTGCTTATGATTGGACAAGAGAAATTATAGGAGATACAGATGTTAACGTTGAATACACAATGCTTTTAGATAATGGTGTAGATACTCATAGTTATCAACCAACAGTTGAAGATATTGTGAAAATATCTGAAGCAGATATGTTTATTTATGTTGGTGGTGTATCAGATTATTGGGTTGAAGAAGTCTTAGAAAGCTCAACAAATGATGATATGATAGTTATAAATATGTTTGATGTTTTAAGTGATGAGCTTGTGTACGAAGAACTTGTTGATGGAATGGAAGAAACAGAGCATAGCCATGACCATAGTGATGATGAAACGGAAGAACATACGGAAGAAGACCACGACCATGAGCATGTGGAAACAGAACATAGCCACCTTGAGTATGATGAGCATTTATGGTTATCTCTTAACAATGCCCTAAAGGTGTGTGAAGAAATTACAGACAGTCTTGCTATATTAGATAGTGAAAATGAGGAAAGTTATAGAGCGAATTTTGATAGATATTCAAGTAAGTTAACTGATTTAGATAGCGAATACAAGGAAGTAGTGGAAAATGGCACTTATGATACATTGATATTTGCTGATAGATTTCCCTTTAGATATTTAGTTGATGACTATGGGTTAAACTATTATGCAGCCTTTTCAGGTTGTTCTGCTGAAACAGAGGCTAGTTTTGAAACTATTATATTTTTAGCTCAAAAGGTTGATGAACTTGGTCTTAACTATGTTATAAATATAGATAACTCAGTTAATAAAATTGATGAAACTGTTATAAATAGTACAGAGAATAAAGATGAAGAAATTCTAGTTTTAAATTCAATACAAAAGGTTAAAACAACTGATGAAACAACATATCTCGATGTTATGGAAAGTAATTTGGAAAATATAAAAACTGCATTAGAATAGGTATGGTGAAGTTATGATACAGATAAAATGTGAAAATGTATCCCTTGGATATGAGGGGAAAAGTGTAGTAGAAAACTTGAATTTTCAAGTAGAAAAGGGTGACTATATTTGTGTTATAGGAGAAAATGGAACGGGTAAAAGTACACTTATGAAAAGTATACTAGGGCTTTTGCCTCATTTATCTGGAAACATAGAAAAAAGCGATAGTTTGATAGCTGGTAAAATAGGCTACCTACCCCAACAAAACGCGATACAAAGAGATTTTCCTGCTTCAGTGTTTGAAATAGTTTTATCAGGCTGTTTAAGTAAAATGGGTTATAGACCTTTTTATAGTAAAAAAGAAAAGGAAATTGCACTTAAAAATCTTGAAAAACTAAATATAACAAATCTTAAAAAAAAGTGCTATAGAGAACTTTCGGGAGGGCAACAACAAAGGGTTTTGCTTGCTAGAGCTCTGTGTGCAACTTCTGATATTTTGTTGCTTGATGAACCTACAAATGGACTTGACCCAAAGGCGTCATCAGAACTGTATAGTATTATAAAAGATTTAAATAACGAAGGAATAACTATTTTTATGATTTCACATGATGTTGATGAAGCAGTAAACTATGCAAGTAAAATTTTACATTTAGGTAAAAAAGCTTATTTTGGTAGTAAAGATGATTATGTTGAGAAAAATAAATTGTTAGTTAAAAAGGTGAGGTAAATGGGTATATTAAATGTTTTAGAAAAGTTATATATGTATTTTCAATATCCCTTTGTTGTAAATGCACTTATTGTAGGCGTTTTGATAGCTCTTTGTTCATCGCTTTTAGGTGTGACTTTAGTGCTTAAAAGATTTTCTTTTATAGGTGATGGTTTGTCCCATGTTGCCTTTGGAGCGGTGGCTATTGCAACGGTTTTAGATGTCACAAATACTTTATTTGTTGTGTTACCAATCACTGTAATTTGTGCGATTTTTCTTTTAGCTTATAGTGACAAAATCAAAATAAAGGGAGATGCAGCCATTGCCTGTGTTTCTGTAAGTTCCTTGGCGATTGGTTATTTACTTTTAAATGTGTTTAACCCCTCATCGAATTTGGCAGGTGATGTGTGTAGTACCCTTTTTGGTTCTACTTCAATCTTAACTTTAAGTGATATGGAAGTATATCTATGTATAGGGCTATCGATTATTGTAGTATCCTTATTCATATTGTTTTACAACAAAATTTTTGCTGTTACTTTTGATGAAAGCTTTGTTTTAGCAACAGGTTTAAACGCAAAGGCGTATAATTTGTTAATAGCTGTTATAATCGCTGTTATAATTGTTTTAGCTATGAATTTGGTAGGTTCATTGCTTATATCAGCATTAGTGATTTTTCCGGCATTATCGTCAATGAGAATATTTAAAAACTTTAAATCAGTTATAATTTTTTCGGCTTTTTTTTCTGTTGTTTGCACAACCATAGGTATTTTAATTTCTATTGTTGTAAGTACACCTGTTGGTTCAACAATCGTGGCAATTGATTTAGTTGGTTTTATAATTTGTTTTGTAATTGGTTTAGTAAAAAAATAAAAAAGTAAAAAAATTAAGGTTGTTTTAAGGTGAAAAAAATATAATGTACCTAACTTAAAGAAAAGGAGGGTAGATGTTATAAAGCTTTTAATCAAATATCTAGTTTGATTAAAAGAGTAAATAAATGTAGGTTTTATCTTTTGAAAAAATTGATGAGATGTTACAAAGGAATTCTGTCGCAATTAACTTAATTAACCACCAAATTCCCTTAAATAAAATTAAGTTGCAGAAGAATTACTATTATTGAATTTTGTAAATAAAAAAATGTGTGATTTTATAATAAAAAAAGTATATACATATGTGTATACTTTTTTTGTGTGAAATTTGGGTTGTTGGTGAAGATGTCATGATTTTTATATTTTGCAATGAAGTTTGTTAAGTTTACGATTTCTGAAACAGGTAGGTGTAATACCTGTATTTTTTTTGAAAGCAATATTGTAATAGTTTTGATTGTTATATCCACAAGCAATAGCAACTTCTATAATTGAGTAATTATTGTTAAGAAGTAGTCCCTTACTTTTTTTTATACGAATTTCATTTAAAAGCTCGGAAAAAGTTTTGTTTGTTTCCTTTTTTAATAAATTACAAAAGTAAGTTTTGTTTATATTAAGATAATCGGCAACAGTAGAGCTGTTTATGTTTTTACTATAATTTTCTTCAATATAAGATAGAGCTTTTTGAATATGGTAACTATTATGAGGTGTATCGTTGTATTTATTACTGAAATTATAATGACAATCCAATTTTTTTAGTAATTCAACAGAAATTTTAATTACGTCATTAGGTTTGTATGGTAAGTTGTTTTTGTTTTTTTCGATTGTTGAATAAGGACCTAAAATGTAGATATTACTTTCGTGGTTTTTTGGTTCTTTAAGTAAAATAGTATAGCCTATGCTATCTTCAAATGAAAGAGATAGATGTTTGTTGACATCATCAAATTTAGTATCTAGGGCCATTTGAAGAATATTTGTATGGTCTAATAGTTTGTAATGATAATCTTTATATCCGTAAGCGTTTCGTGTATTACCATTATGTTGTACAGTTATTATTGATAGATTTGTAGATAAATAAAAAATATAATTGCTTTGCATTTTAATACCTCTATAAAATTATAATATGGAAATGTTGCAAAATTAAAATTATGTCACATCAAGTAATTTCCTTGGGTTTTGTCAAAAGAAACTGTTATTTTGCTATGAAAATGAATTTTTCTATGTTTTGTAAGGTCGCCATTTATGAGTTTTTAAACTTAAACATATTATGCTAAAAATAGTTATAAAAAACTAAAAATAATCAAAGCTATTTTTTTAAAATATGTTAAAATTAGTTTCGGTTAACAAAATTATAATTTATATTTTGATTTTTGTCAAGTTTATTGATGGAAACCAAGAAAGAGGGAGAATTATTATGAAAAATTTTAAGACTATCGTAACATCATCGGCTATTATGGTGGGTTCTTTAGCTTTAGTATCTTGTGGAAGTACGTCAACAGAAGCAGAAGCACCAGTTGAAACTATGACTGAAACAGAGGCAGAAACGGAAGTTGAAGCAGAAACAGAAGAAATAGTTGAAGTAGAAGAACCAACAACAGTAGAAATTACAGACATACATGGTACAGTGGAAGTACCTATAAACCCTGAAGTAGTTGTAGCTTTAGACAACAGAAGTTACGAAACTTTAGAAGATTGGGGAATAGAACTTGCTGCAGCTCCAAAGGGAGTTATGCCCGATGATTTAAGTTATGTAACTGATGAATCAGTACAAGATATAGGTAGCCATCGTGAGCCAAACCTTGAAATTATTGCAGCTGTTCAACCTGATTTAGTAATTGTTGGACAAAGATTTGCAGGTTATTATGATGCAATAAAGGAAATTGTACCAGAATCAACAGTAATTGACCTTAATTTAGATGTATCTGAAGAAGCTGAAGACCCAGGAGAAAACCTTGTAAGTGGTTTTGTACATAATACAACAGTGTTAGGTCAAATCTTTGATAAAGAAGACGAGGCTAATGCTTTGATAGGTGAGTTTGAAGCGTCTATTGATGAAGTTAAAGAGGCTTATAATGGTGAAGATGTTATCATGAGTGTTATAGTTTCAGGAGGTAATATAGGTTTTTCAGCACCAGGCTATGGACGTGTATGGGGACCTTTGTATAACATTTTTGGATTTGTACCAGCTTTAGGTGTAGACGGTTCAACTACGGACCACCAAGGTGATGAAATCTCAATTGAAGCCATTGCAGAAAGTAACCCAGATTGGATTTTTGTATTAGATCGTGATGCAGGGGTTAGTAGTGAAGACTCATTACCTGCCGAAGATATTATAAACGGCTCACCTGCTTTACAAAATACTACGGCTATAATAGATGGGAATATTTTGTATGCACCAAATGATACATATACAAATGAATCAATTCAAACATTTACAGAATTGTTCAACAGTATAGCAGATGCTTTTAATAATAAAAATTAGTTTATAGAGGTTTATAGATGAGTAATAAATCAATAAATAAAATGGAGGCTGAAGATTTTCAGCCTTCCTTTTATGATAAAAAAGGAATTAATAAACCCTTAATCTTAATGTCGATTGCCGTCGTTTTTTTAGGTATTGTTTCGTTATTTATAGGAGTTTATGATATATTTGGTAAGGAAGACGGACTTAGAATGTTTTTTGTAACTCGTATCCCAAGAACGATTGCACTTATGCTTGCAGGTGCAGCAATGTCTTTATCGGGACTTGTTATGCAACTTCTTACACAAAACAAGTTAGTTGTACCAACAACAACAGGTACAATTGAATGGGCTGGACTTGGATTGCTTTTTGTATATGTACTAGTGCCATCGCCAACTATGGTACAGAGAATGATTGGAGCTATGATTTTTGCTTTTTTTGGAACTATGGTATTTTTTGCTTTACTTAGAAAAATAAAACTACGCTCATCTTTAATTGTACCAATTATCGGCATGATGTTGGGAGCTGTTGTTTCAGCATTTTCTACATTTATGGGGTTGGCATTTGATATGTCTCAAAGTATTTCAAATTGGTTCATTGGCTCTTTTGCCACAGTTCAAATAGGTAGATATGAGTTTTTATGGCTTATTGTTATTGTTACCATTGTGATATACAAGTTTGCAGACAAGTTAACAGTTGCAGGACTTGGAGAAGATATAGCCACAAGTTTAGGCATGAACTATAATCAAGTTGTACTTATTGGTACAGGGCTTGTATCCTTTACAATAGGGCTTGTTGCTGTGGTTATAGGGAATTTACCCTTTTTAGGTCTTATAGTACCAAATGTTATTTCTATGTACAGAGGGGATAATTTAAGGGGGAATTTACCTTGGGTATGTTTGCTTGGTATGGCTATCATAACAGTTTGCGACATATTATCAAGAGTTATAATAAGTCCTTTTGAAGTGCCAGTTTCTTTAATACTTGGAACACTTGGTTCAGTTGTGTTTATAATAATTATTTTGAAGCAAAGGAGGACGAGATGAGCGAAATAGCAAAGAGAAATGTGCAAATTTTTGATGATGAAAAAAGGTTTACAAAAGCTTTTCGTAGTAATAAAGAATTAAGGAACTATTGGATTTTGGTTATAGTAATTTTGATTTTAGGGCTTGTTGCTTCCTTTGGTCTTTTAGTATACAATAACCCTGTACCTGTGACATCATCATCTTTTATACCTGTAGTTAAACGTAGAATTGTTGCAGTAACGGCAATGGCTATTGCAGTAGTATGTCAATCTTTATCAACAGTTGCCTTTCATAGCGTAACAAATAACAGAATTATTACGCCTTCGCTTTTAGGATTTGACTCATTGTATGTTACAATAAATACGTCTGTAATGTTCTTTTTTGGCTCAAGAGCATTTATTGAATTTACAGGAACATATGTGTTTTTGTTTCAAGTTGTGTTGATGGTGCTTATGTGTTTATTTTTATATGGTTGGTTATTATCAGGTAAATATGGGGACTTGCAACTTATGTTACTTGTAGGTATTATAATGGGTACAGGTATGAAATCCATATCATCATTTATGAGAAGAATGCTTGCACCATCGGAATTCGATGTTTTGCAAACAAGAATGTTTGCATCAGTTACAAATGCTGATGTAGATTATTTTCCAATAGCAATACCGATAGTTTTAATCGCAGGGATTTACATATTAGTTTTATCAAATAGACTTAATGTTCTATCACTAGGCAAAGATGTAAGTACAGCCCTTGGGAATAAGCATAAAAGATATACAATTATTATGCTTGTTTTAGTTTCTATTTTAATGGCAGTATCCACTGCTTTAATCGGTCCTCTTACTTTCTTTGGTTTTTTAGTTGCAACACTTAGCTATCAGTTAGTACCTTCATATGACCATAAGTATATTTTTCCTATGGCACTTGTAATAGGGTTTTTGATAATGACGGGTTCTTATTTTATTATGTATCATATATTTAACGCACAAGGTGTTGTTTCTATAATAATAGAAATGTTTGGTGGTGTAACATTTCTAGTTTTAATTTTAAGGAAGGGTTCATTATGATAAATATTAAAGAAGCAAAAAAGATATATAGTGGTGAAGTATCAATAGGGCCTGTAAACATAGAAATTCCAAAGGCTGGGATTACTTCTATGATAGGACCAAATGGTGCAGGTAAATCCACAACACTTTTGATGATTGGTAGACTTTTAGATATGGATAGTGGAACAATAAAAGTTTCTAACATGGATGTTTCTAGTTCAAAGTCAGAGGATTTAGCGAAGGTTTTGACAATTTTAAGACAGGAAAATCATTTTGTAACAAGGCTTACAGTTAGGCAATTAGTCGGCTTTGGACGTTTTCCATATACTAAAGGAAGGTTAACAAGTGAGGATGAGAAAATTATTTCAAAATATATTGACTTTTTTAGTCTACAAGACTTAGAAAAAAGATACTTAGATGAGTTATCAGGTGGACAAAGACAAAGGGCATATGTTGCTATGGTTTTATGTCAAGAAACAGAATATGTACTACTTGATGAACCTTTAAACAACTTAGATGTTGCTCGTTCTGTTCAAATGATGGAACATTTACAAAGAGCGGCTACTGAGTTTGGTAGAACTTTTCTAATGGTTTTACATGATATAAATTTTGCGGCTAAATATTCTGATAGGATATGTGCAATGAAAGATGGTGAAATAGCTGCTTTTGGTGCAGTTGATGAAGTTATGGACAGTGAAATTTTATCAGATATTTTTGAAACAAAAATAGAGATTATTAACGGGCCCTATGGTGCTTTGGCTGTTTATTAAGATAGTAGAAATGGTAACGGTGGACATTGCAAATTATAGAAAAATACATTTTTATAGCAAAACAACGGCTTTGCAGCGTTTGTTGAAAGTATAAAAACTTGGTTTTTTGCGACGTGCCATAATTTTAATTTTACAACGCTTTCAACTTGCACTGTTGTTGGGTTTAACCTAAATATAGTGTTTTTTGTTATAGGTTGTATTAAAACTTCTTAAAGGGAGATTTGGTACAGCCTATTTTAAACTTTTACAATATACCATTATTTTAATTTTACAACGTTTATAAACATGAATCTAAGAAATGTTGAAGAAAAAATAAAAAAAATTAGTAAAACTATTGCAATATGAATTAAAGTATGATACAATAATGGTTGCGGTATATTTTCAAAGTGAATATAAATAACTCAATTTACATGGGGTGAAGTAATGTTTACCAAAGGTCAAATTGTATTTTCTAAAATGGGGCGAGATAAGGGTAAAGCTTTTATTATTGTCGATGTTTTAGATAATGAAGAAACTGTATATTTATGTGATGGGAAACATCACAAACTGTGTAAGCCCAAAAAGAAAAATGTTAAACATATACAGAAGACAAACTACATTGATAAGGAAATTGGCTCTTTGTTGGAAGATGAAGGGTATATTCAAGATGCAATGTTAAGGAGAGCTTTACTACCATATGTTAACAAATTATTTTAAGGAGGGAATTATGTCAAAGGATGATGTAATCGAAGTTGAAGGTACAGTTGTTGAAAAACTTCCAAATGCTAGATTTTTAATCGAGTTGGAAAACGGACATAGAATTATCGGTCATATTTCTGGTAAACTTCGTATGAATTTTATCAAGATTATACCAGGTGATAAGGTTATGTTAGAGATGTCTACTTATGACTTGTCAAAAGGTCGTATAGTATGGCGTGATAAGTAACAAGTTAACTATTTAGGCGAAAGGAGAGTGTTGATATGAAAGTAAGACCATCAGTTAAGCCTATTTGCGAGAAATGCAAAATTATTAAGCGTAAGGGTGCAGTTCGTGTTATTTGCGAAAACCCAAAACACAAACAAAGACAAGGTTAATATTCACTTTTTTTTAATATGATTGATAAAGGCGAGTAAGCCTTATAAATCTTTGTAAAACTTCAGAAAATTTTATACCGTACAAAATTTTTATGGAGGTGCAAGCATGGCACGTATAGCAGGTGTTGATATACCTAGAGAAAAGCGTATCGAAATTTCATTGACTTATGTTTATGGAATCGGTCGTAACTTATCTAAGCAAATCTTAGAACAAGCTAATGTAGATAAAAACATTAGAACGAAAGACTTGACAGAAGATCAGTTGATTAGTATTCGTAATGCAATCGAAAAAGTTACTGTTGAGGGTGACTTACGTCGTGAAATCGCTCTAAATATTAAAAGACTTAGCGAAATTGGTTGTAACAGAGGTATCCGTCATAGACGTGGTTTACCTGTTCGTGGACAAAACACGAAAAACAACGCTAGAACTCGTAAGGGTCCTAGAAAAACAATGGCTAACAAGAAAAAATAATATAAGGAGGGTAAATTAAATGGCTAAGAAACCAGTAAAAAAAGTAACACGCAGACGTCGTGACAGAAGAGTAGTTAACAACGGACAAGCACATATCCAATCTACTTTTAACAATACAATAGTAACAATTACTGATGCAACAGGAAACGCACTTTCATGGGCATCAGCTGGACAGTTAGGATTCAAAGGTTCAAGAAAATCTACTCCTTATGCTGCTCAAATGGCTGCAGAATCTGCGGCTCAAAAGGCTTTAGAATATAGCCTTAAAACAGTAGAAGTATTTGTAAAGGGTCCAGGTTCTGGACGTGAAGCTGCAATTCGTGCACTTCAAACAGCTGGACTTGAAGTAACAATGATTAAAGATGTTACTCCAGTTCCTCATAATGGTTGTCGACCACCTAAGCGTCGTAGAGTATAATTAGAATAGGAGGATTCGTTAAATGGCTAGAGATAGATCACCAATAGTTAAGAAATGTAGAGCTTTAGGGATTGACCCTTCTATTTTAGGTTCTACTAAAAAACCATCTAGAAGAAAAGGTCGTGAAGGAAGAAAAATTTCTGAATATGGCTTACAACTTAAAGAAAAGCAAAAGGTTAAATTTATATATGGAGTGTTAGAAGCACAATTCCGTAACTACTATGAAAAAGCATCAAAGATGAAAGGTATTACAGGTGATAACCTTTTAAAATTACTTGAACTTCGTCTTGATAACGTAGTATACCGTCTTGGCATGGCTCGTACTCGTACAGAAGCTCGTCAAATCGTACGTCATAAGCATATACTTGTAAATGGTAAAAGAGTTAATATACCTTCATATCAAGTGTCTGTAGGTGACAAAATTGAAATTCGTGAAAAATCTGCAGGACTTGAAAGATACAAACTTATTTTAGATGCAACTGAAGGTCGTATTGTTCCTGAATGGTTAGAATCTAACAAAGCATCTTTAAGTGGTACGGTTAATGCTTTACCAACTAGAGAAGTTATTGATTTACCAGTTCACGAAACGTTGATTATAGAGCTTTACTCTAAGTAATAAGTGTTTTCACTTTTTACTTATAAGTTTAGTTTTATATATAACTTATAAGAATTTGCAACCTGATTAATAAAAGTATTCTAGGAGGTTTTATTTTATGTTTGAATTTGAAAAACCTCGCATTGAAATCGCTGATGTCAGTGAAGATGGTTTATATGGTAAATTTGTAGTTGAGCCTTTAGAACGTGGTTATGGTGCTACACTTGGAAACTCTTTACGCCGTATATTATTATCATCTTTACCTGGTGCAAGCGTTAGTGATGTGAAGATAGAAGGTGTAGTACATGAATTTAGTACAATACCAGGAGTCAAAGAAGATGTAACAGAAATAATTTTAAATTTGAAGCAACTTGCTATTAAAATCGATGATACAAGTGTTGATTCTAAAAAAGCATATATTGATGTTGTTGGTGAAGGTGTAATTTATGCTTCAGATATACAATGTGAGAGCGATGTGGAAATTATTAATAAAGATTTAGTTATCGCAACTTTAACAGGTAAAGATACTAAATTAACTATGGAAATCACTTTAACTCGTGGACGTGGTTACGTTTCTTCTGAAGAAAACAAGAGAGATGATAGCCATATAGGCACGATAGCAATCGATTCTAGCTATACACCTGTAAGACGTGTTAACTTTGCTGTTGAAAGCACTCGTGTTGGAAACAGTATTGACTATGACAAATTATCTATCGACATATGGACTAATGGTACAATTAAGCCTGATGAAGCGGTTAGTCTTGGTGCGAAAATTCTTAATGAACATTTAAGTTTGTTTGTAAATTTATCTGATACAGCTAAACAAGCCGAGATTATGGTTGAGAAAGAAGATACTGTTAAAGAACGTATACTTGAAATGAGTGTAGAGGATTTAGATTTAACGGTTCGTTCTCATAACTGCTTAAAGCGTGCAGGTATTAATAAGGTTGAAGACCTTGTTAACAAGACAGAGGAAGATATGATGAAGGTTCGAAACCTTGGTCGTAAATCCCTTGAAGAAGTCTTAAATAAGATGGACGAATTAGGATTATCCTTTACGTCATCTGATATGTAATTTAGTAATTGAATTTTAAATAGATTGAATAAGGAGGTTTTGTAATGTCCGGTTACAGAAAGCTTGGTCGTACAGCTACACAAAGAAAAGCTATGCTTAGAAATCTTACGACTAATTTATTATACCATGGAAAAATCAAAACTACAGAAACTAGAGCTAAAGAAGTTCGTAAAATAGCTGAAAAGCTTATTACTGTTGCTGTAAAAGAGAGAGATAACTATGAAGAAGTAACTGTTAAAGCAAAAGTTGCTAAAAAAGACAGCGAAGGCAAAAGAGTTAAAGAAGTAGTTAATGGTAAAAAAGTTACTGTTTTTGAAGAAGTAGATAAGGTAGTTAAAAAAGATGCACCTTCTCGCTTAAATGCTAGAAGAAAAATTCTTTCTGTACTTTACCCTGTTACTGAAGTACCTGCTGATGGTAGAAAAGTACGTCAAAACACAGTTGAAGTAGATATGGCTAAGAAATTATTTGAAGAAATCGCTCCTAAATACGCTGAACGTAATGGTGGTTATACTCGTATAATCAAAATTGGTCAACGTAAAGGTGACGGTGCTGAAGAAGTAATTATCGAATTAGTATAATTATAAGGATACTAGAAATAGTACTTAGTTGCAAAAGTCCTGAAACTTTCAAAGTTTCAGGACTTTTGAATTAAAATAAGTAAGTCAAAATTTAAAAGCTATATACTTAAAATTTATAAAGTATATAGCTTTTTTATGTTATTATTAGTCTTCTAAGATGTTTCCGTCAAGGGAAATAGTTTTTATATTCCATGAAATCATTTTATCACAGTTTTTAAGTGCGTCAATTGTTGCGTTGGCTAGACCTTGGCAACAAGGAACCTCCATTTTTACAACAGTAACAGATTTTATATTATTAACTTCTAAAATTGTGCGAATCTTTTCAGAGTATTCTACTTGGTCAAGTTTAGGACAACCGATTATTGCGATTTTTCCTTTTATAAAGTCCTGATGAAAATTCCCATAGGCGAATGCAGTACAGTCTGCAGCTATTAAAAGATGGGAATTATTTAAAAATTCTGCCATAGGGTTAACTAATTTTATTTGAAGTGGCCAACTTCTAAGCTCAGAAATTTGAGAACTTGTAGATGTAGCACTTTTCGTTACATTTTGATTTATGTTAGGTTTAAGTTCCCTTTGCATAGAACCAGGACAACCAGAAAACTTTGGTTTATTATTATTTTCTTCTTCACGTTTTTCCATATGAGCTTTTACTGCCTCCTCATCAAAGGGGAGAGCTTCACGCTCAACAAAGGATATTGCTCCCGTTGGACATGTAGGTAAACAATCTCCAAGTCCGTCACAATAGTCATCACGTAGTAAAACTGCTTTACCGTCTTTTAAACCAATAGCTCCCTCGTGACATGCCTCAACACAAATTCCACAACCGTCACATAAGTTTTCATTTATTTCAATAACTTGTCTAATCATATTTTTACTCCTTTTCCAATTTACCTCTTGTAATTATGTTATAATTATAATATAATTTTAATATATATACTGTTGCATATGATACAAAAAGGAAAAAATACTATGCTAGATAAAAAATATATTAGTGCTATTAAAAAAAGTAGAATTTTTAAAGGAATAGATGTCAATAATATAGAAAAAGTTGTAAAGAGTCTATCTTTGACAACTGAAACTTATAAAAAAAATACATTTATAATTAAACAGCATGAAAGCATAAATACCTTTGGGTTAGTTATACAAGGTTTATGCCAAATCATTAAAGAAGATTATGAAGGTAACAGAACTATAGTAGGTGAGTTAACGGAAGGTGGTTTCTTTGGAGAGGCAATTGTTTTTTCGGATTACAAAGAATGTCCTGTATCCATACTAAGTAAGAAAGATACTAAAGTATTGTGGTTTTCTAGAGATATTATTTCTAAAATGACAGGTGACTATGAAAAGCAATTTATTATAAACATAATGGAGATTATTGCGAATAAAAATGTTTTTTTAAATAAAAAAATAGAAATTGTGACTCAAAGGACAATTAGAGAAAAGCTTTTAACTTACTTTAATTACGAACTAGAAAAGAAAAAAACTAATAACTTTGTATTACCCTTTTCAAAATCAGATTTAGCCGAGTATTTATGCGTTGAAAGAACGTCGATGTATAGAGTTTTAAAAGAATTATGCGATGATGATACAATAGAAATAGATGGTAAAAAAATTACTTTATTGAAAAGATACTAAGGGGGATTTAAATGAATTACGATCAAGGAGTTTATAGTACTAGAAGAAGTAAAATACTTGAATTTATAAAAGATAATCAAGATAAACCAATTACAAAAAAAGAGTTAATTTATATTATGGAAGTGCCGAAAACTGACTTTGCTTTATTTAATGATGTTATCGCTGACTTAGAAGAAAATGGAGAGATTGTGCAAACTACAAAAGGTAAACTTGTTTTACCTGAGAAGTTGAACCTTGTAGTTGGAACTTTTTTGGCAAGTGGTAGAGGTTTTGGATTTGTTACTTTTGATGATGATAAAGCCGATGTTTTTATATCTTTTCATAATGCAAATGGTGCATCTCATAAAGATAAAGTATTATGTAAAGTTAAAAATAAAAAAACAGGCAAGAGAAGTGAAGGTGAAGTACTACGTGTTATTAAAAAAGGTATTAATCAGGTAGTTGGTACTTATCAATGTGTTAAGAAGTTTGCTTTTGTAGTACCAGATAATAAAAAAGTAGATGATATATTTATACCAGAAGGTAAAGGTTTAAACGCTATTACAGGTCATAAAGTTGTTGTTGATATAACAAAACCTGCTTTTCATGAACAAAAGGCAGAGGGTGAAGTTGTAGAAATTTTAGGTCATAAAAATGATGTAGGTATAGATGTTTTATCTATAATCAAAGACCTTCAAATACCAACAGTTTTTCCAGAAGAAGTAATGGAAGAAGTAAGCAAAATTCCTATGAAAATATCAGAAAGTGATTTTGAGGGTAGAGAAGACAGACGTGAGGAATATGTTGTTACAATAGATGGTGACGACACAAAAGACATAGATGACGGTTTTTCGCTTGTGAAATTAGATAATGGAAATTTTAATCTTTGTGTATATATAGCCGATGTTACTCATTATGTTAAAGAGGATAGCCCATTAGACATAGAGGCGATAAATCGTGGTACAAGTGTGTATTTAGCTGATAGAGTTATACCTATGTTGCCTCATGCTTTATCAAATGGAATTTGCTCTTTAAATGCACATGAGGACAGATTGGCTCTTGCTTGTGAAATGGAAATTGACAATAAGGGTGAAGTTATAAATCATAAAGTATTTAATGCTGTAATTAATGTTAATAAAAGATTGACTTATAGTATTGTTAAAAGTTTATTGTTAGAAAAAGATGAGAGTTTTTATTATTCAAATCATAAAGAAGAATATGATATGCTCAATAACTCTAAAGAACTTGCTAGTATTTTAAATAAAAAACGCATGAAAAATGGCTCAATAGATTTTAATTTTGTAGAGTCAAAACTTATAGTAGACGAAAATGGTAAACTTGTTGATATAGTTGCATATGAAAGAAATATAGCTACAAATTTAATTGAAGAATTTATGTTAATAACAAATTCCACAATTGCAGAAAACTTTTTTTGGCAAGATATTCCATTTGTATATAGAAATCATGAATCTCCAGAAGAAGAAAAACTCGAAAAAGTTAAAAAGTTCATAGCAGGACTAGGGTTTTATTTAAAAGGAAATGATGCACATCCAAAAGAAATACAAAATTTAATAAAGAATGTACAAGGTACATCTTACGAATATATAATTTCTAGGTTTGTGCTACGTGCTATGCAACAAGCTAGATATTCAGCATATTCTAACGGACATTATGGACTTGCAATACGTTACTATACACATTTTACATCGCCTATAAGACGATACCCAGACCTTCAAATTCATAGAATTATAAAGGAAAGTATAGCAGGGGAGTTAACAGAAGATAGAATTAAGTATTATGATTTGATTTTACCTGATATTTGCAAATCATCTTCAGTTTATGAGCGTAGAGCAGAAGAAGCAGAACGTGAAACGAATAAATACAAAAAAGTTGAGTTTATGGAAGATAAAATTGGTGAAGTGTTTAAGGGTGTAATTTCAGGTGTTACAACATGGGGACTATATGTTGAACTTGAAAATACAGTTGAAGGAATGGTTTCTATACATTCTTTAGACGATGACCATTATTACTATGACGAAAACAATTTAGCTTATATAGGAACACATAAAAGCTACTCTATTGGGCAAATGGTATATATAAAAGTTATAAATGCAAATAAGGAAACTAGACATCTAGATTTTGAGTTTGTTGAGGGAGAAGAAAGTAATGAGCAATAAGAAAGAAGCTAAAAGTAAGCTTATAGCCCAAAATAAAAAAGCATATCATGATTTTTTTATAGATGAAGTTATTCAGGCTGGTATATCTTTGTCAGGTACAGAAGTAAAATCTATGCGTGGTGGGAAATGTAATTTAAAAGATAGCTATGTTAGTATAGATAAAGGTGAAGCTTTTATACTTGGTATGCATATTTCGCCATATGAACAAGGTAATATTTTTAACAAAGACCCTATGCGACCTAAAAAATTACTTTTACACAAGGAGCAAATTGGTAAGCTGCTTGGCTCTATGTCAAAAGACGGATATACTGTTGTACCACTTAAAGCTTATTTTGTTAGAGGATTTGTGAAAGTTGATATAGGTCTTGCAAGAGGTAAAAAGTTATATGATAAGAGAAATGAAATAGCTAAAAAAGATATGAAGCGTGAAGCTGAACGTGACTTTAGACAGTCTTTTAAAGGATAGGGGTATTAAGATGAGATTACAAAAATATATGGCAGATTGTGGTGTAGCATCACGAAGGAAATGTGAAGAGATTATTTTGTCAGGACGTGTTACTATAAATGACGAAATAGCTTCGGAGCTAGGTATAAAAGTTGCAGAAGGTGATGTTGTAAAGGTTAATGGTAAAGTTATAACTCCAAGTAGTGAACATATTTATATTTTACTACATAAACCAGAGGGCTACATCACAACAGCACAAGACCAATTCGATAGACCAACAGTTTTAAATCTTTTAAGTGACGAGCTTATAAAACATAGACTATACCCAGTAGGTAGACTTGATTACGACACAAGTGGACTTTTGCTACTTACAAATGACGGGGATTTAACTTTTAAACTTACTCACCCTAAACATAATGTTGAAAAAGTTTATATTGCAAAAGTTTTAGGTAAACCAACGGAAGAAGAACTCATAAAGTTTAGAAATGGAGTTGTGATAGACGGATATAAAACAGCAAAGTCAAAATGTGTTATTGTAAAAGAAGAAGGAATACACTGTTCTTTGAAAATAACAATTAAAGAAGGCAAAAACCGTCAAGTTAGAAAAATGTGTGAAGCCATTGACCATAAAGTTGTTGGACTTAAAAGAATAGCAACAGGTAAGTTGTTTTTAGGTGAGCTAAAACGAGGGGAATACAGAAATTTAACAGATGATGAAGTGATGTATTTAAGAAATTTATAAAATTTTGTCTAAACTATTGATTTTTCTTTTTAAATATGCTATAATTTTTATCAGTGTGAAAAAGGAGTATGGTTATGAAAAAATCAATTATTAAAATGAACAAAACAATAAATAATGATACATTAACTTATACTATTTTTTCATTTTTATTAGATTTATTAATATTTAATTTTATATATAATACGTTAGAACAGAAATAATATTTTTATTATTTCTGTTTTTTTTTGCAATGAAGTCAATTTTTACTATTCGGCAAAGTTGTCATTTAAAAGGAGGTATCATATGGGAAGTATTTTAATTAAAAATGGAAATGTAATTGATCCTAAAAATAACATAGATGAAGTATTGGATATTTTAGTTATAAATGGTAAAATCGCTAAAGTTGAAAAGGGCATAAAGTATGAAACTGATAAAACAATAGAGGCAAAGGATTTATGGGTAGTGCCAGGGCTTATTGATTTACACGTTCATTTAAGAGAGCCAGGGTTTACAGATAAGGAAACTATAAAAACAGGAACTTTAAGTGCTTCAAAGGGGGGTGTAACAACTCTTTGTGCAATGCCAAACACAAATCCTACAATGGATTCCAATGAGTTAGTTGAAGACTTTATAAGTAGATGTGAAAAAGATGCAGTAGTCAATGTACTACCTATTGGCTCTATAACAAAGGGGTTAAAAGGTGAAGAAATTGCACCAATTACTTTGATGAAAGATACAGGTATTTGTGCTATAAGTGATGACGGTAGAGAAGTTGCAAATGCTAAAGTTATGAAAGATGCTATGGAAATTGCAAATAAAGTGGACCTACCTGTATTTTGTCATTGTGAAGATGAAAACCTTAAAAATGGTGGGCATATGAGTGAGGGCAATAGAGCAAAAGAACTTGGAATTAAAGGAATATCTTCTGATATGGAAGATGTTATGGTTGCAAGAAATATTATACTTGCAAGTTATAAAAAGATTAAAACGCATATTTGCCATATAAGTACAAGTACATCAATTGACCTTGTGGAGTTTGGTAAGAAAAATAATCCGAATTTAACTTGTGAAGTTGCACCACATCACTTTACACTTACTGACTATGATATAAAAGAGGCTAACGGTAACTTTAAAATGGCACCACCTCTTAGAAATAAAGAGGATAGAGAAAGAGTTTTAGAAGCTTTAAAAAATGATTTAATAGACTGTATAGCAACAGACCACGCACCCCATACAAGTGAAGAAAAATCTTGTGAATTTGATAAATGTCAAAACGGTATAGTAGGACTTGAAACCTTAGTGCCACTTACTATAACAGAACTTGTAAATAAGGGAGTTTTAACAAAAAAACAGTTTGTTGAAAAAACTTCTTTAAACCCTGCCAAAGTAATTAATATAGATAAAGGACATTTATCTGTTAATGGTGTTGCAGATATTACGATTATAAACCCTGTTGAAAAACATAAGATAGATGTAAACAAGTTTTTGTCTAAGGGAAAAAATTCACCTTTTCATAATAGAGAAGTTATGGGAAAAGTAAAATATACAATTGTAAATGGTAAAGTAGTATATAGTGATTTTTAGGAGGAAATATGATAGTAGATAAGTTAATTGAAAAAATAGTAGAGATGAAAAACCCAACAGTTGTAGGGCTCGACCCAAAGATTTCTTATATGCCAAAATGCATAACAGAAAAATATGACAATGTTTATGATATGTTTTACAACTTTAACAAAAGTATAATAGATGAGATATATGATATTGTACCTGCTGTAAAGCCACAAATAGCAATGTATGAAGAACATGGCATAGAGGGGCAAAGATGTTACTATGATACAGTTAAATATGCACAAAGCAAAGGTATGATAGTTATAGGTGATGCAAAGCGTGGAGATATTTCTTCAACAGCAAAAAGCTATTCTCTGGGGCATTTAGGCAATGAAAAGGAAAGTTTTGGTACAGATTTTTTAACAGTAAATCCTTATATGGGTTATGATAGTATTCAGCCTTTTGAAGAAGAAATGCAAAATTTTGAACGTGGTTTATTTATTTTACTTAAAACTTCAAATCCTAATAGTTTTCAAATACAAAACTTAAAGCTTGAAAATGGAAAATATGTTTATGAAGAAGTGGCAAGTTTAATCTCAACTTGGGGAGAAAAATTTATAGGTAAATATGGCTATTCTTCTATGGGTGCAGTAGTTGGTGGTACACATAAAGAAGAAATGGAACATATAAGAAAGCTGATACCAAATGTATTTTTCTTAGTTCCAGGTTATGGTGCACAAGGTGGTAAAGCAGAAGATATAGCTTGTTGCTTTGACGAAAAGGGTCATGGTGCAATAGTGAATAGTTCAAGAGGTATACTTTTAGCTTATAGAAATGAAAAATATAATAACTTTTCTGATGAAGAATTTGCAAAGGCAAGTCGGAGTAGTGCAATTGATATGCGAGATGACATTGTAAAAAACGCAAAGATTAGCTTTAAGTAAATAGGAGATTAAAAAGATGAAAAAAATCGAAGGTAAAATAATCCTTGAAAATGGAAAGCAGTTTAAAGGTTACTGTTTTGGATATGTAGATGATACATCAGTTGCAGAAGTAGTTTTTAACACAGCTATGACAGGTTATCAAGAAACTTTAACCGACCCCTCATATCGTGGGCAATTTGTTGTTATGACATATCCTCTTGTTGGAAACTATGGTGTTAACTTTGATGATATGGAATCAAGTAAAATGCATATGAAAGGTTTTATAGTTCGTGAAATTTGTGAAGACCCTTCAAATTTTAGACGTGAACTTAGTTTAGATGGATTTTTAAAAGAAAATAAAAAAATAGGTATTTATGGCGTTGATACAAGAGCTTTAACGAAGATGATTCGTGATGAGGGTACGATGAAAGCTATTATCACAACTCGTAAAAACTTAATGGACCACGAGATAAAAGAGTATTTTAATGACTTTAACATGGATACTGTTATTGAAGAAGTAACAAGAGATAAAGTGGAAGTTTTAGGCGATATAAAGGAAAAGAAAACTCATTTAGCTGTACTTGATTTTGGTATAAAGTCTAATATTATAAGAGAATTATTAAAAAGAGATATAAAACTTACGGTTTTTCCAGCATTTACAAGTGCTGAAGAAATACTTAACCATGATATAGACGGTGTTTTTTTATCAAATGGCCCAGGTGACCCAACTGTTCTAACATCAATTGTAGAAAACATAAAAAAATTAATAGATAAAAAGCCAGTAGTTGGTATTTGCTTAGGTCATCAGCTGATTTGTCTTGCGATGGGTTGTGATATAGAAAAACTTAAGTTTGGTCATCATGGAGCAAACCACCCTGTTAAAGATTTAAGAACAGGTAAACTATACATAACATCTCAAAATCACAACTATATTGCAACAAACTTACATAGTGATTTAGAAGAATGGTTTATAAATATAAATGATGGCACTTTAGAGGGAGTAACTCATAAAACTAAACCTGTTATGAGTGTGCAGTTTCACCCTGAAGCTTGTCCTGGGCCAATAGATAGTAACTATATTTTCGATGAGTTTTTAAAAGTAGTTAAGGAGGCATAACATGTGTCAAAATAAGAGTATAAAAAAAGTATTAGTAATAGGTTCAGGTCCTATTGTTATTGGACTAGCTGCAGAGTTCGATTATTCAGGAACACAATGTTGTGAGGCTTTAAAAGAAGAAGGCGTTGAGGTCGTTTTGATAAACTCAAACCCTGCTACAATAATGACTGATGATAATGTTGCACATTACACATATATAGAGCCACTTAATGCCCAGTTTGTTGAAAAAGTTATAGAGGCTGAAAAGCCAGATAGTGTTATAGCAGGAATGGGAGGACAAACGGCACTTAATCTATGTATTGAACTTGATGAAAAAGGTGTTTTTGAAAAACATGGCGTTAAAGTAATTGGTACTAGTATAGAGTCTATAAAACTTGGTGAAGATAGAGAACTATTTCGTGAGTTTATGAAAGAAATAAATGAGCCTGTTATAGTGAGTGATTATGTAAGTGAGCTAGAAATGGGACTTGCCTTTGCAAATAATCACGGTTATCCTGTTATAGTTCGTCCTGCCTATACTTTAGGTGGAGCAGGTGGTGGAATTGCCGAAACTGAAGATGAGCTTATAAGTATTTTAAAATCAGGCTTTACACTTAGTCCAATTGGCAAGGTTTTAGTTGAAAAAAGTATAAAAGGTTGGAAAGAAGTGGAATACGAAGTTATAAGAGATGGCAACGGTAACTGTATATCTGTTTGTAACATGGAAAACCTTGACCCTGTTGGTATACATACAGGGGACAGTATAGTTGTGGCACCATCTCAAACTTTAAGCGATGTGGAATATCAAATGCTTAGAACATCAGCACTTAAAATCATTGATAAAATCGGAATAATTGGTGGCTGTAACGTTCAGTTTGCTTTAAATCCTGATTCTTTTGAATATGCGATAATAGAAATTAATCCTCGTGTAAGTCGTTCGTCAGCTCTTGCATCAAAAGTTACAGGTTATCCAATTGCAAAGGTTGCAGCTAAAATTGCTATTGGATATATGCTTGATGAAATAAAAAATGCAGTGACTAACAAAACTTTTGCTTGTTTTGAACCGGCACTTGATTATGTAGTTGTAAAAATACCAAAATGGCCTTTTGATAAATTTAAAGAGGCTAAGAGAAGTCTTGGTACTAAGATGATGGCAACAGGCGAAGTTATGGCGATTGCTAATAACTTAGAAAGTGCTTTACTTAAAGCAGTTCGTTCCCTTGAAATTGAGCAATATACCCTTAGAAGTGAAAAGTCTATGGAAAAAAGTTTAGTGGAGCTTAAAAAAAATGTAATTGCCCCTGATGATGAAAGATTGTTTGATTTAGCAGAGCTTATAAGACGTGGGTATTTGTTAGATAGAATTAAGGAAATTACAGGTATAGATATGTTTTTCCTTGAAAAAATAAAAAACATCGTTGACCTTGAAGAAATAGTTAGTAGAACTAAATTTGATGAAATAAATTTTGAAACTTTAAGAGCTTGGAAGAAAAAAGGTTTTTCTGATAAAGGCATAGGTAAACTTATGAAAGTTTCGCCTAATGATATTTATGCACTTAGAAAGGAATATAACCTTAGAGCAGTTTATAAAATGGTTGATACTTGTGCAGGAGAGTTTGATGCAACATCGCCATACTACTACTCAACATATGATACAGCTGATGAAGTAGTTGTTTCTAAAAATAAAAAAATAGTCGTAATTGGCTCTGGACCTATACGAATTGGTCAAGGTATAGAGTTTGATTATTGTTCAATTCATAGTATTATGAAGCTTAAAGAAGAAGGTTATGAAACTATAATAATAAACAATAATCCTGAAACTGTTTCAACGGATTTTGATGTTGCAGACAAATTATACTTTGAGCCATTGACTCGTGAAGATGTTTTAAGCATAATCAGAAAAGAAAAGCCAGAAGGTGTTATTTTACAATTTGGTGGACAAACAGCAATAAAACTTGCAAACTTTTTGAGAGATAAAAATATTAAAGTTTTAGGGACTCAACCAGAACAAATCGATATTGCTGAAGATAGAGAAAAATTTGATGAAATTTTAGAAAAAAATAATATTTTAAGACCTAAAGGCAGAGGTGTTTGGAATATTGAAGAAGGTATCCAAATCGCCAATAAAGTTGGTTATCCCGTTATTGTACGTCCTAGCTATGTTTTAGGTGGCAAGGGTATGGAAATAACATACGATGAAAAAACTTTAGTATCATATCTTGATAAGGCATTTAAAGCTGATAGACATAATCCTGTACTTATAGATAAATATTTAAATGGTGTTGAAATTGAAGTTGATGCTATATGTGACGGTGAAAACGTACTTATACCAGGCATTATGGAACATTTAGAACGTGCAGGTATACACTCAGGCGATAGTATAACTTTATATCCGTCTAGTAACATTACTGATAAAGTAAAAGAAGATATAAAAAATATTACTAAGAAAATGGCAACAGAGTTAAAAGTAATTGGTATGATAAATATTCAGTTTATTTTGTATAATGAAGAAGTATATGTTATAGAAGTTAACCCACGTTCAAGCCGTACTGTGCCTTATATAAGTAAGGTTACAGGAGTGCCAATTGTTGATATAGCAACAAAAATAATGATAGGTGGAACACTTAAAGAGCAAGGTTATAACATGGAGATATATCCAGAGCCAAGCTTTGTTTCTGCAAAAGTTCCAGTGTTCTCTACTGAGAAACTTCCAGATGTTGAGGTTTCTCTTGGACCAGAAATGCGTTCAACAGGAGAAGTTTTAGGTATAGGCAAAACGAGAGAAGAGGCACTTTATAAAGGTATCCTTGCATCAGGTTTTACATTCTTAAAAGATGGCTCGAAAGTTGTGGCAACAGTAAGAAAAAAAGAACAAGAACGTTTTGCGAAGATAGCAAAAAGACTTACAAAATGGAATATTGAGTTTTATGCTACTGACGGAACAGGGGAAAAGCTCAGAGATGAAAACGTGAAGTATAATAGTGTTGTTAAAATATCTGAAGAAGGCGAAAGTGTTTTAGACGTTGTTAAAAGAGGTGACGTTGATTTAATAATTGATATTCCGACTGAACCTAATGTTTTAAGTAATGATTCCTTTAAAATAAGACGTTTTGCATCAGAAGCAAAACTTAATATGCTAACCTCCCTTGATACTTTTGAAGCTATTGTTAATATTATGGAAACAGATATTAGTATAGAAAATTGTGAGTTGTTTAATTTACAAAAGTTGCAAAGTTATAGATAATTAAAACAAAGGATATAATATTTTGAAAAATTTTATAAAATGTAAAGTTCATAGTAATAAAAAAATTAACGAAAATCATTTTGAATTGGTTTTAAATGTTGGTGAAAGTGCAAAACTATGCAAAAGTGGACAGTTCCTTGGTGTTTATTCAAAGGATAAAAGTTTGATTTTACCAAGACCTATTAGTATTTCTGAAATTGATAAGAAAAACCATAGAATAACTTTAGTTATACAAAACAAGGGCAAGGGAACACGTGAACTGTCTAAGGCAAAGGAAAATGATGTTTTAGATGTTATTTTACCACTTGGAAATGGATATGATTTAGATGTTCAAAAAAATGAAACTGTTTATTTAATGGGAGGTGGCGTTGGAATACCACCTCTAGTTGAGGCTTATAAAAACTTAAAGGAAAAAGACATAAATGTAAAGGTTATTTTAGGCTTTAGAGATAGTAATACTTTTTTAGAAAATAAGTTTTATGAAGATGATGTTTATATATGTACAGATGACGGTTCAAAGGGTTTTAAAGGAAATGTAGTTGAAAAACTTAAAACTATTGATAAGCCCGATTATATATATACTTGTGGACCAAAACCTATGCTAAGAGGTATATGTGAATATGCAAAGGAAAACAATGTAAAAAGCTTTATATCCGTAGAGGAGTATATGGCTTGTTGTATAGGTGTCTGTCTTGGTTGTGTTTTAAAAGTAAGAGAAAATGGCACAATTACAACTAAAAAAGTATGTGTAGATGGGCCGGTTTTCAGAGGGGAGGATGTAATTTTTGAGTAATCTTAATGTAGAATTTTGTGGGATTGATTTTAAAAATCCAATAATTACAGCATCTGGAACTTTTGGAAATGGTAGAGAATATGATGATTTTTATGACATCGCAAATCTTGGTGGTATAACTGTAAAAGGGATTGCTGATAAAGTTTGGAATGGTAACCCAACGCCTAGGGTTACAGAAACAAGTTCAGGTATGCTAAATGCTATTGGTTTACAAAACAATGGTGTAGACTATTTTCTTGAAAACGAGCTAGAGTTTTTAGAAAATAAGGCAATGAATACTATTGTAAATATTTGTGGTCATTCAACAGAAGAATTTATAAATGTAATCGAAAAACTAAATGATACTAAACTTGCAATGTATGAGCTTAATGTATCATGTCCCAATGTAACAAAGGGTGGTATAGCCTTTGGAACAGATGCGAAAGTTTTGGGCAATGTTGTAAAGGAAGTAAAAAAACATTGTGATAAACCTTTGATAATTAAGCTTAGTCCAAATGTAACAGATATTACAGAAATGGCAAAAGCTTGTGAGGCAAATGGCGCTGACGGAATTTCTCTTATAAATACTTTACTTGGTATGCAAATAGACATTTATAAAAGAAAAACTGTTTTGGCGAACCGAACAGGTGGACTTTCAGGACCTGCTATAAAACCTGTTGCCATAAGACTTGTAAATCAAGTTGCAAAGGCAACAGACTTACCGATTATTGGAATGGGTGGTGTGTCAAACTCTGATGATGCAATAGAGTTTATTATGGCTGGTGCAACCCTTGTTGCCATAGGCACAGCGAATTTTATAAATCCATATACGCCTATTGAAACAGTTAATGGAATTAAAGAATTTATGGAAAAAGAAAAAATAAATAATCTTAGTGAGATAAGAGGAATTATATAAGGAGATTAATATGTCAAGAGAAAAAATTGAAACAATTTTAGAAAAATCAGAAGTTTTGTTAAATGGGCATTTCATTTTAACAAGTGGTAAGCATAGTAAACAATATATGCAATGTGCAAAAATATGTCAATATCCTGAGTATAACAGCGAACTTGCAAGTTTTTTAGTAAAAGAATTTGAAAATCAAGAAATTGATATAGTTATAGCTCCTGCAGTTGGTGGTATTGTTTTTGGTTATGAAGTTGCAAGACAACTAAAAGTTAAAAACTTGTTTGCTGAAAGAGAGAACGGCAAAATGACACTTAGACGTGGTTTTGCAATAGGAAAAGGTCAAAAAGTTTTAGTTGTTGAAGACGTGGTTACAACAGGTGGCTCTGTAAAAGAAGTTATGGAAGTTGTAAGAGAACAAGGTGGAGAAGTTATAGGCGTTGGTGTTCTTGTAGATAGAAGTAACGGAACTGCAGATTTTGGAGTAAACTTTAAAAGTGTTTATCAAGCAAAAGTTGAGGCTTTTGAACCAGAAGAATGCCCTATGTGTAAAAGTGGCGAGAGTGAAGCTGTTAAACCAGGTAGTCGTGGCTTGAAGTAAACAACAAAATAAGTATTGTGAAGTTTAGACTGTAAAGGAATTTGTTTGTTGAGGTCCTTTACAGTCTTTTGTTGTGTTTTCTTTTGTTACAGTCAGTCGTTTTTGGTTTTACCGTCACCTTGTGTTAAATTATTGTTACATTACAGGAAATCAGTTGACAATTACAGTAAAGTCTGTTAATGTAATAAAGGCGATGCAATTTGTGACTGTGTAAATTTCATAAAAAAAGGAGGTATAATATGAATAATATAATTAAAAAAAGTTTTAAAGGTGATGTGATTTTGATTTAAATAATTTCAGAAAAATGGAGAGAATTATGAATAATAAAGTTATAATAGGTTTACTTATGGAAAATAAAAAACCTTTTATTATAGCAATAGTATCCGTTTTAATTTCATCGGCATTGTTTCTTATGCCGTCGATTATAACAGGGTATGTTGTCGAAGATTTACTAGGGGCATACAGTGGCGTGGAAAGTTCCTATGATGCACCAGCTGTTATGGATTTTTTAGTTAATATACTTGGTGGTCGTGAATATTTAAGTGAACGTATATGGGTGTTGTCCTTAGTTTTGATTGTGATTGGCTTACTTATAGGTTTGTTTACACATCTAAGGGTGAAGTATGTGGCAATCGGTGCTAACGATATGGCTTACAAACTTCGTAACATTGTTTTTGAGAAGCTTATGAAAATGGAATATTTTCATTATAGTTTAATGAACTCAGGGGATTTGATACAAAGATGTACAAGTGACATAAATAAAGTATATTCATTTTATGGTGTACAAATTATTGAAGTAGTTAAAATTATTGGTTTAGCGGTACCATCAATTATTTTACTATTTACAATAAATGTACAACTGGCACTATACTCTATTGTAATGTTGCCTTTTATCTTTGCTTTTTCTTTTTTGATAAGAAGTAAGCTAGATAAGTTACATGAAGAAGTTGAGCTTAAAGAAGCTACACTTACGACTACTATACAAGAAAACACAAATGGTATAAGGGTTGTAAAAGCATTTAATAAGCAAAATTATGAAATAGATAAGTTTACAAAATATAACGAAGATTTAGCCGAAAATATCAAAAAGTTACTTAGAGGATATGGTCTGTTTTGGAGTTTTTCAGATTTGTTATGTTTAACACAATATATTATAGTTATAGGTACTTGTGCCTATGCAGGTTATAAAGGTGTGTTATCTCTTGGGGACTATATTATTTTTGTTTCATGTGCAAATAGATATATCTACCCACTTAGACAATTATCGAGAATGGTAGGAGAGTTTAGTAAAACAAAAGTTGCTGTTGATAGAATAAATGAGATTTTAGAACTTAAATTTGAAGATAGTTTAGATACAGGTTTGACCCCTGAAATAAACGGAAATATCGAGATAAAAGATGTTTCGTTTGCTTTCCAAGACGATCCCAATACAGAAGTTTTAAAACATATAGATTTATCTATAAAAAATGGTGAAAGTGTTGGTATTCTAGGAACAACAGGTTCAGGTAAGTCTACACTTATGCATCTTTTAGTAAGGCTTTTTGATGTGGAAGATGGTAGCATTACGATAAACGGTGTAGATGTAAAGGAAATAAACAAAAAGCATTTGCGTGAAAACATTAGTATTGTTTTACAAGATAACTTTTTATATGCAAAAAGTATTTTCGACAATATTAAACTTGCAAATCCTACAAGTCAAGAAAATGATGTATATAAAGTTACAAATATTGCAAGTGTACATAGAACTATCGAAAAATTTGATGAGGGTTATGAAACTTTAGTAGGTGAAAAAGGTGTGACTTTATCAGGTGGACAAAAGCAAAGGGTTGCAATCGCTAGAACACTTATAAAAGATAGCAAAGTAGTTATTTTTGACGATAGTTTATCAGCTGTTGATGTAGAAACTGATAATAGAATACGTTCAAGACTTAAAGACCATAACAAAGAGCTAACTACAATTATTGTTGCCCAAAGAATCAGTACACTAGTTGAATGTGACAGAATTGTTGTCATGGAAAACGGTGAGATAACGCAAATGGGTAACCATGAAGAACTTATAGAAAAAGAGGGACTATATAAAAAAATATGGGAAATCCAAACAAGTGACATTGTATAGATAGGAGGTGTTAGACTTGGAAGATTTCAAAGAGAAAGAATTTTCGAAAAAAATAGATTTTGAAGTATGGAAAGATATATTTAGTTATACAAAAAACTGTAAAGTTACTGTGGTGATGTGCTTGGTTGTTATGATAGCACTTGCCATGTTTGATACGCTAACTCCCTTATTTTCAAAATATGCTATTGACAACTATGTTGTAGGTGGTAGACCTGAGGAAATAATAGAGTTTACTATTCCACTTTTAAATATAAATTTTGCTATGAAAAGCATATATATATTTGTGGGCTTATACTTTTCACTAATAGTGGTACAAAGTTTTATAGTATATTTGTTTATAAAATTTGCAGGTATTATAGAAGCTACAATACAACGTGATTTAAGGCAAGATGCTTTTACAAAGTTACAAGAGTTATCCTTTTCATATTTTGACAAAACAAAGGCAGGTTGGATAATAGCAAGGCTTACAAATGATGCACAAAAACTTGGCAACTTGATTGCTTGGAGTTTAGTCGATATATTTTGGGGTTCAGCTATTATTGTCTGTATAATTATAGCTATGTTTATGTTAAATGTTAAACTTGCACTTTGGAGTATTGCGTTGATACCCTTTATTATTTTAGCAGGTGTTTTCTTTCAGATGAAAATACTTGAAGGTCAACGTAAGGTTAGCCGTGCAAATTCTGTTGTAACAGCAGGATACAGCGAGGGAATTGCAGGGGCTAAGACAAGTAAAACTTTAGTACGTGAAGACGGAAACCTTAGCGACTTTGATGTTATGACGGACAGACTTAGAAGTCGTACGATAAAAGTACAAATTGTCAACTCATTTTTCGTACCTATAATAATTTTTACTGGTATAGCGAGTACGGCGATGGTTCTTACTGTGGGAGGCAATAGTGTAGTTGAAGGTTCTGTGTCTCTTGGTACTTTATCAGCTTTTATATCCTATATGATGCTTATATCTGAACCGATAAACCAAATAGCGGCAAAGTTTTCAGAACTTCAGTCTGCTCAGGCATCAGGGGAGCGTATAATATCACTTATAAAAGAAGAATCTGATATTGTTGAGAAGCCAGAAGTTACAGAAAAATATGGAGATTTCTTTAATCCTAAAACTGAAAACTTTAATAAGTATTCAGGAGATATAGAATTTAAAGATGTTACTTTTAAATATAAAAATGGGCAAACTGTTTTGGAGAACTTTAACCTTAAAATAAATGCAGGTGAAAAAATCGCACTTGTTGGTGAAACAGGTGGTGGTAAAAGTACCATAATTAACCTTGTTTCTAGATTTTACGAGCCAGTTGAAGGTGAGCTTTTGTTTGACGGTATAGATTATAGAGAACGTTCTCAAAGTTGGTTACATTCTCAACTTAGCTATGTGTTACAATCACCATTTTTATTTTCAGGTACTATACGAGATAATATTTTATATGGCAAAGAAGATGCAACAGAAGAAGAAATAGTTGAGGCTTGTAAAAAGGTTGGAGCATATGACTTCATAGAATCCTTTGAAGATGGACTTGATACAAATGTTGGTGAAGGTGGAGATAGATTATCCCAAGGACAAAAACAACTTGTTTCCTTTGCTAGAGCTATAATCGGAAGTCCAAGCTTGTTTATACTTGATGAGGCTACAAGTTCGATAGATACGTTAACAGAAACTAAAATTCAAAAGGCGATAGATGAGGCCTTAAAGGGTAGAACGAGTTTTATTGTTGCCCATAGACTTTCTACTATAAAAAATGCTGATAGAATTATTTATATTAGTGGTGGTAAGATTTTAGAAGACGGTAACCATGATGAACTGTTAGCAAAAAAAGGCGATTATTATAATCTTTATATGAACCAGTTCAAAGAACAACAAAGTTTTGCTTAAAACTTCATAATTTAACTTGGTAACGCCAACAAATGAACAATTGAATATTATGCAAAATGCCTCAAAATTAAATAGATACATTTTAAATGTATACTATAAAATTTTGAGGCATTTTATGTTTAGAAATTATCTTTAGTTTAATCCTTGATACTTTTCTGTTTCATCAGTGATTATAAGTTTATCCCACATAGCTTGTACAACTGAATCGATTTCAACATACAAGTCTTCAAGGGCAACCTCTTTCTTTATTGATTTATCACGAGTAACAATTTCAGCCATATTTTTAGCAATTGACTTTTTACTTAAAATAACTCTTACAGGTACACCTAAAAGGTCAGCATCTGCAAATTGAACTCCTGGTGAAACTTTTCTATCGTCTAATATAGTTTCATATTTTCCATTAAGATTATTGTAAATTTCATGTCCTTTGCTAAAGACTTCTTCTTTATTTGCGTTAAGTACACAAATATGAATATGCCATGGAGCAATAGAAATTGGCCATATAGGGCCGTAATCATCATGGTGGTCTTCAATAGCACAAGCAAGAAGACGTCCAACACCAATACCGTAACAACCCATAGTAGGAACTTTTATATCTCCTGATGTATCTGTGTATGTCATGTTCATACTTTCAGTATATCTTTTTCCTAATTGGAATATATTACCTATCTCCACGCCACGTTTATGTGATAAAGGTTTGCCACATTCTATACATGCTTCACCTTCATTTACTTCAGCTACATCTACAAACTCTTTTATGTCAAGGTCACGTTCAACGCCTACATTTATAATATGATAATCTGGTTTATTTCCACCTGATGTCATTGCCTTACCACCTATAAGTGATTTATCATAAAGTACAATAACGTCATCAGAGAAATCAGCCCCTAAAGGACCGATGAAACCAGGAACAATGTTATAATCATCGTAATTCTCAAGCATAGGAACTATACCATCATGAATAACTTTAGTCAATTTTGTTTCACTAACAGTTAAATCGCCTCGGATAAATACAATAACAGGCTTGTTGTCAGTTTCGCTTGCAAAAACAGTGGTTTTTATAGAGCGAGTAGGAGGAAGATTGAAAAATTCTGAAACAGAAGCAATATCTTTCAAGTCTGGTGTATAAACTTCCTCAATTGGTGCGTCCTCTGCTTCAGCAGGGAATAAAGTTGAACTTGCAACTTCAGCATTTGAACGGTAATCACAGTGTTCGCAGACAATAAGATTATCTTCACCTATATCTGTAATGTACATAAATTCATGGGCAACTTTTCCGCCCATCATGCCAGAATCAGATTTTACAGAAATAAAATTACCAAGTCCACATCTTTTAAAAACATTTATATATGACTGATGCATAACTTTGTAGTAATCTTCAAGGCATTCTTGATTTGTATGGTATGAGTATGCATCTTTCATAATAAATTCACGCACACGAATTAAACCACCACGAGAACGTGGCTCATCACGGAATTTAGTTTGTATTTGATATATCATAAAAGGGTAGTTTTGATAGCTTTTAGCTTCGCTTCTTGCAAGATGAACAGCAGGTTCTTCATGAGTCATTCCAAGAACCATATCACGTCCTGTTCTATCTTTAAAACGAGCAAGTTCGTTTCCAACAGAGTCATATCTACCACTTTCTCTCCATAAATCAGCTGGTATAACCACGGGGAAAAGTACTTCTTGACCATCGGCCATATCCATTTCTTCTCGTATTATATTACTTATTTTATCTGAAATACGTTTGCCGGGTGTAAGAAGTGTAAAAATTCCACCTCCTACTTGTCTAATATATCCACCTCTAAGAGTAAATATATGACTTGGAATTTGAGCATCGTTAGGCTTTTCTTTGTATCTTTCGCCTATTAGTTTTGATATTAACATAAGTATTACCAACCTCTCTTGAAAATTATTAATTTAAATATTAACTATATTATAATAACACTTTTTTGCAAAATTAGCAATATATTTTGAAAAACTCTTGATTTTTAAACATTTAGGGTATATAATGTTATAGTGTTGAAACCAACATGGCTATGACAGTTCGCAAACCTCCTGTCACTAAATAAAACTAGGCTTACATACAATTTTATCCATATAGACCCTTTATATTTATATAACTGGTCTGTTTTATGACGTTTAATTTTAGGGTAATTTATATAGTAGTCTAGTTAAAGAGGATAACCTCTTTTTTTTGTGGCTTGAAAAATGGTGAATGTGTAAAAAAAGAATATGGGAGAATGTTATGGGAAATGAAATTTTATTGATTTTAAGTCTTGTCTTTAGTTTTTTGATTGTAATTGCTGCATATAAAAGCTTTGGCAAAATGGGTCTAGTTGCAACAATGGTACTAGCGATTATTGTATCTAATATTGAGGTGCTTATATTAGTTGATGCTTTTGGGATTGAACAAACTTTAGGGAATGTAATCTTTGCTACAACTTTTTTGATTACTGATATAACAAGCGAGATTTATGGTAAGAAAGAAGCTAAGAAAATAGTGTATCTTGGTATATTCGTAGTAATTACTTTTGTTATTATATCACAGTTTTGGTTATTGTATACGCCGTCATCAAATGATTGGGCATTTACTCATGTAGAATCACTTTTTAGAGCAGTACCAAGAATTACATTAGCGAGTTTAATAGTTATGTTTATATGTCAAAACTTTGATGTATGGTTATATCATAAAATATGGGCATATACAGAGAAGAAGTATAATGATAGAAAAGCATATTTATGGGTTAGAAATAACGGTTCAACTTTGATAACACAATTGTTTAACGCTGTGTTGTTTACACTTGGTGCATTTGCTTATACAGAAGGTTACGATAGTAGTACACTTATAAGTATAATGGCATCAAGTTACATAATTTTTTTAATTACATCAATTGCAGATACACCTTTTATATATTTAGCAAGAAAAATATACGAAAATTATAATGTTGATAATTAAAAAAAATTTATTAATGGCAACCTTGCAAAATATAGAAAAATCCATTTTCATAGCAAAACAACGGCTTTGTCGAAAGTATGAAAATTTGCTTTTTCTTTTGCAATGTGCCATTATTTCAATTTTGCAACGTTTCCTAATGAAAAATGAAGCAATATGGCTAACTATTGACAATAATAATTATTATTGCTATAATATAACCCTATTATTTATATTTTAAGGGCATGTGGTGGTGAATTAGAGTATTAAATAGTAAGGGGAAATTTATGTTAAATAGAAAAAGTTTATTAACAGGGTTAGTCGGTGTAATGGTGCTTAATACAGTGCCAGTATATGCGACTTCTAGTTATACAGAGAAATATGAAACAAGTACAAACAATACTAGTGGTTCATCTGTAAAAGGTTCATCTGTAAAAGGTTCATCTGTAAAAGAAGGAGATATTGCTCATATAAATTGGGGTAATCTTGAAGTTGATGACGTAGTAACGAGTTCGGAAACGTTAATACTAGATTGGAGTGACTATATTATAACTTCTGATGGTAATGAAATGGATAATTCAGGATTTGTGTACAATCCAATAAATGATTCATATGTAGTTGATCCTGGTAAAACACTGTTTTTAAGAAGTAAGTATTTACTTGACACTTCTAAAAGATATGCAATGTTTACAACATATTCAAGTTCAGTTGCACAACAGCGTACAGGCTTTTTTATAAGTGAAGGATTAGCTTTAAGTAGTAACAATCCAGGTAGTGCAGCAAATGAAGTTTATTTTTACAATAATACTTATGAAGACACAAAAGCTTTTGGACATAAAGCAAAAACAGATAATAATTCTGAGGCTATAATAAACACTACATGGATATCCGACTATATAGCACCTTCTTACAATGCATACATCGTAGGCGTAGATCCAACTGTTGAGGGGTCAGATGATTTAGATACAACTGATGAAGTGGAAAATCCAAATATATGGATGGTTTCTACAACTGTAGATGACCCTGAAAATCCAGGAGATATTGCTATGGAGTTTGTAAATCTAGTCAAAGAAGATAAGTTGGAAGTTACGAGTAATGATAGTCCTATAAGTGTAGAGGAATTTCCAGAAGTTTATTTTACAAAGGCAAATTTACCTCAATCTTTACTAAAATATCAATATGCAGGACTAGCATTTAAAGCACCTGACCATATTAAGCAAGAGGTTTACAACACTTTATCAATCGTTGGTACTCCAAGTGGTATATTAGATTTAAACTTTGAAAATGACCGTATAGAAGTGGAAAAAGGAACTACGCTCGAAACTATTGAAATGTTGTTAAAACCTACATACAATGAAATAATTAATTATGTGGTAACTAAAAAGGGGGAAAATACGGAAAGAGTTTCAACAGGAGGATATGACCCAGAAACTTCAGGCATGGGTGAATATATTTTTACATATAGTTATGATACAGTAATAGATGGGAAAATAGTTCCTGTTACTGGTACAGCTACTGTTGTTGTTACAGGTGAACGTGAGGGTGAAGTTAATGTACGTCATGAGTTAACTGATACTGATGATGAAGAAGCTGATTTTGAAGAAGTGTTGACATCAACAACTACAATTACTAATGATACAAATGTTAATATTTATGAAATTGATATAACAGTTGATGTTAAAGATGCATATCTAACTGGTGAAGTTGAAAATATAGAAAATGAAGGTAGTTTTGATGTATCTCATGATGAAGTAGAGGGCGTTGTGACTATGCATTTTTCAGAAATAATTATGGAACCAGGGGAATCGGCTACTATTAAATTTGATGTTATACTAAAAGACGAAAATACTTTAGAATACACAGCTGATGATCTTAATGTAGATTTAGATTATAGTACTGTTTATTATTTTGGGACTGATGAAAAAGAATCTTTTACGGATAAGCAATCTATACCTTTGAAATCTGTAGATGTTATCTTTACTAATGGAGAGCATGGTAGTATTTCAGATATATCTGATTTCGAAAATTTAACAATTGGTTCGGATTTTCCAAGTGAGCCAAATGTAGTGGCGAATGAGGGATACGAGTTTTTAGGTTTCGACTATGACAATGATGGAATAGCAGACACGGCTCCAACAGTAGTTACAGAAGATGTAAATGCAGTAGCAGTATATGAAAAAACTGAAAGTGAAATAGATACGAATACAGATACTGATACAGACACTGATACAGACACAGATAATAATGACAATGACGACGATGATGAAACAGAAACGGATACTGATTTTGATAACAATATTGACGATGAAATTGCTGATATGATTGAAAATGGTGGCTTAGATAATGATAAAGTTGAAGATTGGTTTGAAAATGGTAATTTTGATGAAGAGTTAGCAGATATAGTAAAAAATCTAAAAATGTACGAAGTTGAGATTGATACTAAAAATATATACATAAGAACCTTTAATGAAACATTAGTTTATATTTGCGAAGTTCCATCATATATTGATGATGAAACAGATTCAACAATGGTAATGCTTCGAGCAATGGCAGAGATAAAAGAGGGTGAGATACCACTTTATTGGAACCAAGAGGAAGGTAAGGCAACAGTTATACTTTTAGACGGTACAGTTATTGAATTTTATAAAGACAGTAATGTTTATACATTAAATGGAGAATATTTTGAAATGTACAATGTCAATAATCAACCATTGAACTCTGTTATAGTAAATGATAGACTTATGGTACCCTTTAGATATATTACTGAGGTAATAAATATGTATACTTTTTGGGACGCTGATGAAAATATGGCAAAATCCATAGGCGTTAAGGAATAAAACTTTAATAAAAAAGGTTGTAAATAATTTTACAACCTTTTTTATTGCAAAAAAGCCATTTCGCAATTTTTGTCAAAAACACAAAGCTATTGTTTTGTTATGAAAATGGAGCTTTTATGGTTGCAATAAAACCATATATTAAAAAGTAACCTTTAAATTAACGTAAATTTTTCTATTAACAAAAAAATAAATATTTTTGTATATTTTAATATACACAAAAAGACTTATTTTTTAACTTTTTCAAAACTTCATCATTTATTTAAAAAACTTTTTAACACAACTATTTGTTTAACTCAGCAGTATTGGTCAAAAGAGATTCAGCAGTTATTTCATCTTTTAAATAAGCTGTAAAATTATTTGTTAAATATGACCAGGCTTCAGGCTTCATACTTGAATCAATAGGACTGCATACATTATTTATTTTATTAAATAGGTTGTAGGAGCTAACACCAAGAGGATTATTGTCAAGTACAATATCTATATCGGCAGCAGGGGCGTAACTATGTTTAGAAAAGTTATATATTGATTCGTTAGAAGTAAGTTCTGATACAAGTTCAACAACGATATTACGTTTTTCTGCATCAGTCCATGCACGGTTAGTTATATAAAAACCACTTGTAAAACCACCAATAACTTCACCTTCTTTTTTTAGACCATTTGTATAGCTAGGAAAGTCTAACACCATAATGTTTTCATAGTCTGTTAGCTCTTCAACAACCCAAGAACCATCGACTAAAATGGCGGCTTCTTTATTTTTAAACATTTCTATGGCTTCTGAATTTGTCATAGTTAAAGTGTTTTCAGGAAAAGCACCATTTATATATAGATTTTTTATAACATCAAGAGAGTCTAACCAACTTCTAGGAGTGCCAGTTGTTGGACTTATATTTATTTCGTGAGAGTCAATGCCTCCAACTGATAAAATAGTATTTTCTATCCAATAATGTGGAACTTCACCAAGAGAAGCGGCAATAGGTGTAACTCCGTTAGAATGGAATACATAAAAGGCTTGACTAAGTCGTTCCCATGTATTAGGTACAGGTAAATCATATTTATCAAACATATCTTTGTTTATATACATTCCTTCCCAAAAACCTCGTATAGGAACGGCGTATTGTATGCCGCTTTCGTCTTGCATATAATTGTTTGCAACATAGGAAATGTTTGAAGCGTAATTAGGATAAAAATTTCTTATTTCATCAACAGAAACGACTAAATTATTTTCTGTCATATATGAAGCTTGTTCTCCAACAAAATAAAAAAGAATATCAGGTTCTTTGTTTTGTTTAAAATTAGTTACCATAGATTCTTTCCATTTTTCTGAAGATGTTTCAGAATAATCTACGAAATTAACTTCAGGGTACTTTTCACGAAAAGAATCTAAAATTTTATTATATTCATTCCAAGTATATGTATTTTTACCGAACATAGTCATAATAACGATTTCATCAGGAGCTTCAGTTGTGCGTTCACAACTTCCTAGAAACATTACTATAAAAATGCTTATTAATGTTACAAAAATTATTTTTTTAATCATATGTATATCTCCAAACGTGAAGTTTATTTTAAGTAAAACAGTATAGGGCGACCTTGCAAAGTGTGAAAATTTGATTTTCTTTACAATGTGCCTATATACTTAATAATAATATAAATTAGCCATAAGGTCAATAAAAAATTTAAAATCCAAATATACTTATAGTTGTGAAGTAGGCAACTACAATACCAATTAAATTGGAAAGCAATGCACCTAATAATGTATATCTTGTTTTTGTAATTTTAATACTTAAAAAATATACACTCATAGTGTAAAAAACAGTTTCAGTACTACTCATCATTACACTTATAAATCTACCTGTAAATGAATCAGCACCATAGGTGTCAAAAAGGTCTAATAAAATACCTGTTGCAGCAGAACTCGACACTAGACGCATTAAACATAAAGGTATAGTGTGGGCGGGAAAGCTCTGAGGTACAATATATGAAAATAGGTAGCTTAAAAGTTCTAAAAAACCTGAACTACGAAGTAGTGATACAGCCATCATAAGCCCTAAAATAGTTGGGAAAATCAGGTAAACTGTTTTTACACCCTCGAATACACCTTCTTTAAAAACCTCAAATATATCAACTTTTTTGTATAGACTATGTAAAATGACAACAAAAATAAATAGTGGTATTATACCATTTGAAAAATATGTAATTAAATAATTAAAATAGTTCATAGTTTACTCCTTTACAAAATAATCAGCAGCTTTTGTAAACATTATTGCAAAGACTGTTGTTATAAAGGTAGCAATAAGCCCAGCACCAATAATTTCCTGTGGGTTTACAGAGTTATACTGACTTCTATATGCAATGATATTTATAGAAATAATTTGTAGGCTTGACATATTGATTATAAGGAAGTTACACATTTCTTTTGTTGCACGACCAGGGGTTTTGTTGAGTTTGTTAAGCTCTATCATTGCATTTATACCTGCAGGAGTTGCCACATAAGATAGACCTAGTAAATTTGCGACAAAATTTACAGATATATATTTCATAGCTTTACTGTTTTTTGGTATTTTAGGGAATAAAAATTGAAGTAAAGGAGAGAGGGCAATGCAAAGCACATCTACCATACCGGACTTTTCAGCGATTTTAATTATTCCAGACCAAATACCCATAATCCCCACAATGTTTATAACTAGATTTACAGTATCTTTTCCTGAGTTTAGAATTTCGTTTACGATTTCGCTTGTGCTACCAAAAATAAAAGAATATACAAGAGATATAATTAACATTAATCCCCAAATATAATTTAACAATTTAACACGTCCTTTCTTAATAAAATATTACTTTTTTATAATTTAATGTTTACTTTTGTAAAAAAATATGCTATAATTATCCATACAAAGGTGATGTCTTGTGTTGGATAGGAGGTCATACTATGAAATCAACAGGAATCGTAAGAAAAATCGACAAACTCGGTCGTGTTGTATTACCTATCGAACTACGTCGCAACCTTAATGTAAATGAAAGTGATGCTATTGAGATTTATGTTGAAGGTGATAAAATCATCTTAAAGAAGCATGATCCATGTGATATATTTACAGGGGTTAAAGACGATTTGGTAGAGTATAACGGTAAACTTGTATCCAAATCCACTATAAAAGAATTGTCGAAGTTACTATAATTCGTGCAATCTAGTACATTCTTATAAACTAATTGGACTTTTAGGGAGCTAAAGGTCTTTTAGTTTGTAGAAATCTCTTTTATAGTATATAAGAGTTTGTTTAACTTTATGATACTTTTTAAAATATGAGATTTTTAAAAAGGAACAAAAAGCTTTTTGATTAATATAATATATTATAAACTAACTGGGAGGTATAGGTGTGAGTTTAAATCCTATTATTTTAGTTGCAAGTAACCTGACTGAAGAAAATTATACACTTAGTGTAAATTATATTAGGTTTGTAGAAGCGAGTAATCTTTTACCAATTACGACAACAAATACAAATCTTGATAATATTGAAAAATATGTAAGTATGTGTGATGCAGTTTTACTTACAGGTGGTGGAGATATTAACCCTGACTTATTTAAGGATACTATAAAAAAAGAATATGAAAGTTTTATAGATTTAGTACCAATTAAACGAGATTTGTTTGAAATTAGATTAGTAAAAGAAGCCATACGACAAAACAAAAAGATTTTTGGCATTTGTCGTGGTATGCAAGTAATTAATGTGGCTCTTGGAGGTAATATAAATCAACATATTGAAAATCATTTGGATACGGTTCATAGGGCTAAGCTTCGTGAAGATAGTATATTATCTTCTTATTTTAATCAAAGTAAAATTGAGGTTAATTCTGTTCATCATCAAGTTGTAAACAAACTTGGTAAAGGACTTATAGCAACGGCAGTTTCTGATGAAGATAATTATATAGAAGCTTTTGAAAGCGAAGACAAAAAAATAGTTGGTATTCAGTGGCATATGGAAAGATTAAGTGAGCAATATGGTTTTTTAAATTATTTTATTAAAAACATATAATAAAAAAAGTCGAAAATTAATTTTTTTGACTTTTTTAGTTGAAATTTATGTTATTATCATGTATAATTAATGGGCTAGAGTTATGATTTTTAAAAATGGAGCAAAAAATGAATTGTACATTACAGGAACAATATGATAAGTCTGAACGTATATCTAATAGAGATATTGAAAGAAGTATTATAAAAACTTATAGAAAAGAAATTTGGAAACCCTTTATAGATGCTATAAATGAATTTAACCTAATTGAAGATGGTGACAAAATTGGCATTTGTATAAGTGGGGGTAAAGATAGTTTTTTAACAGCTAAACTTTTTCAGGAAATACAAAGACATGGTAAGAAAAAGTTTGAACTTTTTTTTATGTCCATGGATCCAGGTTTCAACGAGATAAATAGAAATACATTAATTGAAAATGCAGAGTATTTAAATATACCTCTGAATATAAAAAATAGTGATGTTTTTTCTGTTGCTGAAAAAATAGCAGGGGATAATCCTTGTTATATGTGTGCGAGAATGCGTAGAGGCTTTTTATATAACTATGCAAAGGAAAATGGTTGTAATAAAATAGCTCTTGGTCACCATTTTGATGATGTTATAGAAACAACTATGCTAAACATTCTTTATGCAGGTAACTTTAAAACCATGATGCCAAGAATTATGGCCGATAACTTTGAAGATATGGAACTTACAAGACCTATGTTTTATATACATGAAAGTGCAATAAAGAAGTGGGCGAAAAATACAAAGCTGAATTTTATGAATTGTGGTTGTATGGTAGTTGCTTCAAAAACTTCAACTAAAAGAGATGAAATAAAACAAACAATAAAATACTTATCTATGTTCAATCCGAATGCACCAAAATCAATTATGAGGTCGGCATTTAATGTTCACCTTGATGCTGTTTTGGGATATAAAAAAGATGGGATATATCATAACTTTCTTGAAAAATTTGAAAGAGAGATTGATAATGTTATGGATAATAAAATAGATTAATGGTACAGATTAGCTCTATGACGCTTTATAGAGCAATGAGCTAGTCTACCGTAAGTGAATGCTAAAAGCTTCACTTGAAGGAAAAGTCATTATGACTAATTTTTGGAGGAAAGAATGTCAAATTTAATTGCAATGCCAAATTTTTCATATTATTTTGGCGAAATATCACTTAGTAAAATTATTACTTTAGTTGTTGTATTTATAGTAGGAATTGTATTATTTAAAGCTAGAGATAAGTTTATTGATCTAGTTACAAAACCAATTCAAAAGGATTTTGTTGAAAGAGAACTTGAAGCTACAAAGAGAATGTTTTCTATACTACTTGGTTGTATTATAGTATTTGTAACGTGTTATTTAGCTATTTTTACAATAAATAAAGGTATATTATACTCTATATTTGGTACACTAATGTTTACACTTAGTAAGTCCTTTGGCAATATAGTAGTTTTATTAATCATAGGAACATTACTCTATGGTTTTAGAAGTAAAATTGTAGCTAAATGTTTATCTTTTTTAAACAAAGCATCAGAAAGTAAAAAAGAAACTTTACAACAAGTGTTCACTAGGCTTTTAGGGATATTTATAATAGCGATTATTATTATGCAAATCCTTATAATCTTAGGTATGGATACGGCTACTATTGTAACTGTTACAGGTGCTTTATCTGTTGCCTTTGGTCTTGCAGCAAAAGACTTTGTGAATGACTTTATTTCAGGTGCTATCTTTATCATAGAAGACCAATTTCACTTAGGTGATGTTATAGAAATAAACGGGATTACAGGTCAAGTTGTAGAGATTAACCTAAGAACTCTAGTTCTTCGTGCAGTAGATGGACATTTACACGTTATACCAAATGGTACAGTATCAGTTCTTACAAACCTTACAAGAACTTTTTCTCGTGCAGCTGTTACAGTTGGAGTTGCTTATGAAGAAAACATTGACAGAGTTATTGAAGTTTTAAAAGATGAAATGATTTTGTTTGAAAAAGATAATGAAAAAGAAGTTATAGGTCTACCAACAGTTTTAGGTGTTGATGAGCTTGGTGCATCATCTGTTGATATTAAAGTTGTTTGCGATTGTGTTCCAGGCCAACAATGGACGTTACAACGTGAAATGTTAAGACGTATTAAAAATAGATTTGATGCAGAAGGTATATGTATACCATATCCACAAAGAGTTGTTACTATAAATCGAGAAGACTAATTTTACTTGAGGGTGATTTTATGGATATAAAAAATTATGGAAATGAGGAAAAAGTATCTAAAAGTGTTTCGGGATATAAGGTAGGAGATTATGTTGTTACAAAAAAACAGCACCCTTGTGGCGAGAATTCTTGGGAGATTATTAGAGTTGGAATAGATTTTAAGATAAAATGCAGAGGCTGTGGACATATTGTTATGTTAAAGCGTGATAAATTTTTAAAATCTGTTAAGAAGAAAATAGATTAGTAAATCAAAAACTATAAAGTTCAAAACAAGAACTTTATAGTTTTTTTACGCTAAATATAACTAAAGTACAATACTACATTTGTTAAACTGCAAGAAAACTTCATCTCCAATTGAATAAAAATCATTTTGACGTGCCACTTTGATTGTGATGCTTTTAACTACAACAAAATATATAGTGTTAATACCTAGATATTGTATATCTGATATAGTTCCTTTTATACCTTTTGTTGAAAAGATTACATCTTTAAAATTCACAATGCAATGGCAATTTTCATAATTTTTATAGCTATTTTTTATTTCTATAAACCCATTTGAGAATATTCCAGATATATTTCTTCCTGAAAATATGTTAAAATCCTCGAAAAACATAGCTGTTTCTTTAGTTTTTGGATTTTCGTATATATTCTTCGGGCTATCTATTTGAGCGATTTTGCCATCTATAATTAGGGCAACTTTATGGGCAACTGAAAAGGCTTCTTCTTTTTTGTGAGTAACCAAAATCATAGTAAATTTTAGCTTTTTTTGTAAATCTACTATAAAGTTTATCATAACATTTTTTATGTTCACATCAAGACCGTTAAAGGCTTCATCTAGTAACAATATATTAGGGTTTACAACTAAAGCACGAGATATGGCAACTCTTTGTTTCTCACCACCTGATAGAGAAGAAGGATATTTTTTTTCGTATCCAGTTAGGTTAGTTAACTCAAGCATTTCTTTTACTTTTCTATCTATATCAGTCTTACTTACTTTTCGTATTTTTAAGCCGTAGGCAATATTATCATATACATTCATATGAGGGAATAGTGTGTTTTCTTGAAAAACAATAGAAACTAGGCGTTTATTCATAGGTATATGGTTTACTCTATTTTCATTAAAGTAAATATCCCCACTATCCACATTCAAAAGCCCTAAAATACAGTTTAAAAGTGTAGTTTTACCACAACCTGAGGCACCAAGTAGTGCCAAAGTTTTGCCGTCTTCAATAATCAAGTTAATATTGTCTAAAACTTTTTTATCTTCAAAACTTTTATGTAAATTTTTAATAGTTATTTTCGACATTACTTAAAACACCTCCATTTTGTTATAAATCTTATAATTCCTGCAAAACTACAACCAAGTAGTATAATAACTATACTGTATACACTTGCTATTTGGTATCTATGATTTTGGATATATGGAACAAGTATAGTTGTAAAGGTTTCTGTTTTTCCATTTCCAACAAAGAAAGTAACTATATATTGACTTAGGGAAATTGAAAAACTAAGTATGGCACAAGAATAAAAACTTGATTTTAACATAGGTAACTTTACATAAATGAAAGTTTGGAAAAAATTTGCTCCTAAACTCTTAGACTGAATTTCATAAGCTTTGCCAATAATTTTAAAAGTATCTAAAAAAATCCAAAGGCAATAGGGAATAGCAAATATAGAATGTACAATAGATACGCCCAAAATTGTACCTGCAAGGTTGCTTCGTATCATAGAAATATGCATACCACTTACTAGAGAAAAAGTAGGTATAACAATAGGTGACAAAGCTATAAATTTGATAAGGCTTTTACCTTTTATATCATAGGAATAAAGTGCTTCTGCCGTTAAATAACCTACAACAACAGCAATAGTTGTTGATAAAACACCTATCGTTATTGTGTTTATAAGTGTACCTATAAAATACTTGTTTGAAAAACACTGTTCTACAAATTCTAAAGTGTATTTTGTAGGTAAAATACTAGGATATTCCCAAGTTTTTGCAACAGCCATAATAGGTAAATATATTAACATGAATAAATTTAGAAAAATAAGTAATTTGAAAAGTTTATTTGTCATTAATACACTCCTGTTAAAATTTGACTTTTTTCATACCGTATGAATATAAAAAAAGGGAGGTGAAAGATATTATAGTTAAAATACTGTTTAAAACCATTGCATAGTTTTTGCTTTCTGAAAGGGGTTTTGTGAAAAATTCATAAGCCCTAAGGGATATAGTTTCATTTGCTGTATTACCAAGTAACATAGGTATTTCAAAACCTGCAAAGGCAAAGGCGAAACAAAGTAAAAACAAGGAGATTATAACAGGGGATATAAGTGGTAACAATATTTTTCTTATGGTTGTAGTTTTTGTTGCTCCAAGAGCAAAACTTGTATAAATAATTTTTTTATCAATTTTGTTTATCATTAAAGTAATTAACATAAAAACAAAGGGAACTTGCTTAACAATATATAAGAAAATTACACTAAATCCAGCTTTGTCATTAACTAAAAGTGGGAAAAAATCAAAAGAAGACATTACTCCAAAGCTTACTAGAAACCTTGAAATAACGCCTGTTTGGGATAAAAATTGTATAAACAACAATGCATAAACACAGTGAGGTATAAAAATCGGCAATCTAAACAAAAAACTATTTTTATTACTTAAATCTTTACTAAAGTATACTAAAAAAACTAAAATAGTTGCTATAAATACACATAAAAAGCTTGATACAATAGAAATATAAAAGGTGTATCGGAGAGCTTTCATAAATAGTGGGTCAGAAAAAACTTGTAAATAATATTCAAAAGTTATATTTGAGATATCACTTATATTAATGAAACCTAGACTTTGTTTAATCATCATAAAAGCACTAAGAAAAATTGTATTATAAAATAAAACCAAAAATGGAATTAATAGTAAAAAAGGTATAGCTTTATTTAATAATTGTAACAAATTATTTACTTGTTTAGAACTTCTTCTTCCCATAACTCCTCAATCATAACTATAGTTTGTGCATCAAATTCTGGTACACCCTTGCTTCTGATTTCCATAAGGTTTTCATTCACGACTTGACCGTTTACTTCATCATATTTACTTTGCATTTCTTCATCAAGCTTACCCATGTCAACACCAGGTAAATCACCCCAATTATCAATTTGATATTTTGAAAGCTGAAGCTCTGGTGATAAAATTTCGTTTATTGCCTTTATAGCACCCTCTTTATTTGGTGCATTAAAAGGAATGGCTAAATAATGAGCGTTTTCAGGTGAACCACTATCGAAAACAAAACTTTTGCTCCCTTTAGGAAAAGTACCATTTAACACATTTCTTTGGTCGATTAAAGTTGTATATGACATAGAAAAATCAACAACTCCATCTTGATACATTTGATGTAAAGAAGCTTCACTTGTTGGATAACTTGTGCCTTCTTGCCACATATATGGTTCAAGTTCGTTAAAATAATCAAAAACAGGCATAAGGGTTGCTCTAAGTAGTTCCTTATCGCCACCAGTTTCTACAACTGCATCATATTCCACTATATCATATACAATACTTCTAACAAAGGCACTACCAGAAAAGTCAGGTAAACTTGGGTATGTGAATTTGCCAGGGTTTTCCATAGCATAGATAAGTAAATCATCTGATGAAGTAGGTAGGTTTTCAACGGTATTTGTATTTGCAATCATAACAAATTGAGCAACGCCAAGAGGAACTTCGTCACCGTTTATTTCAGTATTAAAATCTTTCAAGTATAAATCGGCACTTGTATCATAATATGTATTGAAATTTTCTATTTCAGGTGCAATATTTTCAAGTAACAAACCATTTTCTTTTGCATAGGCAAAGTTTTCGCCATTTATCCATACAATATCTATATCACCAACTTCATCATCTGCAATTTTTTCATCATTAAGTTTTAATAAAATATCACCAATATCCATACCAACTCTGTGGAAATTTAGTCCTGTATTTTCTAAAACTTGGTTAGTAACTTCTTCGTCAAACCACTTGTTTGTGACTTCATCGCCACCCCAACCGTACCAATATACGTCAGTTAGGTTGTTTTCTGCTTCAAGGACTTCTTCTTTAGGTTCTTCGTTTTCAGTAGTTGCATTAGCACTTGATGAGCAACCTGTTAGTAATAAAACACTAGATATAGCTATAGCTTTAGCTATTTTTAAATTTTTTTTCATTTTTAATTCCCTCGCTAAATTATTTTAAAAAATTTACTGTTTCAGTAAATCTTTGTATTGCTGTAATTGCAACGATAACTGCAAATATTATTAAAAATATATGTGAATATTTTGTAAAGCACATAGCAAGAGAAAGCATAACAAAACCTTCTGTTCGTTCTGCAAGACCTGCCTGATAGTAAAAAGCTTTTTTACTTGATTTTTCAATTAAAGCACCTGATGTTAAAAAAATAGTCATAGACATTATAATAGCACCTAGTAAAAAGACACAGTAAAATGCTAGGCTATGATTATTTATACATAGTACAAAAATTATACTGATTTCAACAATTCTATCAAAGATTATATCTAAAAAACCACCAAGAGCAGATTTTGTATTAGTTTTACGTGCAATTGTGCCATCTAAAGCATCAAAGTAACCAGATAACCACAATAAAGCTAAGGCTATGAACTTTAAATTTAACAATAGAAAGAAAGCTGAAATTAAGCCAAGTATTAAAGCTAAAAAAGTTACTTGAGTAGCTGTTATTTTTTTCTTTATAAAAAAGTTTGAATTTTTATCAAAAATAGGTTGAATAAATTTTCTTGCGTTTGTGTCTAACATAAAATTCTCCGTTGTTTTTTATACTTCGCTCCAGTTGGTAGTATAGCCTATAACTTTTTGACGTAAGTCCTTTGAAACTACATTTATACTTGCATTAGAGGCTACATATGACCATTCTATCCAAGAACCATCGTAGTTGTATACGTCATTTAGCCCTAAAACATTTTCTAAAACTACAATTGTATGTGCCGAACGTACTCCAGATTGACAAAAAGCAATTACTTTTTTATTCTTTGTTTGACTATATATGTTTTCTAAAGTTTCTCTATCTAAAAGTAGGGTATCACTATCTAAAGTTTTTGACCATTCAATATGTATAGAATTTTTTATTCCACCTTTACCGTATGCTCCTGATATGTACGCAGTTCCATTTGACTCGGCTTCAGACCTGGCGTCTATAATTACCCAATCATTAGGGTTTTCTATTGCAAAAGTGACCATTTCTATATTTGCGTAGTTTAGTTTTGGCTTATAATCAGGTGATATATATTTTGATTTTAAATTTTCTTGGACTAATCGTTTACTAGAGCCTAAAGGAAAGTTCTCGATTATCCATTTGTTGATACCACCGTCTAGAATTTTAACATTTTTGTGTCCTAAAGTTTTAATTTGCCAAAAAAGTCGTGAAGCATCATGATGAGCATTCGAAGAATATATAATAATTTCGCTATCTGATGTAATATCAGCCTTGGATAATAGTTCTTCCATTTGTTCCTTAGTATGTCTAAAGCCGTCTAAATCCTTACTTTTAGCCTCTAAAGAATTTTTGCCACTATAATCATTTCGCCACACAAGATATGCTCCATCGATATTTTCTGTTGAGTTATCAGGACTTATAACACCAATTATTTTTATGTTTAAGTTTTTGTTAAGTTTTTCATGTAACTCATAAGCAGTTATGTAATGCTTAGGTTTACTAAAATTGTTTATTTTTGCCAATTGTACATTTTTAAAATTTTTCATATTGTCATTTAACTTTTAGAGATTACTTAAAGTTATGCCTTTCTTTTTAGCTATTTGCTTTGGTATAAGTGAAACGAAGAATAAAATTAAACCGGCAATGGCGAATTGGACAAGGAGTTTAAATGAAACACCATTTGTAACAATTTCACCTGCCATAAATGCATAAATAAAAGCACCAGGAGCCATGCATATAAAGGATATTAAGGCAAAGGGTAGCACTTTCATACTTGTTATACCGTAGGCGTAATTTTGTATATTATAAGGGAAAATAGGTACTAATCTAGTTAAGATTAGAAAACTTGCACCATTTTCTTTAAACCCTTTATCTACTTTATCAAAAATGGAATTGCCTTGAAATTTTTCAACTATAAAATCACGAGCAATATACTTTGCGATAATAAAAGCCATGGTTGCACCAATTGTTGAACCTGTAAGAGCTAAAACAGCTCCAAGTATAGGTCCAAAAACAATCCCTGCAACAATAGTAACTAAAGAGGCAGGTAACATAAAAACGGCTACAACTATATAAAGTAATATGTATATACCATATCCAACAAAGCCAAGACTTTGAAAGTAAGATTGCATTGCATCTATGTTACTTAAAAAGTCCATAAGTCCCGTTGCTCTTGCTATTATAAGTGCCAATATAAAAATAATAATTATAAAGGCGATTTTTTTGTAGTTAAGTGTTTTTTTAGTGCTTTCCATAATTCCTCCAAATTTTAAACTTTAGTCTTAAAATAAAGTATTTTTCTATAAAACACTTTGGAAACCTTTTGACTTGCTTTGAAACTATGACCTTTACTATTTAAGTATAAAAAATATTAAAGTCAACATAATATTTTCTGATGTTATGAAGATTTAAAAGGACTGCAAAATATTTGTAAAAATTAATATTTTGCAGTCCAATGTGAATTTTGTTTTATTTAGCGTATTCAACAACACGTGTTTCACGTATTAAACTAACTTTTATTTGTCCTGGATAAGAAAGCTCATTTTCTATTCTTGTAGCTATATCACGAGCAAGGTTTGCCATGCTAGCTTCATCAAGATTTTCTGGTATAATCGTAACACGAAGTTCACGCCCAGCTTGTATAGCAAAGGATTTCTCGACACCTTTGTAACTATCAGCGATTTCCTCAAGGTTTTGCAAACGCTTAATATAACTTTCAATAGTTTCACGTCTTGCACCAGGTCTTGCAGCAGAAATAGCATCAGAAGCTTGTACAAGTAAAGAAATTAAATGTGTTGGTTCTTCGTCGCCGTGATGTGATGCACAGGCGTTTATGACAACAGGATTTTCTTTATATTTTTTAAGTATATTTATACCAACTTGTACATGAGAGCCTTCAACTTCAAGGTCAATAGATTTACCTATATCATGAAGAAGTCCTGCACGTTTAGCAAGATTAACATTTAAGCCAAGTTCAGAAGCCATCATACCAGTTAAGTGTGCAACTTCAATAGAATGTTTTAAAATGTTTTGTCCATAACTTGTTCTGAAACGCATTTTACCAATTAATTTAACAAGTTCTTGGTTTATACCATGTAAGCCGAGTTCAAAAACAGCTGCTTCACCGTCATTTTTAATCATTTCGTTAACTTCTTTTTTAGCTTTGTTAACCATTTCCTCAATACGAGCAGGGTGTATACGAGCATCTAAAATAAGCTTTTCTAAAGCAATTTTAGCGATTTCACGTCGCATAGGGTCAAAGCCTGATAGTATAACAGCTTCAGGTGTATCATCAATAATAAGGTCGATTCCTGTTAAAGATTCAAGAGTACGGATGTTTCTACCCTCACGACCAATAATACGTCCTTTCATATCGTCACTAGGTAGTGAAACAACACTTACAGTAGTTTCAGCTACATGGTCAACAGCTGTTCTTTGAATAGCTGAAATAATAATATCACGAGCCTTTTTGTCAGACTCTTCTTTGATATATTGTTCGTTTTTCTTAAGATATACAGCAGTTTCTTTATCTATATCACTTTGTAATGTAGATAGAAGTTGTTCTTTAGCTTCAACAGCAGTATAACCTGAAATACGTTCAAGTTCCGTTGTTTGCTCAAGGATTTTTTCGTCTAAAGTTTTTGTTTTTTGCTCAAATCGGTCAATTTTTGACTGTAATTTTGAATCTTTCTTTTCAAGTTGATCAGTTTTCTTATCAAGATTTTCTTCTTTTTGTTGAAGTCTTTTTTCTTTCTTTTGAACCTCTGAGCGTAGTTCTTTGACTTCTTTTTCAATTTCGTTTTTAATTTTAATACTTTCTTCTTTTGCTTCGATTAAAATTTCTTTCTTTCGAGATTCTGCGTCACGCTCTGCTGTTTCGAGAACAGTTTTAGCTTGTTTTTCAGCACTTCCAATCATTGCTTCTGCGACTTTTTTTCTATATAGAATACCGATTATCATACCGACAACCAGTGTTACAATACTAACTATAATAGTTATCATCTCCAAGAAAATGCACCTCCTTATTAATTTTTATGCTTAAAGTCATATTTAAGGTATGTCTAAAAGATCATACATTTTATAAAATTAATATTTTACTTTGCATTTTCTCCACTATCTTTCACTATAAAAGTTTAATAGTTATATAATATTTAGTTGTATATAGTTCAAATAATCTCCTCTATAAATAATAGAATAAAAGGGTATCTTTCGTTATATATAAATAAGATAAAATCTTATATAAATGATATATTATAAATATTATAAAAAGTTAGTGGTTTTTCACAAAGTAAAATTAATGTAATGTATACCACACCACTTATATTTTATAATGTTTTCGCTAATAAGTCAATATGCAATAGATATATTTATTGTAATTTATAAAATTTTGGGATTATGTGTAATTTTTAAAGATATTTTTATTGAATTTTGTATAAAATCCATAAATGATTTTTGATTTCATACTTAAGTTCAAATAAATAGATTTTTTCTGCCTTAGTAGTTTCACATAAAAAACATAGAGTGTCTATTCCGATGAATTTTTCTTCAGTAGTTTGTATAATCTTGTCAATTTTGAATATATATTCTTCTAGATTTTCTTCTATAATACGAAATTTAATAGGTTTAATTTTTCCATATTCATCAAACCAACAAATGACCGAAATTTTTTTGTAAACTACTTTCATAAAATCACCTCAATATATTTAAAAATTTATATTTAAATTTTGCAAGAAGTCTTTAGAAGTTTTATTTCTGTAGTAGTGGCTATTTAACTGGTTTGCAAAAACAACTTTATTTTTGCCATATTTTAAGCGAATATCATCGATAGTTTTATTTAGGATATTCTTCTTATCATAGTTAACATCAAATAAACTTATTTGGCTATCAAAACATGGCTCAAGGTGTCCTAGACTGACACCGATTGCACGTAGGGGTTCACGCTTCCAAACTTCTGTAAAAATATCCATAACTACCTTAAAAATCTGGCGACTATCATTTGTTTTAAAAGTAAGTTTCTTCTGATGTGTAGTACTTTTACGATTAGTGTCTTTTACGGAAACAGTAACTACACTGCCTACTTGTTTGCTTTTTCTAAGTCTTGTACAAACTTTTTCGATAAGTCCCATAAATATAATTTTTGCTTCTTCTACATCACTTAAATCAAAGGGTAAAGTTGTTGAATGTCCACAACTCTTTGCACTTGCACGTTCTTTTTTTACATTACTTGTATCAACACCATTTGCATAGTTCCAAATTACATTTCCATGAGAATGAAAAAGTTGTTGTAAAAAACTTATATCAGTTTTAGCAAGTTTTCCAACAGTATCAATACCGTATTTAAGTAATTTTTCTTCGGTGCTTTTACCTACCATAAAAAGCTCACCAACAGGTAAATTCCATAGTTTGTAAATTTCATTATCAAAAAGTGTGTTTGTATAGTTAGGTTTTTTAAGTTCCCCAGCCATTTTTGCCATTACTTTATTTTCGCCTATGCCTACACATACTGTAAAACCTAATTCTTGTTCAATACGTGTTCGTATTTCCTCACCAGCAGCATATGGATTATCTAAAATTTTTTGATTATCACTAAAATCTATAAAAGCTTCATCAATAGAATATTTTTGAACATTATCAGAGTATTCTGATAATAAGTCCATTAGAGATTGACTAGCTTGTTCGTATATTTCTCCACGTGTTGGAAGGACTAGAAGGTCAGGGTATTTCTTTTTAGCAGTGAAAATAGTTTCGCCTGTTTTTATTCCATATTTTTTTGCAGGATAACTTGCAGCTAAGATAATACCGTGTCTATCTTTTTCGCTACCACCTATAACTGAAGGAACTGTACGTATATCTAGGTTTTCTCCATGATACAATCTATATATAGCTTCCCAACTTAAATAAGCACTATTAACATCGATATGAAATATAAGTTTTCTTTTGTCAAACATAGTTTGCATCTCCTTTAAAATGATAGAATAAATGTTCATTCTTATTATAGCAAAATATAATTCGTTTGTAAATACTTTTTTATGAAATAATCAAAAAAAATTTTAATATACGAACATAAATTTACGGAATGCTGATTAATATAGCTTTTTTGACTTAAATAATGTATAATTATATTTAGAATGAAATATGAGGTGTAATTATGTTTGCTAAAATTTTGTGTGGAACAACCCAAGGTATTGAAGGAATAAAAATTGATGTGGAGGTGGACTTAAGTAATGGTATGCCTTTTTTTGAAATTGTAGGACTTCCTGGTAGTGCAATTAAAGAATCTAGAGAACGTATAAAAAGTGCTTTTAAAAACAGTGGTCTGAATTTTCCTTTAGGTAGAGTTGTTGTAAACCTTGCTCCTGCAAGTTTAAGAAAAGAAGGTAGTGTTTATGATTTGCCTATTGCTATTGGAATTTTAGTAGCTAGTGGCGTTATAACTCAAAAGAGTATAGATAATAGTTTTTTTATTGGTGAGTTGTCCTTAAATGGCGAAGTGCGTGGGATAAAAGGTGTTTTGCCGATTATACATAGTTTATATAAAAGCCATGGAAGAAACTTAGATTTTTTTATACCTAGCGACAATATTAAAGAAGCGTCTATACTTAAGGATTTAAAAATATATGAAGTAAATAATTTAAAAGACATAGTTGAAATGCTTGAAAGCAATTCAAAAAAATTATATTCTAGAGAAGATATAGAACCATGTACAAGAGAAGATGAAGAAGATTTTTTTTATGTAAAGGGACAGGAGATAGTTAAAAATGCAGTTATAGTAGCGTGTAGTGGTAGACATAATATGCTTATAGTAGGGCCGCCAGGTACAGGTAAAACTATGATGGCAAGTCGTATCCCAACAGTTTTACCAAGTTTAACTTTTGATGAAAAATTAGAAGTAACGAAGATTTATAGCGTGGCAAATATAGGATATAATAACGAGTTGATAGCGAAAGTTCCTTTTCGTTCGCCTCATAATACAATAAGTGATACGGCTTTAATCGGTGGTGGAAAGTTTCCAAAGCCAGGGGAGATTTCACTTGCTCATTGTGGTGTTTTGTTTTTAGATGAGTTCACAGAATTTAATAAAAATGCTCTTGAGAATATGCGACAACCTTTAGAAAACAAGGTTGTTTCTTTAGATAGAGTTAATCAAAGTGTAAAATATCCTTGTAACTTTATGCTAGTTGCAGCTATGAATCCTTGTCCTTGTGGATATTATGGTGTACCAAACAAATGTACTTGTAATAGTAATGAAATAAAAAAATATTTAGGTAAAGTTTCAGGGCCTATGCTTGATAGAATAGATATTCAAGTTGAGGCAAATAATATAAATTTTGAGGATATTGCGAATAAATCAGAAAATAATAAATGTTTATCTACAAAGGATATGCGTGAAATCATTGAAAGAGTTACAAAAATACAAAGAAAACGTTATAAAGATGAAAAAATAAATTATAATAGCGAACTTACAGAAGAACTTCTTGAGAAATATTGCTATCTTGGAGAAGAAGAAAAATCTATTTTAGAAATGGCTTTTTCTCATTATGGAATGAGTGGACGTGCCTATGCTAAAATATTAAAAATATCAAGAACTTTAGCTGATATTGACGGTTATGAAAATATAAACAGTAAACATATAAGTATGGCGATTTCATATAGAATGTTAGATAGAAAATATTGGCTTTAAAATAAGGATTTTGGTTAATGTGTGCATTGACAAAACTTTGTTATTGTAATAAACTTAATATAGTGATTAAACTTTTAGGAGGAATTGAAAATGAACAGTATTAAATTAAAATTAGACTCTATTGATAAGGTTAAAACTTTTGTAAATACGATTAGTTTTTACGATGGAGATTTTGATTTAGTTTCAAAAAGATACATTGTTGATGCAAAGTCTATTATGGGCATATTTTCTTTAGATTTGAGTAATGAACTTGAACTTGTTGTTCATAATGAAGATTATGTAGAGGAAGTTAAAGAAAAATTGTCTGATTATTTAGTTTAAAGGAGTATATTATGATAAGAACAAGATTTGCTCCCAGTCCAACAGGGTATATGCATCTTGGGAATTTACGAACGGCTTTGTATGAATATCTTATTGCTAAAAAAGATGGTGGTACTTTTATACTTCGTATAGAAGATACGGACCAAAATAGATATGTAGAAGGTGCTGTTGAGGCGATTTACAACACTTTGAAGCTTACAGGTTTACAACACGATGAAGGACCTGATGTAGGTGGTGATTATGGCCCTTATGTACAGTCTGAGAGAAAAAGTAATTATATAGATTATGCAAAAGAATTAATCGAAAAAGGTGAGGCGTATTATTGTTTTTGTACAAAAGAACGCCTTGAAACTTTAGTTGATACAGAAAAAGATATAATGAAATATGATAGACATTGTGAAAAACTTTCTAAAGAAGAAGTTGAAGAAAATTTAAAAAACAATATTCCTTTTGTTATACGTCAAAAAATTCGAAAAGGTGAGATTAGTTTTGATGATGAAGTTTATGGTAAAGTTACAGTTAATACAGAGGAGCTTGATGACCAAATACTTATAAAGTCTGATGGACTTCCTACTTATAACTTTGCTAACGTTATAGATGACCATTTAATGAAAATTACTCATGTTGTGCGTGGCTCTGAATATTTATCATCAACACCAAAATATAATTTATTATATGAAGCTTTTGGTTGGGAAATACCTATATATGTTCATTTACCACTTATTTTAAATCAAAGTGGAGATAAGTTATCAAAAAGACGTGGTGATGCTTCTTTTGAAGACTTGATTAACGAGGGTTACTTACCAGAGGCTATTGTGAATTACATTTCTTTACTTGGTTGTTCTCCGGGAAGTAATGAAGAAATATTTTCTTTAGAAGAACTTGTGAAAATATTTGATGCAAAACATATATCTAAAAGTCCGTCTGCATTTGATACAGCTAAACTTAATTGGGTAAATGCTGAATATATCAAAAAAATGGACAAAGATGAGTTTTTTAGCAATGTTGAAAGTCTTTTAAAAGAAAATGTTAAAAGTGATATAGACTTGAAGTTCTTAGCATCGTTTTTACAAAGTCGTGTAACTTTATTTAAAGATGTAGTTCCACTCGTTGACTTTGTAGACACTTTAGATGATTATAGCACTGAGTTATTTATTCATAAAAAAATGAAAACAAATGAAGAAGTCGCTAAAACTTCTCTAGAGGCTATTTTACCGATTATCGAAAGTGTTGAAGATTTTACCCTTGACAATATTCATGAACTTGTTTTTGAGAAAATCGCTGAAATGGGCATCAAGAACGGTCAAATGCTATGGCCTATAAGAACGGCACTTTCAGGTAAACCCACATCACCATGTGGTGGAATAGATTTATTTGTTATTTTAGGTAAAGAAGAAAGTATAAGACGTATTAAAGTAGCAATAGAAAAATTATAAATGTTATAAAATTAATCATCGCAAGTTGCATAATAATACAAAAATGCAACTTGCGATGATATTTTATATAGAAACGTTGCAATATGCTATCATTTTAATTTTGCAACGTTTCCATATAAATGAAAACAAATTAAATCTTAGTATCAACTACTTATCTTTATACGTAACAAGTTAAGGTTTAAGCGTTTTGCCAAGTATCGTATGAATACTACAACTGTTGTAGCAAGTAGTAATGCTACAACTTCACCAAAATATTTGTGGAGATATACACATGAAATTGCTCCTAGTATTGATGCTCCTGCATATATGTCTTCAGAGAAAATATATGGGGTTTTACTTGCCATCATGTCACGAAGCAAACCACCACATACGCCAGTTATTGTTCCTAAAAACACTAATAAAAATGTGTTTTCTATAAAGCCGGCAGCTATACCTGTTTGTACACCCATAACTGTAAAGACGCCAAGACCAACGGAATCCATTGCCATAATTATGTTATCATAGATGTTCGTGTATTTGCTTTTTGAAATAGAATCATGAAAGAAATACATTATAAAAAAAACTATAAGAGATATAACTATGGATACACCAACGTAAATAGGGTTAATCAGTGAAGTAGGTACAATACCTATTATAATATCACGGATTATACCACCACCACAAGCAGTAGTTGCACCTAGGACACATACACCAAAAACATCCATATTACGCCTTATGCCAACTATTGCACCTGAAATCGCAAAGGCGATTGTACCTACTATTGAAAATATAAAATATACAATTGGGTTAACGCTCATTTATATAACTCCTTTATTTATTATCTTATGGCAACATCTAAAAGCAAACTGTTTTGTTTGTAATTATCAACACATTAACTTTATAGTGTTCTTTAAGTTTAGGTCAAATCGTAATTTCCAGCTATTCCTGTAAATTGGCACATTTTTTAGGTGTCTTAGATTTGTTACACAAAACTTGGCATAATTGCATCTTACAATAAAGTCCTATGTATTCAGCTATAAAATTACATTCTAAGTATAATTATATTATTTATAATCATAATTATCAACTATAATCTTTTTTATAACAAAAAAGAGTGTAGAAAATATATCCACACTCTTTTTTTATTATACTTTACGTCTAGCAACTGCCTCAAGACGTACTAAAGCACGTCGTAGAGCAAGTTCAGCTCGTTGGACATCTAAGTCACCATTTGCGTCACTTAATCTCTTTTCAGCACGTTCCTTAGCGTGTTCAGCTCTTTCTTCATCTATTTCAGATGGAAGTTCAGCTGCATCAGATAAAATCGTTACGCTATCCTTTGTTACTTCACAAAAGCCACCAAGAACAGAGATAACTTCTTCTGTTTCACCAGTGATAATACGTAATAGCCCCATACCTAAAATTGTTGTTAGGTTTTCGTGACCATAAAGTATACCTATATCACCAGAAACAGCACGCAAAATTACCATATCTACATCAGCAGAGTAAACAAGCCTTGTTGGTGAAACTAAACGTAGATGAATTTTTTTATCAGCCATTTAATCACCATTTCCTATGATTTATTTAGATTTGTTATATCTTTCAACAACATCATCTATAGAACCAGCTGAAAGGAACATAGTTTCTGGTATATGGTCGTGTTTACCTTCTAAAATCTCTTTGAAAGAACGTACTGTTTCAGCAACAGGTACATAAGCTCCTGGAAGTGATGTAAACTTCTCAGCAACAAAGAAAGGTTGACCTAAGAAACGTTGAATCTTTCTAGCTCTGTTAACAAGTATTTTGTCTTCCTCTGAAAGTTCGTCCATACCTAAGATTGCAATGATGTCTTGTAATTCTTTAAGTTTTTGAAGAATAGATTGTACATCACGAGCCACTTTGTAGTGTTCATCTCCCAAGATTTCAGGGTCAAGTATACGAGATGATGACTCAAGAGGGTCGATTGCAGGGTAGATACCAAGCTCAACTATTTGACGTGAAAGAACTGTATTCGCATCAAGATGGGCGAATGTTGTAGCTGGAGCCGGGTCAGTTAAGTCGTCTGCAGGTACATAAATCGCTTGAACAGATGTGATAGAACCTTTATTTGTAGATGTGATACGCTCTTGTAAGCTACCGATTTCGTTTGCAAGAGTTGGTTGGTAACCAACGGCTGAAGGCATACGACCAAGTGTCGCAGAAACCTCAGAACCTGCTTGAACGAAACGGAAAATATTATCAACGAAAAGTAGCACGTCTTGTCCTGCAACATCTCTAAAATACTCAGCCATTGTAAGACCTGTTAAGGCGATACGCATACGAGCCCCAGGAGGCTCATTCATTTGACCAAATACAAGAGCTGTTTTATCAATAACTCCAGATTCAATCATTTCATAGTAAAGGTCGTTACCTTCACGAGTACGCTCACCAACACCAGCAAATACAGAGTATCCACCATGTTCTGTTGCAATATTTCTAATAAGCTCCATTATAAGAACTGTTTTACCAACTCCGGCACCACCGAATAAACCGATTTTACCACCCTTTGCATAAGGACAAAGTAAGTCAACGGCTTTGATACCAGTTTCTAAAATTTCAGTAGCTGCTGATTGGTCGATGAAAGGTGGTGCTTCTCTATGAATAGACCATCTTTCAGCTCCTTCAGGGCTTTCTTTACCGTCAATAGGCTCGCCTATAACATTAAACATTCTCCCTAGTGCTTTATCACCAACAGGTACAGAGATAGAATCGCCTGTATCGATAGCTTCCATACCACGAACCATACCGTCGGTACTAGACATAGCGATACAACGCACAACGTCATCTCCTAAATGTTGTGAAACTTCAGCAACTAATTTATTACCATTAAGCTCAAGCTCAATTGCATTGTAGAGAGCGGGCATATTTCCGTTACTAAACTTAATGTCAAGTACGGCACCGATAATTTGAATTACTTTACCCACATTTTTTTCTGCCAATTTTTTCACTCCTTATTTCACAAGTATAATTACTTGATTATTTTGAATATATTAACTAAAACTATTTTATTCTAAAGCGTTTGCACCACTAACTATTTCTGTAATTTCTTGTGTGATAGCCGATTGTCTAGCTCGGTTCATCTTCAAGGTTAAAGTGTCTATCATAGTAGTTGCGTTTTCTGTTGCACTATCCATTGAAGTCATACGACTTGCAAGTTCACAAGCTGCTGACTCTACTAAAGAACCATATATAAAAGTAGTTATATACTTTGGCACAAGATATGCCAAAACTGTTTCTTCATCAGGGTCATACTGCATAAGAGAATTATCTTCTTTTTCTTCTTCAGTTTCATCGCTTTCAAAAGCAGATACATCAACTGGTAAAAGTTTCTTAACTCTAGGTATTTGCTCTAAAGTTGTAACAAACTCAGTATAACCAATATAAACTTCATCTACTTCTCCGTCAAGATACAGCTTTAAAAGAATTTCGCTGATTTCTTTAGCTGACTCGTAACTTGGATTTTCAGAAATTCCTGAAAAAGTGTTAATAATATTTTTATCACGTCTAGTAAAATAATCTCTTGCCTTAGTACCAACGGTAACAAGTTTTTCTTCTTTACCGTCAATAAGAGCTAGAACTTCTTTAGAAATGTTAGTGTTATACGCACCACATAAACCTCTATCACCAGAAATAGACAAAACAGCAACTCTACTGCCTTCTCTTTGGATAAGGAAAGGGTGATTTATGCCTTTAGAATTTTTAACTACACTAGCTATAACACGCTGAGTTGTGTCGAAAAAAGGTTTTGTACTTTTTTGTCTTCTCTTAGCACCTTGTAGCTTACTAGTTGCAACTAGGTTCATAGCCTTAGTAATTTTTTGAGTACTGCTGACACTTCTTATTCTATTTTTTATGTCGCGTACTGAAGCCATACAATCACCTCTCTAAGCATTAAAATCCTTTAAGAATTTTTCTATATTTTCAATAAGTGCTTTTTCTGTATCTTCATCAATAACTTTAGTATCAGAAATTGATTTTATGATTTCTGGAGCATTAGTATCAATGTACTTATGCAAACCTTTTTCAAATTCTGAAACTCTATGAAGCTCAACATCTTTAAGATATCTATTTGTAACAGCATAAAGTATAATAATTTGATGTTCAACAGAAAGTGGAGAGTATTGTACTTGCTTTAAAACTTCCATAATACGCTCACCTTGTTGCAAACGGTCTAATGTGTCTTTATCAAGGTCAGAACCAAACTGTGCAAAAGATGCAAGTTCACGATATTGTGCAAGTTCTGTACGAATAGGACCAGCAATTTTCTTCATAGCTTTAATTTGAGCAGTACCACCAACACGGCTTACAGAAAGTCCTGGGTTTATGGCTGGTCTAAAACCTGAGTTGAAAAGTTCAGACTCAAGGAAAATTTGTCCGTCAGTTATAGATATAACGTTTGTAGGTACATATGCAGAAATATCTCCTGCTTGTGTTTCGATAATAGGTAGAGCAGTTATAGAACCTCCACCATAATCTTTAGAAACACGACAAGCACGTTCTAACAGTCTACTATGTAGATAGAAAACGTCACCAGGGTAAGCCTCACGTCCTGGAGGACGGCGAAGTAAAAGGGATAAAGCACGATATGCAACGGCATGTTTAGATAAATCATCATAAACTATAAGTACATCTTTTCCACTTTCCATCCATTCTTCAGCAATTGTAACACCTGAATATGGTGCAATGTATTGAAGTGGTGCAGTGTCAGATGCAGTAGCCGATACAATCGTTGTATAGTCCATAGCACCAACGTCTTCAAGCGTTTTCGCAATACGAGAAACAGTTGAAGCTTTTTGACCGATAGCAACATAAATACATAAACAATCTTTACCTTTTTGGTTAATGATTGTATCTATACAAATTGTAGTTTTACCAGTTTGTCTATCGCCGATAATAAGCTCACGTTGACCACGTCCGATTGGAACCATGGCATCGATTGATTTTATACCTGTTTGTAGAGGAACGTTAACTTCCTCACGAGTTATAACACCAGGTGCAACACGTTCAATAGGGCGATGTTTATCAGTCACAATTGGACCTTTGCCGTCAATTGGCTCACCAAGAGCATTAACAACACGTCCCATAAGTGCATCGCCAACAGGTACTTCTGTAACACGACCAGTAAGTTTTACGTGGTCGCCTTCTTTTATTTCATCATCAGGGCCAAGAAGTACAACACCTATGTTGTCTTCCTCTAAGTTTAACGCCATACCAACAACGCCGTTTTCGAACTCTAAAAGTTCGTTAGACATAGCTTTTTCAAGACCATGAACACGGGCGATACCGTCACCAACTTGTATAACAGTACCAACGTCTGAAACGTCAAGCTTAGAAGTATAGCCTTTAATTTGTTCTTTTATAACAGCACTGATTTCTTCAGGTCGAAGATTCATTAAAGTACACTCCTTTACATTAAACTTTTTTGACAAACAAAATTATTTGTAAAAATCTTTCTTTAGGTCCGTAAGAGTTTTTTGAACTGTGTTTTCAAAAACTTTACCGTCAATTGCTACTTTTAAGCCACCGATTAAATTTTCATCGATTTCTACTTCATAGTTTATTGTTTTACCTAGTTTTTCAGATAATATTGTAACAATTTTATTTGCTTGAACTTCTGAAAGTGGGGTAGCAGTAGTTATTACGGCTTTAGAAATATTTTGATGTTTTTTTGCTAAATCAATAAAATTTTCTAAAATAGAAACAAGTTCAGTTGCTCTATTTTTTTTCAAAACAATTTCAAATAAGCCGATAATATCAGAATCTACATGATTTTCAAAAGTATTTTTGAGTAACTCACTTTTTTCGTGACTAGTAATTTGAGGGTGGTTCATAATAGCAGTGAAATCTTGATTGCTATTGAAAACTTCTAAAATACCAGTTACATCTTCAAGTAAGCTATCAACTTTATTTTCATCTATTGCAATGGAAAATAAAGCGTTACTATATCGTTTTGCAACTAATTCTGCCATTTAACTTCCCCCAAACTGTCAATCACTTCATCGAGTAATTTATTTTGGTTATCTTCCGTCAGATTTGTAGCTACATAACGACTAGCCATAAGTGTAGAAATTTCAATTATGCTAGATTTCATATCATCACGAGCTTTATCTTCTTCACGTTTAATGTCAAGCATTGCACGATTTTTTATTACATTTGCCTCGTCTTTAGCGAGATCGATAATATCTTTCTCTTTGTCGGAAGCTAGTTTACGAGCCTTTTCAAGAATATCAGCTTTTTCCTTATCAATATCTTTAAGTTTTGCTTCATATTCAGCCTTTAAAGCGTTTGCATCGGATAAAGCTTTTTCAGATTTATCAATATCGTTTGCAATTCGTTCTGTACGCTTTCTTAAAAAGTCTTTTACAGGATTATATAATAACTTTCCAAGTATAAAGATAATAACTAAATCAGAGATAAGCAAGAGAACCATTTGCTTAACCATCATCATGTCAAAATTTACGATATTACCAGTTACTTCACTAGCGTTAGTTGCGAAAGTTACCAAATTCATAGTATTCATTAGCTATAATTACCTCCTTTACAAATATTTTTTGGTTTTGAACCAATACAGATAATAGTAGAAATTAAAGTTTGTCTACTAAAATATTTGTAAATACGAGCATAATAGCGATAAAGAAACCGTAGATACCAGTTGTTTCGGCAACAGCCGCACCAACAAGCATAGTTGACATAATTGTACCACGAGCTTCTGGTTGACGTCCAACAGCCTCTGCTGCTTTACCTGCAGCGAAACCTTGACCTATACCTGCACCAATACCTGCTATAAGAGCTAAACCAGCACCAACTGCTGACATACCTAATACAAATGCTTCTGAAGTAATATTACCCATTTCAAATTCCTCCTTAATATTAAAAAAATTTATAAGATTTTAGATAAATGCCAAAACTATTCTGGTAGTTTTTGACGTATAAATGTCATACTAAGTATAACAAAAATATATGACTGTAAAAGACCTGCAAAAATATCAAAGTACATATGCAAAAATGCAGGTAATCCAATCGTTAAAACTGTTGGTAACATGCCATAGATAAGAGCCATAATAATTGTACCACTTAAAATATTACCGAACAAACGGAAACCAAGAGATACAGGTGTGGCAATCTCGCTTATGATGTTAAGGGGTAAAAATATAAACATAGGCGAAACATAATCTTTGAAATACTGAGATTTACTAATCAAAATCCCTGATACATGCATTATTACAAAAGTACATAATGCGAAAGTTAATGTTACAGCTAAGTCGGATGTTGGGGGTCTAAGACCTATCAAACCCGATATGTTAGATATAGCTATAAAACAAATAACTCCGAAAAACCAGAAGCCGTAATTGGCAAATCTTTCGTCCATAGTTTCAAGCGAAAAATTATGGAAAGTTTCGACTATAAGTTCAACTATGTTTTGGAACTTACTATTTGGTACAGCTTCAAAATTTTTGATTTTCACTCTTACAATTATTGCAAAAATTATTAAAGCAAGACCAATTAGCCAAGTGTTGCGGATAGATTCTGTTATGTATAAATCTTCCCCGAAAATATTCCAAACCCACAAGACTTTGTTATTAAAATCAATGTCCATCAGCTAAATAACTCCTTTCTTAAAAATTCTTTAAGTTTTTACATATATATTAAAGTATTAAAACTAAAAGTGGCTATTAAAAATCATCATCGAATTTTACGATTTTATCTTTATCGTAGGGCAAATCTTTGTCTTTTAAAAGAAACCCTGTTAAATAGGCAGAAGGTTGCATAATTATAACCCCAAGAAAGACGCCTATGATATCTATATCTGAGCTTTTTGCAGCGATTATAAACGCAAAAATAACAAAAAACATTCTAAAGAAATAGTTTGTTGCCATGTAAACTTTAGCTTTTCTAACTTCCATATCTAACATTCTATCTGTCGTATGATTAAGTAAAAATATACGAACAACTGAAGTGAAAACGCCAAAGGCTATACCAAGAGCAAAAGTTTTACCTATAAATGCATAGGATAGACCGAAGATTATAAGACCAATGCCAAGTAAAATTTGCATCATTTTTTTAGAAGTTATGGAAAGTTTAAACAAAATAAATTTCTCCTAAAGCTAAAATTATTTTTTATTATTTTTATAATTATTTAAGTAATCACTGTCACTTTTTGTATATCGCATTTCTTTCATAACAAGTTTATATACTCCTATAAAGCTTGACAATATACCAATTACAAGAAATATTACTTTAAAAAGATTACCAGTGTCAAAAAAATTATCTATGAAAACACCTAAGTAAAAACACATAAAAATACAAACTATAACGTAGATACCAAGTTGAGTTACAAGGTAAAAAGCTGATAGTGGATTTTTATTATGTTTTTTAGATACTTTTTTTAAACTGAATTCAGAATCATTATCATCTTTAGACATAATTGCTCCTTTAATAAGTAACAAAACAACATATATCTATTATACATTTATTTTAATAAAAAGTCTATATAGTTTTACACTAAAATTAAATTAAATGAAATAATCTACTGGTTTTTCTGTTGTTAAGCCGTAATTATATAAAATTACATTAACTATACGTTCACTTGCGTTACCGTCACCAAAAGGGCTTTTTCCTTTAAGCATAGCTTGATATGAAGATTTATTTTGAAGTAACTCATTCATAGATGATACAATTTTTTCAACATCAGAGCCAACAAGTTTTAAGCGACCTGCCTCAACTCCTTCAGGGCGTTCCGTAACATTTCTAAGTACAAGAGCAGGTATATTCACTCCTGTAACTTCTTCTTGAAGCCCACCACTATCCGTTGCCATTATGTAGGCTTTGTTCATAAGATTATGCATATCGAAAACATCAAGAGGGTCTACAAGGTAAATTCTTGAATGATTTCCTAAAAACTTTTTAGCTGTTTCTTGTACCAACGGGTTTAGATGCACTGCATAAATTAAAATTGTATCAGGATTTTCTTCAACAACTCTAAGCATAGCCTTACAAATATTTTCAAGAGGTTCACCTAAATTTTCACGTCTATGTGCAGTCATAACAATTACTTTGTGATTTTTATAATCAAGATGGTTAAGGGTATCTACACTGAAAACATAATTGTCTTTAATTGTTTCTTTTAAGAAGTCTAAACTTGTATTACCTGTTATAAAAATATTTTTCGATATGTTTTCTTTAAGTAAGTTTTCTTTGGATTGTCTTGTAGGTGAGAAATGTAGAGTTGCCATATGTCCTGTTAAAACTCTATTCATTTCCTCAGGAAACGGCTCGTACATTTCGTAGGTTCTAAGCCCAGCCTCTACATGACCAATGGATATTTTATTATAGAAACAAGCAAGTGCACCGGCAAAAGACGTAGATGTATCTCCATGTACTAAAACTAAATCAGGTTTAACTTCATCAATAACTTTATTTAGTCCTTCTAAGACGCTTGTAGTTATATCTGTAAGGGTTTGCCCTTTTTTCATTATATTTAAATCATAATCAGCTTTAATATTTAATGGATCGATAATTTGGTCTAGCATTTCACGATGTTGTGCTGTAACACAAACAATATTTTCAACTAGCTCAGGAAACTTATCAAGCTCTTTAATAATAGGAATCATTTTTGTTGCCTCAGGTCTAGTTCCAAAAACTGACATAACTTTAATTTTTTTCATATTTGCTCCTTGTACTAACATATTCTCAAGTAATATTATACCAAAAAATAAATAATTTTAAAAGAGAGTTTTAAAAAAATAGTTAAAATAAATGTAAAAAAAACAATAATAATTAAAAAATTATAAATATAGTGGAAATAATCGACATAATGTGCTATAATACGAACATAAAATAATAAAAAATAGTAATGGAGGATAAAAATGTTTAAGTTTCTTTATACTGCTATAATAACGTTGATTATCATTTTTGCTTCCATAGGTATTGGACTTAATGCATATGATAAAATGTTTGCAAGTACTGACAATGAAGTGTCAAAAGATGAACAAGCATCATCTAATGAAACGGAAGAATATAAAAATATAAATGCTGTTATAGTCGGTGTAGATGAGCTTAATATACACACTGATACAGTAATTTTTGCAAACTTTGATACTAGGGATTATAATATTGATCTTATGAGTATACCAAGAGATTTGAAAGTTACTTTAACTGATGAAATGTTAGAGGAACTACCTAATGCGCCAAGAACAATAAAACTTACGGAACTATATGCCTATGCAGGTTCTGATAAGGCTATGGAAATGATTAGAGAAGTTTTGTCAGATTATCTAGGCACTGATATTGAATTTTGGTTAAAAATTGACCTAGATGCCTTTAAATATTTAGTCGATGAAATGGGTGGTGTGGACTTCTATGTTCCTATGGACATGTACTATAATGATCCAACACAGAACCTTACGATTAACCTTAAAGAAGGTATGCAAAACTTAGATGGTGATGAAGCTGAACAAGTTATTCGTTTTAGAAGTGGCTATACAAATGGTGACTTAGGAAGAATTGAAGTACAACAAGACTTTATGCAAGCTTTACTTAGTCAACTTCTAAATTCAAGTAATAAACTCGATACGATTACAACTCTTGCGAAAACAACGCTTAAATACACAGAAAATAATGTGGGTATTTTGGATATAACTAAGTACGGTGAGTATGTAAATGATATTGACCCTGATAATGTGCGTAGTTTTGCTATGCCTGTTACACCGGTTATGATTGGTGGTAGAAGTTATGTAGAAGTTGTTGATGATGAATTTGAAGATACAATGGAAGATATTTTGTATATTGGTGATGAAATTGTTCCAGAAGAACCTGAAATTCCAGAAGTTCAAGAAATTTCTGCAAAAGAGCTATCAATAAAAGTGTTAAACGGTACAAATGTTACAGGTAAAGCGAGTAATACAAAGGAAAACTTAGAAAGTCAAGGATATACTGTACAAGAAATTGGTAACTATGATGAAACAAATGTTACGAATACACGTATATATATTAAAGAAGAAGGTTATGGATTTGATTTAGTTGATTTGTTTAATGAACCTGAATTTATTGTTGATGAAAATCAAGTAGAAGATGTAATTATAGTTTTAGGTGCGTCAGACTAAAAATATTAAATTAATACATAAAATAAAAAAAATTGCTTAAAATATTTACAAAAAACAAAAGTTGTTGTAAAATATAATAATATGTAAATAAAAAGAAATATATTTGGAGGAAACTTTAAAATGAAATTATACGAAAAATGGTTAATGCAAGCATACACTAAAGAGGGGAATAGTATCCCTGCTTATTGGAATATTTATATGCCTCTTGAACAAAAAATATACGAAAATATGCTTAATACAAAAACAAATACAATAAAAGGTACAATTGCTGAACTTGCAGAAGCAAACCGTATGAAACCAGAACAATATTGTGGTTTTATTGATGGTATTTCAGATTGCTTAGATAAGGAAATTGATTTACTTGAAGTTACACCTGAAACTGAAATAGATGTTAAGTTTGAATTTGAAGACCTTTTTAAAAAAATGGTTGAATATAAAGCAGAACATTTATATAAGTTGCCAGAATGGGAAAGTGTATTTGGTAAAGAAGAACTTTCTAAATTTTATAAAGAACAAAAAATTTCTAGAACAGTAAAAAAAGAAACTAAAGTTGGAAGAAATGACCCTTGTACTTGTGGTAGTGGTAAAAAGTATAAGAAATGTTGTGGAGCGTAATTGTGCAAACAAAGGTCATTACTATTGATGATAGTTCTTTGCATAGTCAAAAATCCAAGCTACAAGAAATTGCCTATTTTATTAAAAGAGGCGACCTTGTAGCTTGTCCTACGGAGACGGTTTATGGACTTTGTGGAAACGGACTTGATTCAAATTCTACAAAAAAGATATATGAGGCAAAGGGGCGACCCTCTGATAATCCTTTAATATTACATATTGCAAGTTTTGAAATGCTTGAAAATGTTGCAAAAACTGTTCCTCATAAGGCTAAAAAGTTAATAGATGCCTTTTGGCCAGGAGCGTTGACTATTATTTTAGAAAAACAAGACTGTGTACCTTATGAAACAACAGGTGGACTTGAGACGGTTGCTGTAAGAATGCCAAGTAATGAGATAATTTTAGAAATTATAAAACTTAGTGGATTGCCACTTGCGGCACCTTCAGCAAATATATCAGGTAAACCAAGTCCTACAAAGGCTGAACATGTTATTGAAGATTTATCTTCTAAAATTGCCTGTATAGTTGACGGTGGGGATTGTAAATTTGGTGTTGAAAGTACAATAATTGATTGTACAAAGGATATACCTGTTTTACTCAGACCAGGTAGTATTACTATTTCTATGATTGAAAAAGTTATTGGCAAAATAAGTGTTGATAAATCTATTACCGAAAAATCACCAGTTAACAAACCTATGGCACCAGGAATGAAATATAAACATTATGCACCAAATGCTAAAATAACTTTAGTTACAAGCGACAATGTTAAGGATATTCCAAGTGAGATCATAAAACTTGTTAAAAAATGTGAAAGCAACAAGAAAATAGCAATAATATGTACTGATGAAACTGAAGGATTATACAAGGATTTAGATGTTTTGATTTTTTCTTTAGGTACAAGAGAAGATTTGAACACCATTACAAAAAAGTTATTTCATGGACTTCGTGACATGGATAAAAATAATATAGATATAGCTTTCTGTGAAGGCTTTTCTGAAAATGAAGAAGGTCTTGCCATAATGAATAGACTAGTTAAAGCAAGTGGATATAATGTTATAAAAAAATAATTACATTAGGCAACCATTAAAACAAACATAAGGAGGAATTGTGAATGTCTACACTTCATATAGTTGAACATCCATTAATTAAACACAAAGTATCAATGCTAAGGAACAGTCAAACAGGTTTTAAAGAATTTAGGGAGGTTGTTGAAGAAATCGCAACTTTACTTTGTTATGAAGCTACAAGAGATTTAGAATTGTCTAAAAGAACTATCCCAACTCCAAATGGTGAATTTGAGGTTGATATGTTAGATGATGATGTGAATTTTGGAATAGTTCCCGTTTTAAGAGCTGGTATTGGTATGGTAAATGGTATGCATACACTTCTTCCAACGGCTAAAGTTGGACATATTGGGTTATACCGTGACCCAGACACTTTAGAGCCAACAGAATATTACTGTAAGTTACCTGTTGATTGTGAAAACCGTAAAGTTTTCCTAATTGACCCAATGCTTGCAACAGGTGGTACAGCAGTTATGTCTATTGATGCACTTAAAAAACGTGGAGTTAAAGACATAAAATTTTTATGTTTAATTTCATGCCCAGAGGGTGTGAAAAGATTACAAGAAGTTCATCCAGATGTTGAAATATACACAGCATCTCATGATAGTCACTTAAACGAGCATGGATATATTATCCCAGGTCTTGGTGATGCAGGAGATAGACTTTTTGGAACTAAGTAGGAGGAAAAAACAGTATGCAAGAAGATTTTACATTTTACCTATTAGCTTTTTTTATAGCTTTTAGTGTATCTTTATTGCTTACGCCATATACAAAGACTTTATCAAAAAAGCTTAATGTTTTAGCTACTCCGAATGAGCGTTCAATGCATAAAGAACCTAAAGGTCTTTTAGGCGGAGTTGCTATTTTTGCAGGTTTCTATGCAGGAGTATTATTATTATTTTTTTATACACCAGATTTACAAGGAATGCCAAGGGAAATTTTTTATAAAGAGTTTACAGGTTTTCTAATAGGTGGTGTTTTGATTTTTATAGTAGGACTTTTAGATGATAAATACACTATGCCAGCCAAAGTTAAACTTTTCTGCCAAATAGTCGTTGCAGTTGTTGTTATTAGTTTTGGTATAACTGTTGACTTTATTGACTATCCTTTAACAGTACCCATTGAGGCACAATGGCTTAATAAAGGTATAACACTCATATGGATTGTAGGTATTATAAATGCGATGAATATAATAGATGGTATAGATGGCTTAGCTGCAGGAGTATCTGCTATTAGTTCTTTATTTTTGACGGTTTTGTGCTTTCTAAGTGGTTCTCCTATATCTGTTATTTTATCAGCGTCGCTTGCTGGTAGTTGCTTGGGTTTTTTGCCTAGAAACTTTTACCCGTCTGAAATATTTATGGGTGATACAGGTGCAATGTTTTTAGGATATGTTTTATCAGTTGCATCTATTTTAGGTTTGTTTAAAAGCTATGCACTTTTATCTATTGTTATAAGTGTTTTGGTGTTAGCTTTTCCTATATTTGATGTTGGTTTTGCTATGATTAGACGACTACTTTCAGGTAAACCGATTATGACGGCTGATAGAGGACACTTACATCATAGAATTTATGATGCAGGTTTTAATGAAAAGCAAACTGTTGCAATTTTATACTGTGTGTCCTTTGTTTGTGCAATGCTTGCCCTTGTAATTGCTGTTAGAGATTATAGAGCCGTTCTACTTTTAATATTATGTGTTTTTGTTTTATTTGCAATATCTATTTCATATAAAGTTAAAAATGCAAAACTTAGAGCAAGTATGAAAGACACTGAAAAAAAGTTAAATAAGGAACAAAAAGAAAAAGATAGTAATGATATTGATGAAAATAGACATAATGTATAATAAAATGTTATAAAATCTAAGCAACAAAAAAATAATAAAATAAAAAAAGATTTTTTACTAATGTTTTTATAAGTTTATGTCGATATAACTTAATAGCGTGAAGAATAATTTTATAGAGGGAGTGAGTAAAATGGATATAGCAGCTTTATCAATAGCGATGTCAAGTGCAAAAGTAGGACAACAAGTTAGCATTTCTATGCTCAAACAATCTATGGAAAGTGCAGAACAACAATCTGCAGCTCTTATGAAAATGATGGATACTGTGCCAGTAGCACCAGTTGATCCAAATTCAGCAGGGTTGCTTGATGTTAGCGTGTAAAATTATTGTTTGAATAGAGCCACTAACTTGTTTGTTGGTGGCTTTTTTTAGTGAAAAATAAGCAGATAGTAGGAGGATATATGAAATCTGAAGAAAACTTATACGAAAATAAAGTAATAAAAGAAAAAGCGATTTTAGTTGCCATTGATTCTAATAGTGGTATTTTAGATACAGAAACATCTTTAGAAGAACTTGAGGAGCTAGTTGTAACTGTTGGTGGTGAGGTAGTTTGCTCGGTTACTCAAAAACTTGACAAACCTCATGTTAAACATTATGTGGGTAAAGGTAAAGTTGAAGAGATAAAAGAACTTATAGAAGGATATGAAGCTGATTTAGTTGTTTTCGATGATGAGCTTACATCTGTACAAAGTAAAAACTTAGCTGCAGATTTAGGAGTTAAGATTTTAGATAGAACAGGTATTATACTTGAGATTTTTGCTGGTCGTGCAACAAGTAACGAAGGTAAAATACAAGTTGAACTTGCTATGCTTAGGTATAAGAAGTCAAGACTTTTAGGTCAAGGTATTGAGATGTCACGACAAGGTGGTGGAATTGGTACTAAGGGAGTTGGTGAAAAGAAGTTAGAGCTTGATAGACGTAACATAAATGACAAAATAGCAAATTTGAACAAAGAATTAAAAGAAATTGAAAAACATAGAGAAGTGCTAAGGTATAATAGAAAAAGAAATAATAACTATATTGTTTCTCTTGTTGGTTATACAAATGCAGGAAAATCAACAATTTTAAATGCTTTATCTAATTCAGATATTTTAGCTGAAGATATGCTTTTTGCAACACTTGATACTACGGCAAGAAATGTAGAACTTGTAAATGGCAGTAAAATCATACTTATGGATACAGTTGGATTCATTCAAAAGCTACCTACAACTTTAATAAAAGCTTTTAAATCAACACTTGAGGAACTTGTGTTTGCCGATGTTTTAGTCCATGTTGTTGATGGTAGCGATAAATCGAGAGAAGAACATATAAAGGTAGTAGAAAATACTTTGGAAGAAATTGGAGTTAAGGATAAACCGGTAATCTTAGTATATAATAAAATAGATAGGGGAATTGAATACCCTATTGTTAAAAGAGATAAATATTTTACTACTGTTGAAATAAGTGCTAAAACAGGAGAAAATCTTGAAGTGCTTAAAACTGAAATTGAAAATGTTCTTAAAAGTTTTAGAAAAAGTATAAATGTTATTTTGCCATTTACAGAAGGTAAGCTTACAGCAGAAGTACACGATAATTGTGAAGTTTTAGAGGAAGAATATATAGAAACAGGTATAAAATTATCCTTATATTGTGATGAAAGAATGTCGAATAAATTAAAATCATTTAAAATATAACAAAATTTTTATTATGAAAAAGGGTTTTAAAGTTTTTTGTCTAATATAGTAGTAGAGCAGTTGTAATGGTAATGTTTTAGAAGGTGAGTGATATGAGGTTAAGTCAAGAAGCAATTGATAACGTTCGGGAAAGTACGGATTTGCTAAGTCTTGTTTCATCATATGTTGATTTAAAAGGTAACGGAAACAGATACATGGGTCTTTGTCCTTTTCATAAAGAATCTACACCTTCTTTTAATGTGTCAACAGACAAACAACTATATCACTGTTTTGGTTGTGGTGCGTCAGGAAATGCTATTACATTTATTATGCAAATTGAAAATTACGATTTTTTAGATGCTATACAACATTTAGCTGATTTAAACAGTATAAATCTTGAAGTTTCTAAAGAAGATTATGAAGAAAAAAAGCTTCAGAAAGAAAAACTTATAGAGATACACACCAAAGCAGCTAGATTTTTCTACCTTAATTTACAAAGTTCTAATGGGCATGAAGCTTTAAACTATGTGAATGATAGAGGTATTTCTCTTAGTATACAACGAAAGTTTGGAATAGGATATGCTACAAAAAGTTTTAATGATTTGTATGATTTCTTAAAAAAAGAGGGATATGATGACGATATAATAATATTAAGTGGTTTAGTTAATAATAAAAACGGGAAGTTTTATGATAAATTTATAAATAGAGTCATGTTTCCTATATTTGATGTATACGGTAAAGTTGTGGCTTTTGGAGGTAGAATTTTAGGCGATGGTATGCCTAAATATTTAAACTCACCAGAAACACCGATTTTTAATAAAAGTAAAATCTTGTATAATCTGAATTATGCAAAAAATATATCAGGACGTGAGTTAATTTTAGTTGAGGGATACATGGATGCTCTTATGTTGTATCAATATGGGGTTAAAAATGTTGTAGCAGCTCTTGGAACTGCGTTTAATGACAATCATGTTAAAACTTTAAAGAAATATTGCGATAAAGTTAATTTGCTTTTTGATAATGATGAAGCAGGTGTCAAAGCTATAAATAGGGCTATTCCATTTTTAATTGATAATGGGGTTAAAGTGAAGGTTGTTAGATTAAATGACGCTAAAGACCCTGATGAGTATGTAAAAAAGTTTGGCAAAGAGGCATTTGATAAATTGCTTAAAAATTCTGTTGATAATATTATATTTAAAATGGAATGTCTAAAAGATGAATATGATTTAGATGATGCCACAGAAAGACTAGAATTTATTGAAGAAATTATTAAAATCTTAAATGCTTTAAACAATGATATTGAACGTGAAGTTTATTTAGAAAGATTTTCAAACTATGCTAAAATAGATGTTGAGCTTATAAAAAAACAGCTTAAATCTAATGATAGTTATAGCGAAATGAGTAAACAAAAAATGTATATTAGAAATTCTGCTACTAAAAATGCAACACCTAAAAACGTTGAACTAGCTTGTATTGACTTATGTAATATTTTAGTATATAGCAAAGAATATACAGAAAAAGTTATAAATAATTTCCATAGTAAATATATTATAGATGATATATATAAAAAATTATATGAACTTATTTGCGATTTAAATAAACAAAAAAAAGATTATACCGTAAATAGTTTAGTAGATTATTTTGAAGAACTTGAAGATAAAAACAAGATTTCAAAAGTTTTTATGACATATAGAGATTATGACGTTGATAAAAATCAAAAAGTTTTAAACGATGCTATAAAAGTTATTGTTTTGTATTACATAGAAGTTAGGAGTGTTGAGGTTACTGATATTAACGAAGTTGTTGAACTTAGTGAATTACGGGATAAAGTTGTTAGGTTATATATTTAGGAAAGAGGTTGGACATGAATAAGAAAAAGCAAGAAGAATTTTTAAAAAAATTAGAGGAACTTAAGGCTAAAGCGTTTCAAAACAATAATAGTATATCCTCTAAGGAAATCAAAGAGTTTTTTAGTGACAGAGATGTAAGCGTAAGTCTTTTTTCAAATATAACAGAGTATCTTGATAACGAGGGGATTAGCATAACAGATAATGTTGATATGCTTGATATAATCTCAACGTCAGATCCTTTAAGTGATTTAGAGGATATAGATGACGTACCAGATGAAGAACTTAAAGACGAAGAAGAACCAGAAGTAACCTACGATATTGAGGCTGTTGAAAAAAACTTTAATATTGATGACCATGTAAGAATGTACCTAAAAGAAATTGGTAAAATTCCACTGCTTACTGCAGATGAGGAAAAAGAACTTTCAAAACGTATGAAAGAAGGCGATGAAGAAGCTAGACAAAAGCTTATTGAGGCTAACCTTAGACTTGTTATTTCCATAGGTAAAAAATATACAAATAGAGGTATGCACTTCCTTGATTTAGTTCAAGAGGGTAACCTTGGTCTTATAAAGGCTGTTGAGAAGTTTGACCATGAACGTAACTTTAAATTTTCAACTTATGCTACTTGGTGGATACGTCAAGCTATAACAAGATCAATTGCTGACCAAGCTAGAACAATCCGTATACCTGTTCATATGGTTGAAACAATAAACAAATTACTGCGTTGTCAAAGACAGAAATTACAAGAACTTGGACGAGATGCAACAGTTGAAGAACTTTCAGTAGAAATGGATTTGCCTGTTGAAAAAGTTAGAGAAATTATGAAAATTTCACAAGAACCAACATCTTTAGAAAAACCAATTGGCGAAGAAGAAGATTCACATTTAGGCGACTTTATCTCTGATAACTTAAATCCAGAACCTTCAGAGGCTGCAGCATCGATACTTTTAAATGAACACATAAGAGAAGTTTTGATGAATGATTTACAAGAAAGAGAAAGAAAAGTTTTAATTTTAAGATTTGGTCTTGAGGACGGTAGAGCTAGGACATTAGAAGAAGTTGGTGGAGAGTTTAAAGTTACACGTGAGCGTATAAGACAGATTGAGGCGAAGGCACTTAGAAAGCTTAGACATCCAAATAGAAGTAAGAAATTAAGAGATTATTTAGATATGTAGTAAAATTTTAGGGAGGCAAATATGATACAAGTTAATGACTTTGTAAAAAAAGTAGGGATTTTTATCGCATCAATTATTATACTTATTTTAGGTTATAAACTTGTATTATTTTTGTTTGCTCCTTTTATAGTTGGATATATTATTTCATGGATGTTACGTCCGATATTTAACATATGTGAGAACAAATTTAAACTGAATAAAGGGCTTTCAGCTGCCCTTAGTTTAGTTTTTTTTGTTGTAATAATAGGTTCTTTTATAGCCCTATTGATACAAGCGATAGTAAGCCAAAGTAGAGATTTAATTGCTAATTATGAAACGATATACGTAAATGTTATAGTTGCATATGATAAGGTTATTTATTGGCTTGATGAGTTTATATATATTTTACCAAACTTTATTGAAGAGTTTTCTATAAGTATGTTCTCAAACTTGCTTAAAGGCATATCTACATATTTTGTTGGGACTTTTAAAGAGTTACCTCAAAATGTTTTTGAGTTTGCAAAGAGTGCAGTTAGTATAATTATAATGGGTTGTATATCTAGTTACTTTTTTATGCGAGATAGGGAACTTGTAGCTAAAGTTGTAAGAAAGTATACCCCAGTTAAAGTAAAAGAATATTTGCTTCATTTTAAAAATAGTGGATTAACAGTAATATCAGGTTATGTGTCTACACAACTTAAACTGATGTCCGTTACTTTTACTATTGCCTTAATATCTTTAATAATTCTAGGTATAAAATATTCATTGTTAATTGCAATAGGGATAGCGATTATTGATGTGCTACCATTTTTTGGTTCGGGGTTTTTCTTATGGCCAATGGGTGTATACTATTTAATTAATCAACAGTATTTTATAGGTGTATCACTATTTGTAACCTATGTTATTATTTTGCTTACTAGACAGTTTTTAGAACCAAGATTTTTAGGTGAGAAACTTGAAATTCATCCATTGTTATTGCTTATGTCTATGTATATAGGTTTAAGGCTAATAGGGTTCTTTGGACTAATTGTAGGTCCGTTTATGCTTATTGTGGCAAAACAGTTTTTTGCAGTTAATGAAAAAATGAAAAGTAATGTTGAAAAAACAGATTTATAGTTTATGTAATAAAAATAGTTTGGGGCTGTAATAAATCTCACTAGAATTATTGGTGAGTTTTCTTACAGCCCCTTTTTATTTGGAAACGTTGGAAAATTGAAATAATGGCACATTGCAAAAGAAAACCAAACTTTCATGTTTTTGACAAACTTCACAAAGCCATTATTTATTATGAAAATGGATTTTTCTACATTTTGCAAGGTCGCCATTTATATTTTTTCTTTACCAAACACTAAATTTTTTAGTGCAACTAGCTTATCTTTTATTGCTGAAGCAACATTTTTTACAGAAAGATTTTTATAGAAATTTGATGAATATATCATTGCGTTTATTTGGCTACCTATAAGCAGAACTATGGAAATAATATTAAGCCAAGCTATGAAAATAAGTATAGTTCCAAGAGTACCATAAACAGCAGAATATTTAGAAAAGTTGTTTATATAAATATTATAGACTTTAGAACTTAAAGCCCAAAAAATAAGTGTAAAAATTGAGCCAGGTAGGGTACTTATAAACTTAACCTTATATGATGAACCGATTGAATATATAATCATAATAAGCAATGTCATTATAGAAAATACGATTATGCTAAGAACTTTCTCATAGGGAAAGTCAAATTCTAAAAAGTTAACTACTTCAAATACACTAAGTGCGTTGATAATCACGTCACCAAATATCATAGTAAACATAGATAAAACAATGGCGAAGGTGAAAAGCAAAACTTGACACACGGAAATAACTTTTTTATGTATAAAGTTTCGATTTTCAGTAACACCATAGGTTTTATTTATACCACGATTTACAGCACTAAAACCACTTGCAGCAGAGAATATAGCAACAAGTAATGAAACAGACATAATACTTGATGCAGAACCTGTTTTTGAAATAGATTTTAAAAACATATTCAAAATGTCTATTATACTATCAGGAAATGAATCGCCAAAAAAGTTAATAAGCGATGTTACTTGAAGGTCTAAAGTACCTAAAACGGCTATAAGAAACATAAGGAAAGGGAACATAGCAACAATAATCTTTAGTGTAAGTTCAGACGCTAAGTAAGTTAATTCATTTTCTTGTACTTTCATAACAAATTCATAAAAAATACTTTTTTTAACTTTGTCAATAAAATTCAAAATAATCACCTCAATCTTTCATATTTATTAGGAAAGTTTCTATATTTTGCAATGTCTTGAATTTACATTGGAAATTTTGGCATAAATTGCATTTTGCAATGATACCAAGTCAAGTAACAAACCTATAGGTGTAACGTAGGTGGTGGGAAGACTAATCGGAATGTGTAATCCAGTAGAAAGCAAAAGTTTTAACCGTTTTTAAAAATAAAGCCTGTATTATATTAGCTTATACAGGCTTTAAAGTATTTTACTTGTCAGTACCGTTATCATCGGTATTGTCATCTTTACTATCTACAATGTTATCGTCTGATTTGTCATCTTTATTAACATCATTTTTTGATTTTTCAGTATTATTTAATTCAACTTTTTTCTCTGAATCAGCTTTTTTCAAATTTTCAAGATTTTTCATTTTCTCATCACGATTTTTGATGAAATCTTCATAAGTCATATTATCTTTGTTTTTTGAATTTTGGTTCTTGCTTTTGATAATATTATTATAGAAAGCTTCTTCACGTTCTTTACGAATTTTTTCTTTAGCTAAACGTTTCTTTTCTTGATTTTCTTTAGCACGTTTTGCCTTTTCTTTAGCTACGGCATCATACTCATCAATTTGGTCGCTTAAATCTAAAATATCTTCTTTAGCAGGGAAAGTACCTTCAGGGAACACAGCTCTAAATTCCTTGCCAATAATTTTATCATTTTTAAGTAAAAGTTCAGCAGCATCATGACAATAGTCTTTGTATTTATTAATTACTTCGTAGGCAGTGGCTAAAGCGTCATCAATAATACTTTTAACTTCTGCATCAATTTGTGATGAAATACTTTCACTAAGTGTATTTCTTGATGAAATATCTCTACCTAAAAATACATCATGTTCATCTTCGCCATATTGGATAGGACCAAGATTTGACATACCAAATCTTGTAACCATAGCACGAGCAATTTTTGTAGCACGCATAATATCGTTACTTGCACCTGTTGTAATATCGCTAAAGAAAATGTCTTCAGCCACTCTACCACCTAGAAGCGAAATAATATCTTGAATCATTTTAGTTTTAGATGTGTATGACATATCATTTGATGGGGCATACATAGTATATCCGCCTGCCGAGCCAGTTGGGATAATAGATACTATTTGAACACTGTCAAGTTCGGGTAACATTTCGTGTAAAATAGCATGGCCTACTTCATGATATGCAGTAATACGTTTTTCTTTATCGGAAATAAGACGTTCTTTTTTCTCCATTCCTACACTAACTTTGATGTAAGCTTCACGTATACAGTTCATATCAAAACTTTCTTGGTTTTTACGAACAGCTAAAATAGCAGCTTCGTTAAGTAAGTTTTCTATATCCGCACCTGTAAAACCAACAGTTTGTTGAGCTACAGTTTTATAGTCAATATCTTCGCTAGTTTTTTTGTTGTTTGAGTGTAAATATAACATTTCAAGTCGACCTTTTAAGTCAGGTGGGTTGATTGTAACACGTCTATCAAAACGACCTGGTCGCAAAATTGCAGGGTCTAAAATATCAACTCTGTTTGTGGCAGCAAGTATAATTATACCTTCATCAGTTGCGAAACCGTCCATTTCAACAAGAAGTTGGTTAAGTGTTTGTTCACGTTCATCATGACTACCACCAAGACCTGCACCACGTTTTCTAGCAACAGCATCAATTTCATCTATAAAAATTAAACAAGGTTTATTTTTCTTTGCTTGAGCAAACAAGTCACGAACCCTTGAAGCACCAACACCAACAAACATTTCTACAAAGTCTGAACCTGATAGACTGAAAAAAGGTACACCAGCTTCTCCGGCAACAGCTTTAGCAAGTAAAGTTTTACCTGTACCAGGAGGGCCAACGAGCAAGAAACCTTTTGGAACTCTTGCACCTATATTTGTAAATGAAGTAGGGTTGCTTAAAAATTCTACAACTTCCTCAAGTTCTTTTTTCTCTTCATCTAGTCCAGCTACGCTATCAAAGGTAACAGAAGCAGAGTCATCGACAATCATTTTTGCACGTGATTTACCGAAATTCATAGAACTGGCAGCACCACCATCACCACCGTTTGCACGACGCATAATTAACATTAGCATAAAAATTACAAATATAAAGATTATAGTAGGGAGCAAGAAACTTCTGTAATCAATTTGTTGAGTAGGTTCAAGGGTATTATATTGAATATCAAATGTATCAGAATAGTCTTGTAACAATGGCAAGAAAGTTTCAAGATCTGGTACATAGATACTGTGATTTGATGTAGTAGTATCATCTGTGTGTGTAAAAGTAACTGTTGCAGAGTTATCTACATTAGTGCTAGTCATTATAGTAACATCGTCTATACCCTCAACTTTATTAGTAAGATCATGTACAAGGTCCGAGTATGAATATATGTTACTATGACTTTGTGAGTCTATTCTACCGTTATTAGACAAATATACGGCCAACAAAATACCTGCAAAAATTAGCAAGTATATAAATACTGTTCTAAAGTGTTTTCCCATGGATTACCTCTTTTGATTTTTTTTGTTTAAGTTATTTAGTCTTTGAAACGCATAATGCCGATATAATCAAGATTACGAAGTCTTTGGTCATAGTCAAGACCATATCCTACAACAAATTTATTAGGAATTTCGAAACCTAGATAATCAACAACAAGATTTTCAACTTCACGTCGTTCTTGTTTATTAAGTAAAGCACATACTTTAAGAGAAGCAGGATTCTTTTTTTCTAAAGTATTACGAATAGCAACAAGGCTATGTCCAGTATCAACAATGTCTTCAACCAGAAGAACATGAGCGTCTGTTATATCATGTTCAATATCTTTGTTTAAAACAACATTACCTGAACTTTCAGTACTTCCATGATAGCTAGAAACATCTATAAAATCAAACTTGACATCACAAGTTAGCTCCTTAGATAAATCTACCATAAACATAACAGCACCCTTTAAAGCACCGATTAAAACTATTTCTTTACCTGCGTAATCTCTATTGATTTCTTCGGCTACTTCTTTAATTCTCTTGTGTAAATCTTCATTACTGATTAAAACATCAATGTACTCAGTCATTTTTATATTTCCTCCAATATATATAAATAAATCTTATTATCCTTTGTGTCAGTAGGTGTAGAACAAATACCTTTTTTATCTAATATACATAAAACCTCATTACTATCTTTTTTGGTTATAAGAGGTGTTTTATCACGAAAATGGATAGGTATTTTCTCATCAATAAAATATTTCTTAATTTGTTTTGTACCTCTTAAAGATGGAATATATATTTTATCTCCATTTTGTCTATACCGTAAAAGGATATCATAATAATAATTATACATAATTTCAAAGGATTTTACAACTGCAAAATTAAAATTACTTTGATTTTTCAAACAATCAGTTAAAAATTCAGTGTCAGAGTTACTTGTTAAGAAAAAATATTGGTTAATTTCTTTAACATATATAAGTTTTTCGGGAATAATATTGTAAGAAAATGCCTCATTTTGTGTGTTTTTGATATTACTCTCTAAAAATAGGACATAATTGTATGTGGTAGCTGTAATATTGCTTGGTAGACTTATAGCTTTTGTTCCGTTTTTTGCACCTAATTCTAAAATATTATCAATATGCTCTAAAGTTATATCAGTTAATGTAAAAGATAATTTAATAGCATAACGTATGACTTTACGTTGAATAGAAATATGATAGGAATACAAAACTTTTAAATTTATTGAAAACTTATTAATATAAACTTTTTTATAGACTTCTTTTACAATCTCATCAAAATAATCTTTATCAGACTTTAGCAACATAGAACTTTTATATATATTGTCGATATAGTTTTGATTTACATTTTCGAACAAAGGTAAAATATTAATTCTTACATAATTTCTAGTATAATTTAAATCTGCGTTTGTATAATCTTCTTTATGAGAACAGTTTATACTTTTAAGATATTCATATAAATAAATTTTGTTAATACTAAGTAGTGGACGATAAAGTAGGGAGTTGTACTTGTTAAGGCTTATAAAATTCATTGAGCAAAGACCGTCAAGTCCTGCACCACGAGCTAAGTTTAAAAGTAAAGTTTCACATTTATCCTCTTTGTTATGACCGATAAAAATTTTATAATTTTTAAAGTTTTTGGAAAAAGTTTCATATCTAAAAGTACGACTAGCATCTTCCACAGATTGACCATTTTTTTTTGATTTTTCTTCAGCATTAAAAGACCATATATGAAGTTTTACACTTAGACTATCGCATAATTTTTTGCAAAAATTTTCGTCATTTAAAGCATCGCTACGTATTTGATGATTTATGTGACATGCTTCAATCTTAATATCTAAGTTGTTTTCTTCTATATATTTTTTAAGCAAACATAGCAAAGACACAGAATCTACCCCTCCAGAGAGGGCGACAATAAGCCTATCTTTGTCTAATAGCATTTTATTTTCTTCAATATTTTTTTTGAATTCTAAGTATACATCAAAGTCTAAGTTACCATTTTTTTTCATTTTAATACCTATAATATAATTTTTTAGGTCACCTCTAAAACTTCATTTATTTTTAACTTTTGAAAAATTAAAATAAATGTAAACGTTGCAAAAGAAAAAGAGAATTTTCATACTTTTGACAAAGGCGGAAAATGGATTTTTCTATATTTTTCAAGGTCGAAAAATAAGTTTTTAGAGATTACCTTTATAGTATAAATAAAAAGTGAGATAAAATCAAGTAAGAACACTAAAAAAACAAGTTTTCATCTAAAAAACATATCAAAACCCATTAGAATAAAAAGAAAAATAGCTAAAGCAAAGGAAAAATATAGAAGCATATTAATATATTTATCATTTTTTTTATAAGTTTCCCTTGAAACAGTAAGGGAGATTGCGTTTTTGCTACTTTGTGAACTTGGCTTAGAATAAGATTTATATTTGTCAATAAGTTTATTTGTTTCTATGTTTTCCATTCGTGATAAAATATTTTCTGCACGTTTTGAAAAAGGTTGATAGTTTTCATCATTATTATAGTTTTTCATAAATGCCTCCTCATGTAAGACTTTCATATAAATTATAAGACAAATGAGTTTTTTTAAACATAAAAGATGTATTTAATTTACATCTTTTATGTTTACACAAATAAGTAGCATATCATCACAAGGAACATTATTGGAAAAAGAAAGTGCTTTACTAACAATACTATTACAAAGGCTTTTTAAACTTTTATTATTACTATTTTTTATAAGGCTTTGAAGCCATGCATCTCCGTTATATACATCTTTGTTAGCCTCATATATACCGTCAGAATAAAATACTATTTTATCATTTTTGTTTAAATTTATAGTTGTTTTTTTATAAGTAATCTCCTCTAAAATACCCAAAGGTAAAGTTTTATCTTCTATTTTGCGAAGTAGCCCATTTCTTTGTAAATATGATGGACAAGCACCGAGTTTTATAAAAGTTGCAGTGCAGTTATTCTTGTCAATTAAAAGTAAGTCTAAAGTCGTAAAAGTATCATTGTTGTTAGTTAAAAGAGATAGGTTGTTTATGAGTGATATTGAATCGTCAATAGAAATATCCGATAAGAGTAAATCGTCAAGTATGTTTAAAGCTGTGCTACTTTTAAGAAAGGCGTCATATCCACTGCCCATACCATCAGCAAGAGCTATAACATCAATTCCTTTAGGTAAAGAAATTTTTGTAAAGCTATCTCCTGAAATTTCTTCTTGTTTTTTTGAATGTGTAGAAATTTCTATATCATATTGCAGTTTTTGTTTTTCTCTTAAAATAAGTATATAAGAATTATCTTTACTATAATAATATGATTTTGTTATGTAGAAATCATCACTATTTTTAACTTCTCCTTTTATTAAGCTAGATGTTAGATTACAAATATTTTTATTATTTCTATATGTATCAACATAATTACCAAGTATAATAGTAACTTCTAATTTGTTATTAAAATTTTGTATAAACGTGCTTTTGACATTAAAATTATTTTTTGAATATAAGTAAAGAAGCTTACTTTCTAGTTCTATATATTTTGAAAAATCTTGTTCTAAAGTGGTTTTTAAAGCCTCAATATTATTATTATATAAATTAGATTGTGTTAAAATAAGCTTTTTAAAGGTGTTTATTTTTTCTAAAGAATTATCAAGTTCGATATTTTCTATTTCTCTTTCTATAATTTTATTTATGTTGTTTATGTTTGTTTTTTGATTAGATATAGTGAAATTAATCTTCCTTTTTAGTTTAACTAGGGAGATATTGTTTTTATTTTCTTTTAAAGCAAGTGATGGATATTTAAAAGCTTTTTTACTAAGATAATCAAAATCAATAAGTAAATAACAAATTATGGCAAAAACAATAGTTGAGTAAGTGAATATATTGTTGTAATTATACAGCAAAATCTTATGTATAAAGAGATATAAAAATAGAAATATAAAGGATAAAGCGTATTTATTTTTATATGGGAAAGAAGCCATTAAACATGTAGCAAAACCCATTGTAAAAACATTTAAACCAAGTTCATTAAAAGTAAAACTAATAGGTGCAACGTAAAAAAAAGTAGAAAGGCTACTAAGTAAAAAAGCTTTGTATATATCAAAGTATGTTGCAATAACAAGCATCGAGAGAACAAATATAGCCATAGATATTTGTATATTAAGAACAGATAAATCCTTAATACTAAATATTATAATAAACAAAAAAATCATTAGGGATATCATTTCATTTTCTTTTAGTTTTTTAATTTGTATTGGTTTAGAAAGTGTAAAGAAACATAGGGCATTAGATATATAAAAACTTAAAAAATACACAAGAGAGCATTCAACTAAAGCTAAAAGTACATGATACACTTGAAACTTATAGTTAACTAAAACTACCAAACTACCTAAAAGAGAAATTATCGATAGGCATAGAGGGAATATAGCAAGTGTGCAAGTTAGCTCTGATAAATTTTTGTATAATTTTTTTTTATAATTTTTTATGTAACTGGACCAAATGTAAAAAAGAGACAATGTTGTAATATATTTGATTAATAATGAATAACCTATAATTATGGGAATATAGTCTTGTCCTTTTGAATTATCATAAAAATAGGTTAAAATACCTAAAAATGATGATATACCAATTACTATATTCATGTTTTTACTCATAGTCATAAAACCGAATAAAATCGGCAGTATAAAAGGGTTTATGTAAATAAAAATAAAGGACTTACTAAATAAATAAACATACATGACTGAAAGAAAATAAGTTAAGTAGTTTTGAGAAATGTTATTAGTTAAATGGTTCAGCATGTTATAATTTATGATTTTATTATATTTTTTTTGCATTTTATACCTCGTCATATTAAATAGTTACTTTAAGTATAAACTATTTAATATGAAATATTTGTCACATTTTGATATAAATATAAATTAAATTTTTGGAGGTTAGATGTATAAGAATTTTTACATTTCACAAGAGTATTTAAGTGTTTTTATAATTGTGATAGCTATCACATATATACTGTCTTTTTACTTATCTTCTAAAATAAAAAATACAAAGGGAATACAAAATTTAATTATAGGATTTTTAGGCGGTATTTTTATTGCATTTGTTAGTTTCGATTTAATACCTGTTGCCTTAGAACATAATAGACCTTTTGTAAGCTGTATAATTTTATGCTTTTTAATATTTTTGCTGTTATTTATTCATAGATTACAATTGCATAGTAAGGCTAACAATATTGTAAAAAACAAATACTTATATCCAATAATATATAGTTTACATAATATACATTTATTTTTTGGAGTAAGTGCTATTATTTTAATTGAAAAGCATATAGAACCTTTTATGATTGGTATACTAATTCATCTTTTTATAGAAAATGTTTGCATTTTTTTAAAAGAACCAATTAGTAATCATATAAGATATACATATTTAACTTATTTTATTATGACTGTTAGTGTGCTACAAAGTTTATTTATTTACTTAGGAATATTTATAATTCATATAAATCAAGAAATAAGTTATGTTTTTATTTATATTTTATGTGCAGATTTACTAATAAAAAGTTTTGGTCAACATATACCTAAAAGTAATGAAAATAGGCGTGGTAATGCAACAATATTGTTTATATGCATAGGATATTTAGCAAGTTTTTACATAAAATTTACATTTTAGAAAAAGTGTTGGAAACGTTCCCAATATTATTTATACACATTTTTAGGGGCTTTTTACTTGACACTGTGAAAATAGGTGTTATAATGAATGTAACATAAATTACAAAAATATTTAGGAGGTTTAATGGTGGATATTTTACAAGGAATAACAAAAGATGATTTTAAAGTAAGACTTATTGAAAATGTAAAAAATATTGCGAGAAAAAATATTGAACAAGCAAGTAACCAACAAATTTACGAAGGGTTAGCTTATACAATCCGTGATATAGTTTCGGATAAGTGGATTGCAACTCACGATGTGTATACTGAAAGTAGCACTAAAGTTCTGTATTATCTTTCTATGGAATTTTTAATGGGACGTTTTTTAGGAAATGCGCTAATTAACCTTACATTAGATGAAAAGATTTCTGAAGCATTAAATGATTTAGGGCTTAACTTAAATGAAATTGAAGATGCTGAATGTGATCCAGGGCTTGGTAATGGTGGTCTTGGCCGTCTTGCTGCTTGTTTCTTAGACTCACTTGCAACTTTAGAGTTACCTGCTTATGGTTGTGGTATAAGATATAAAAATGGTCTTTTTGAACAAAGAATTGAAAATGGTTATCAAGTTGAATACCCTGACAATTGGCTTAAAAATGTGGATTCTTGGGGAGTAAGACGCCCTGAGTATAAACAAATAGTTAAGTTTGGTGGAAATGTAGTATCTGTTTTTGATGAAAAAATAAACGGATATAGATTTGAACTTGAAAACTATGATGCTGTTAACGCAATACCTTTTGATTACCCTGTTATAGGTTATGACAACAACACAGTTAACACATTACGTTTATGGGATGCGGAGGCTGTTAACCGTTTTGACCTTGAATCATTTAATGAAGGTAACTACAACAAAGCTGTTGCTGATGAGCTACTTGCAAAAACTTTAGTTGAAGTTTTATATCCTGCTGATGAACATGTTAAAGGTAAAGAACTTCGTTTGAAGCAACAATACTTTTTTAACTCGGCTACGATTGGACGTGCTATTGGTAAAGTTAAAGAGTTAGGAAAAGATTTACATGAGTTAGATAAATATGTAGTGTTCCAACTAAATGATACACACCCAGCAGTTACGGTTGCTGAGCTTATGCGTGTTCTTATTGATGAAAATTATTTCACTTGGGATGAAGCTTGGGAAGTTACTAAAAAGTGTTGTGCATATACAAACCATACTATTATGGTTGAGGCTCTTGAAAAATGGCCAATCGAACTATTCTCAAGAGTTCTACCAAGAATTTATATGATAGTGGAAGAAATCAATAAACGTTTTTGTGGTCACCTAATCGAAAGATTTGGTAATGACCCTCAAAAAATTCGTAAAATGGCAATTGTAGCTGACGGTGAAATCCGTATGGCTCACCTTGCAATAGTAGGTTCTTTTTCTGTAAATGGTGTTGCAAGACTTCATACAGAAATACTTAAAGCGAAAGTTTTAAAAGATTTCTATGAAATATACCCAGAAAAGTTCAATAATAAAACAAATGGTATAACTCAAAGAAGATGGCTGTTAAAGTCAAATCCTAGACTTTCTAAACTCATATCTTCAAAAATCGGTAATGGCTATGCTAAGGATTTATCAGAACTTGAAAAACTTTTAGATTTTGTTGATGACGATAAATTTGTTAATGAGTTTATAGAAATTAAAAAAGCCAATAAACGTGATTTTGCTGATTATGTTAAAGCAAATATGGGAGTTGATATTGACCCTGAATCTATATATGATGTACAAATTAAACGTTTACATGAATATAAGCGACAACTTATGAATATACTTCATATAATGTACCTATATAATGAGATTAGAGAAAATCCAAATATTGATATGGTTCCAAGAACATTTATTTTTGGTGCAAAGGCTTCTGCGGCATATAAGAGAGCTAAGCTAATTATTAAATTAATAAATTCAGTTGCAGAAAAAGTTAACAATGACCCTGTTGTTCGTGGTCGTATTAAAGTTGTATTCCTTGAAAATTATAGAGTATCACTTGCAGAGCATATTTTCCCAGCATCTGATATATCGGAACAAATCTCAACAGCGAGTAAAGAGGCATCTGGTACAGGTAATATGAAGTTTATGTTAAACGGTGCTATAACTTTAGGTACTTTAGATGGTGCAAACGTTGAAATCGTTGAAGAAGTAGGGGAAGAAAACTGTTTCATCTTTGGCATGAAGTCAGAAGAAGTTATTGAACAAGAACAAAACAGAACTTATTCGCCTTGGGATGAGTATAATTTAAATGGTGATATAAGAAAAGTTTTAACTCAACTTATAAATGGTACATTCGACCCTGATACAGAGTTGTTTAGAGAAATTTATGAAGCTTTATTAAATGGATATGAAGGTTCAATTCCTGACCAATACTTTGTGCTTAAAGATTTTGAAGCGTACAAAGATGCTCAAAAAGAAGTTGAAAAGTTATATCGTGATGAAAAAGCTTGGGCAAAAGCTACTATTACAAATGTTGCTAAATCTGGTAAGTTTTCATCAGACCGTACTATTGCACAATATAGTGAAGAAGTTTGGAAACTTCAAACTACAAAAATTGAAGATGTTGAGTTAGTTTTATAAAAAACTTATCAATATAAATCACAAAACCCCTCCTGTTTCATATACTAAAATATGAAATTAAGGAGGGGTTTTTTATGCAAAGAGCTATTCAAAAAGATTTTATAAATCAAAATATAGTTTTAAAACCAGATGAGAAATATGTAAAAACTAAGGTAGCCCAAAATGTACAACAACCAAAAAAAACGCAAAAAAAGTATGATAGAGATTTTGTCCATGAAGGAAACTTTCATAAAATGTTACTTAGTGAGACGAATAAAGACCTTTTGCCATATATTGATAGTGAATTAGATTTTTTGGAGTACGAGGGGAGTGTAATTTTTAACCAATATATTGACAGACATTCAGTTTTTACAATCGTAAGTAAGATTATGGGTAAATTAATGGAACAAAGTAATTATGAAGAATTTGCATTTGACAAAGATTTTAACTTTGTTATAGATAGATATGAGTTATTGCGTTCCAATGTGGAAAGTTTATTTTTAAGTCAATTATTTATTCAAAGAAGACCACAATATGTAGCTCTTGGTAAAATGTTTAAGCCGTCGGAGGCGAGAGTTATAGACTTTTCTGAACAAATATGAGCAAACAAGCACATTTATATATAGGTTGAAATAACTATGAGTATTTTTTGCTAAAAAGTGTTAATTTTTTAGTGAAATAAGCCGATAAAATCTTATAAGTAATTAAGAGGTGATTTAAGTTGAGTGAAGATAGAAAAGCTGATTACAATAAGATTTTAGCTAGATTTATGATTTTTATTGCTGTGATTATTTTAATTATTATGACTGCTGTGTTTGCAAGTTTTGTAACTCTAAATGATTATAGAGAGCAAGAAGAAATAAAAAAATCACTTGAAATTGAAGAAAATTAAAATGTTTATAATTTATGCAGAAAATACAATATTATTGTGTTTGCATCTAATATAAAAAGCTATCAAATCTTTGATAGCAGGGAGTTAAGCTATAACATAAATGAAAAAAAGGACTATTAAATTTTAATAGTCCTTTTTTCTATATTTTGTAATAAGCTTTATGTATTATCTTATATCTTATCCATAGATATAAGGGCTTCTTTAGCTGAATTTTGCTCAGCTTCTTTTTTGCTCTTTCCGGAACCCTTACCTAGAGTTTTGTCCTTATGACAGACGGAAACATGAAAAATCTTGTCATGGTCAGGGCCTTCTTCTCCCGTAGTAGTGTAAACTAAAGGAGTTTTAGAAAAAGACTGTATTTCTTCTTGTAAAGTAGTTTTATAATCGAAATTTTGAAAAGTAGATGCATCTTTTTTAAGTTCAGTTCTAAAAAGGTCTACAATAATAATCTTTGATTTATCAAAGCCTGCATCAAGAAAAATAGCACCAAAAACAGCTTCCATACAATCGGCTAGAACAGATTCTCTGTGATTTCCCATACTTTGCATTTCACCCTTTGACATTTCTATATAGTCGTGTAGGCGAAGAGTTTTTGCCAAATGTGCAAGAGATGGTTCACAAACAAGATTTGCTCGGAACTTAGTCATGTCGCCTTCTAGCATGTCAGGGTATAACTTATAAATTTTTTCACTGATACTAAGTTCAAGTACGGCATCGCCTAAATACTCAAGTCTTTGGTTACTAAGGTTTGGCATTTCTTTTGTTTCATTAATAATGGAAGTATGACTAAAAGCTAATTTAATTAAGCTTTCATCATTAAAAACATAGCCAAGTTTTTTGTATAATTTTTCGTACATTTCTATAATCAACTTACCTTTCTCTAGTTTTTCTTTCAACAAGTGTTACTAAATCTTTAACGTTAACCAAAGCTTTCATTTCTCTAATAGAAATTTCTATTTCAAATTCTTCTTCAATAGAAGTTACAACTTGAAACATAGTTATAGAATCAATGTGGAAATCAGTTAATAAGTTAGAATCGGGTTTTATGTTTTTAACATTAGTGTCAATTTCTCTAGCTATACAAGAATAGATAATATTAACCATTTAAAGACCTACCTTTCTTCAAAAGCCTTTTGAATTTTGCTTACAATTTCTTTTTCCTCGAATTTTATGCATTGCTTAATTGCATTTTCGAAGGCATAAGCATCTGAGCTACCGTGAGCTTTAACAACAAGACCTTTAAGACCAAGAAAAGGTGCACCACCAACGCTTTTATAGTCAAAATCTTTTTTCATTTGTTCTAAAGAATTTTTTGATAATAAAGCACCGATTTTTGACATGGTAGAACTAAATAAATTCTTTTTCAATGAATTGGTAAAAAATTTACCTAGGCCCTCAAAGGTTTTTAAAATAACATTTCCAACAAAAGCATCAGCAACTACAACGTTTGCACCACCTAAAGCTATATCACGCCCTTCTATATTTCCAATAAAGTTAATATCATTTTCCTTCAAAAGTTCATGAACTGCAAGAGTTTGTTCATTACCTTTTGTTTCTTCAGTTCCTATATTTACAAGTCCAACAGTTGGCTTACTTACATCAAACATACCTTCAAAATATATAGAGCCAATTTTTGCAAACTGGTTTATATACTCAGGTTTTGCATCGATAGTTGCACCACAGTCAACAAGTAATGTGTGTCCAACTTCAGATTGACAAGGTAACATCGCCCCAAGACATGGACGTTTTACACCTCGAATTCTGCCTATGATTAGAGTTGCACCAGCTAGATATGCACCAGTGTTACCAGCCGATATGATGGCAGATGCCTTGCCTTCTTTAACTAAGTTTAAAGCCATTACCATAGATGAATCTTTTTTTTCTTTTATAGCAACAGTTGGTTGTTCGCAATTCTCAATTACTGTATTTGAGTGTACAACTTGAACTTTATCATTATCAAATGCATACTTATCTAATTCTGCTTTAATTGCTGTTTCATCACCGACTAAAATAGCTGAGAAATCCCATTTATTTATAGCATTAATTGTACCTTTTACTATTTCATAAGGTGCATTATCTCCACCCATTGCATCAATTGCGATTATTGTTTTATCCATTTTAAACACCTCTATAAAATTATATAAACATATTATACAATATTTTTGGCAAAAATAAAAGGAATTTGCTAAAATTTCAATAAAAAGTTAAATATCTAATTTATATGTATATAAGAAAAAATAAAGGTAACAATATTTATGGAGGTGTTAAGATGACAAATAATAAAAATAATAATCCAAACAATAAGAAAAAAGGTAGTAAAAAGTCTAACGCAAAAGAAAATGCAATGATACTTGGTTTGTATGGGGTTGTGGGTGCTTTAGTAATTACAGCTGGAGTTCTAACAGCAAGAAATTTCTACGAAAATAATGAAATGGAAATTGTAGAAGAAGTAAATGAAGATACAATTACAACACCAGTAATAAGCGACACTACTAAAAGTTATAAAGATGAAGTGGAGGTAGAAGTTGGTGAAATTGGTATAGCAGTTAGTACAAATGTAGCAAATGTTAATGAAGAATTAGCAAAAAATGATGAAGAACAAAAAGAAGATGATAGTATCAAAGAAAATCCCTCAGACACAGATAGTGGGGAAAGTCAAAAGGAAAGTCCAGAGTTAAATGATGAAGATGAAAAGGACTTTAAAGAAACTGATGACTTAGAGAATGAAAATCTTCGAGAAATAGAAATAAATGAAAATAGTGAAACTAAGGACTTAGAATCAGAAAAAGATAACAGTGAATCTGAAACAGGGGAGCAAGATGAATCTAAAACAACAGAAACAGATGATTCAACAGAAAAATCTACAGTAGTAGAAGAATATGTTGAAACAAACTCAAAGGCTTTGTATACTGCATTTGACGAAGAAAATGATGTTATGTTATGGCCGACAGATGGCGATGTTGTTATGCCTTATAGCGACACCTTGATTTTTGATACAACACTTGAACAGTATAGAACGAATGATACAGTAAGAATATCAAGCCCTTTAGGATACAATGTGGTGTCTGTTTTTGATGGTGAAGTTGTTGATGTAGGTAATAGTTATGATGATGGCAATTTTATAGTTGTATCCCATGGGAATGGTTGGAACAGTGTATATTCTCAATTAGATGGTCAAATTTTAGTTTCTAAGGGTGAGGTTATAACAAAGGGACAAATTATAGGTACGGTTGCAAACCCTTCAAGAAAATACTCAACATTAAACAGCCACCTTGGTTTTAAATTATCAAAAAATGATGAACCTATAAACCCAGCTTTTGTCTTAGGAGAATAGTTAGTAACAAGTTTAAAAATATATATGGCGACCTTGCAAAACGTAGAAAAATCAATTTTAATAGCAAAACAACGGCTGTTTTTGACAAAACGCCTGAAATAGCAATGATACGCCATTTCAGGTGTTTGTCAAAAGTATGAAAATTTGGTTTTTCTTTTGCAATGATGCCACATGATAAAAAAGATGAAAATATGTATCATTTTATAGAAAAATATGTTACAATTACTTTATAGGTTAGGGGGTTCAAAATTGAAAGTAGGTAAAAATTTTTCTAGTATAAAAGAACTGAAGTATGGTGCTAAGATGTTGTCGTTGCCTGAGGAAGAAGTTGCTATATCTGTAAATCAACTTGTTGAACTTAGTCAAGTATATAATGCGGCAATTAAAGAGATAAGCACAAAACTTGAAATATTAGATGAAGAATTTAAAGTTAAACATGACCATAATCCTATACATCATATGGAAAGTCGACTTAAAAGACCATATAGTATAATGGAAAAATTAGATAGAAAAGGATATGATTCCGATTTTAGCACAGCTATGGAATATATATATGATATAGCTGGAGTTAGAGTAATTTGTCCATATGTTAAGGATATTTATCATATTTCGGATTTGTTACTTAGACAAGATGACATAACTTTGATTAAAGAAAAAGATTACATAAAAAGTCCAAAAATAAATGGATATAGAAGCTTACATCTAGTTGTTTCAGTTCCTGTTTTCTTATCGGAGATGACAAAACACGTTCCTGTTGAAGTTCAAATACGCACTATTGCAATGGATTTTTGGGCGAGTTTAGAACATAAACTAAAGTATAAGTCTGATTCGAATTTTAAAGAGGAGATTGAACGTGAACTTGTAGAATGTGCAAATCAAGTTGCAGAAGTTGACTTGAAAATGCAAGAAATACATGAAAAAATACATAAGTAAGATCTGTAAAGATAGAAGGTGATGATGAAGTCAGAAAGAAAAAATTATGGTAGTGGAAAGTCAAACAAAAATAGTGAGATTGCATGAAGTACAGTGAAGTACGAATGCTAATTTTTGTGTAGTGTTATTTTTTTCTAACATTGTTTAATACCTTTGTAAAGAAATGCAAATTTTCTTTATCAGATTATTCAAAATTTCATTATTTAACTAAACCCCAAAGGAGCTGTAAGAAATCTCATATTATGTGAGTATACTTACATAACCTTTGGGGTTTTTGGTAATTTATCAGTAACTTTAGTTTAGATGTCGCCTATTTCCATAATGCACTGTCAACAATCTCTTGAACAACTACATTAATCTTTGCTTTTTCTTCTTTTGTCATGTTTTCTGTTTCAATTGGTTTATGTACTACAATTTGGGCTTTTGTACCAGCTGTAAAGCGAAATTTATTTCTTTCTAGCAAATCAAAAGTACCATTTAATGTAATAGGTACAATAGGCACTCCTGTTTTAGTAGCAAGTTTAAAAGTACCAGCTTTAAACTCTCCAAGAGTAGCATCTTCACCACGAGTACCCTCAGGGTAGACACAAACTGACAAGCCTCTTTTTAAATAGTCGATACCTGTCATAATAGATTTGAGCTGATTTTTAGGGTCATTTCTATCTATAAATATACAACCTGTAAATGCCATAAATTTGCCAAGTAAGGGTATTTTTGAAAGCTCCACTTTAGCAATGTAACTTTTTGGTATATCAAGGTATGCCATAACAATAGCAGTATCAAAAATTCCTTGATGGTTTGATACAAACAATGCAGGTCTGTCTTTTATCAAGTTATCTAGACCGACAACATCAAGTGTACCTTTTTCTTCGGATAAACCGACTGCTTCTACTTGTCCTTTTGCCCATTTAGTCGCAATGATAGCAGCCTCTTTTTTGTAATCTAAGAAACTTAACTCATCAACTCTTTTTTCTAGTCTTGACATAGCAGGGGCAATTTTTATTAAACTAAATGGAAGATAAAACACCCACCATTTTATAGTTAACACCCAATTTTTTATCATAATTTATTTCCTTTATCTAGAATTTTTTGTATATCTTCTTCTGTCATATGGTCTTCAAAAAGCTCATTGTCCTCTAAGTCATCTGTAATTTTTTCAAGGAAATCACCATATACTTTTGAGCAGTAATGATTCCAATTTCTAGTGGCTTTTATAGCTTCTTGCTCGGTGAAAAAAGTTAGCGAAAACTCCATCATCATAAAATCACTATCAGATATATTACCTTTTACTATCCAACTATTTGTTTCTTCATCATTGAAATAGTGTGCTGAAATCTCACTACCACGAGCAACTTTAATTTTGTTACCATCAATATATTTAATTATACAAGTACGGGCAGAAATAGGTACATGTTTTTCAAGACCTGTAATAACTTCTAAGCCTGTATCTGTTATAACATAATACTTTGTGTTGTTTTCGTTTAGTTCTTCTACAAAGTTACTTTGACACATTTCCTCAAGTAAGGAACTATATGTAAAATAATCAATGATTTCAGATTCCATAATAAAACTGTTCATATCCTCCCTAGAAATAGCAGTTTCAGAATTTGAAAGTAAAAACAAAATTATTAACTTTTTGATTTGTTGATCCATAATTTCTGTTGAATTATTATTACTCATAATGCACTCCAATAAACGTAATATAATAATTATAGTACATTTTCATAATTTTTTCAAGTATAAAATATTTATATAATTGTGCTAAAACTATTGAAAAAAGTGTGAAAAAATGATAGAATTTTAAGTATAGTAAATTGTAGTAAATTATTTATTAAAATATTTATATGATGGAGGACGTTATGTTAGTATCTTTAAAAGAAATGACACAAAAAGCTTATGAAGGGCATTATGCAGTTGGACAATTTAATATTAATAACTTAGAATGGACAAAGGCTATTTTGTTAACGGCACAAGAACAAAACTCGCCTGTTATCTTAGGTGTATCCGAAGGTGCTGGTAAATACATGGGTGGATTTAATGTTGTAGTTGGCATGGTAAACGGTATGCTTAAAGATTTAAATATCACTGTACCGGTTGCACTTCATTTAGACCATGGTTCATATGAAGGTTGTAAGAAAGCTCTTGAAGCTGGTTTTTCTTCAATTATGTTTGATGGTTCACATTATGCCATTGAAGAAAATATTGCTAAAACTTCTGAGTTTGTTGAGATAACTAAAGCTAAGGGTGTTTCTCTTGAAGCTGAAGTTGGTTCAATAGGTGGCGAAGAAGACGGCGTTGTTGGTGCTGGTGAAATTGCAGATCCGTCTGAATGTAAGCAAATTGCCGACCTTGGTGTATCTATTTTAGCTGCTGGTATTGGTAATATTCATGGTAAATATCCTGAAAATTGGAAAGGTCTTGACTTTGAAGCTCTTGCAAGAATCAAAGATGCTACAAGTGGTATGCCTTTAGTTTTACATGGTGGTACAGGTATTCCTGATGAAATGATTAAAGAAGGTATTTCTTTAGGTGTTTCTAAAATCAATGTAAATACTGATTGTCAACTTGTGTTTACAGCTGCAACTCGTAAATATTTTGAAGCTGGTAAAGATTTAGAGGGCAAAGGATTTGACCCAAGAAAAGTTCTTGCACCAGGTGTTGAAGCTATTAAGCAAAATGTTAAAGAAAAAATGGAACTTTTTGGAAGTGTAAATAAGGCATAATCAAAAGCCTATTGATTTTAGGAAATGAAAACGCTAGAAAATTAAAATAATGGTACATTGCAAAGAAAACCGATTTTTATATTTTTGACAAAGGCCTTAAATGGCAAAAAAACAACCTTTACACAGTTTTTTTAAAAAGCCACATAGCTGTCGTTTTGTTATAAAAATGTATTTTTCTATGTTTTGCAAGGTTACCAAACAAGAACTTAGACAAAAGGAGTTGTTTAATTATAATATAGTTAAATTTCTCCTTTTTTGTATTAATAATTTTGAGGTAATATACATGATAGATTTTAAGCAGGAGTTAGAAAATTTTCAACCAACTATTAATATTAATGATGTTGCGAAAAATGTTAAAGAATTTGAAAATGATGATATTTTATCACTTTTAAGAAAATTAGTTGATATAAAGGAAAAATAAATATGATTTGTAATAAATGTGGTAGAGAAATTGAAGGAATTAATTGTCCACAATGTGACGAAGCTAATGATTTTACAGATGAATTTAAAAAAGAAAATGATACTATTGAAAAAATAGTTAATGATAAATATGAGTATTATTATTCTCTTGGTGTATTTTACGCAAATGAGGGTAAAATACATAAAAGTATAGATGTTTTACAAAAATCCATATTGTTTAATGGAAGTGTGGCTAAAACCCATAGTTTACTGGGGCTATGTTATTTTGAAGTTGGAAAATTAGGCGAGGCTTCAAAGGAATTTTTTATAAGTATTTTCTTAGATGATAGTGAAGAAAATCCTAGTTTAAAGTATATATCTGAAATTGAAAAAATGGTTTTAGAGAGCGATAAATATGAAAAATCAATTGGTGGGTATAATGAGGCACTTGAGTTTGCTAGAGAAAATGAACTTGAGAAAGCTATAAAAATACTTGAAAAAGTAATTAGCTTAAGCCCAAAATTTGTTGATGCTAGACTTCTTGTTGCTCTTTGCTATATGGAACTTAGTGAAAATAATGTGCAAAAAGCACTTACCCATATTGAAAAGGTCTTAGATATAGATAAAGAAAATCCTGTTGCAATAAAGTACATAGACGAAATTTATACTCTGAATACAACGCCAAAAGTTAAAGAAGAAAAAACTATAACTACTCAAAGAGTTAGAAATAATCAAGTAGGAAAATACTTAGTTATTGGCTTTGTGCTAGGTTCGGTTTTATCTTTGGGGTTTTCTTGGATTTACTATAATAATAAAAAAAATGAATTGGTTATTGATGAAATCTTAGAAGAAAAAGTAGCTGTTTTGGAAGATAGGATTGATGAAATATACACTTTAAACGTGGATTTAGAGCAAAACAATACATTGCTAAGAGAGCGAAATACAGAACTTGAAATGTCTTCAAAAGGTTTTGATGGTAACGCTAATCTTGTTCTAGCAGTTTATTACTATGACTATGATAATGTTCAAAAAACAATAGAATTTCTTAGTAAGATTACTGAAGAAGATGTAGATAATTTCAGTGAAGAAAATAAAAAAATATATGATAATCTTGTTGACAAATTGGAAAGGAAGGAAAATTGATAAATTTCTTTTTAGATGAACTCAAAATCATTGATAAAGATACAACTTTAAAAAGATATACTCATAGTGTTACTGGTGCTACGGCTATTTTTGTAAGCAATAAGGAACCTAATAGCAATTTTTGTTGTGGAATAAAAAATATATACAAAAGTGATAGGGGTCTTGCACATTGCGTTGAACATCTTGTTTTTTCTGGTTCGAAAAAGTACCCTGATTATGATGATACTTTTTCTTACCTAGCAGATACTGTATCATATACATATTTAAATGCTATAACATACAAAGATTTTACTACATATTTATGTAGTAGTTTAGATAATGTTGATTTTGAAAAAATGGTTGATGTATATTTAGATGCCATATTTGCCCCGATTTTTAAAGAAGGTAAGTTTAATCAAGAAATTTATTTAGTTGGTGGCTCTGGAGCTGTGTACAATGAGATAAATGAAATGTATAAAGATGATATGTATTTCTTTGAGAATCAATGTAATAAAGAAATATTTGATGATTTTAGAAAATTTAATCCACACGGTGATTCATCTGAAATAAAAAAAGTAACAAGAGAAGATATTTTAGAATATTACAACAGAGTTTACATACCTAAAAATATGATTTTCTTTTTTAAATTTAACTCTGAGAAAGTTTCTGAGGAGATTTTTTTAAATAAATTGGATGATTATTTAGAGGGTTTTGATTCATCAAACTTTAGTGAAGAATTTGAAATGAAGAAAGTTAAAAATTACTATGCTTTTCAAGATGAAAAAAACAGAGTTGAAGTAAGAAGAGTTGCCTATAAAAACGTGTTTGATAAGTTAGAACTGAAAACTATATGTGAATTTGTTTTAGAAAATGCTAAAAGCGATTTTTTGATAAAGGATTATAGTGTATATTCAACATACAACAATATAATTGTTTATGCACTTACAGATAGGCTAGATATTGATATTTTTGACGAGTTGCTTTCATATTGTGAGGAACTTTTTCAGAAAAAAGATTTACTTAGAAAGTATATAAATAAAAAACAGTTTTTTTACAAAAATAAAGATTTTGGTTATAAACCAAATGGTATATATATGGGTATTCAATATATAGAAAATTTCTTTAATATAAGAGAAGTTAATTTGATTGATTATAATTTTGTTTATGATTTAGTTAAAAAGAAAAACAATTTAACGGATTTTGTATATTCAGAATATTTGGAAAAATCTTTTGTAAGTGGAAAAGTTGTAGCAAATGTATTAAATAGTGGAAGCTTAATTGATGAAAGCGATAATACAGAACAGTCAAGAGTAAGTAAAAAATTTATTTACAATGTGGAACGAGAAAATTCATTTAAAAACAATTTTGATTTTAAAGTTGAAGAAAATATGATTATATGTATTTATTTGAAAAAATATAATTATGAAAACTTTAATAGTTTAAAAGATATACAATTTAAGTTGTTATATTTAGAATGGATGCTAAACAAAGAAAGAAGTATGGATTTTGTTAGTTTTTCATGTAATTTGTTTTGGGATAAAAATAGTTTCTATATTGAATATGTTCTGCTTTCAAATGAAGATTTTATTGAAGTGAATTTATCTGTTTTTGATAATATTGGTAAAAATATTCGTAATTTATCAAGTTTTTACGAGTATTACAAAGAAAAATCAAATGAACACAAGTTTTTGAAAAATTATCTTGGCGAGGAAAAAAATGTTCAATCAAATTACTTAAGAGAGTTTGGTGAAGATAAATGTTTGATAAATTGTAAAGTTGGTTGTAAAAACTATGTATATAATAGCTTTGATTTTATCATAAGAAAAATAGAATCAATTCCTATGCCAAATATTTCAGACTTTAAGATAAAGTTAAGTAGCAAAAATAAATGTTATACATTAATGTATGAATTTGATGTAAAATATTTGTTGCTTAATAGCATTATATACAGTGAATATATTTTGAAAGAATTGCGTTTTGGACCTAAGGCATATTGTTATAATGTAGTCTTTGATTATGATTGTTTTTTTGATTACTTAAAAATCAATTACATTGTTGAAGCAGGTGATATGAATAAATCTGATTTAGTTATGGAGAACGTTTTTGATTTTGCTCAAAATTATGAGATAACTAAAGAAGTTTTTGATTTTCACAAAGAAAAATTAATAAAAAGTTATGACAAAATTAAGCCTAAATACGTTAGGATACAACAATCTGCTCGTGAGAAATATTCACATAGAAGTAGCGAGTATATAATTGGAAAATTAATAAACTTGAAATATGAGGATTTTTCGGTTAAAATAGTAGTAGATGGTTTATTGACAATGTAGTTATAGAAATATAAGAAAAAGGAGGATTTGTTTATGATAGTTGACAAACTCTATACAACAAATAGTATTTTAGAAAAAAGTATGCAAGGCGTTGTTGCACGAAATGAAGTTATACAAAATAATATTGCTAATGCAGATACTCCTAATTTTCAAAGAAGTGATTTAGTATTTGAAGAATATTTAGCTGATGCTGTAAATAGTTTTAAAGAAACAGGTGAGCTAAATCTTGATTCTGTTAAACCTACAATTTTAAATCAAAATTTTTCATATAGATTAGATGGAAATGATGTTGACATTGAGTCTGAAATGGTTGATTTATATCAAAACTCAGCAAAATATGATATGCTAGTATCTAGTGTAACAAATAATTATAGAAGAATTAATGCAGCTTTAGGTAAATAGGAGGTGTTTTTATGTCATTTTTTAGAGCTATGAATATTTCTGCAAGTGGACTTACGGCACAAAGTGCAAGACTTGATGTTATAGCCGAAAACATAGCAAATGTAAGTACTACAAAAACAGAAGATGGTACGCCTTATAAGGCTAAAAGTGTATTGTTTCAAGAAAAAGATAATACAAGTTTTACGCCTTTTTCTGACTATTTTAACAACGCAGTTGGAACATATAATAATGGTCAAGGTGTTCGAGTTTCTTCTATTGTTGAAGACTCATCTCAGGGTGAACTTGTTTTTGACCCTGAACACCCTGATGCCGATGAAAATGGATATGTTGAACAGTCGAATGTAAATATTGTTAAGGAAATGGTTAATATGATTTCTGCTTCTCGTGCATATGAATCAAATATTACGGCGATGAACACAACAAAAAGCATGGTAAGCAAAACAATGGAAATTGGACAGTAACAAGGAGGAATTTTCAAGTATATAAATCTCATTTCAAAAGCGAAACGAGGTTGAGCGAGTTTTTGGCAAAACAAAAGATGAGAAGCATCTTCAGTTTG
>JBKEBX010000048.1:0-5942 GCA_047973385.1 Lachnospirales bacterium | reverse complement strand
TATCATAAAGGCTCTAACCGATGAAACTATAATCAAAACAGCATATAATGCTACTTTTGAAAGAGTGTGCTTATCAAAACATATTGGAGAATGGATAGAACCTGAAAATTGGCACTGTACTCTTGTGTGGGCGGCAACGCTGAGACTTCCTTTATCACTTGAAGGTGTAGGTGTTGTTCTTGGTCTTGAAAAACAGAAAATGACAGAAGGTAAATCTCTCATCTCATATTTTTGTAAACCTTGCTCGCCTACAAAAACAAACGGCATGAGAACCCGTAATCTGCCCATCCATGATACTGAAAAATGGATGATGTTTAAGGAATACAACAAACGAGATGTTGAGGTAGAAATGCAAATTCAGGAGAAACTATCTCTCTTTCCTGTTCCAAATTTAATATGGGAAGAAATATCACCTCAGTGAAGAAATCAACGATAGAGGTATTTTAGTTGATATGAAGTTTGTTAAGAACGCAATCAAACTTGATTAAATTACAAAGGCAAGTTTAATGGCTAAAATGAAACAGCTAACTAACCTTGAAAATCCTAATTCGGTTATGCAGATGAAATCTTGGCTTACTGAGAACAGTTTGGCTTACTGAGAACAGTCTTGAAATGGATAGTCTTGGCAAAAAAGAAGTGGCTGAAGTGTTAAAAATCGCACCACCACTACTTGCTGAAGTATTGGAACTTCGTCAGCAGATAGCTAAATTATCAGTGAAGAAATATACTGCGATGCAAAATGCAGTGTGCAAAGATAATCGAGTTCGCGGTATGTTCCAATTTTATGGTGCTAATAGGACCGGTAGATTTGCCGGACGAATTGTGCAACTTCAAAATCTTCCTCAAAATTATATAAGCGATTTGCCAGAAGCTAGAGAGCTAATCAAACATGGCCATTTTGATGCAGTAAATTTTCTATACGATAATCCCTCGAGTGTTTTGTTAGAACTAATTAGAACAACCTTTGTTCCACCAACTACACAAAAGTTTATTGTATCTGACTTTTCAGCTATTGAGGCTCGTGTGATTGCATGGCTATCAAATTAAAAATGGAGATTAGATGCTTTCTCACATGGCAAAGACATCTACTGCGAATCAGCATCTAAAATGTTTGGTGTTTCTGTTGAAAAGCATGGTGTCAACGGACACTTAAGGCAAAAAGGTAAGATCGCAGAACTTGCCCTTGGATATGGAGGTTCTGTGGGTATGGGCGCTCTTGATATGGGACTTGCAGAAGATGAACTAAAACCACTTGTTGATGCTTGGCGAAGTGCTAATCCGAAAATTGTAAGGCTTTGGTGGGAAGTTGACAGAGCAGTAAAGGACTGTATCAAAGGTCGAACTACAACCAAAACTCATGGAATTAAATTCAGTTATCAAAGTGGATTTCTTTTCATCACACTTCCAAGTGGTAGAAATCTTGCCTATGTTAAGCCAAGAATTGGCGAGAACCAATTTGGTGGTGAGAATGTCACTTATGAAGGTACCGGGTCTACGAAAAAATGGGAACGCATTGATAGTTATGTTCCTAAATTTGTAGAAAATATCGTTCAAGCAATCGCTCGTGATGTGCTGATGTATGCAAAGGTAATTGTAATATCGTGGCTCATGTTCCGATGAAATTGTCATTGAAGCAGATAGCCGAATGTCAATGAAAGCTGTGTGCAAACAGATGGGTAGAACTCCACCTTGGGCAAAAGGACTCCTTATTCCAGCTGATGGATACGAATGTGAATTTTACAAGAAAGATTAACGATTTTATATAAAACGTCAGATTTCACATCCTCCTAAAAGGCTATTAGGTAGGAGGTGTTTTTCTATGAATATAACAAAATTAGAAAATGGCAATACGAATATATCAGCAAAACAGATTACAACCAATGATTTACATAATGAATATAACTATACCTTGCAAAGAAAATAGTTAAAAATATGCTTGAAAAGAACTTAATCACGATAGATGAATTCAACAAAATCATAGCATTAAATCGTAAATCTTTCTCTCCATTTTTAGCTGAGATTATGCTATAAAATCGTTGATATATACTAGATGTAGCGGTAAATATGTGACACAACGAAAGTGAGGTGAGAGAATGAAAAAGGTAACAAAAATTGCAGGAAATAACGAAAGCAGAATGTATTCTCATAAATTAAAAGTTGCTGCATATTGTAGAGTTTCAACAGGAAGTGATGAATAGCTTATCAGCTTAGAAACACAAAAAGCACACTATGAATCATACATTAAAAGCAATAACGAATGGGAATATGTAGGGTTATATTACGATGAAGGTATTTCAGGTACAAAAAAAGAGAAACGATCAGAACTTCTTCGTATGATTTCAGATTATGAATCAGGGCAAATAGATTATATTATTACCAAGTCGATTAGTAGGTTTGCAAGAAACATAACAGATTGTTTGGACTTAGTGAGAAAACTGCTTGACCTTGGAGTTGCAATTTATTTCGAGAAAGAAAATATAAATACCAGTGCAATGGAGAGCGAGTTAATGCTTTCGATTTTAAGTAGTCTTGCAGAAAATGAATCGATATCTATTTCTGGAAATAATAAATGGTCTATTCAAAAACGATTTCAAAATGGAACCTATATAGTAGCGTATCCACCTTATGGATATGAGAATATAGATGGTGAAATGGTTATTCATGAAGAACAAGCAAAAGTTGTAAGATTTATATTTAACCAGATTTTATCAGGGAATAGTACCCACAAAGTTGCAAAAATTTTAGAGGAGAAAGGCATTTCTACTAAAAAGGGTGGAAAGTGGAGTTCCACAACCATCCATGGAATATTAGAAAATGAAAAATATAAAGGAGATATCCTTTTTCAAAAAACATATACTGACAGCATATTTTGCAGACATACTAACAGAGGAGATGTTGACCAGTATTACATGGAAAATCATCACGATCCTATTATGAGCCGTGAGGTTTACGAAAAAGCTACACAACTTATAAACCAGTGAGCAAAAGAAAAAGGAGTAATAAAAGGGAGTGATAAATATACCAAACGCTACCCTTTTACAAAAAAGATTATTTGTGGAGAGTGTGACACTTCTTTTAAAATGCGAATTCACAGTAGCGGTGAGAAATATATAGCTTGGTGTTGTAAATTGCATATTGAAGATAAAGAAAAATGCTCCATACAGTTTATTCGGGAAGATGATTTAGAAATAGCTTTTGTGACCATGATAAATAAATTGATTTTTGCTCATAAACTTATTTTAAAACCATTAATTGAGAGTTTAAGAGGAGTTAACAAAGCAAACAGCATTTCAAGAATAAACGAACTAGAAGAATGGATGAAGGAGAATTTAAAACGCAGGCAGACACTTGTAACACTTATGTCAAAGGGGTATTTAGAATCTGCAGTATTTAATAAAGAAACCAACGAACTTATTAGCGAATTTGATGAACTACAAAAACAAAAAGATAGACTTAGTTATGATATCAACGGAGAATTTACCAAAACTGAAGAAGTCGGCAAACTATATAAATTTGTACAGAAAGCAGAAATGCTTACATCGTTTGATGAAGATGTTTTTAAGAAGTAGTAGAGCGAATCATCGTTCATACAAGGACGGAAGTTTCATTTGAATTAAAATGCGGGTTATCGCTTACGGAGAGGATGTGATGAAATGACCCATACACCATACGGCTACAAAATTGAAAACGGAATTGCTGTGATAGATGATGAAAAAGCAGAAAAAATAAGAAAGTTATATCAAGGATATTTAATAGGACTTGCATTAAGGGTAGCAGCAAAGCAAGCGGGCATTGATACTTATCATGGTACTGCAGGATGAATGCATTAGAAATGCACATTATCTTGGAGATGAATACTACCCCGCTATATATTTTATAATCTAGGTCTTATTACAATGTTTATAGGGTTATTTTATAGTTTGGAGTATAGTCCTAATAGTACAGAAGGTGCGATGCTTTTAGTCGGTTTAGTAATGTGGCAACTTTGCACAAGTGCACTATCCTATTTTTCTTATGTTATAATAGACGAGGCAACAATGGGAACATTGGAGCAAATATTTATGACAAGAACAAGTATTTTCAAGGTTTTATTAGCAAAGGCAATAGTTAGTTTTAGTTTCAATATTTTAAAGGCAATAGCTCTATTTCTAGTTTATTGTGTTTTCTTTCAAAATATAAATATATTTATAAATCTTGGATTAAACAATACATACATAATGATAATAATAGTTATAGTTGTATTTAGTTTTTATATGTTAGGACTATTTGTAGCGGGACTGGCACTTTTTTATAAAAGGGTCGGCTCTATTACTCAAATATTAAATTACATGTTATTGTTTTTTGCAAATATCACTGCCCTAATATCAAAGTTACCGTCATTTATTCAACCAATATTTTATTTTATTCCAGTAAGTTGGGCTATGGAATTAATACGAAGTATTATTATTAACAGTAGTGTAAGCAGTGTAGAGCATAGTACTATGTTTTCATTTACAGCTTTAATATTATGCTTTATTGCAATAGGTGTTGCAGAATTTACAATAAGTTTAAAACGTGCAAAAGAGAGTTGAAAGTTAGGTCATTATTAAGGAGGTTTATGAAATTATCAAGATTTAATGTTACAGTAGACAAAGGGACTAAGTTGTTATTTAATACAAAAACGTTAGTATTAATCAAGTAGATGATAAAGTTTTTTCTAATGTAGTAGCTGATAATATAGAGGTAATAGAGGATAGTAAATTAGAGATTTTATTAGAGAATGGTTTTATAGTGAATGATGACATGGATGAGTTAGAAGACTTGAAATTAAATTATTGGGAGAATAAAGTTAATTCTGAAGTTTTACATTTATCAATTATGACTACATTAAAATGTAATTTTAAATGTACATATTGTTTTGAAGAACCAAAAAATATTGAGCTTAATGAACAAGTAGAAAATAAAATTCTTAGTTTTATTAAAAAAAATATAAAAATTTATAAATCTATACATATTGATTGGTATGGCGGAGAACCTTTGATTAACATAAAAAGTATAGAGTGTCTTAGTGAAAAGATAATAGAAATATGTAATGAAAATGGTGTTCAATATTGGGCTACAATTACTACAAATGGTTACGACTATAGTATAATAAAGACAAATGGAAAAACTTTATAAAATAAAGGGTTTGACGATTTGTCTTTTTCTTTTTCCAAAAATAATTAGACGAAAAATTTTAAAAAAAATCAGTAAAATTATGTAGTGTAACATTAGTGTCAAAAAAATAAGTGAATTATGGAGGAAAATTGCCTATGATGAAAACCGATGAAGTGGTAAAAAAACTAAAAAGTATTAGATATGACATAGGAAAAATTGTTGATGATGTTGGATATGTTTATTCTAATGAATTTTAGCTTGATAATATAGGGGTTTAGAGGGAATATAGTATTAAGGAAAGGGGGTAGATATATGCGAAAGATAAATACAATAGAGCCTACTACTTTACCATTACCTAAGAAGTTAAAAGTTTGTGCTTATGCAAGGGTTTACAAATAAAGAGATAGACTTCTTCACTCTGTATCAACTCAGATAAGTAATTATTCAAAGCTGATACAAAGTAATCCTGAATGGGAGTATGTTGGAGTTTATTCAGATATTGGTATAAGTGGTCTTGATAAAACTAAGCGTGATGGTTTTAACGATATGATTTTAGCTTGTGAAAAGGGTGAAGTTGACATCATACTTACTAAATCTATTTCAAGGTTTGCAAGAAATACAGTAGACTTGCTTGAAACGGTTAGGTACTTAAAAACTTTGAATGTTGAGGTTAGGTTTGAAAGAGAAAATATAAACTCACTTAGTTCTGACGGTGAGTTAATGTTATCAATACTTGGCTCATTTGTTCAAGAGGAAAGTATAAGTACAAGTAAAAATATTAAGTGGACTATTAAGGAAAAAGTATG
>JBKEBX010000067.1:0-9826 GCA_047973385.1 Lachnospirales bacterium | reverse complement strand
CATATAGTATATAACTTATATTATATATACTATATATAACTCCTACATATATATTACCATTAAAATATACTCAAGTCAAGAAATTACAAAAACTTTCATGTTTTCTTCACATTTCAAACATAAACTTCACATATAGCATCCTTGCAAAATATAGAAAAATCCATTTTTACAGCAAAACAACGACTTCTTTTGACAAACATATGAAAATTATGTTTGTCTTTTGCGATGTGACATTGTTTCAATTTTTAGGCGTTTCCAAACAAGTTTTACAGCCTTTCATGTATATAAAAAAGGCAAAGCTTTCGCTTTGCCTTTTTAAATATTATTTATTCTTCTATTTTGTTGGTGTAGCTCCGTTTATAGCAGTGTATGTTCCATCAGATATTGTTATATCCTTAAGTCTATATGTCTTAACTGTATCATCACTTTCAACCTCTTCTGTTGAAATAGAAACCTTATACGCACCATTTTTAGCATCGGCAACAGTTGCAATAGAAGTGTTTGCAGGGATAACAAGTTCAACTGCATCTATTATTCCAGTTTTATCCTTACTTAAATCTTCAATAGCATCAGCCGGATAGTTGTGGCCTTCTTCTGTAGCCCAGTCAGTGATACCTGCTGTTACAGCAGTATACATAGTTGCAAAGTCTTGATTTCTACTTGCTTCTCTAGCGTCATCAACATATTTTGTTACACGTGGCACTGCAAGTGCTGCTAAGATAATGATAATCGCTATAACAACGATTAACTCAACAAGTGTAAAACCTTTTTTAGAATTTAATTTTTTCATATTTCTTTCTCCTTTTCAGTTGGCATTTTTACCTATGTTATTTTGTGTTTCTGTGTTTTTGTTTTTTCTGCAAAGTTTTTTGTTTTCCTTTGCTTGTTTATATAATACCACATGCAATACCCCTTTGCAATAGCTTTTTCAAAACTTCACAAATGTTTCATATTTGCCTCACAAACCCTTTATAAATATAATATTTTTCTCTCATATTTCAAGGTTCAAAACCCCAATAAACCCTATAAATAAAGGATTGCTAGAATTTAACAATAAATTATAGCTATTACTATATTTTAAATATGTAAGTCGAAATATATTGTAATTTGTAAAAAAATACGTTAACAAAGCAAAGAAAAAGACCAATATCTTAAATATCAGTCCCTTTCTTTTATACTATTATTCTATAAAAGTACCGTCTTCAGTTGTATACTTACCATCAGTAATGGTTATCTTTGTGATATATCCCTTAGCGTCTGCCGTAACAGTAACGCAGTACTGGTTTTCATCTGTGGCTGCTTCCTTATTTGCAACTAACTCAACACCTGATGGTAAAACCGTACTTACATATTTATATATATTTTTTGACGCATCAGTATCAACACCAGCACCATCACCAGTTATAGCTGTATCCCCCTCCTTAATCTTTCCGTCTAAAATCTTCCATTCAGTTACACCTGCCGTAACAGATGTGTACATAGTAGAAAAATCAGCCTTTCGTCTTGCTTCTCTTGCATCATCAACATACTTTGTTACACGAGGTACTGCAAGTGCAGCCAAAATAATGATTATAGCGATAACTACAATAAGCTCAACAAGTGTAAAACCTTTTTTGTGACCTAAGTTTCTCTTTTTTAATTCTTTCATAATATTTCCCCTTTTCTATTTTAGTACTAAAACAAAACAAATCCCATTGAATTTAATTTAGTATTAATTAGTATCAATTCCTTAACATTGCAACTTTTTGGTGTTATATATAGAATAACATATTACTAGACCATATTCAACTTAAACTCTCAGACTAACAAAGATACGTCAGTTACTAGCAAGTTCACTTTTTACTGGTGGCAACCCATTTGTTGAAACCCAACCATTTTGAGTTACTGTAATGGAATCAAGATTTCCTCTTGAATTTGCCTTTATAACAACACTATAATTCTCTGTGTCTGTTTTGGCATCACCAAGTTTATAATCACCACTTACATAAAAATCAACTTTTTCTCTAATAGCTTTTGAAGTTGTATCTCCTGCAGGTTGAGTCGATGTTCCTAGGCTTATGTTATATGACATATAGGGTAAAAGTGTATTTGATGTGTCTTGCATTTTCCAATCTTTATAACCTGTTTTTGACCAAGCATATACTTGTGCAAAGTCACCCTCTCGCTTAACTTCTTCAGCGTCACTATAATATGCAAAAACTTTCGGCGTTACAATCGATGCTAAAATTAAAATTATCCCAACAACTACCAAAACTTCAACAAGAGTAACTCCTTTTTCATAGGCAAAAGATTTTCTTTCTATTTCCTTTGTCCTCTTTGTTTTTTTCTTTTTTGTCCTTTTCATTTTTTTCATAACTTTCACCTTTTCTTTCAGTCTTTAAATCTACTTTAAATTCTTTTTTTTACTTATGTCTTTTTTTGTTTTTTTGTTTTTTTGTTTATATTTATATAATAGCATTATCGCAAAGGATAATCAATACTATTTAATAATTTTTCATAAAATTTTCGTACTTGCCATAAAAATGTATGATTATCGTCCCAAAGTTCTAATATTTTCTATGTATTACCATATAAAAACATTTTTCTTCAAAGAGGATTAAAAAAGGGCTGTAAACAAACTCGCTTTAACGAATTTTTACAGTCCCTTAGGACTTGCATAACATAACAATCCATGTATATTGAAATACAAAGAAAATTTATTTTATTATAATACATAAAGCACTTTGCTTTATTTAATGTTCAAAGGTCCGAGTTTCACCCATATGGGTAATGGTTATATTTTTAAGATTTGCATTTGCATCTGATGTTATAACTGCCTGAAAATCATCTGAATCTGTACCTAGAGCATATCCATTACTAACATAAAAATCAACATTTTTTCTTATAGCCTGTGCATCACTAGAGTTAGCCGAAACACTTGGGTTGCTTATGTTGTATACACTATTTGCTACAAGTTCATTGCCATCTTTCATCTTCCAATCTTGGTAACCAGTTTTCACCCAAGAGTATACCAAGTTAAAATCACCATCAGTTTTCACTTTTTTGGCATCGTCCATATGCCCAAAAACCATAGGTGTAACAATCGAAGCTAAAATTAAAATTATCGCAACAACAGCAATAAGCTCTATTAAAGTGACACCTTTATTTTTATGTAAAAATGACTTTTTTTCATTCATAAAACTTACTCCTCTATTATAATGCCTTTCCATATATTATACGGTATAATTGCAAAGTTCAATTATACTAAGACTTGTGACACAAGTCTAATATATGTTTCCTTGTATTAAAATAATACCATAGAATAAACTTCTATTCAACTAAAAACTAAATTATTTCACAAAACTTTCATACTTATAGAAAAATTTGGAACAAAAATACACTTTCCATGTGCATAAAAGGCAAACACTTTTTTTAATGTTTGCCAATCAACTACATTATTCCTTTTTATAAGACCTCGCAAAATCTATAACTATACTAGTAAGCAGTTATTTCACCATTGTCCACACTTTGGAAGCCATCTTTTTGCACTTTAATAGAATATTCGCCTTTATTATTAGTGATTGTAATTTGATAGTTATCATTTGGTTTAGTTCTAGTACCTGCCTTACCAAGTACATAGCCATCTGGAACATAGAAGTTTACCTTTTCACGAATAGCCTTAGTTATTATCAACGATGGATCCGTAATAGTTAAAGGATTACCGTTTATGTCCCAAATCGAATTTTCTGGATCGCTTATACCAAAAACTGCAAGTCCAGCATATTGATACCCCGTTTCAACCCGATAATCATTCAACCCATTTTTCGCCCAAGTATAAGCCATAGCAAATTCTGTTTCACGTTTCGTAGACTTTGCATCTTCAACATACTTTGTTACTCGTGGTACGGCAACAGCCCCCAAAATAATAAGTATAGCTATAACTACAATCATTTCAACAAGTGTAAATCCTTTGTTACTTCTTTTCTTTGTTTTTTTAATCCTTTTCATGTTTTACCTCCTTTGGCTAAACATATGTGTAGTGTTTTCTGTGTTGTTTTTTTTATTTTTTTTTAATTTTATTTTGCTTCTTCTAAATATCGATTTAAGAAAGGTTCACCATGATTTACTGAAACGTAGTCACCGTTAAATAAATAAATGTCATAGGATCTACCTTTGCCAACTATTTTCATATACCAAGTGCTTTCGTCGCTATCACCTTCAAGAGGTTCATAAATTGTATTTTCAAAAGGCATAGCCTCTTGCATGATTGCATAAAAGTCTTGATAGTCTTCATCATCACTTCTATAAACGCCTTTTTTATTTAAGTCAAAAGCTTGGTCGCCATCTACTTCCCAATCACGAATACCATTATATATAGCATTATTGACTGAGGAAAAATCTGCTACACGCCTAGCGCTAATCGAATCCTCCATATATTGCATAATAACAGGAACAGCCACAATCAAAATCACTGCAACTGCACCTACTACAATAAAAAACTCGAAGTCTGCCTTACCTTTTCTTTTATTTGTTTTTATCTTATCATATATTTTAAACATTTCAACCTCCATGTCCTTATTTATACAAGACAGTAAGTTTTTATTTTTTTATATTTTTCTAAAGACCAGTTGTTTGACCAATTGTACCAAGTGATTCAATCATTGGTAAGAACAGAGCTATAACAACGAAACCTACTATAAGAGCCATAATAACAATCATAATCGGTTGAACAAGTGATGTAATGTCATTTATTGTTGCTTCCATTTCACTATCATAATAATCAGCCGTTCTTTGTAGCATAGTTTCAATATCCCCTGATTCTTCACCTATGGAAACCATAGAAATCATCATAGGTAAAAAATAGTGCATATCACGTATAAGTATATTAAGAGGTTGACCCTTTTTTATACCCTCGATTACATCTTTCATAGAAACAATGATATACTCATTATTAGTTACTTTAGCCGCTGCTTCAAGTGCTTTAACAATAGGTATACCTGAGCTAAGCAGTGTTGCAAGTGTACGGCAAAAACGTGCTGAAGCAATCTTTACAATACTTGTTCCTAAAACCGGAATATTTCTCACACCTCTATAAAACACATACCTTACTTTGTCAACTCTAAAAAGCATTATAGAACCGAATATTATAAGCATAAGACCTACACCGTATAGGTACCAAAAATTAGTTATACTTTCGGATATGCCAAGCAAGAACACTGTTGGTCCTGGAAGTGCCATACCTGCATCATCAAACATACCAACAAATAGAGGTAAAACATAAACTATAAGTACTGTAACAACTACAACAATAACGATTGCAAGAAGTATAGGATATACCATCGCACTTTTTATTTTACGTTGGATCGATTCTTCCTTAGTATAATGCACACTCATGTTTTCCATTACTAAATCAAGCGAACCTGTAAGCTCACCGGATTCTACCATAGCAACCAAAAGTTCTGGGAAAACTTTAGGATTTTGCTTTAAGGCATTTGAAAGGAGAAAACCTTTTTTAACATCTATCCCTACACCATAAAGTGCGTTTTGCATAGTTTTGTTTTCTGCTTGTGCCGTTAAAACATCGATGGTTCTTATAAGGTCCATACCAGCAGAAAGCATAACACTTGTTTGCTTTGTAAGAATAGCCAAATCTTTTAGTTTAACCTTAGGGCTAAACAGTTCAATATCCTTATTTAAAACGCTATCAGCACCCTTAGTCGAAGACTTCTTATGATATCTTGTAGGACCTTCTAAAGCGTCTTTAGGGGGTTTTTTCTCTTTTATCTCAACAGGCATATTCCCACGAGCTCGTATATGCGTTATAACATCTTTACGACTCTCGGCATCTAAATATCCCTCTTGTATTTTACCACCCTTATCAGTTTCTTTATACCAAAAATAGGGCATCTCAAAGCCTCCTATCCTTTTTTTTGTATTTTTACTACTCATTATGTGTTTACTATTTGTGATTTATTATAGTTCTTTCATCAATGCATCTGGGTTAACTGCATACTTCATAGCATCTTCAATAGTAATTAAATTTTTATTATATATATTTTTCAAATAATTATCCATACTAATCATACCAATTTCAGCAGAAGTCTGAATAACATTTTGTATTTGGTGTGTTTTGCTTTCACGAACAAGACTTTTTACAGCAGTTGAGGTAAGCATAATCTCAAAAGCACCAACACGTCCGTTACCACTTGCTCTTGGAAGAAGTTGTTGTGATACAACAGCCTCTAAAACTGATGCAAGTTGGGTTCTAACTTGTGGTTGCTGATGAGGTTCAAAAACGTCAATTATACGGTCTATTGTTTTAGCAGCACCAATTGTATGAAGTGTACCTAAAACCAAGTGTCCTGTTTCTGCAGCTGTTATGGCTGTTGATATAGTTTCAAGGTCACGCATCTCCCCAACAAGTATAATATCAGGGTCTTCACGTAGTGACGCACGCAAGGCATTTGCAAAAGACTTAGAGTCACTACCAATCTCACGTTGGTCAATAATAGATTTTTTATGTTTATGAATGTACTCAACAGGGTCTTCTATGGTAATTATATGTTCACTTCTACTACAATTTATATAGTCTATCATAGAAGCAAGAGTTGTAGACTTCCCTGAGCCAGTTGGCCCTGTTATAAGAACAAGTCCACGTCTTTTTTTACATAAATCTTCAATAACATCTGGAAGTCCAAGTGCTTTAAGTTCTGGAACTTCGGTGTTTATAGCACGCATGGCAATAGCATACCCACCCATACGTCTATATATGTTTACACGAAAACGACCTACACCTTCATTTTCATAAGCACAGTCAAACTCACCTAATTCTTCAAGCTTTTGAAGTTGTTTATTATCAATAATTTCCTTTACTAGAGATAGCGTATCCTCAGATGTAAGCTTTTCTTTCCCTGCAAGCTTAAGTGCCCCATTTATTCTAAGTATAGGTGGTGCATTTACTGTTATATGAGCATCTGACGCCTTATATTCTCTAACTTTTTCTAAAATCTGTAATAATCTCATAAGCCACCTACTAATCTATAGAATATGCAACTTTTACCATTTCTTCAACTGTTGTTATACCTGCTCTAACTAAGTTTAAACAAGAGGCATTTAAGGTAACAAGCCCATTTTCTACGGCTGCCGTTTTTATAACATCAGTGTATTCATCTTTACTTATCATCTGTCTAATTTTTTGATCAACAAGTAGAACTTCATGGATAGCAGTACGCCCTTTATAACCTGTTTGGTTACAAGTGTTACAACCTCTACCTCTTGTTACTTCAAAATCATCTTCCACATCAATAAGTATTTTTTCGTCTGGTGTAATCGTGTAAGTTTCTTTACAACTTTCACATACTTTTCTAACTAGACGTTGAGCAACAACACCAACAATAGATGATGAAACAAGGTAGTTATCAATACCCATATCTATAAGTCTGTTAACAGTTGAAACTGTATCATTTGTATGTAGTGTTGAAAAAACAAGGTGTCCTGTAATCGCTGAACGACAAGCAAGTTCAGCAGTTTCAGCATCACGAATTTCACCAATCATAACTATATCAGGGTCTTGACGAAGTATAGAACGTAAACTTGATGCAAAAGTTAAACCTGCTTTGTCGTTAACTTGAACTTGATTTATACCGTCAATTTTATATTCAACTGGGTCTTCAACCGTAACTATATTATCTTGAATTTTGTTAAACTCGCTAAGCACTGTATACAGAGTAGTTGTTTTACCAGAACCTGTTGGCCCTGTTATCAAAATCATTCCCTCTGGAGCACGAAGCATTTTGTTAAACACTTTCTCGTTGTTACCAGTAAGGTTAAGTGCTTCTCTTGAAACCATAAGCTTACTTCTATCAAGTAAACGTATAACGATTTTTTCACCGAAAACCGTAGGTATAACCGAAATACGCATATCTATACTTCTACCAAGAATAACCGTTTCAAGACGTCCGTCTTGAGGTCGTCTTTTCTCAGCAATGTCCATACCACCGATTATTTTTATACGAGTAGCAATAGCAAGGTGTGTAGCTTTAGTTGAGGTCATCGCCTCTATAAGCTCACCATCTATACGAAAACGTACACGAACTCTATCTTCAAAAGGTTCAATATGAATATCTGAAACTTGTTGTTTTACAGCTTGATTTAAAATAGTATTTACAAGACGTACCATAGGTGCGTTTGTAACTTCTTCTTCTTCAATAAACAAATCACTATCAACACCAAAGTTAATGTTTTGTTCACTAAATTCTTGTATAGCCTTATCAACTTCATCTTGAGCGTCATAGCCTTGGTCAATAGCTTGAGTTATAGCACCTGATACAGATAAAGCAAGTATCGGCTCTTGCCCAAGTGCAAGGTTAACATCTCTAAGAGCATCATAATCAAGAGGGTCACTTGTAGCTAAAATGTACTTGCCGTTTTTAACAGCTATAATAACAACATTATGCTTTCTTGCAACACTCTCCTTTAAGTTTTTAACTGAATCTTTTTGTATACTAACACTTGCAAGGTCAACATATGGAATACCAAGTTGTTTTTCAAGTGCCTCAAGCATTCCTCTTTCACTAACAAACCCTTCTGTTATAAGTATTGCACCAAGTTTTTTACCTGGATTTTCTTTTTGAAGTTTTAAAGCTTCTAATAATTGTTCTTCTTTTACTTTACCAGCTTGAACTAGTAAATCACCTAATCTATATCTTTTTTTCATAAGCCAGATTTTCCTTCCACAAGATTTTTTTTGTTAAGTCAAATGACCTTCCCTTCAAGTGAGGACTTAAAACCCACACTTTCGGCAGAATCTGGTCGAAAGCTTTGCTTTCTGCTTGATTATGCGTCCTAATTAGTCGTCCCAACAACTACCTTTATAGGTGCTTATCTGAGCAATAAATTGCTACGCAATTTATAACTATAGTCGTGTCTAATCAGTACAATAAAAGTTTGTTATCTATTTCTTTTACTAACATTTGCATTTAAATCTTTATCCACACCACGATCAAAATGTTGCTTATTTACTTCATCAGCAAAATTTTGCAGGTAATCAAGCCCACTTCCTAATTGATTTTTCATCTCTTGTTTCTTTTCCTCTTGCAAATTACCAATTATGTCTAAAATATCACTTTTGGTCTTTTCGTCTATTTTTTCAAAAACAAAAGTTTCATCATTGTCATCTGTATCATCTTTTATAAAATCTGTTGTTTCTTCAACATCATCAGAAACACTAGATAAATCACCTAAATCAATACCTGAAATTTCTTCAACTGGTTCGTTAACTACATCATCAATATCAATTAAAGATTCTTTAAACTTCGTAGTTTCCTCATCAGTTTCAATATTACTTGGTATATCAGCTATATTAGTAAGATTAACATCAGTTTCATCTAGGTTAAAATCAACATCACTATCTAAAACTTCATTTTTCACATCATCTAAATTATCTAAAGTTTCTGTTTCATCTAAATTGAAATCTACATCACTATCTAAAACTTCATTTTTCACATCATCTAAATTATCTAAAGTTTCTGTTTCATCTAGGTTAAAATCTACATCACTATCTAAAACTTCATTTTTCACATCATCTAAATCATCTAAAGTTTCTGTTTCATCTAGGTTGAAATCTACATCACTATCTAAAACTTCATTCTTTACATCATCTAAATCATCTAAAGTTTCTGTTTCATCTAGGTTGAAATCTGCGATTTTTTCAGGATCTTTTAAAATTTCATCATCTTTTTTATCTCTCTTTAACAGAGTTCCAGCAGCAACACCAATACCCGACACAGCAAGAGCTTCATCAACTATTGTGTTTTTCATACCTTCTTTTAAAAGGTCGAATGTGTCT
>JBKEBX010000059.1:0-21365 GCA_047973385.1 Lachnospirales bacterium | reverse complement strand
CCCTCCAATTCCTCAAGTCCTTTAGAAATATCCAATTCCAAAGCCTTAATATCTTTTAATATCTCGCTAGTAGGAGGGTAAACCTCGGCAACATACTCAGACTTTTTATATTTATTAATAGATAAATCATAGCCATTACCAACAATTTCATCTTTAGGCACAAAGAAAGACTTGTCCGTTCTTTTTCTATCAACTTCTTTATCACGATTTTTAAATCTTTCAATAATATCAGGAATATCATTTTCGCTTGTAGGAGTTCGTTTATCATCAAGAGTCAAGCCGTCTGATTGCATATCATAAAACCAAACATCATCAGTACCACCGTTGTCCGTCTTAGTAAAAATAAGTACCCCTGTAGAAACTCCTGCATAAGGCTTGAACACACCACTAGGCATAGAAATAACTGCCTCTAACCTTTGCCCGTCTACAATTTCTTTTCTTATATCTTGATGAGCCTTAGACGAACCAAAAAGTACTCCGTCAGGAACTATTACGGCAGTACGTCCACCGATTTTTAACATACGGATAATTAGGGCGAGGAATAATAGCTCTGTTTTCTTAGTTTTACAAGTCTTTAAAATATCACTAGACACCATGTCGTAGTCAAGACTACCTTTGAAAGGTGGGTTTGCTAAAATTAATGAATATTTTTCTTTATCACCATTTTGGTCTGATAAACTATCACGATATTCAATAAAAGGATTATCAATACCATGAGTCATCATATTCATAGCACCAATACGGAGCATTGTTCTATCCATATCATAGCCGAAGAACATACTATTCATATAGTGGTCTTTGTTTTCTTTATTATAAAAAATTTCTTCTTTACGGTTTTCTTTTAAATACTCACCACTAGCAACTAAAAAACCACTTGTACCACAAGCAGGGTCGCAAATAGTATCCTTAGCCGTTGGCTCCATAATATCAACTAACATTCTAATAATATGTCTAGGTGTTCTAAATTGACCATTAAGCCCCGATTGTGCAATCTTTGAAAGTAAATACTCGTAAACATCACCTTTTGCGTCAACGTCTGCCATTTTCTCAATTTGAGCATATATATCATCAAGAGTTGTCACAACTTTAGAAAGAACTAGGGGAGTAGGTATTTTAAAAATAGCATCACCCATATATTTTGAGTATGCACTGTTTTTATCACCATGCAAAGATTTTATAAAAGGAAATACACTTTCTTGAATAATCTGATACATTTGTCCTGCTGGTATATCTTTAAAAACAGACCATTTTAGTTCTTGCCCATTAACAACTTTGCCATTTATCTCTAAACTTTCTTTAAACATACTTTCAAAAGGCAACTCCAACATTCTTGATTCTTTTTCATTTTTAATGTCAGAACTGTCAAGGTCGTGTATAAACATAAGATATGTTATTTGTTCAATAACATCAAGAGGGTTTACAAGTCCACCAGCGGCGAAAATATCCCAAAGTCCGTCAATTTTATTTTTTAATTCTCCAGTTATCATTCTTTCTCTCCATTCCAAACATAGTAAGTGTAACGTCCACCACCAAGTTTTATAATATCATTATTATCTATTAGGTCCTTTAAAGCTCTGCGAACGGTTGCTTCACTAATATCAGGGCATAGTTCCAATATTTCAGACTTTGTTATTTTACCAAGAGTATTTTTTATTGTTTCAGCAACTCTGTCAGGCTTCTTAGTTTTATTATTAAGAATATGGGTTCTTTGTTCAAACTCCCTATAAGCTGAAATAATAACACCTAACATATATTTTACAAAAGGCTCATAGTCGTTTGTATTATCGTGCCAATTGTAAGAACTTTTTTCTAAAGTTTCATAATAAGTAACTTTAGTTTTTTCAATAATTCTTTCAATACTGATATATTTGCCAATATTAAAGTCGTTTCGGTATAATAATAACAAAGTTAAAAGTCTACTCATTCTACCATTACCGTCATTAAATGGGTGAATACATAAAAAATCCAATATGAACATAAAAGATATTATTAGGTTATTTGATTTCTTATCATTGATAATTTTATTGTAGGCTATACAAAGATTATCTATTGATTCAGAAGTTTCCCAAGCTTCCGTAGGGGTAAATCTAACATACTCATTTCCATTTACATCTTTTTCAGAAATGACATTATCAGAAGTTTTATATTTACCACCAATGTCAAAACCGCTGTATTTATATAAATCTCTGTGAAGTTGTAAAATAAATGATGGTTTTATTGAAATAAATTCATAGTTTTCGTGAATTGTTGTTAAAACATCGCGATAACCTGCAATTTCTTCTTCATCTCTGTTTTGTGGGTTAGTTTTTTCTTGTACAAGTTGCTTTAATCTTTGATTTGTTGTTCTAATACCTTCAATTTTATTTGAACTTTCAGTACTTTGTATTATTGCAATATCAAGCAAATGATTAAGTGTATCTTTTTCTTGATTTATAAATAAGTTTTGTTTACCTTTAAACTCATTGATTTGTGTAATTAGAGCTACTATGTCAGGGGTTAGTAGTTTCTCCCATGTTTTTGTATAGTCATAATCTCGCATAATGGCTTCCTTTCATTAATGTTTATCGCTTTAATGATTAATATAATTATATAATAAAAACAGCTACAAGTCAATTTCAATACGCTCATTTTTTAAAAAATAAGCGTATTGAAAATAAAAAATAAAATGGCTATAATATTTCAGCCATTTTATTTTTAAAAAGTTTAAATTATTCTAATCCTTTTTGAAATTTATAAGTATCTTCAAAAGAAATTTTACCATTTGTACTTTTAACATCATTAATACATCTTAAATGCAATCCCTTTAGAGTGTCATCATCAACTTCGGAAAGGTGTGCCAATATATGAGAAGTCTTAGCTTGTTCGACTGCTTGTTTAAACATTAGTTTAGACAACCTAGTTTCCGTTTGACTCAACTTTGCATCAAGTACATTCATAAATATTTGTGTAACAAAATCTGAATTATTTTTTGAAAGCAAATATATACTATAATAGCTTACTGCATTTTCTAAAAACTCATTTAAAAATCTTGAGTTGTCAGTTTTCATTCTACTTTCACAATTTAATAAACACTCTTTTGTAAACCAAATCTGTTTTCTTATTTTATCCATAAATTACTCCTTTTTTTGACAAGACACCTAATTAGACACTTAATAAAACACTGTGTTTATCGCACTTAAGGGTGCTAATATTAAAATTAAGCACCAACTTTGGTGTCAGTATCAATTTTTTGACGTCTGTGGTTTGTTCTTAAAAGCTTGGCATTGCCAAGCTTTCAGTTTTTCGAGGGGCGACTTGACGCCACTCTTTATCCTGCATATTTTTGAGGGTAATAAAACTTGAAATTTTTACTATTATTTTTTTAATATTCAGACTGTGTTTTTAGAAAAAATTTAATATCATTAAGTAAATTTTTATCTATTTCAGTCAGTTCTATAAATAAATTTTCATCAAGATTTTTATCAATAAATTTTTGGTACATATTTTTATAAAAACCAAATTTCCATTTATCAATCTCTCTATTCACAATCATTTCTTCATAATCAACTTGTCTTTGTAGTAAGTCCAAAATATATGCTTCGTAATTATCATTGTTAGATTTTTTATCTTCATTTTCCATAATAAACCTCCGTAAGTTAGCTAAAATTTATTTTATAATTAATTCACTAATAACAATTTCTTCTGCAATTCCACGTATTTTATTTAGATGTTTTGTCTTTAAAAATATGTCATCAGTTTTAGGAATTGGGTCATTTTTAAGTAAGTTTTCTTGTATTTCAATAAACATTTTAATTGCTTCATCTTCTTGAAATTTTACAGTTTTTAATAGAGTTCCACTCATTTTTAATTGCATAAATTTTATTGGATTATGTTCTTCTAAGTGTTCAAAAATTATCAAGCCAAACTTTCCTAAAGTAATGTCATCATCTACCGTATTACTAAATAAACATCTTAAGTGCTCTTGTAACTCTTTATTTTCTAATAATTCATCTTGCATTTTATGTTCTCCTTTTTTAAAAAAGTGACGATGTGACGATGAAATATACATAGGGGTAGGTGTTGAAATCATCGTCACATCGTCACTAATTGTCATTATAAGTTAATGTTAAAACTCTACCTTTATTAGTTTTTTTACTAGACAGATATATACTATAATCATTTTGTAATCGCTCTATGTTCACATTTAATTGTCTTGAAAAAAAGTTTGGTTGTATATCATATATTTCTAATTCCACAAGTAAATCACTAGCAGTTCCACACCACTCATTATTATTTTTCATTATATATTCAGAAATTTTATCAAGCAATGGGTTAGGGGGTTCTTCAGAAATATCATTCTCTATGGACTCCAATTCCCACACACATCGTTCTCTATTAAAATTAACGTTAAGCCTTTGGTCTGGGCAATCTCTACCTGAAATATCAATAGTGGCTGAATTATTTATTCGTTTATTCTTCTGCATAATGAAAGCACCGTCAGAAGCACCTAGTAAACCATTAGTACCTGAAATTGCATCAAAACTATCGTCAGACAGTTGCTTTCTTGTATGATGTACAACTAAAATACAAATATTATTTTCGTCAGCGAACTTTTTAAGACGTGTTACTACGTCATAATCATTAGCATAACTATAACTTTCGCCACCAATTTCACGAACTTTTTGGAGTGTGTCAATTATAATTAAAGACGTATCTTTATGTTCATCTATAAAATGTTTTAGTTGGTTGTTTAAACCATCATTAATATTTTTAGATTTTATAGTAAAGTGGAACTTATCCGTACTATCGTCACCATACATTTTTGATAGTCTTTTCTGTATCCTTGAATAATCATCTTCTAAAGCTAAATAAAGCACCGTACCTTGTTTTACGTCATAATCCCATAACCTAATACCTTTACTAACACAATAGCCTAATTGAGCCATAAAAAAGGACTTTCCAACTTTGGGTGCACCTACGAATAGGTACACTCCAGAGTATAAGAAATTTTCTACAATTTGTCTTTTTGGTGCAAAAGATGTATCATAAAGTTCGTCTAAAGTCATAGTGTTTAAAAATTTATCATCTAATTTATTGATGTTTTCTTTATTATCTGTTATAATTGAGTTGTTGTTTGAGAGTGACTGTTCATCTTCTATTGCAGTAGAAGTGCTTTGAATAGTCGCTTTTTTATTGGTCGTTTTCAATGGTTAATTCCTCCAATACTTTGGTTGTAAAGGATATTAATTCTAGTAAATCATCATTATTCGTATTTAAAATACTAATTCTATGTAATTCTAAAATTATGTCATTTAATTGATTTTTAAAGGCTTTAAAAACTCTTGGATTACCATTAATTACAACATATTCTTGTAGAGTTCGTTTAATCAAGTAATCTTGTTTCGTTAGTCCTGATAAGCTAACAAATTTGTTTAATTGTTCATTTTCTTGTGGTGACATATGAAATGATATTGTTTTATTTCTGTGTCTATTCTTTTTATCATAAACTTTCCTTGACATTAAATTTCAACCTCCATAGTGAGTTTATTTGCCATTTCAACTTGTTTTGAAGGGAATAGGTGTGCGTATCTATATGTAATATCAATACTTTCGTGTCCAACTCTATCTGCTATTGTAATTGCTGAAAATCCCATTTCTACAAGTAATGAAACGTGTGAGTGTCTTAAATCGTGAATTCTAATTCTTTTAACCTCGGCGTCTTTACTACCTCTATCCATTTCGTGATGAAGATAACTTTTTGAAATATTGAATATACGTTCATTATCTCCGAGTTTATATTGACTTTTGATACAGTCTTTCATTTCTTCAACTAAGAAGTCTGGCATTATAATAACTCTATTACTTTTTTCAGTTTTAGGTGGTGTAATCACATCTCTGCTTTTTATCCTTTGATATGATTTACTAATTTTCAAACTTTTGTTTTCAAAATCAAAATCATTTGGTGTTAGAGCGAGTAATTCACCTAATCTAATACCACACCAATATAATATTTGAAAAGAATAATAGGACATTGGTTTATCCATCATTACATCTGCAAATTTTAAATATTCTTCTTTAGTCCAAAATAACATTTCTTTTGATTTTTCTTTACCCATATTACCAACTTTACGAGCAGGGTTACTTTGCAATTCATAATACCTGTGTGCGTGGTTTAGAATAGCTGATAATTGGTTGTGTAAAGTTTTTAAATATGTAGGGGAATAGGGTTCTCCTTTAGCATTTCTGTATGAAATCATCATATTTTGCCATTCGATAATATCGGACGGCTTAATATCATTAATTGGCTTGTTTTTAAAATAGGGCAAAATCTTGTGTTGAATAATTGTATTTTTAGTAAGCCATGTGTTTTCTTTAAGCCTAGTCTTTAAATCTTTTTCATAAACTTGTAAAAAAGCTTCAAAATTCATATCTAAGTCTGCTTTAGACTTCTGCAAAAACTCGCGTTCCCATTTTTGTGCTTCTTTTTTTGTAGTAAACCCACGTTTTAGTTTTTTTGTACGAGTTCCTTTCCAATCTGTAAAATAAAATGATGCATACCAAGTTCCTTTATCTTTGTCTTTATAAATTGGCACTAGACACCTCCTTATATCCGTAGAATTTTTCTTCAAAGTAAACTCTACTCACTTTACCTGCAATAGTAATAAAACCTTTTGCTTTTAGTTCGTTATTGAGTTCTCGTGTTATCTTATAGGCATAAGATTTTGAAATACCTAATTCGATAGCAACTTCATTTGGAGTAATAAAATTTTGTTTTACCATAATAAAACCTCCTAAAATGTATTTATATTATCCGAGATACGTTTGTATCTATGTATAATATATCATATACGTTTGTATCGGTCAATAGTTTTTTCAAAATAATTTTGAAGATTCTTTCTTAAAATTAATAATACTATTGAAATATTATACTATTGTGTGATACAATAGTATCTATAAATAAGTAATGTGTGGACTTTGTGTTTAAGGGTTGAAAATATGACAGTAAATGAAAAAATAAAATATTATAGATTAAATAATGGATTAACACAAAAAGAACTTGCTGAAAGATCGGGTGTAAGTGAGATTTCCATACGCAAATATGAAGCAGGTGATAGAAATCCTAAGCCAGAGCAGATTAAAAAAATAGCTGATGCATTAGGTATTGGCGCGAACTTGCTTATGGATTTTAATTTGAAAGATATTCAATTGGAAACAGTAGGGGATTTTATGTCGATTATTTATGTACTAAGAGAGCGAATTGGTATGCAACTTTCTTGTGATGTAGATGAAGATGGTATTATTTTTCCTGAAACTTTAAAAATAAATTTTGTAAACGAAAATATTAATGAAGCTTTATCATGTTTATTTGTTGAAGATATTAATATGGAACGTAAATTAAATGCACTTTTAAATAATGAACCACCAATTGAAGATTGGCTTTTAAATGAACACAAAAATGTAATGCGAATGGATCAAAGTACTACAAAATTTGAACTTTGTAGTAGTAAAGAACCACTTTTTAATATCAATAGTTTAGATGAACGTATAGAAGAAGAATGAAATTAGTATCAAACCAGTATCAAAAGAACAAAAAAAGAGCCACAAACCTTGTATTTACAAGGTTTGTGGCTCTAACTCTCTTACTCCCACTCAACAGTGCCGGGAGCTTTGTTTGTTATGTCATAAACAACTCTGTTTATCCCTTGAACATTATTGATGATTTTTGTTGAAACATCTTCTAAAAATTCATAAGGGAGCTTGGAAAAAGTTGCAGTCATAAAGTCGATTGTGTTAACTGAACGTATGGCACAAACATATTCGTATGTTCTGTTATCTCCCATAACCCCAACGGTTTTGCAAGGTAGAAGAGTTACAAAAGCTTGGCTTGTTTTGTCATATAAATCGTAGTTGTATAGTTCTGTTATGAAAATATCATCAGCCTTTTGTAGGATTTCTACTTTTTCTCTGGTTACTTCTTCGATAACACGAATACCAAGACCAGGCCCTGGGAATGGATGACGGTAAATCATGTTATGAGGTATACCGAGTTTAACGCCGATTTCACGGACTTCATCTTTAAAGAGGTATCTAAGTGGCTCTACAAGTTCAAATTTCATATCTTCAGGTAGACCACCAACGTTATGGTGGGATTTTATAGTTTTGCTGACACCATCTGTTGAACTTTCGATAACATCAGGGTATATAGTACCTTGTGCCAAAAAGTCGGCATCAGTGTGTTTTGCTTTTTCGTCATTAAACACTTCTACAAAAAGTTTACCAATGATTTTTCGTTTTTCTTCAGGATCTTTAACACCTTTAAGAGCGTCTAAAAATCTATCAGATTCATTTAAATGAACAATATTCATATGGAATTGTTCTCTATATAAATCCATAACTTTTTCGCCCTCGTTAAAACGTAAAAGACCAGTATCAACAAAAACGCAAGTTAAGTTATCGCCAATTGCTTTGTGAACTAGCATGGCAGTAACGCTAGAGTCCACACCACCACTTAAACCAAGAATAACCTTTTTGTTACCTACTTGTTTTTTTATCTCGGCAATAGATGTTTCTATATAGTCATCAAGTTTCCATTCACGCTTTGCGTTGCAAATATTTATGAAATTATCTAACATAGTTTTTCCGTACTCAGAGTTATTAACTTCAGGGTGAAATTGGAAATTAAAAATAGGCAAGTCTTTATGTCTAAGTGCTGCCATACAGCTATCAGTTTTTGCGATTTGCATGAAGTCTTTTGCAATAGTTGTAACGCTATCACTATGGCTCATCCAAACAATATTTTTTTGTGGGATATTTGCGAAAATTTCATCTTGGGTAATTTCTATTTCAGTTTTTCCGTATTCACGGCTACCACCTGAAGAAACTACTCCACCAAACAAATGTTGAGTAAGTTGCATTCCATAGCATATAGCAAGAACAGGCTTACCAAGTTCAAAAATTTCTTTAGATATAGTAGGGGACTCGTGTTCTCCAACGCTTTCTGGGCCACCACTTAAAATAATTCCTTTTACGTTTTCGTCTTTGAAAACTTCAATATCACTTTTATGTCCAATCATTTCGCTATATACACCGAGTTCACGAACTTTTCTAGCAATTAGCATACTATATTGACTACCGAAGTCAACTATTAAAATTTTATCCATTTTTACCCCCAAATAATTTCGTTGTTTTCAAAACCTTTAATTTTTTCAATAGAAAATGTATCAATTTTCAATTCTTTTAGTAAATCGCTACCACCTTGATGAGTCTTTTCGATAATGAAACCTGCACCTACAAGCTTGCAGTTAGCTTGTTTAACTATATTCAGAACCCCGCCAAGAACAGCTCCAGTTGCTAAAAAATCATCAATAAGTAAAAGATTTTGCTCATCTTTTAAATTTTCCTTTGAGCAAGTTAAATTGTATTCGTTGTTTTTTGTAAAACTTTTTACATGACATTCGTAAATGTCTTCTATATGTTTCGCACTACCTTTTTTAAGAACTAGAACATCAACACCAAGCTTGTTAGCAAGTAAAATTGATGGTGCAATTCCTCCTGATTCAACAGTAATAATTTTATCAATATTTTTATCTTTGAAATAGTCATAAAATTTATCACAAATGTCTTGTAATAAAAGGATAGAAATATTTTGGTTTAAAAAAGTATCAACTTTTAAAATACTGTTGTTAAGTAGTACACTTTCTTCTAGTAAGTATCGGCGTAAAGTATGCATTAAAAAATCCTCCGTAAAAATAAGTTATAAATGTGACTTTCGTATCTTTCCTATTTTCCTAGAGGATATAAAATAATAAACATCATAAAAAACCCATAAAAATAATATAGATGAGTTTAATCGTAGTTATTGGTTATTTTATGGTCCAATAGTAGAAACTTGCTAACCTTTTTATAGCAAATATACGAAAATTGTATTGAAAATTGTATTTATGTAGAAAGTTTAAAACAAAGTTCTACATAAATTATTTTACAATTATATTAGAGTAAAGTCAAGTTTTTTAGTATAATTTATGTTTATTCTTCAAGCCAGTCTGTACTATCGATGAAAATAATTCTTGTAACATAACTTGCAAAACCTATACAAAAAGCTTTTTCTATATCTTTTGATATAAGAATTTGTGTATCACCTTGCAATTTATTGCTAAATTTTGATTTTAAATAAGATTTTGTTTCTTTGATGTTTGTATATAAATCACCATTTAATATAACATAACTAGGGTTAAGTAAAAAACTTGCATTAATAATAGCAATGGACAAGTAGTCTAAAGATTTATAATAGAGTTTTTGAATATCTAAATCTTTTTCATTAAACAGATTTATAAAATCTTTGGAATTTATTTTTTTATCTTTTAAAATACTAGCTTGTTTTAAAATATTATCTTCTGATGCATATTGTTCAAGGCAACCTTTGTTACCACAAGCACAAGGCAAACCATCAGGAACAACTATATTATGTCCAAGCTCTCCTGCGAAACCGTTACTTCCTTTATATATTTTATAGTTTGATATAATACCTGCACCAATACCACGACTATTCGTTATTGTTAGAGTATTTTCCTCATCAAAGAAATAGTTTTCGCCAAGAGCTGTAATGTTTGCTTCGTTTTCTATATAAAAAGATATGTTTTTAAATTGTTTTTCGAGTTCACTTTTTAAATCAAAGTTTGAAATATTGTTATGGGGTGTAAAGTGTATTTTTTCATTTTTTTCAATTGTTCCATGTATACTTAAACCTACACCTAAATTGTCTGTGTATTTTTTTAGAAAGTATGCTAATTTTTCTTGTATAGATTGCACAAGGATTTCTTTTGAATTTAAGAGGATTTCCTTAGTATCTTTTTCTAAAAGTTCTCCCTTTAGATTTGTTATATAACTTTCAAGAACTTCTGCCTTAATGTTGAAAAAAACAAAGGTTCCATAGTCCTTATTTAAAGTGTAAGTTATGCTATGGCGACCTTTTGTTGCCTGAAGTTCTTCTTCTTGACATATTATTTTTTTGTCCTCTAAATTTGAAGTTAGGTAAGATACAGTGGCTTTATTTAGAAGTAACTCACGAGATAAATCGGCTCTTGAAATACTTCGTTTAAATATTATAGTTTTTAAAACTCTATGCATATTGTTTATTTTTTTCATATTTTCATATCCTAACTTTAGTAGTTTTATTAGTTTTTACTATATCATATTTTTGTTAAAAATAAAAGCCCTTTTACTATTGCAAATTTATTAAAAAAATGATATAATACACTTAGTTTAAAAAATAAACTATGGGAGGTGTTATTTTGTATATAGGTGTTGACCTTGGTACTTCAGGGGTTAAAGTTATACTTGTAAATGAAAAAGGGGAAATCTTAAATACAGTTTCGAAAGAGTATCCTTTGCTTATTCCAAAACCAATGTTTTCTGAGCAAAATCCGAAGGATTGGTTAGATAAGACAGTTGAGGCTATTTGTGAACTTACAAAAGACGTAAAAATAGTTAATGGTGTGAGCTTTTCAGGACAGATGCATGGACTTGTTGTTTTAGATGAAGATGATAAAGTAATTCGCCCTGCAATTTTATGGAATGACCAAAGAACAGAAAAACAATGTGACTTTTTAAATAATGAGATTGGCAAAGAATTTTTACTTAAACATACAGGGAACATTGCGTTAACTGGGTTTACTGCACCAAAATTACTTTGGTTAAAAGAAAATGAGCCAGAAAATTTCAATAGAATAAGTAAAATAATGTTGCCTAAAGACTATATAGCATATTCATTAAGTGGTGTTTTTGCAAGCGATGTAAGCGATTCATCAGGTACTTTGTATTTTGATTGTAAAAACAAATGTTGGTCTAAGGAAATGCTTGAAATTTTGAATGTTGATTTATCACAACTACCTAAAGTTTATGAAAGTTATGAAGCAGTAGGTAAAATGAAAGATAAATATGTAAAGGAGTTTGCACTTGAAAATTCACCTAAAATAGTTATTGGTGGTGGAGATCAAGCCATGGGTGCCATAGGAACAGGTACTGTTAAAAATGGTGAAGCAAGTCTTGCTCTTGGAACAAGTGGAGTTATGTTTGTATCTCTTGAAGATTTTAATATTGATAAAGAATATGGTATACATTCCTTTGCACACGCAAATGGTAAATATCACATGATGAGTGTAATGTTAAATGCAACAGGCTCAATAAGTTGGTTTTTTGAAAACATATTAAAGAGAAAAGATTTTGATGTTATAACTAGCGAGGCTAAAAAAATTAGTAATGACAATAATTTATTTTTTCTACCATATTTAACAGGGGAGAGAACACCTATAAATGACCCGAATGCAAAGGGTGCTTTTATAGGACTTGGACTTGAACATAGCGAAGTTAATATGTTTTTAGCTGTTTTAGAAGGTGTTGCTTTTGCCTTTAGAGATTCCTATGAAGTATTTAAAAAATTAGGTATAAACATTCATAAATTGAGAATTACAGGTGGTGGTTCTGCTAACGATTTATGGGTACAGATTATTTCAAATGTTTTAAATACGGAAATTGAATATATAAACACATCTGAAGGTGGTGCACTTGGTGCTTGTATTTTATCAAGTGTAGCTTGTGGACAATTTGATACTATACCTGAGGCTTGTGACTTTTTTATAAAAGCAACTAAAAATGTATATCCAAACAAAGAAGAAGTTGAAATATATAACAATAAATATAATAAATTTAAAAAAATATACCCAACAATAAAAAGTTTATTTTAATCAATAGGAGGAAAATATGTCATTTTTTAATGTAGAAAAAATCAAATATGAAGGTGCAACTAGCACAAACCCATTAGCTTTTAAATATTACAATCCAGAGGAAGTTGTTTTAGGTAAAACTATGAAAGAACATTTAAAGTTCTCAGTAGCCTATTGGCATACTTTTGATGATATGGGAGGAGATCCTTTTGGTAAGCCGACAATGTTTAGACATTGGGATTTAGAAAACCAAAATGACCCAGTAGCTAAAGCGAAAACTCGTGTAAAGGTTGCATTTGAATTTATGGAAAAGTTAGGTCTAGAGTATTTCTGTTTTCATGATGTGGACATAGCACCTTGGATGGATACTTTAGAAGAAACTAACAAGGTTTTAGATGAAATAGTTGACTTAATTGAAATTGAAATGAAACGTACAGGTATTAAACTTTTATGGGGAACTACAAACGCTTTTGCTCACCCTCGTTTTGTTCATGGTGCAGGTACAAGCTGTAACGCTGACGTGTTTGCTTATGCTGCTGCACAAATTAAAAAAGCTATGGAAATAACTAAACGTTTAGGCGGTGCAGGTTATACTTTCTGGGGTGGTCGTGAAGGGTATGAAACTCTTTTAAACACTGATATGGGATTTGAACTTGATAATTTCGCACGTTTGTTACAAATGGCTGTTGATTATGCAAAGGAAATTGATTTTAAAGGTCAGTTTTACATTGAGCCAAAACCTAAAGAGCCTACAAAACATCAATATGATTTTGATGCAGCAACAGTTATAGGTTTCCTTAGAAAATATAATTTACAAGACCATTTTAAACTTAATCTTGAAACAAACCATGCAACTCTTGCAACTCATACTATGCAACATGAGTTACGTCTTGCTGTTGATGAAGGTATGCTTGGTTCAGTTGATGCAAACCAAGGCGATTTGTTACTTGGTTGGGATACTGACCAGTTTCCAACAAATGTATATGAAACAACTCTTGCGATGTATGAGATTTTACGAGGTGGTGGACTTAAAAGTGGTGGTTTAAACTTTGATGCTAAGCGTCGTCGTGCATCTTTTGAAGATGAGGATTTATTCTTAGGTCATATAGCTGGTATGGACGCATTTGCTCATGGACTTCGTGTTGCAGCAAAGCTTATTGAAGATAAGTTCTTTGAGAACATCACTGAAGAAAGATATGCAAGTTATAAATCAGGCATAGGACAAAAAATTGTTAATAAAGAAGTTGGATTTAAAGAGCTTGAAGCATATATTTTAGAAAAGAAAGAAATAGACAAAAGCAAATCTGGTAGACAAGAATATATTGAATCAGTGTTAAATCAATATATTATAAATACTAAGTAATTGTAAGTAAATCTAAAGGACTGTAAACAACTCTGTTATTGAGTTTTACGGTCCTTTATTGATATGGAAACGTAGCAAAATTTAAACAATGGTAAATTGAAAAGAAAAACCGAATTTTCATACTTTTGACAAACGCCCGAAATGGCGATAATACAACCTTTACATAATTTTTGTCAAAAGTCACAAAGCCGTTGTTTTGTTATGAAAATGGATTTTTCTGTATTTTGCAAGGTCGCCATGTATAAAAGTTAGAAGTTATTTGGAAAAATATCACTTATTACTTTACATATTGCCAACTTCGTTATATAATTAAATATAAGGCGATGTTGCAAAGTTGAAATATAGATACATTTTTGTTTGCTAAATATTATAATACTAATCTGAAGGTGGTGTTTTTTTAATTATGTGGAATTTGTTCATTTTAATCGTTGAATTTATCGCATTATCAATAGTAATCTATGGTTTAGTTAAACAAAGAAGTAAATATCAAAAATTGGAAGAAACATTGTTATATGATAGCTTTTCAGGTATGGCAAATGAAAACTATATAATAGAGAAATTTGTAAATAGAGATAAAACATATATTGTTCTAAATCCAAAGGGCAAACAAGAACTTATGCGTGTAAACGGTCAAAAAACAGTTGATTTATATTTATATGCTATTGCACAGAAAATTGATATTCTTAGAGATTTTAATGGGTGCAAAATATATAAATATAAAAATCTTGGTTTTGTGTTAGAGATTAAAGGTAAGTTAAATGATATTGAAATACGAGAAGCTATTACAGCAATAGAAAATGCTTTAAAAGAAGAAGTTGTTATTTTAGGAAATAAAAATAAAATAAAATTTTTTGTTACAATATTTTATTGTGATAAAAGATATACGGTTTATGAGGTTGTTTCTAGAATTGAAGCAGGTTTTGACTTAAATAGATTTAAGAATGAAGATAAAGAATATACATTGTTAGACAAAGAAGAATATGAGAGCTATGAAAGTTTAATGAAGTATGAAAAAGAATTATTTTCTTTAGATATTGATGTTGCTATGTTGCCATTTTATCAGTTTAAGTATGATATAAAAAGTAACAGAGTTATTGGTGTAGAGGCTCTAGCTAGAGTTAAGCACCCAAGACTTGGCATAATAAAACCAGATAGTTTTATAAAATATTTTGAAGAAATTAAACAAATAGATAGAATAGACTTAGCTATTTTCAATAAAGCTTGTATGGATTTTTCAGAATGGAAAAGACGAGATATTGTTGACCAAAACTTTAGAATTTCTGTGAATTTCAGTATTTATACAATTGAGTGCGTTGATATTGAAGCTGAGTTTAAAAGAGTTGTAAATGAGTTTGGACTTAGATATAATTTGATTGACTTGGAAATTACTGAAACTTTAAAAGCAAAAAACTTAAATATTGTTTCAGAGAAATTACATAGATTATCAAAACTTGGAGTGATTATTTCTTTAGATGACTTTTTTAGTGGACATTCTAACTTTGAAAAAATAAGTATGTTGCCAATTAACAATTTAAAGTTAGATAAAGCTTTTTTAGAGGAAAACTTCAACAAGAAAAATACAGACTTGATTAAATCAATTAAAAAATTTACTGAGCATAATAATCTTAACTTAATCGTTGAGGGCGTGGAAACACAACGACAACTTGACTTTTTAAGAGATATTGGTGTAAGCTTTGTACAAGGATATTATTACTCTAAACCATTATCAAAAGAAAGTTTAGAAAACGAATTGAAACTTAAAAAATAAACTTTTCTCTGGGAGCTTTTTATGAATAAACGTAGAAGACGAATTAAACATATATCAATAGCTAGCAAAACCTTTTTTATTTCAATGGTTTTTGTTGTTCTTATTATGCTAGTTAGTTATGGTGGATTTCAAAACTCAAGAGATATAGGTAATGTTATTGGCGAATTAGATATATATAATACTATGAAAGTTGATATTTATAAAATAAATATTGAGTTGACTTCTATTAATGTAGATTTTGAAAAAGGCGATGTTTTTAAGTATAAAAGAAGAAAAGATAATCTTTTAGAGACAGAAGGACCTGTTTATAGTTTATATTATACGGCTAAAGCCTTAAAAGATGGCGACGAAACTCTTGGAGTAGAAGAGAATAAACATAGTGAGCTTGATGAAAGTATAAATGAGCTGTATAGTTTAGTTGATTCTTTTGTTTATAATGTTAAGGTTTATGCAAACGACCCAACAACTAATGAACTTGATTTAGTGCTAATAAACCAATTTCAAGAAATTGTTGATAAACTTGATGAAATAATTATGGAAATCGAGGAAATATATGATGCAAGTATTATTGCACAACGAAATGTTTCATTCCTTACGATAATCCTAACAATTATATTTTTAATCTCTGTTATATACTTTTATAACAAGATTAAATCCTATGAAAATAGTGCAAGACTTGATGACGTAACAAATTTGTATAACATGGCTTACTTTGATGATATAACAAGGTATTTGCAACGTAAAAAATATATAACTATGTTCATTGATTTAGATGGATTTAAATCTATAAATAAAAAATATGGATATAAAGTAGGCAATGATGTTTTAGAGGAGTTTGGAAAAAGATTACTTGATGTATTTTATGAGGCGAAGTGCTTTAGATTTGGAAATGATGAATTTATCGTTTTTATACAAGATGAAAATGATTTGTTAGTACATAGATATATTATGGACTTGCAACAAAAAGTCTTAGCAATTTTTGTTGATAAAGAAGGTATATTATACGAAGTAGATGCATCTATTGGAGTAGTTGGTTCTGCTGTATCAAAAGAAGACCCTCGTAGCACTATTACCTTAGCAGGTAAAGCTATGCTTCATGCAAAAAGGAATTTAACAGCAAAGGTTTGTTATTTGCAAGATGACGATTATTCTCTTGATGAATATATATTCTAATGGGCAATAAATACAATAAAAAAAGTGATATAAAAAATTATTCTTAATTTTTTATATCACTTTTTTATATTAACAAATTTATACTATGCACGACCACGAGCCTCAAGTATATCTGTTAACTGCATTCCGCCACTACCAAAGTTATCTGAAGGTTGTTCATCAATTATGATAGAAACAGCCTGTTCGCTTACTTGAGTAATGTCTGTTACTGCCGTAGTAACTTTTTTGATTAAATCCCGTTTTTGAGAACGGTCTAATCCTTCCTTTAATGTAATATGTATTGCTGGCATGATTTTCCTCCCTTATTGAAAAATACACACTTATTATAGCATAATATATAAGATTTAACAAGCCATAATTGTTTTGGAAACCTTTGTAAAAAGGCATTTTTTGGCAGTTAAATGTAACTACTTATGTTTATCAAATAATAATTAAAAGCTAATTTAGTGAAAATGTATACAATTTTATTATAAAAGTATAAATTAAACTTTTTTTTTGTATAATCTATACTTTTTACTTAAAGATTTTTATAAGCATTCACTTTTAGTAATGCGTTATTAGTTAGCACTTAAGTATGCATAATCTAAGGCAAGTTTTGCAGAATCATAATCATAAAGTGCGGATGTAAAAGTTGCCTGTGCAGCAACAAGACCTAGGTCTGCTTTGTCCAGTGTGCTTTGAGATATATAACCTAAGTCATAACTAAGTTGTGTATCTTCATTTGCCTTTATGGCATTTTCATAATCAAGTAGTGCTTGATTTAATGCTTCTGTGCTAGTAATCATAGAGTTATATGCTTTATTCGTATTTGATTTAATTGAATATGCTATATTGCTTGATGATTCAGCAGCAGAGTCTTTACTGGACTCTGCTGCATCAGTAGCTTCAGTATAATAATTATCTTCTAGGTTAAATTTCTTTTCAGCCGCATCTCTTGAAGCACGAGCCATCTCTAAGTTAGGTGCATATTTTAAAAATCTATCAGTATATTCGATTGCTGTATACTTAACAGGCTCAAGTTTTAGTTCATACTGTAAATTAACTATATCTGTTGGTTTTAAGTCCAATGTACTTGCAATACTGCTTTTAAAGTCCTTATAATCCATAAAAGTTGAATTTAATTTTATAACATTTTGGTCATAAGTTGCGACAGCATTTTTGTAAGAGCTTTCGCTTATAACATCAAGGTCATATTGTACCTTTGTACGTTCAAGTTCCTTTTTTTCATTTGCAAGATCGGCCTCAGCGATGTGAAGGTTTGCTTGGTATACTTGGTCGGCAATTGCAAGATTGTTTAAGGACATTTCATAACTTTGCAAAGCAAGTTTTTCTCCATATTCAATACTTTCGATTCCGGCCTCAACATCATAAAGTAGTGACTGATATTGAACATAGGTATCAATTGAGTCTATAAAAGCAAGTATTGGCAATTTTTCAAGTCCAACTACGGCATTTTTTAAGTCACTTCGGTTTTCTTCTAACTCTTTGCGTTGTTCATCATAATCAACATCGGCAGATGCTAACATAAAAAGCATAGCCTGTTCAATAGTTAAGTTAAAGGTTGTTGGTTCATCAACGCCCTTTGTCAAACGTTGTGCAGCTTTAGCATCATCAACGTCCCAGATATTTGAAAGTGTAGCTTCTTCTAAACTATCCGTAAGATACGAGTAGTCAGAGGGCTGAACGTTTATAACTAAATCGACGCTAGGTTCAGTTTCAGTATCTGCAAAAACAGTAGTTAAGTTACTAAGTGATAGAGTTAAAGCGAGTATTGAAACTAGAATTTTCCTTTTCATAAATGTATATCACTCCTTTTGTGTGTTACTAATAAAGTTTTATTCTAAATATATTGAAATTATAACATATTCATTAGATAAAAGCAATAAAAAAAGGACTTTGTAATATAAAAGAAATATACAAAAACCTTTTTAATGTAATCAGCATAAAGTAGGGGTTAAAAACTCCCCTTAAAGAGAAAGTAAGTTAACAAGTTTATTATCAATATATAAAAATAATATACAAGATTTTTATATATTGAGGAAAACTACCATAAATCAAATTCTGGTTTGTTGTCATCTGAAATAGATTTATTATATTGTGGGTTACCACCTGAAGCTTTTTGCAATTTAGAGATAATATCTTCATTACTTTTTTTACTTTGCTCCATTGAGTTAATTATTGATTTTGCATCAACTTCTGTTATTGTATCGGCAAAGTTATTAGTGTCATTGTCATCACTATCACTGTATGATTGATTTAAAGACTTATCATATTGTGAAGAATTATCTAACATAGGGTTAGCATTAACATTTTGATTATCTGAATTTGAAACATCATTATCTATAACGTCATCATTTTCAGTTGATAAATCGGAGTTGTTTTTTTCTACTGAGCTAAAAGCTTTATCGGATATGTCTGATTCATCTATGTCTGAATTTTCGTCAACATTCTGGCTGCTAGTGGAAGAATTATAACTGTTTTTTGTGAAAGGGTTTTTATTATCTACAACTTTTAAGCTTTCGATAGAATCTTCAAGAGAACATATTTTATCGAAAGTTGAAAGATATTCATCAGAATCTATATTTTTTAAATATTTATTTATAATTGCATCGTAGTCCTTTTGAAATGCACTTAACATTTTCTTTTGGTCAGCAATTGAACCTAAGATTTCGTCTAAGTGGTTATTAGCATTACCTACATTATTTTGTATAGTTGAAGTGATTTCTTTTGAATAAGTTGTAGCTTTAGATTTTGTAGTTTTAATAATATGTTTTGATTCGAGTTCTGCATCTTCCAAAATTTGTGCAGCATTAACTTTTGCATTTTTTAAAAGGTTGTCAACGGACATCTCAGCATTAATTAAAGCGTTTTTTATAGCATTATCTTTTTCTTGATATTCTTTTACAATGTTTTCTAATTCATCAATATATTCGTCAACTTCGTTAATGTCATACCCTTTTTTAACAACAGTAAAATCTGGTCGCATAGTAATTCCTCCTATAATATATGTTTACAAATCTATAATTTTGTATTATAATTTAAGACAATATATTTATCAAATCTATATCTTAATAAAAGTGTTGTCTCTAAAAGCTTAATCTTAGTATAGTATAGCATAAGTATAATTAAAAAACAAGGTGAATGAATGGTTATGGAAAAAGATATAAATTATTATATGAATGAAGCAGTAAAAGAGGCGAAAAAAGCTTTTGAGGATAATGAAGTTCCTATTGGTTGCATAATAGTGTATAAAGATGAGGTTATAGCAAAAAGTTTTAACAAAAGAAATACAAAGAAAAATACATTGTATCACGCTGAAATTATAGCCATAGATGAAGCTTGTAAGTTTTTAGGTGATTGGAGACTTGAAGGTTGTACAATGTATGTAACTGTTGAACCTTGTCCTATGTGTGCAGGAGCAGTTTTACAAAGCCGAATAGACCGATTAGTTTTTGGAACATATAACAAAAAAGCAGGGTGTTGTGGCAGTATATATAATTTACTTGATGATGACAGATTTAATCATAAAGTTAAAGTTGAAAGTGGAGTTATGGAAGATGAATGTACTAGACTTATGAAAGATTTTTTTAAAAAAACTCGTGATAAAAATTCAATAGAGTGTAAAGTTCTTGATAGTTATTCAGATTATCAAAAAAAGGAATAGGTACATATTTATTTAAATGGGCGTTGTATAACTATGCTGATGTTAGAATGTTTAGAGTTCCCACATACATAGATGATGTAGCTTATAGTGGTTTTATCAGTTATTTTATCAGTTATTTAATATGAAAAAAATAGAAGATGGTTACATGGCTACTTACGTTAGATAGGCAGTAACTTCTTTTGTGGGTGAGGCCATTTATTTTTTAAAACTTACTATTGCAATTTAGCATACGAAAAAATATTATAAAAAACTGTTGACAAACTTTTAAACAGGTGATATACTATTAAAGTATTAAACAGGCGGATGTGGCGGAATTGGTAGACGCGCTAGACTTAGGATCTAGTACTTAGGTGTGGGAGTTCGAGTCTCTTCATCCGCATAATAAAAAGGCATATTGTTTTGCCATACTTAAATATAAACAACTTAATATTTAGAATTATTGCATACAAGGTATAATACTTAACTTGGTTGCAATTTTTTTTTTCATAACACTGCCAAATGCACTTGGAAACGCCAGAAAACTAAAATAATGGCACATTGCAAAAGAAAAACCATAAAAAAAAGGACTGTAAGAAATCTCAAATTATGCGAGTTTCCTTAGTGCCTCTTTTTTAAAATTATATCATTGTCCAATTTACAGGTGTACCTTTTTTTACATCGCAAGTACATACTTTACCTAAAAAATCATTTATATAT
>JBKEBX010000068.1:0-30808 GCA_047973385.1 Lachnospirales bacterium | reverse complement strand
TCAACTCATTCAACACCATAAATTTACTATACAATAAAGAGTCCTTAGGTATAACATCACATTCTTTCAAATAACTACACTCATTTGTCATTTTTGTAATAAACTTTTCAGCACTTTTTTCTACATCTATATCTTCTTCAAAATTCCATGGGTAGACTTTTTCATTACTTTTCTTTGAAACCCAAGCATTACCTCCTTTATCACTATGGTAAGCATTTAAAGGACCTACATAATATGGTATTCTAAATTTAAAAATAGATAAAATCTTATCTGTGATATTTAAGCCCCTTTCATCTTTATCATTTAAAAATGTGTAGTGTTTACTCGCATTTTTCAGCATTTTTTCTAACTCTTTAGCGTTAAGTTGTTGTGGAATAGTTGCATTTTCTGTTACTTTTTGTTTTAGCAAATATGAGTTGTTTTCTATTTCTTTTTCAACTTTTTCAATAAATTCAAAAATTTCTTTAGTCTTAACATCTATCTCATGATCATTTGATTCACTTTTAAACTTATCCTTAATTTCTTTAAAATTTGATTTTAGAAACTTATAAAAATCTTCTCTTTTTGCATTTTTATTTGCATAAGCTGTATAGTTGCTTTTTTTATCTTGTTCTTTAAAAACTAAGTCATAACCTAAGTCTTTAGGAAAATATTCCTTGTAAAAGTCCTTAAGATTTTTTAATTGCTTTTTATGATTTTCATATACAGATACCTTTGCGTAAGACAAATAATCTTCATCTTTTAATATATTAGATAGTAGTGACCAGTCATATAAAGCCTTTCCTGTTTCTATAATAACCGTTCTATCTCCTAAGACACTTTCTATGATCTCTCTTTTGTCATCAAAATTATCATTTTTAAAACTTATTTTTTTAATTTCAGCACCGTCAAACGTTAGATTAAACAGTTTCTCAAAGTCACAAGTTAAGCCTAAAAACAAATTAAACAAATTCTTTAACTGAATATCTTTTTTATTAAAACCATCTAGCTGAAGAATCCTTTTCTGTTTTTCGCTTCCACTTATTTTATCTTTTACTATCACACAAATTTGGTTAATTATATCTTCTGATGCAACTATATCTTTTTCAAGCTCATTGTTATAAGTTTCAACTAGAGATTTAAAACAATCGTTAAAACTAGGTAAATTATCAACATTTTCCACATAAAACAGAAAATGTCCTCTATGTTTTAAAATATGAGAAATCGCTAAATAATATAATCTTAGATCATGTTTTCTATCATCAGAGATCAAATGTTTACGTAAGTGATAAACTGTAGGAAACTCTTTAAAAAAGTCTTTGTCTGTATAATTTTCATCATTGAAAAAAGAATTTTTTTGTACAATAGACTTATCTTCACTGTAAAAATTACTTTCTTTAATTCTTTGTAAAAAATCACTATCCACTTTATTAAGCTCATCTTTAAACAAATCATGTAACAGTAGTATTCTTTCATTTCTTCTGTTTTTTCTTCTTTTATTACTTCTAAAACCTCTCCTATCAACTGCTTTTTCAGCTTCCTCGAATACTCTAACTCCCCATAAACTTTTACCACTTTTTCTTACAATTTCATATTTTTCGTTTGTAACTGCATATCCAACTGATTGCGTTCCTATATCTAACCCCACAAAAAACTCATTATTCATCTTGACAACCTCCATATTTTGTTATATAATTAAATTAATCTTGACTACCATTTAAGATTACACCATAAATTCAAATAAAAATTTATTTTAATCGTCCTTTATGGACTCCACTGTGTGGATTTAAACACTTGCCTTGGCAAGTTTTTTTATTGCAAAACTTAAATCATAGTACTTCATTATCTTTATATTACTATATTTCCCATAAAAATACAATGCTTTATCAAACAAAAGCCATCTTAAAAACACTTATTATTAATCAAACAGCTTTTCTATACGTCTTGTTGTAGATTGTTTTATCAAATTTATAACAAATGCTGTCATTACAAAATATATAAAAATCCATTTTCAAACATTTTTTAATTTTAATATTTTTTACGTCTACTTTATTGACTATTCTTTACTTCATTAAATCGTGTTTTGGGAATGTAAGGCTTCAGTTCCTCTGTGTATGAAGCTTCTAACAACCACCCCCTTTAGGTTTGGTTCATAGATTTTCCTGTTAAAACTAGATTTTTTCGACCTTATATAATACTTAAACAAAAACTTTTCCAAGGGTCTTAATGTGTTTGTCCCTTAAATTTTGCATGAAAAAAGCACCATGACTATTGTCAAAGTGCTTAATCTAAAATCATAATACTTAATAAATGACATCACCATCTACCGATAGATAACCCATTTCATATACATCTTTAGTAGAAGAAGAAAACCTTATATTAAAAAACTGATGCCATATTCACTCCACAAGGAAACAGAGATTAGACGCAAGTTCACGCCCTTACATTTCAACATAACATCAATACTCTATGTAGAGTTCTTGAAATCAATAGAAGTACATACTTTAAGTTTCTTAAAAAGGAAAAACTAGACCGAATAACTTATTACACTAAGCATGGGTTAACGCTTTCCATAATAAATTTGATGATTTATTCCGACGCTCTTTAGCGTAGGTTTTTTTTCGGGGTTTTCACCTCAAACCCAACAAACATACGACGTTTGATCCAGTAGGTTCTACTTACAACTTTGTACTCTATTTTTATACATTTTTTTAATTTTAATATCTTTTTATGTCTACATTATTGACTATTGTTCATTCCCTTAGATGTTACTTTTGTAAATTTTCTAACTGTATTACAACTTTTTCTAACATGTTTTCATATTTTTCTTTTTTAGCCTTCTCTTCATTTATAACTTTCTCCGGAGCCTTACTAACAAAGTTTTCGTTACTAAGTTTTTTAACAACTCTATCTACTTCACTTAAAAGCTTTTTCTTCTCACCTTCAAGTCGTTCTATCTCTTTTTCCATATCAACTAGTTCTGCAAAAGGAATATATATAGTACCATTTTCTATAACAACACTTACAGCATTACTGTCTATACCATCATTATTACTTTGAATATATACTTCTGAAGCATAACCTAAAGTTTTAAAGAATACCATACCATCTTTAAATGTATTTGTAACAAAATCATCTTCAGATACTACATAAACACTTGTCTTTTTACTAGGTGGAACATTCATTTGAGAACGCACATTACGCATTTCTTTAATAGCATTTTTAAACAATTCAATCTCATTAACTTCTTTTTCATAAACATTGTTTTCATCAAATACTGGGAAAGATGATAGCATTATTGTTTCTTCTTCATCCTGAATATTCATAAAAATTTCCTCTGTTACAAATGGCATAAACGGATGTAAAAGTTTAAGTGATTTTATTAAAACTTCTTTCAAAGTAACTAAAGCACTAAGTCTTGTTTCATCTTCCTTGTTGTATAGACGAGGTTTAACCATTTCAATATACCAATCGCAATATTCTTCCCATACAAAGTCTAGAACTTTCTCAAAAGCAAGTCCAAGCTCGTATTTATCAATATTTTCAGTAACTTCTTTAGTAACTTGATTTACTCTAGATAAAATCCACTTATCAGAAGGTGTAAGTTCATACTCCCCTTCTAAACTTTCATCTTCAATATTCATAAGTACAAATCTTGATGCATTCCAAAGCTTGTTCATAAAGTTTCTATTTGCATCGAGTTTACTTGGTATAAATCTTGTGTCATTACCTGTTGAACAACCTGTAAGTAACGTAGCACGAAGAACATCAGCACCATATTGGTCGATTATTTCAAGTGGGTCAATTCCGTTACCTAAAGATTTACTCATTTTACGTCCTTGTTCATCACGCACAAGACCATGTATTAAAACATCACTAAAAGGCTTTTCTCCCATATGTTCAAGTCCTGAAAATACCATTCTAACAACCCAAAAGAAGATAATATCATAACCTGTAACAAGTACATCCGTTGGATAAAAATGTTCAAGCATTTCTGTTTTATCAGGCCAACCCATTGTTGTAAAAGGCCATAAAGCCGAGCTAAACCAAGTATCTAAAGTATCTTCATCTTGTACTACATTTGTAGAACCACACTTTGAACAAGTTGTAACTTCTGTACTACTTACATCAAAATTATCACAATCATTACAGTAGAAAACAGGTATTCTATGCCCCCACCATAACTGTCTTGATATACACCAGTCATGTATGTTTGAAAGCCAATTTTCATATACTTTACCAAATCTTGAAGGTATAAACTTTAGTTCTTCATTTTTATATACTTCAAGAGCAGGTTTGGCAAGTTCTTCCATTTTAACAAACCATTGTAATTTTATAAGTGGCTCAATAACTGTTTTACAACGCTCATGTTTACCAACTGCATGAGTTATTTCTTTTTTCTTTACGAATTGACCAAGTCTATCAAAATCTTCAACAATTTTCTTTCTTGCCTCATATCTATCTAAACCATTATAATCTACACCTGAATTTTCATTCATTGTGCCATCATCATTCATAATATTTATAATTTCAAGATTATGTCGTGCACCTACTTCAAAATCGTTAGGGTCGTGAGCAGGAGTTATTTTAACAACGCCTGTCCCAAAATCCATTTCAACATATTCATCAGCAATAATCGGTATTTCACGATTAACAATCGGTACTGTAACAGTTTTACCCACTAAATGCTTATATTTTTCATCTTCAGGGTGAACAGCAATAGCCGTATCTCCTAAAATTGTTTCAGGTCTAGTTGTTGCAAACTCAAGCATTTCACCTGTCTCTTTAACTTTATAAGTCATATGATAAAAAGCACCGTCAACATCTTCGTGGTCAACCTCTGCATCAGAAATAGTAGTTTTACAATGTGGACACCAATTTATAAGCTTTTCCCCACGATATACATAACCTTTATTATAAAGATTTATAAAAACCTCTGTAACTGCTTTATTGTTACCTTCGTCCATTGTGAAACGTTCTTTGTCATAATCACAAGAACAGCCTATTCTCTTAACTTGCTCCACAATTATGTTACCGTATTCTTCTTTCCACTCCCAAGCTCTAACAAGAAATTCTTCACGAGTTATATCAGCCTTTGTAATTCCCTCACTTGCCATTTTTTGAACAATTTTAACTTCTGTTGAAATTGATGCATGGTCAGTTCCTGGAAGCCAAAGAGCATTATAACCTTGCATTCTTTTAGTTCGTATCAAAACATCTTGATATGTGTTGTCAAGAGCATGTCCCATATGAAGTTGTCCTGTAATATTGGGTGGTGGTTGAATTATAGAAAAAGGTTTTTTACTTTTGTCTACATCACCATTAAAATATTTCTTTTCCATCCAATTGTTGAAAATTCTGTTTTCAGCTTCTTGAGGCTGAAAATTCTTTGCCATTCCCGCCATACTTTCACTCCTTTATTTTATAAAATCCTAAGAATTTGTTAAACTCTAATTATTTTTTTATTTTAATAAAAAAAGCTCCCGTCACAAAGGACGAAAGCCGTGGTACCACCTTAATTTATTCTCAAAGTTATAACGTAACTAACGTTTTTCGCTACTATAAATTTCACAAAAAAAGCTCAAAAGCTACCTTCATAAAGATATTTTATGATTTTTCACCGAACAATCACTCTCTTAAAAAATACTACTTTACTACTCCTCTTTATCATCGCCTATTTATATACTATAAATATTACAACATATTTATATAATTGTCAATAGTTAAAAAGTTACACTTTACAAATTTCAAGGAATTTATGTTAAATTATTAGAATCAATTATTTCTTTTAATGTAACATTCTCATTTCTAAAACGTGCTTTACTCTTTTCTTTTTTATGTCTAATTGCATTTTGAGGGCAATTATGTGTACAAGCATAACATCCAATGCAACTTTTATTGTATACAACTTTTTCTTTAATCTCGATGTTATTTTTGGGACAGACTTTTTCACAAGTACCACAAAGATTACAATTATCTTCAACTATAAATTTTTTATAGTTGCTTTTTTCTAAAACTTTCATAACTTTATGACCCGAAAAAGTCAAAATGCTATCTAACGGTTTAGCTTTTTTCACTTTTTTAATGTTATTGTTTACATCACCTAGTAAATCACTAAGATTTTTTTCAATATTTTTGCTCTTTGCTTTTTCTATTGAACTAGACATTTCATACAAAGGTAAATAATTATCAGCCATTTTTATTTCTGCCATATAACTAACATTAATTTTTTTAGCTTTTAGAAGCTTTTCAACGGAATTTGTTGTACCAAAAGATGCATCTCCACAAGTTGTTACAACAAAAATATATGGTGATATTAATGTAACCTTTGATAAAAACTCCTTAACAATTGTAGGTTGACTTAGTCCATATGTAGGAAAAACAATTCCTATTTTATCATCTTCAAAACAAAACTTATTTTCTTTTAACATTTTAGGAATTGAAAACAATTCTGCATCAAATTGTTTTGCAACATACAATGAGTTACCTGTTGACGTAAAATATAAAACCTTCATTTTAAATTCTCCTTTTTAAAACTATCCTTCATATTAACTCATAAGTTTATCAGTTTTATGATAATATGCTTTTATAATTTCACCTATAATTTTTTTATCACTTGTATCATTTTCCTTTAAATAAACTATCTTACCCCAAATATTTTCTTGTTTCTCATCAAGAACTTCAAGTTCTTTGTTTATTCTTGATTGTTCCTTAGCAATTCTGTTTCTTTTATCATCTCTATCTTCCATTTGTATAATACTATAAACGCTTTCTAGAGGTGCATCAGGAAGTTGCAAGTCCATATCAACAAAAAAGTCTTTAATTTCTTCTTCTGTTTCGATTAAAGCACGTCTAGCTGCATTTTTACGTTCTCTAGTATTTTTCAATCTATTAAATTCGTGTAAATTTTCATCTAATTCTGATGATGAATTTATTTTGTATTTCTTATAAGTATATTTCAAATAGTTCTCTGTATTAGCAAGTACAGCAGTTTTTTTATTTTGCAAAGCTATAAGCTTACCTTGTTTTATATTATTTCTCTTTATTTCTCTCGTAGTCTTAACTCTAAAAATGTAAACAAAAGTTATAAAACATAACAAAACTACAACTAACACAATTATAGGATAGAACACACTAACATTATGAAAAACTTGCATATAGGCAAGACAAAATGCACAAAAAATAGAAATAAAAATTACCCCGTACGCAAACCAATTAACAAGTTTTAGTGCATTGTTCATTAAGTCAAAGTGACTATACAAACTATATCGTTCACTTTCAATTATCGCAATATCTTGCTCTAAAAGGCTTTTTTTTCTTTCAGCTTTTTTTATGCTCGGCAAAACATCAGATGCCTTTTGGGTAATTCCCTCAAGACTCGAAACATTCCCACTATAACTTGTCACCTGTATCATTAAACTTGTGTTATCTCTAGCTAAAAGCTCATATCTTTCACATAATTTTTTTAGGTATTTTAAATCATCATCAGAAATATGGTCAAGAGTTGAAATTTCATCTAGAAAAATATCATTTTCCTTCAATCTATTTAAAAAGTTAATTTTTCGTTTAGCTATATCTAAACTTTCCCCACATAACATGGTTGTTTCTAGAACCCCAAGATACCCTTCTTCATCTTCATCTATATCATCTAAATATTCAGAAAATTCACTATTAGAGTCATTATTGTATATTTCTGTAACTGTTGTTTCCTTATTTTTGAAAAACGAAAAGAACTTTTGTATAAAGCTAGGTTCTTCTTCGATTTCATAAAAGTTTACAATATCTTCATGTAATTCTTCTCTGGAAATTTCCATAACTTCCATAAATTCTTCATTATCTATGGCAACCACCTCCAAAAAATCACTCTATTTTATTACATTCTCTAACAATAAAAGATATTTTAACACAATCAATACCTACAATTAACACATAGTCCTCGTATGTTCTATATAGGTTTTCACCATTTTCCTTAATTACAACTTGCTCATGTTCTTTATCATCTAAATAATATTTAAAAAACATTATTCCTTCCATTTCCCTAACTGACCATTTTTGGTCCAAAAGGGGTTTAACAAAATAATCTTCACTTAAGTTAAAAGTTTCTTTAATCTCATTTTTAGATTTTATCAAATTTTCCACAATGTTTTCCATAAAATTCCCATACTCTCTTTATTTAAAATCTTTCCATAACATACTTGCTTGAATACCATCATTATTTTGATATTTGCCACCATCATAGCTTTTTCTATCACCAATTGTTGTATGATAAAAAATTTGGCATATATCAACTTCTGGATAAATAATTATAGGTTCTGTACATAAAATTTCAAGTGTCCAATATCCTGAAAATCCGTCATCGCCAAAACCTGCAGTAACGTGAATAAATAACCCAAGTCGACCTATACTTGAACGCCCTTCAAGCATAGGAACAAGGTTTTTTGTACTTGTGTACTCTAAAGTTCTACCAAGATATAGCTTATTAGGTTGAAGCAATAAACCATCTTTTGGTATTTCAATTTCTTTAACTTTATTAGGTTTTCTCATATCCAAAACGTCTTCTTCATAAACAAGAAGTTTTTTATATAATCTAAGATTATAACTATTTGGATTTATCTTTGAATCATCATAGGGCTTTATAACAATATCTTCACCCATTCTTTTTCTAATCTCATTTCCTGTTAAAATCATTTTTTCACTCCTATTTATGCCCTATTTTAATTATACTAATTTATAAAAAGTTTGTAAAGTAACTATTTGTTTTTTAAGATTTCTTTCAAATACTGTCCTGTATAACTTTTCTTACTTTTAGCTATTTCTTCTGGTGTACCTGTTGCAAAAACTTTACCACCCTTATCTCCACCTTCTGGACCAATATCAATAATATAATCACATGTTTTAATTACATCAAGGTTATGTTCTATGATTACAATGGTGTTACCACTTTCTGCAAGTCTATCAATTATTTTTATAAGTTTATGCACGTCATAAATATGCAAACCTGTTGTAGGTTCATCTAAAATATATATAGTTTTACCTGTTGCTCTTTTCGATAACTCCGTTGCAAGTTTAACTCTTTGAGCCTCACCACCTGATAAAGTTGTAGAGGATTGTCCTAGTCTAATATATCCAAGCCCAACATCACAAAGTGCCTCAAGTTTCGTTTTAATTTTAGGTATGTTTTCAAAAAACTCATAAGCCTCCTCAATTGTCATTTTCAAAACATCAGCAATAGTTTTATCTTTATAAGTAACTTCCAAAGTTTCCCTATTATATCTTTTACCTTTACAAACTTCACAAGGCACATAAATATCAGGTAAAAAATGCATTTCTATTTTTATTATACCATCACCCGAACAAGCTTCACAACGACCTCCACGCACATTAAAACTAAATCTACCTTTGCTATAACCTCTCAAATTCGCTTCCCCAGTACTCGCAAACAAATCTCGTATACTATCAAAAACGCCAACATAGGTTGCAGGGTTACTTCTTGGTGTTCGTCCTATTGGTGATTGGTCTATATTTATAACTTTATCTAATTGTTCAAGACCTTCAATGCTGTCAAAATCCCCCATTTTAAATTTTGCACGATTTAAGTTAACAGCTAAAGCTTTATACAAAACTTGATTTACAAGTGAGCTTTTGCCTGAACCTGAAACTCCAGTAACGCAAGTTACAACACCAAGCGGAAACTCAACATCAATATTTTTAAGGTTATTTTCTCTTGCTCCCTTTATTTTCAAAAAACCATTTTCAAGTGGGCGTCTATGCTTTTGCACTTCAATTTTACGAACCCCATTTATATACTCAGCTGTTATACTCTTAGCCTTATATATATCCTTTGTTTCACCTGCAAAAATAACTTCACCACCATGTACCCCTGCATATGGACCAATATCAACTAAATAGTCTGATGCAAGCATTGTATCTATATCATGTTCAACAACAATTAATGTGTTACCTAAATCCTTTAAATATTTTAAAGTTTTAAGAAGTTTATCATTATCTCTTTGATGTAATCCGATACTCGGCTCATCTAAAATATAAACTACACCTACAAGTCCTGAACCTATTTGTGTTGCAAGTCGGATTCTTTGGCTTTCTCCGCCTGATAAAGTTCCTGCTGTTCTAGACAATGTTAAATAGTTTAACCCCACATTAACAAGAAAGTTAAGCCTTTCTTTTATCTCTTTTAATATAGGTTCAGAAATTATTTTACTATTATTCTCCAATTTTAAATTCTCAAAAAATTCCAAAGCATCTTCAATGGATAAAGTTGTTACTTCAGATATATTCTTGTCGTTTACTGTTACAGACAAAACATTATCATTAAGTCTACGACCTTTACATTTTGGACAAACAATATCACCCATAAACGCTTCATAGGAACGTTTAGCCGACTCTGATGTTGTTTCTTTATAACGTCTTTCTGTAACGTTTATTATACCATTAAATGTATGTTTATATTTGTTTCCATTGCTAACTATTATTTCAAGTTGCTTATTATGTCCATATAAAATTTTATCAAAAATCTTTTTTGGCAAATCTTCTAAAGGTGTATCAAGTGAAAAGTTTAACTCCTTAGCAAGTGCCTCAAAATACCTATAAATATATCTTTGTTGATTGCCATTTGACATATTCCATCCAGGTAGTGCAAAAGGGTTTTCGTTAATACTAAGGCTTTTATCAGGAATTAAAAGATCAACATCAAATTCCATAAGTCGCCCTAGTCCATGGCACTTATCACAAGCACCTTGGGGATTATTAAAGGAAAAAGAACTTGGTTCAATTTCTTGTATGTTAACATCACAATCGGGGCAAGAAAAGTTTTGAGAAAAGAGTACGTCTTCATCCTCTTTTTGAACTATCAAAATACCTTTGGATAGTAACATAACGCTTTCGATACTTTCAGCAAGTCGCTTTTGAATATTATCTTTTATAACAAGTCTATCTACAACAATTTCTATACTATGTTTCTTATTTTTATCAAGGTCAATATTTTCAGAAATATCATATATATTACCGTCAATTCTAACTCTAACATACCCACTTTTCTTGACGCTTTCAAGTACCTTTTCATGTTTACCTTTACGGTTCTTAACAATCGGTGCTAATAGTTGTATTTTAGTACGTTCTGGCATAGTCATAACTTTGTCAACTATTTGGGAAATTGTTTGTTTTTCAATTATTTTACCACATATCGGACAATGTGGCACACCAACTCTAGCATACAAAAGTCTTAAATAATCGTATATTTCTGTTACAGTACCAACAGTTGAACGTGGGTTATGATTTGTTGTTTTTTGGTCGATGGATATAGCAGGTGATAAACCTTCAATTATATCAACATCTGGTTTTTCCATTTGCCCAAGAAACTGTCTTGCATAACTTGACAAACTTTCCACATATCGTCGTTGTCCTTCTGCATAAATTGTATCAAAAGCAAGACTAGATTTTCCCGAACCTGACACTCCCGTAAGAACAACAAATTTATTTCTAGGTATCTCAAGAGAAATATTTTTTAAGTTGTTTTCTCTTGCTCCTTTTATTTTTATTACATCTTTATTCATAAAATCTCCATTTACATATTATTCATCAGTTTTTTAAGCTCTGTTATTTTATCTCTAAGTATAACAGCTTGTTCAAACTGTAAATCTAAAGCACAAGTTTTCATTTCTTTTTCTAGTTTGATTATTTCTTTATTTAGCTCTTTTTTATTCATGCTTTCATAATCTTTTTCAATTCCCTTACCTGTTTTACTTGTATCTTTGTTGGTAATCTTGATAATATCATGCACTTTTTTAATTATAGTTTGAGGTGTAATACCTTTTTTTTCATTATATTCTAATTGTATTTTACGACGACGCTCCGTTTCATTTATTGCACGTTCCATTGAACCTGTTATTCTGTCTGCATACATGATAACTCTACCTTCAGAATTTCTAGCAGCACGTCCAACAGTTTGTATAAGAGATGTTTCAGAACGTAAAAACCCTTCCTTATCAGCATCTAAAATAGCAACAAGTGCAACTTCTGGTATATCAAGTCCTTCTCTTAAAAGATTAATTCCCACAAGCACATCAAAAACACCAAGTCGTAAATCACGAATGATTTCAAGTCTTTCAAGAGTATCTATATCAGAGTGTAAATACTTCACTCTAATTCCTACATCTTTTAAATACTCCGTTAGGTCTTCAGCCATTCTTTTTGTAAGTGTTGTAACTAGAACTTTAAACTCACTTGCAATTGTTTTGTTTATCTCACCTACCAAATCATCTATCTGCGACTTAACAGGACGTATTTCAATTTCAGGGTCTACAAGACCCGTAGGTCGTATAATTTGCTCAGCTACATACTCGCTGTGATCTGCTTCATAATGACTAGGTGTTGCCGAAACAAACAACATCTGGTTTATTTTACTTTCAAATTCTTCAAACTTAAGTGGTCTATTATCTTTAGCCGATGGTAGTCTAAATCCATGACTTACCAAAGTATCTTTTCTTGAAAAATCCCCCTTATACATAGCTCCAATTTGTGGCACAGTAACGTGGCTTTCATCAACAATCAAAAGGAAGTCATCAGGAAAATAGTCAAAAAGTGTAAAAGGTGTACTTCCTGGCTCTCTAAAAGATAAATGTCTTGAATAATTTTCTATACCTGAACAAAAACCAATTTCCCTAAGCATTTCAACATCATAATTTGTACGTTGCATAATTCTTTGTGCTTCAAGTAACTTATCCTCTGATTTAAACTTTTTATATACTTCTTCCATTTCAGCTTCTATATTTTTAGTAGCTTTCATAATTTTATCTTTCGGTGTAACAAAGTGACTTGCCGGAAAAACTAGAGCATGAGATAACTCTCCTATAATTTCTCCTGTAAGTGCAACAACTTCAGTTATCCTATCTATTTCATCACCGAAAAATTCTATTCTATAAATATTAGCGTCAGAATCTGATGGAAAAATTTCAACTACATCACCTCGAACCCTAAATGTACTTCTTGTAAAGTCAATATCATTTCTATTATATTGCATAGCTACAAGCTTTCTCAAAACTTCATCACGCTCAATAATCATTCCTGGACGTACTGATACGCACATGTTTTTATAATCTATCGGGTCACCAAGACCATATATACACGAAACCGATGCTACTATAATAACATCATCTCTTTCAAACAACGATGATGTTGCTGAGTGTCGAAGTTTATCTATTTCTTCATTTATGGAACTATCCTTTTCTATATAAGTATCACTTGATGGCACATAAGCCTCAGGTTGATAATAGTCATAATATGACACAAAATACTCAACTGCATTATTAGGGAAAAACTCTTTAAATTCGTTATACAGCTGTGCTGCAAGGGTTTTGTTATGAGCCATTATAAGTGTTGGTTTCTGTATCTTTTCAATTATATTTGCCATAGTAAAAGTTTTCCCTGAACCCGTAACTCCAAGTAATGTTTGAAACTTTTTACCCTCTATAAAATTGTTAGCAAGGGACTCAATCGCTTCTGGCTGGTCACCTGTTGGTTTATATTCTGACTCTACTTTAAATATCATAAAATACCCTCTCTCGAAATTACGTTCACTTAATAAGTATACAATAATTTTTTTGAAAAATCAATAGTAGTTACTATTAACATATGGTATACTATACATAGAAAGAGTAAATTAACAAAGGAGTTACCATTTGAGAATTTTAATTGATGCTGATTCATGTCCTGTAATAAACGAAACAAAGAAAATCGCAAATAAATATTCTATTGATGTATTGTTGTTTTCTAATATAAACCATAATCTTGAAAAATATGACCTACCTACAATTATATCTGATAGTTCAAAGGAACAAACGGATATTAACTTAATAAATCACAGTGCTAAGGGTGATTTAGTCATAACAAATGATATAGGTCTAGCAAGTCTTGCTCTTGGTAAAGGTTGTATTTGTATAAAACATAACGGTATGATTTTTACAGAGAATAATATTTTATCCTTACTGGCAACAAGACATATAAGCCGTAAACAACGTAAAATGGGTGATTACAAAAACCACTTTAAATTTAACTATACGTCTGATATATCATTTAATGCCTCCCTAGAGAATATTATTGTAAAAGAACTTAAACTTGATGTTCAATAAGCGACTCATTAAGCTTTATTGCAAAATGCAATTATGCCAAGATTTGTGTAACAAATCTAAGACAACCAAAACGGTATATATGGAGGAGTTGACGTTTTTCTTTTGTGATGTACCATTGTTTAAATTTTGTAACCTTTCCATTCCATTAGAAAATAAAGAAAAAGGGACTGTAAAGAAATTCGAGAAACGAATTTTTCACAGTCCCTTTTGGGTTTAAAGAAATGGAAACTTTTCGTAACTAACACAGAAAAAGGTCATTTCTTTACAGATTATTTTTGTTTTATAGATTTTTAACTTCTTTTAAGCTTAAATTTACTAGCCATTTCAAGTAATAAGTCAGATTGTTGAGATAACTCCATTGCTGCAGTTGCTCCCTCTTCTGATGTAGCTGTATTTGTAGATGCAATATTTGAAATTTCTTCAATTGAAGTATTAATATTACTTATACCTTCTTCTTGCTCATTAAATACAACGTGAATTTCATCAACTAAATCAGAAACTTTTTCTACTTTTCTAGTAACTTCTGTTAACACTCTTGCTGTTTCATGAGCACACTTGCTACCTTCAACAGTTTTAAGCACAGAATTTTGTATAAGTTCAGTAGTTTCTTTAGCTGCGTTTTGAGAACGAAGTGCAAGATTTCCAACTTCATCGGCAACAACAGCAAAACCTTTACCATGTTGTCCTGCATGAGCTGCTTCAACTGCTGCATTTATAGCAAGTAAGTTAGTTTGAAGTGCTATATCATCAATAACTTTAATTATCTTTGAGATATTTTCTGAAGCTTTACTAATTTCTTCCATAGCCTTAAGAGTTTCTTGCATTTCTCTGTTAGAATGTTCTAAGTTGATTTTTGCATTATATGAAATATCCTTAACTTCTTCAGACTTCTCAACTGCATTTTTAGAATTTTCAAGCATTTGCGAAACTTCTCTTACTACTATTTCAAGGGAATCAGATTGTCTAAATGCTCCTTCTGATACTGTTGTAGAAATTTGAGAAATTTGGCTAGAACAAATTTGAACTTGCCCTGATGAATCTTTTATTTCATTTATTACTCTGTTTAATTTTGTAGATATATGAACTAATGATTCTTTAACTTCTTTAAAGTCACCTACAAACTCTTTATCAATTTCAACATCAAAGTTTTGGTTAGCCATTTCAAGTAATACATATCTTATAATAGAAATATATTCAGATATACCCTCTATTGTAGAATTTGCATTATTTTTAATTTCTGCATAACTTCCTTTAAAATCACCTTCAACCTTAACAGATAAATCACCAACACTCATTGCTTGTAACGCATGATTTATTTCTGTAATAGGCTTTTCAACAGCGTCTATAAGTTCCTCAAAACCATCGGAAATTTTCTTCCATTCACCACGAGAGTTTTTAATATCAACTGTAATGTCAAACTTACCTTCACTAAGGTGACCTATAATTGTTCTAAGTTCCAAAGTAATAGCTTTAAGGCTAGTTCCAAGAGTTGTGATAGATTCACTTATTGCAAGTTTATCACCTTTTAAAACTGGTACTTCTCCATTAAACTCACCAGCACAATAATCATCTAAACAGTCAATAATACCTTTAAACTCATCTTGATTTGTAGATAAAAGGTCATTTACTGTTAAACCAAGTTTCTTAAATTCACCTGAATAGCTATTCTCATTCATTTTAGCTGAGAAATCGCCATTTGTATGTCTGTCTGTGACATTTGTCATTTCATCAATAAAATTATTAACAGTTTTGGAAACTAAATTCATAGAATTTGTAAGCTGTCCAATCTCATTTGTAAGCTTACTATCATCAGAAATATCAAATTCACCATAGGATACTTTTCTAGCCTTCTCTGCAATGTCTTTAATCGGATATACAATAGACTGTGTAAGGTTTCCAATTAAAACAAAAGTAATTATCACTGCTAGAAGCGATATAATAATAGAAATAATAAGCGTTAAATGTAATTTTGAAATAGAATTATCAACTATCTCTCCAGTTACTGAGTTTAAAGTATCTGTAAGTTGTTGATATATTACAGCTATCTCCTCACCTGCTACAACTAATTCTTCATCATTTATACGTATGGCTTCTTCTCTATCACCGCTTTTAACTGCATTATATATGTTATTCGTTTCAGGAACATATACATCTTCTAATGAATCTTTAATTTGATTTAATGCAGTTTTAGATGCACCTTTAACATTTTCATTTACAACAACATAAGGGCCATCTAAAGCAGCAATTAAATTTTCTATATAATCAATTGATTCATTTGAATTTTTAATGGCTTCATTATATGTTGAATATTGATCAACACTTTCACTATAAACTAAGTCTCTTGCATTTATTCGCAATTCTAAAAAACTTGTTTCTGCATGAAGTAACCCATCATAAAAATTAATTGTTGAATTGTTCAACACTCTCATTGTCCTAGTAGAATAAAGACTAGAAAACAAAGACACACTTGTAATAACTAACATTAAACCAATAACAACGGCAAAGGCACTTTTAATTGCTTTATTAATACTCATATTACTTAACTTCGTTTTTCTCATTACAACTCTCCTTTAAGCATTTTTTATTTTATTATATCATTCTAAAACCAATCGTACATACTTAAATCTTACAATTATTATATAAAATTTTACCTCATATGTCAACGCATACAAGCAATTATTATATTTTTTTTTGACATAAATATAAAAATTTTTCAAAAAAGTAAAAAAAATATTTTTATTTTATGTAACCCTTGCAAAACTTAAAATAATATGTTATAATAAATCTGTTATGCCGCACAATTAGGTTATAAGTGATAATCTTTATTATCCACCAAAATTGGCGAGTTTTTTATTAGGAGGTGTACAAGATGTACGCAATTATCGAAACTGGTGGTAAGCAGTTTAAAGTTCAAGAAGGTGACGAAATCAGAGTTGAGAAGTTAGGTGTTGAAGCTGGTTCTTCTTTCACATTTGACAAAGTTATCGCTGTAAACAATGGTGAAATCAAAGTTGGTACTCCATATGTTGAAGGTGCTTCTGTTTCTGCTACTATTATAGGTGACGGCAAAGCCGACAAAGTTATTGTATATAAATACAAGCCTAAAAAAGGTTTCCATAAGAAAAATGGACACAGACAACCTTTCACATCTGTTAAAATTGAAAAAATCAGCCTATAATTATCATGAGTTCAAAATCTAGCATTTCAGCTAATATTTATATGACTCATAATAGAATTTTTTCTTTTACAGTTGAAAATCATGGTTCAAGTTTTGTTTGTGCTGCTGTTTCTATGTTAGTTATAAACACAATAAATGCAATAGATAAATTTTTAGACGTTAAGTATACTCTTGATGTCGATGAAAAAAATGCTATTATACATTTTGAATCCCATGATACATTTAACGGTATCAAAAACGATGAACTAGACATTTTACTAAATACTATGGTTCTTGGTTTACAAGATACTGCAAAAAATTATTCAGAAGATTTAACTCTAAATATCGAGGAGGTGCAACAATGTTAAAATTAAACTTACAATTTTTCGCTCATAAAAAAGCTGCGGGTTCTTCTAAAAACGGTCGTGACTCTAAGTCTAAAAGATTAGGTGCTAAAAGAGCAGACGGTCAAGTAGTTAGAGCTGGTAATATCCTTTATACACAAAAAGGTACAAAAATACATCCAGGTAACAATGTAGGAAAAGGTAGTAACGATACACTTTTCGCTCTTGTTGAAGGTCGTGTAAGATATGAAAGAAAAGGTAGAGATAAGAAACAAGTTTCTGTTTACCCAATAGCTGAGTAATATCACAAAGGTACAAATTTAATATTTAATGTTAAACCACCATACATTGCGTACAAATGCTTTGTATGGTGGTTTTTATTTTTTTATAACACAAAAGTTGTTTCTTTGAATTTGCACCACTAAAAAGGTGTATAGGAAGATATCCCAACACCTTTAAATAACATATTCAGTTGCTATAAATTGTCCTTATGTAAATATACCTAAAGGAAGATTTTTAGCAACCACCTTGAGTAATAAATAATTTTATTTACTATTTAAATTTTTTATAAGAACTATATAATCTATATCCGCCTGGTAAATTATATGTATCAAAACCATATTGCATAAAAATACGTGAAACATTATAACCACGTTTTCCAACTTGACAAGATATATATACTTTCTTATTTACATCAAATTCTCCCCTATGAATTTTATTTCTAATTTCTTCAACAGGAATGTTTGTAAAACCATTAATTTTTCCCTTGTCACATTCAGCTTTTGAACGAACATCAATAAAATAACCTGCTTTTTCTTTTACCAAATCATCAACTTCATGAACGTCAAATGTTTTAACTTTGCCATTCATCATGTTCTCAGCTACAAAACCAAGCATATTCACAGGGTCTTTTGCCGATGAATATGGTGGTGCATAGGACAACTCAAGCTCCGTTAAATCTGTTACAGTTCCTCCAAGCCTTAAAGCTGTAGCTATAACATCAATACGTTTTTCAACACCATCTTCACCAACTCCTTGTGCGCCTAATATTTTGCCATTTTCTTTAGCATATATTAGCTTTAAGCACATTTGTTTACTACCTGGATAATATCCCGCATGTGAACCAACAAAAATTAAAGCTTTATCATAATTTAACTCTAGTTTTTTAGCAGTTTTTTCATTTATACCTGTTGTAGCAATTGTTAAATCAAAAACCTTTGCAACGCTTGTGCCTTGAGTTCCTTTAAATGTACTATTAATTCCTGCTATGTTATCAGCTACAATTCTACCTTGCTTATTAGCCGGACCAGCTAAAGGTATTGCTTTTTTACGTTTTGTTACAAACTCACTTACCTCAACTGCATCACCACAAGCATAAATATCACCATCGTTAGTTAGCATATTGTCAGAAGTTTTTATATAACCTTGCTCATTTACTTCAATACTAGATTTTAGGGCTAATTCACTTTCAGGGGTTACCCCTATTGCTAGAACAATTAAATCTGTAGCTATTGTACATTTAGTAGTCTGTACCTTTAGCCTTTTATCTTCCTTTATCGCACTTACACCCTGATTTAGCAAAAACTTAACCCCTTTATTGTACATGTGGTTTTCCACTTCAATTGCAAGTTCTAGGTCAAGTGGAGCAAGAATTTGGTTCGACATTTCAACCATTGTGACTTCTATGCCTCTATCTACAAGATTTTCAGCCATTTCAACACCTATAAAACCTCCGCCAATGATAATAGCTTTTTTAGGCTTATCATCTTCTATATAGTCAGATATTCTATAAGTATCAGGTATACTTCTTAAAGTAAAAATTCTTTTATTGTCAATCCCCTCAACACTTGGTATTATAGCTTTTGCACCTGTTGATATAACAAGCTTATCATAAGTTTCATCATATATTTCACCACTACTTAAGTTTTTTACTTTAACTTTTTTATTATTTCTATCAATTGCAAAAACTTCACTATCCGTAACTACATCAATGTTAAATTTGCTTTTAAAACCTTCAGGAGTTTCAAGAGTAAGCTTTTGCTTATTATTTATGGTTCCACCTATATAATATGGCAATCCACAATTGGCAAAAGAAACATAATTGCCACGTTCAAAGATAACAATTTCAGCTTTTTCATCTAATCTTCTAAGTCTTGCTGCACAACTTGCACCACCTGCAACACCACCAATTATAACTACTTTCATACAAACCTCCTAAAATATATGTTTTACATCAAAGTATAATATTTATTATATTGTAACATATTTTTATATATTTTAAAAGTAATATTAATTACTAAGATGTTTACTGTTTTGGTTTACTATCAAATACTAAACTTGCTATTAGACTAAACAACATTACAGCTGATACCCCCGGTGCTGCCGCCTTTAAACCACCGTATAAACTACCATATAGACCAACTTCACGAACTTCACTTTTTACACCTTCCGATAGTAAATGCCCAAATCCTATAAGAGTTACAGTTGCACCACTTCCACCAAAATTAACAATATGCTCATATATACCAACTCCACTTAAAAAAACACCTAAAACTACAAACCCTACTAATATTCTACCTGAACCAAGCTTAGTTTTATCAAGCAAAATTTGACCAATTGTGCATATTATACCACCAGTAATAAACACATATAAATAACTCATCAAGTCCATATTTGACCTCCTTAAATTTATATTATTTTTACCTTTTTATTTCAAAATATACAAAAAAACCAAGATATTATAAAATAATATTTTGGTTTTTATTTTTTATTATAATTTAAAATACTATGTTCATTAAATGGTCGCCGTATAAAGATACAATTACACAAGATATAGCCATAAAAGGACCAAAAGGAACCATATTATCAAGCTCAGATTTTTTTATCACAGCATACAACTTGCCAATAATTACACAAGCTAAAGCAACAATGAAAGGGAAACATACTGTAAAGTACAGTAAATTAGCCGGGATATTTAGTCCCATAAGTATAGCCAAAAACACATCACCTTTGCCAAAAACTTCTTCACCATATATTTTATAAGATATAAGAAAAATCAATAAATATACACCAAAGGAAACTCCTGCACTTATAAAATAAGTTAAAAGTTCACCTTCAAAGGCGAAGTAGTTTATAACAAGTAAAATCAAAGTTGAGACTATACCAAAGATAACCGTAATGTCATATATATTTTGTTCGTAAATATCAATAACCGATATAACTACAAGAACCGAAAACAAAACTGCTATTCTTAAAAAGTCTATTGTATAACCAAACTCTAGGTATGCAATAACAAACAAAAATCCTGTTATAAGCTCAATCAGTGGATACTGCACAGAAATCTTATCACTACAATATCTACACTTTCTGCCCAAAAACAACCACGAGAAAACTGGTATTAAATCTAGTGCCGATAATGTATGTTTGCACTTAGGACAAAAGGAGCGACCCTTTGCCACACTTATACTTAAAGGTATTCTATAAATAAGCACATTTAAAAAGCTACCTATGGAAATCCCTATGACAAATATAAAAAATATAATTATTAAATTCATTACTAAAACAAGTGTTTCTAGTTCCATACATCATATAAGATGAAAACAACTTCACTTCTTGTTACAAAGCCATTCTTATCTCTTTCACCTTTCGATTTATAAAAGTCTTGATTCATCTTTAAAAGTGAATCTTGAATATTGTAACTATCGCCATAAGCACGTCTAATTATAGTTTCAAGTTGGTTATATGTTAAGTTGCCATTTACATTAAACAATGTATCACTTACCCCTACCATGTATCCTTGACTATAACAATACTTAACGCCGTCATAATATTTACTGTTTTCAGCGACATCTGTAAAAGGTACACCTTTTGATGTTGATGGATATACTTTGTTTTCAACAACAGATTTAAACATATTTGTAAATTCGCCACGAGTCATATAATTATTTGGATAATACATATTTGTAGATGTATTATAGTCAAGTAATCCTCTACGTAAATACACATATAATGGCCCTGAAGCCCAGTTGTTGTTTATATCTTTAATTTCTTTAAATTCCGAATCTATAAGTACTGTGTATTGACCATCAGTAAACTCACCATATGGAATAGTTGTAGTCAAATTACTTCCGTCATATTCAGTGTTTTGATAAACCCACTTGCTACCTTCTTTTTTGTATATACCAGCTCTAAAAGAACCTGTGAAATCAAATGATATAGTCCAATCTTCTAAAATATTAGCAGAATCTTTTTGTATACCATTATAGTCACTTGAACCGTCTACATAAAAAGCTGTTCTAAGTGGTATAAATCTATCTTCTAACATAAACACCTGTGGAATTTCATAAACTTCAAAATATTGATGTCCATAGGCTGCATTCTCTGGGATTGTAATTCTCATAGTTGTATATACTTCTTCAGTTACATTATTCTGTACAACACTTGTATGTCCTTCACCATTAATAGCAAAATTTATGCCTGACGGCCCTATCTCAATGTAGCTCTTGTTTTTATTTTGGAAATCAGTATAGTAGTTTACAAATATGTTGTTGTAACCTGCATAAAATCCAGCATCAAATTGGTCTAAAAAGTCTTGATTATCAAATTCTAGATTTGCATATTTATCAAAATCATATAACTTAATAAAATCATTTCGTGATTTATATTTTGCTAGTTCGCCCTCAAAGTCATATACCTTTCCATTAGCATACACAGCTTCTCCTGCCATAGCTCCTTCAGAATAACCTATATCATAAGAAAATTGCAATAGAGTTTCATATGTTCCAGCAAAAGAATCATCAACTTCAACTTCAACAACAAGCTCGCCTTTTACACCAGTGTCATATCCTGTTGAATAAGCTTTCTCAAATGCTGATTTAAAAGCATCTTCATTTGCATCACTTGTATCACCAATCATGTAAGTTTCACTAAGGTCATACTCACCTGTAAGTCTGCTGTTTAATTTAGCACTTTTTCTATTATGTATAGCTGTACTTCCGTCTGCTCTATCTTCGTTACCGTCAAAGTTACCAAGAGCAAGTCCCCAACTTTCACCAAGTTCAGCAGATGTTGAGTCTTTTGGATACTTTTCTTCTCCTGTTTCAAAGCCTACGATTCTACCGTCAAAACCGCTATCATAATACACCTGAAAATATCTATCAAAATTTTCTTTAAACTCTGTTGAAACATCATTTGAATCTGTTGTGTCAAAATCAAACTTTTTATTCATACTTGTAGAAAACGATAATATATGTCTTGTTGGATTTATATAATCATCATCTACAAAATCTTCATGACCATATGCATATCCATATATTTGTCCCCATAACTCACCAAGTTCCTCATCACTTACTGAGCTTTCTGTGTCTGCATATACAAAATTTACAGTAGACACTACAAAGGTACAAACCATAAATAAAGCAAAAAATCTTTTTATCATAACGTCTATTCCTCCGTACTATTATTTAATACTAATCTTAAGTTGTCAAAGCCAATCGTTCCACTTGTTTGGTCTTTAACTCCATTATCTTTTACATAAATTCTTTGTAGTTCACAAGGATAATTTACAGTGTCTGGTAAAACAATCGGTACTTCTACCCAACCTGATTCAGGTTTACCAATCATTATATCAACTTCTGTTTCAACTCCTGCATTATCTCTTACCACTATACCTACAGTATGTGCAATACTACCACTTGAATATACATCAAGTAATAAACCTGCTGGTTTTTCAGATATAGTAACTACTCCGTCTTCTGCAACAGCGTATGCTATATTCTCTTTAAATCCTTTTGAGAATGTATAATCAAGAGATATACTATATTTACCTTCATTTGAAATTGTTGAAGCTAGAACACTACCATCTACATCATTTTGAGGTTTACCTACAAAGAAAAATCTATTTGACTCAAATCCATATAAACTCTTATATGTATATGGGTCTACAACCTCTGGAATATATCCATCCGGTGTATATCCGTCTGGTGTATAGTCATTTGGATCGACTACTTCACCGTCAACAATATAATTGCCATTCTCGTCATATTGACCAACTTCACTTTCAGGCTCAATAACTGTAGGTTTAAAAAACCCGTCAAATGGCATAAAAGGGTTATCAGAACCTGTTGTTCCTGAACCTGATGCAAAAAGGTTGTCATCTACATTTGTATCATCATATACAGATAAAACTGGGAATTCAATAAACTCAAGTTGTAAACTTCCTTTTATGTATTCTTCATTTTTTGTGTGATATCTAAAACTATTATCTAAGTATTCAACAACAACTTCTGAATATGGGTCTTCACTTGTTAAGTCAACAGTCGGTGTTGGATTCATAGGGTCATATGGCGAAAGATTTAGTCCGTTTATGTATATAGGATACTCATAATCTTTTATGTTTTTTACAAATTGCTCAAGTACCGTAAATGTTCCTGCAAATTCAACAGAAACTCTATTTCTATTTACATAACTAAATTTCTCATCTTTGAGTCTGTTTATATCATAGTTAACTGTAATAACTTCAGAACTTGTGTTAAATTCGGAGTTACCCATAAATAATGAATCGTTAAGTTGTGCCTCAACTGGTATGAAGCTATCAAGTAACATAATCATTTCATCTTCATCAACATTCGAGAAAAATTTTCCTGAATATTCTTCTAAATCGTACATATTTTCATAGCCTGGCTCAACTTCTGTTTCACCTTCAACTACTTCTTCAGGCTCGGCACCTTCAAGTGCTATATCTGCCGTATTTATATTTTCTTGAGTAATAGCTATGTTAGTATCAAGAGATGTAATATCTGCTTGAAGTTGCTCTTTTTTATCTCTAATAGGTAAAATAACTGAAAATAATAAAATAGCAAAAAGCAACACAACGGCTAAAATAGACAAAATATTAACTTCTCGCTTTGAAAGACCTGCATACCACGCTTTTATGTTATCCATCTATTTCATCACCTCCACTTAAATTTCCTGTAAGTTGGAAAGTATACAAATCATAAGCTAAACTTGCATTACTATCCGAGCCTGTTACAAGAGTTAAATATTGGATATCTATATCTTCTATACTTTCATGTTGACGTAAATTATATGAAAGGTTAGCAACTGAAGTTGTGTTTTGAGCATAACCCTCTATAACAAACCCTGTTCCACTAACTTCATATCTAGAATAGAAAGTTCCCTCAGGGCTAGATGTACCTATAATTCTAAGGATTTCTTCATCAAGTGGGGAATATCCATTTAATATATCGTCAGCTACGTTTTTAAAGTCAACTTCAAAGGAGTCAACAAATCCATCTTGTATAACATCACCCTCAGTACCTGTTTCTGCTACTTCAGCTTGTTGCAACTCCAAAACTTCTTGTTGTTTAACAGAGAGTTCAGACTCAAGCATAGAAAGGTTTCCTGATTTTAAAGCATATTCTTCCTCTAAAGCTTTTACACTTCCTGATTGGAAAAACCAGTATACACCAGTAAGTAAAAGTAACGCTCCTGCACATATAGGAACAATATACTTTTTCCAAGGAGCTTCTACACCACTGTCATACGAATCTAAAAAGTTAATATCATTTATATTTCTCAATGTTTCTCCCCTCCCTACGCTACTCTTATAAGAGAACCTAAACAGTTGACATACATACTAAGATCAACATCATCAGGAACATCAATAATTTCATTCATTTTACTAAATCTATGAACTTTACCATTAAATCTATCTTCAACTACTTCATTTAGCCCTTTAACAGCATATTCATAGCCGTATACAAATATATCATCTATACTATTACCAAGGTTTTTAGATGTAAAATATTTAAAACCACGTTCAACTTCATCAATCAAAGCACCAACAGAATATTCTAGCTCCTCATCAGTGTTATAATCCCTATATGTAACATCTTCTGCACTTCCTGGCACATAAGTAAGATTTTTAAATCTAGCTATAAAATCATTAGTTGTACTTCTTTGGAATTCTGTATAGCCAAGTCTATAAACATTCATGCTCAAAACAGTAGACCCTAAATCAATAAAAGCTACTGTAGGTTGTTCTTTATCTTTAATGTTGTAACCTGGGATATTTGAACTATTTTCAATTGTATATCTAAGTAACTTACTAATAGAATTTGTGTTTATGTCAACATATTTAAGTTTTAAACCCAAATCTTTAAAAAGTCTAACTTTTTCTTCTACAAGAAGTTTCTTAACCATACAAGCATAAACGTCACAAGTAGTCTTTGAATCACCAATTATACGATAATCAACAACATAATCCGTTATATCAAAGCTAAAGTTTTCATCAAGAGCAAACTCAATTGCATTAACTTGATCTTCGTCTTTATCAAGTTTTGGCACTTCAAAAGTTTTAGATATAGCTTCCGTTGTGCTAATTGTAAAAATAGCCTCTTTTTCCTTTATACCATGTTCTTTCATGGCTTCTTGCACTCCCTCAACAATCACATCGTATTCTAAGATTTTTCCGTCATTATATATTTCTTCATCAAATTTTATAACAAATGCTTTTTGAACCACTAAATTGCTGTTGTAGTAATACCCTTTAACAACTCTGATGTCGAAGTTTGAGAAATCAAAAGACAAATACGTTTTTTTACGTCCTTTTTTTGTTTTTGTTTTTGTTTTTGTTTTTTTCTGTTTTTTCAGACTCATGGTGATCCCACCTTTTCTTTTTTTATATTATTATGCTTATAAATTGCTATTTATATGTAATGTATATATTTTATCACATTTTGAAACAAATGTACATAAATAATTCAAAATCCCCATAATACATTATAAAAATAGTCTTTCCTAAATAATATCACATTTTCAACTATAAAACAACAACTTTATATGTTTTTTTTATGATATTTATGCATTTTATTTCTTTTATTTTAAAATGAAAGAAAAGGGACTGTAAAGAAATTCGAGAAGTGAATTTTTTACAGTCCCTTTTTGTATTTAAAGAAATGGAAAATTTTCAAGGAAGTACGAAAAATCAAGCTTTACCGTATATACAGAATACACAAAAAGTTTTATTTTTCATAACTGACGCAGAAAAAAGTCATTTCTTTACAGCCCCTTACTTTTTAATATATAATTCAACTATTTAGTAGGTTTGACCCCATTTACTGATGTATAACCCTGATTTTTGATTGTAATAGTTTTTACATCCCCATCTTCAGCCTCAATTGTAACGTCCCAATAATTATTATTATCAGCAACAGAAGCGCTTGAAAGTATACAGCCCGTTGGCATAACATCCTTCACATAGTAACTAAGTGATTTTGTATCAACGGCCCCTGTGCCATTAAGAGGAATAGCCTCATCTTCGAGTACATTTCCTTCTATTTTTTGCCAATCAGCTATTCCTGCATTTACAGCAGTATATACGGAAGCAAAGTCAGCTGCACGTCTAGCCTCTCTCGCATCATCTACATATTTTGTCACACGAGGTACAGCAAGTGCAGCCAAAATAATTATAATCGCAATAACAACAATTAACTCAACTAATGTAAAACCTTTTTTCTTATTTATGTGCTTTTTATCATCCATATATAACTCTCCTTATCTGTGACCGATTTTCTGTTTTTATTTTATTTTTGCTTTTACTTTTTTTATATAACATTTTCTTAGTTTTATAATAGCACAACCGTACCATTTATACAACAGTTCTTAGAATACTTCACAAAAGTTTCAATATTTGTTAACATTTTAAATATATCTGTACCATTTTTTTACATAACTTACTAAAATTTATTATTTTTTCACAACTGTTCCACCGTTTTCAGCCTTATAAGTATTGTTTTCTATCAATATATTAGATACATTTTTATTTGCATAGGTAATTGTTACTTTATAATCTGCATCAGTACCTGTGCCAAGCTCCACAAAATCAGTAACGTTTTCTGTTATGTATGCTGAGATTATTTTATCTGCTGTTGCCACAGACAAATCACCTAACTGTGCTAAATTCTTAGATGTATCAACAACAACAGTGCCATTTTCTATAAATTTATCATCAGGTATAATCTCTCCTAAATCATCATCATAGTCTGTAAGCCCTGAAAGTACGCCCTTATAAACCATATCAAACTCATCTTGGTTTGCAATCCCCTTAGTTTCACTTACATAGTTGGCAAGTGCAGGAACAGCAAAGGCTGACATAATACCCATTATAACGATTACAACAATCAGTTCAACAAGTGTAAAACCTTTTCTTTTTATTTTATCCATAATATTCTCCTTTTAAAAAAATTTAAAAAGTATAATTGGCTTATTACAAAACATAGAAAAATCCATTTTCTTTTTTGCAATATTCCATTATTCTAAATTTTAGATATTGCATTGTTGGAAAATGCAACCTTATGATTAACTTATATTTATTACTATAATATCATATGTTTTTCACCTTTACAACCTACCTTGTAATACTTTCACAAAAGTTTCATTTTTAACACACATTTGCAATAAAAAAGAGGCAGATTATCTGCCCCCTAATATTAAATTTCAAGTATATTCTAAAGTAAGAACAATAACAAGAACAATAACATAATATTGTTATCTTCACCGTCAAAGCCGTCAAATAATAACATAAACAATAATAATGTCATTATATTATTGTTGCTACCACTTCCAATTCCGTTGTTACATTTGTCGTTTAAATAATTCATAAACTAACCTCCATTATTTTTGTATCTACCTTATAATATGCAAGATACTAAATAATGTGACTAGATATTTACTAGAAGATGCTGATATAGTCCGAAAGAAAAAAAATTATAGTAGTGGAAACGTAAACAAAAATAGTGAGACAATGCCTGTTATGTGATTTGTGTAGTATAATTTTTTTCTATGCTTTTTCAGCCCTTCAATTTACTATCATTTTAATTTTTCAACGTTTCTATTTTTTTAATCTGGTAAAATATATTTTCCTGAAAAATAATTTCCATTACTATCTGCTCCTCCACCATTTGGAATACCATTGGAGTTATAATCTATAAAAAATTCTCCTCCATCTATAGAAGTCTTACGTTTATTCACAGTAGCATCTTCATCAGTTCTAATTATAGCTATATGGTTAAACTGCCCTTTTTTGTTCGGTACTACGGCAATAGCGTATCTTTCTATTCCGTCCGTATTCTTATCAGTTTTCCATAATTGGTCAACAATCAATACATCATCACCTATTTTAATCCCATTGTCCTTTGCGTCAGAATTACCCGTAATCACTTCGCATTCTATTACTTCAGATAAATATGGTAAAAGTTTTTTTGAATGTTCCGGGAGCGCCACATTTGTAGGACCATAACCTTGGCTACCGTTGTAAAAAGGATCATGTTCTTCTGCTATCATCTTCATAGTCGCCTTGTTTACTGCTTCATATGTAGCTTGAACATCACCATCATATTTAAGGCTCTTTGCGTCATCTACATACTTTGTAACTCTTGGCACAATAAGTGCTGCAAGTATCAACAAAACAGCTATAACTATAATGATTTCAACCATAGTGAACCCTCTTTTGCTTTTTTTCTTTTTAACGATACCTTTTATATTATCCATAAAACTCCCCCTATGTCTTCTATCTTTTATATTATTGCAAAACATAGCAATATTTTTCTTTATTTTTATACTTATATCTTTTATAATAATATTTTATCGCCAAAAAGTCAACGTTTTTAAAGGAAGTTCACAAAAATTTCATTTTTAGCACATTCACTTTACTTTGGGCTATCTCCGTTTACAGAACTTTGCCCACCACTTCTTATAACAATATCTTTTAAGCTTCCACTTTCATCAGATGTTATCACAACACCATATTGTGTGGTATCACTTTCATTAGGGTTTACAAGGACTTTCATATCACCTGGTAACAAAAGATTTTCTGTTATGCTCTTGGAGATTTCGTTGCTCTCATCACCTAAAACATAAGTTCCATTCCCCTCTAAAACACCACCACTTAACTGAAAATCCGTATAGGCACTTGTAACAGTAAGATACATCGTCCCAAAGTCTGCCGGAATCGCAGCCTCATCTTTTGCAACATCAACATAACCCGTTGTTCTTGGTATTTGTATCATATACAAAATAGCTATGATACCCATAACAAGCACAAGGGAGATTAAAACAAAACCCTTTTCTTTTCTTGGATTTTTATTTTTTTTCTTCATTATAATATCACTCCTTTATACCTTTGTCTTTTTATATTAGAATATCAAGTAATTTTCAAATAAAATTACAATAAACTTAACGAAAAGGTTTGGCTTCAAAACAAAACAACGACTGCTTTTGACAAAAATTGTAGAAACAGCATATTGTCTCCATTTTCTGTGTTTGTCAAAATTATGAAAATTAGATTTTTCTTTTGCGATGTGCCATTGTTTCAATTTTGCAACGTTTACCCATTCTTTTTTTATATTATAACACCATAATAACTTAAAAACAATAAACAATAAAAAAAGGTAAAGCATATGCCTTACCTTTTGATATCTTTTTATTATGATTGTGATTATTTTGATGCTGGTGGTGCTGGTGGTGCTGTTGGTAGACCAGGATCAACCTCGCCACCGTCTATTGTATGGTATCCGTTACTTACGATTTCTACAGAAGCAAGAGAACCGTTACCATCTGCAGTAAAAGTAACTTTATATTCGTTTTCTTTATCTGTTGCACCGTTTATCACGGTATCAGCTGGTATAACCTCTGCTATCATGCCATCTAAAGTGTCAGCTTCAGCAGGTTCCTCTGTGGCGTCGTCTCCTTCGCCTGTTGTTATCACTGTTTCGATTTCAGTTTTTCCATCAGCAAGCTCATTACCCTCTATAGTTTTCCAATCAGTATATCCTGCTGTTACAGCAGTATACATAGTTGCAAAGTCTTGAGCACGTCTTGCTTCTCTAGCATCGTTTACATACTTTGTTACACGTGGCACTGCAAGTGCTGCTAAGATAATGATAATCGCTATAACAACGATTAACTCAACAAGTGTAAAACCTTTTTTAGAATTTAGCTTTTTCATAATTTTATAATTCTCCTTTTTTTTTATATTTTTAACACATATAGTATATAACTTATATTATATATACTATATATAACTCCTACATATATATTACCATTAAAATATACTCAAGTCAAGAAATTACAAAAACTTTCATGTTTTCTTCACATTTCAAACATAAACTTCACATATAGCATCC
>JBKEBX010000075.1:0-3109 GCA_047973385.1 Lachnospirales bacterium | reverse complement strand
GAGCTGACCGATGAAGAAAAAATACATCTTCCCAAAGCCATCGACAACGCAAAGGAGATAATAAAACAAAACCACAATCCAGACGGATTTAACATCGGCATGAATTGTGGTGAAGCATCAGGACAAACGGTTTTTCACTTCCACTGCCATGTGATACCGAGATACAAAGGGGATATGGATAATCCTAGAGGTGGAGTTCGGCATGTTATTCCTTCTAGGGGGAGGTATTGAATATTTTGTTAGAGTAACTTTAAATAACAAGACACTAAGCAACTTAATGCCAATTTATCGAATCTTTAGTTTTATATCTTCTAATTCAGATATGTCAATTAATTTAGCAAGTCTAATTCTAAAACTATCACGATTTAGTGTAAAGTTCTTGATTTTCTTAAATTTCTGGAGTCTTCGTCCTCAGCCGCCCTTGACTGAACCTGTTAGTAGATTATGAGAGTTGTATATGAAACCTAAATAAAGAAAAATAAATTAGGTTTAGAAAATTGTTGTCTAAACTATTGGGGGAAGAAAATTATTAATGTCTTCTGAACTTAGCTCTCTCCAAACCTCCTTGTTCATCCTCCACAATCAATCTCCCTATCTCAAAATAGGTTTGTGTTATTGTGCGTACTACTTGTGTTCGGGCTATGTGCAATAACTCTGAGACTTTATTGTATAGGTTGTTTTGTAGTGATGGGCTTGTCATTTGCTTGATTTTAATTTTATAACCTGCGCATCCACGTCATACTCATAATTCACAATGCTTTCGTCTAGTATCAATTGAATTGCTTCTTCTATAACATCAAAGGGAACTACAAACCATTCTCTAGGATTTAATCGCTGTCCTTTATCGTTATACAAATCAATATCGAGACAGGCTTTAGCAAAGAACCTATGAAGTAAATTTTCTAGCTTGTCTGCATTTCTGTTATATACCTTGTAGGTCGCTACTTTCTGCACATCTGCAAATAAATATGTCGCTTCGTTTTGAGCATTTTTAATTCTATCATCAACCGATGTACTTGCAAAACCAATTTTATACAAGTCTTTAATCGAAGCTAATTCTTTTTGCTTAGATTTTGTTTTTAGTACGTAAATCCACCCTAACAACTCATCTCCCTTATCCAACAATCCGGAATTAACGAACAGTTCGTTTTGAATATTATCCGATGTGTTGGTTATCATTTTCCCATCGGTTTGAAGTCCTCTACCAAGCGAGCCATACAGCATATTGTTATATGTGCCGTTTTCAAAAATTGTCCTTGTTCTTCCTTCCACTCTAACTCTCTTGCTTGTAGCATGCTCTATTTCGTCTTTTATTAAATTCGCAGACTCTAAATACAGCATGACTCCATTCATAATATAATAGTTTCCAACATGGAGATTTTTTTCAATGTTTCTGAATGGTTTTATCTTTCTCTTACCTTCTTTAATCTCCTTATGGACTTGCAAAAACATTTTCTCATACTTCTCAAACTCTTTTTCTTTCATCGGTTTCCTTTGTGCTACAAAATCAGTCTCAGCTCTATCTTCCGGCTTAGGAGTGTGTCTGAATTTAAAAATCTCTAAATCTTTATCCGAATCTAACAAACCAAAACTATCATCATCTCCAAGTATATCATCAATGGTCAACTCATCAAGCTCTACATGACCAAGAAGATTATGCCTGTCATGAGGTTTTAGAATTTTCTTTTGAACTTCATTCTCTCTGAAGTGTTTGAGTTTTGCCAATAAGCCATATTCCGACATACTTGTTCGAGCCGGTTCTCTGCTATTCTTATCTACGAATACATTAATCTCCTCAAATGAATCAATAAGTCTTTCTTCATCTGTTTTTATGGTTGATGCTTTGGTTTTAGAATCTAAAAGCCCGAAATCATCGTCATTAAATATATCGTCGAGTGTGAGTTTGTTTTTAGCCATTTCCTAAAGCTTTTTGACGTTTCAATTCTCTCAAAAATACTAAGGCTTCTGCCATTCTTTTTTCCTTGTGGTCGAATGCTTGAATATTCGGTTGCTCACCGTTGCTCTTTGCCACCCATTCCTTTATCTTAGGCCATAGCAATATGGCTTCTTCCTCTGTCATTTCGATTTTAGTAGATTGTATGTGTTCGTCAATCAGCTTCAATACCTGTGTTGTTACCGACTTAGATAAAATTTCAAATGCTTTTTGGAAAGGGTTTATTTTGTCTATCAAATCGATATGAACATCATCAATATTTACGAAACTACCTGCCATTCGGATAAACTTCTTATCTCCCTGTTCTTCGATGGTACTGTTTTTAATCACAGAATCCACAACCACGTGTTGGCGTACCGCTTCAACATCTTCAGTATCTAGATCGGGATATACCTCTCTGATGATTTTTGGAATCAATACTGTATTAATTACCTCCGGTTCGATATTTCCGGGCATAGCTTTTAGCATTTGCGGGTCTTGAAGAATTTTTGCTTTCAAGTCGTTTAGGTCGGTTTCGATTATATCCTTTGCCCTTTTCGATGTCGGCAATTTGAAACCTCTAATTTTTATTGTTTCATCTTTATCACCGCTTACATTTTCTCCTTCTTCCTCATCATCATCTTTCATTGGTTTGAATTTGAAATTAGGAGCTAAGACTTGCTCCATGAGTAATGAAGCAGTTATGGCTTTAAGCATATTATTTACCGATACTTTTACATCGTCACCCTCTGCATCGGGTTGAGAAATCAGATTAGTAAATTGGGCGTGGGTTTTATTACTACTATCACGTGTGGCTCGACCAATAATCTGAATAATTTCAGTAAGCGAACCTCTGTACCCTATTGTCAAGGCGTGTTGGCAATAAGGCCAATCAAAGCCTTCTTTTGCCATTCCGAGTGCGATTATAATATCAATATCATCCGGCGAATCTACTTCACGCAAGTAAGCACTAATCTTGTCTCTCGATTTTGGGTTATCATTTACTAAGTCGGCAACTTTCAGTATTTTTCCTGTCTTATGACTTTTAATATGCAAAACGCCTGTTGCCTCGTCTTGATATTCCAACTCACCTAGAACATCAATAATATGATTTACCTCCTCGTATTTTTCTTTTGATGATTCGGCAGAGTTTACGCTAGGGATATGCACTATTGT
>JBKEBX010000047.1:0-2036 GCA_047973385.1 Lachnospirales bacterium | reverse complement strand
TGTAAATGTTCATGACTTACACGCTGTAGAATATTGTTTACATGGTGAAGAAACTAAATTTTATGGTGATAGTGGCTATTTAGGTGTTGAAAATCATAGTGAAAAAATTAAAAAATGCAAGAAAAACATAATGAAGAGAAGAACAAGTATTAAGAAATTAAGTGTTGAAGAAATTGAAAAAGAAAAAATTATTCAACAAGCAATTTCATCAAAAAGTTGTAAAATTGAACACAATTATGCTGTTATAAAAAATATTTTTAATTTCAAATATACTAGAGTGCGAGGACTTGCTAAAAACACCGCAAGATTTTTTATGTTAGCAACTTTATCTAATTTTCACAAACTGACAAGACAACCAAGGGGTAGTCTGCCCTTTTATAAGAATTAATGCAATAGTAGCCTTGATTTTGGCTAAATATCAAAAGATGTATATGCAAATTAAGAAAACACCCTACATTTATGCAAGGTGCTAACTTCTGTTGCCTATTCTTTTATCTTTTCACCTCCACGCTTGTAACCGACTTGAACTCTACCATGAATTTCTCCTCATAAACCGTTATCTTTTCAATCATCCGCCTCACAAGGGATTCATCATATTCTTCTATCTGCTCCGTCTGGTCGGCAAGGAACTCCTGCATTTCGGCAATTCGCTGCTTCAAGCCTTCTCCTTTCGCATTCTCTGCCATAGCATTCTGCTTTATTTCTCGCAAATGGTCTATTTCATCAGCAAGGTCATTATAATCCTTTTTGGCATTGGCTCGTTTCAGCAGTTCCTTTTGCAATTCTTCCAGTTTGGCATTGATGCTTTCCATAGATCCATCATCTTCCTAAGCAATCACCGATGCAATGTTCTTCATCATCTTTGGTGTACCCCATAAAACGATTATGGTTTACTTGTACCTCACCATTTTGGTAACGAAACTGCAACCCCATTTTAACATTTTTGCTCAGTGATTCACTTTCTTGTTGGGCTAAACTAGCCATTATAGTTAGTAGCACTTCTCCTTTATAATCCATAGTATTTATACTTTTTTTCTCGAAAGTTACTTAAAATATCCAAGGCGTTCTAAAACAACACAAAAATCCCCCTTACTTAAAGTTTCATAAACATCAAACTTACTACCGCACCAACAAAAATGCTCAGTATGTTCGCCAAGCAAACACCAAATGCTTCACTTTGGTCGCATTTGTCTGAACTTCTTTTCAGCACTACTTGTTCTATTGCCTTTCTAATATCGTAAAGTTTCATTAAATACTTAGTACTTTCAATAAATACTTAGTACTTTCAATAGCATTGTTAGACGCAACTTCACAATAACTTTCCAGGTTTACTGGACTTTCTATATACGCAGTATTAAACTGTCTATAACCATTAGGTTTTATAGTCTCAAAAATATCACGAACAATCTGCTCTTGCCAATCAATAAATTCAAATGGTTTACCAGATCAGATATCTTTTGTATATCTAAGTAGTTCTATGAAATCCACTGCAAGATCTGCCTTATCTTTATCATAATATGAGCCTTTACTTTTAAACTTTGTTTGTTTATATTTTTTTAACTTTCTCATTTTCACCACCTTTTTGACATAAAAAATAGACCCTGTAGGTCTTATTCATATTAGGAGAAAAAGAGCCAAAGCCCAATTTCTACTTTTATACTACACAAACCTTAGGAAGAAAATGTGTGTATTATTATCATATATTTTTACACTTATCCTCACCATAAACTATATTTAAACTTGAGCCATTGTCCCAAGAAACCATTATGCTACCTATATCATCCACTAGTATCGCAAAGAAATGCGAACAAAAGCGTTGCTTTTGGGTTTTTCCTTGGCAAAACTACTGAACCTATAACAGTTCCTTTACTCCCGATAGGTGGTGGGTTGGTCGTAAAATGACCTTTTACTGCTCACCTAAGCAACCTACTTGAATATCATCCATCTCAACAAGTTTAACTCTTGTGCCTTTAGGATAGTTTTCTCTTAAGCTATTGACTATATCTCTACTTGGCATTTTCATTTTTTATACCTCC
>JBKEBX010000045.1:0-6331 GCA_047973385.1 Lachnospirales bacterium | reverse complement strand
TGGGGTTATGGGAGATAACAGAACATACGAATATGTTTGTGCCATACGTTCAGTTAACACAATCGACTTTATGACTGCAACTTTTTCCAAGCTCCCTTATGAATTTTTAGAAGATGTTTCAACAAAAATCATCAATAATGTTCAAGGGATAAACAGAGTTGTTTATGACATAACAAACAAAGCTCCCGGCACTGTTGAGTGGGAGTAGTCAATACGTCACACCAAAACTCACAAAGGAAACGCCCCCAAAATCTAGATTTTGGGGGCGTTTCCTTTGTTAACCAATTTATTCTTTAAAAATTATTATAAACAAAGCTTACTTCCGAAATAGGAAAAAATAAAAGTGAAACAATAATTAACATAGACATACATAAATATGTTAGTAATAATAAGTTATCATTTCCTTTTATTTTTTCTTCAATTTTCATAATAAAATTCACTAATTCTTTTATCAACGTCTAACCATCCTAACCAGCCATAGTGAAGTACATCGCACATATAATAGTCTACATACTCCATATTAGCCATATTTACATAATTTGCATTGTAGGAACTTAAAAGCTTATCTATTTTATCATAATAGGCATATCTAGTGTCAATATCTATACCTGCATAATCGCTCCATTTTGCATGAAATGGATGCACAAATATAAGTGGCTCTATATTTAGTTCCTGACATACTTCTAACAGTAATTCAACATCATCGTACTCAACAGAGTTATCATAAGTAATTTTTGCATCACGTCCCTCAAGACGTTCTAGCCTTTGTCCTATATATACATTATAATAATCATTATCCATTTGAAACTCATTGTTTGATGAAGCTTCTATGCCATAAGCAATCATATTATCTTGTTCTGCTTCATAATCTATATTTTTTGGTCTATCTGCACCATATACCTCAAGACTTTTTGTTGCAACGTATGAGTGGGTTCTATCTGATAATTTCAAAAAAGCCTTATTCATAGCCACATATGGCTTTATCAAGACTTTTGTCACTTTATCTTTAAACGTTTCAGACAAATAAGCTTTTGTGATTACTCTAGAGTTATAAAAACTACTTTTATCCCCTGTTTGCTTAGTGTATTGTTCATCTAAAGTTTTAAATCTATTTAAAAATTTATCCTTTGTTTCCTTTGATAACTTTTCGTTGTCTTGTATTTCTAAATAATGAAGTGGCGAAAAATTGGCAAAGTACATATCCGATGGAATTCCACCTTCTACAAAACTTTGTGGTGAAAAAGTTATAGCTACTTTCTTGTTGTCAAATCCCTCTACAGCACCTAAAAGCGATGCAAAAACTATAGATTGGCAAGAACCTCGCCCAACTGTATTTACTAAAAAATCATTTTCATCACTAAAAAAGTTCGATGGATGGGACTGTATAAATTTAGAATTTAGTTCAGATGCTCCCAAATATACTACATTATTTTCTGGTGAATTGTTCAAAAGATATGTACCTTTTAACTTTTCATCAAAATTGTTTTTAGAAACCATAGGCGAATATTTAGGCACAAAAATATAGTTAATGCCTAACAAAAATATTCCCATTATTATAATATATAAAAAAGTTCTAACTCCAAAAAGCTTCATAGCTAACCTTTCATCTCAATAATCGTATCGTTTATATTATTTATAGTTGACATTTGACTACGTTCTAAAAACCCTACGTCAAGTTCAACATCAAATTCATCTGAAAGCTCTCCAACTAACATAATAATAGCTAAAGAATCAAGTAAATCTTCTTCAAACAAATCCATATTAAGTTCTAAATCTTCAACTTCAACTTTAGTTATATTTGAAACTATTTTTGTAATTATATTTTTCATTAATAGCCTCCCTTAGAACATTAAATAAGATATATTCGAAACAGTTCCACCACTTATAAGAAATGATAAAGTTTGTCCACCTGCAGAATACTCTATACACTTACCTACTTGTTGATAATTTGTACCATATGTACTTATGACATCAGCTTTACTACTGCCTACGCCAATGCCTTTAGGAGTTTTATAACTACTACCAAAAACTGTTACTTCAAAAATAGTTTTACTTCCTTGACCAGGTGTTGGCTCATATGTCATAACTTCCATACCAGAAAAAATATAAACACTATCAGTTCCATCGTTTACACAACTTGTAACGTCGCTCTTAGTATAGTTAGTACCAAAAACACTGTCTATTTTGTTATCAGAATCACCAAGTCGTATACTTCCACCACTTCCAGAAATAGCCAAATCACTTTCAGAAAAGCTACCTGTGTTTGCTACTTCTTGCACTTCTTCCACAACTTCAACAGGTTCTTCTTTAACTTCTTCTACTACTTCAGCAGGTTCTTCTTGCACTTCTTCTACTACTTCAGCAGGTTCTTCTTTAACTTCTTCTACAACTTCTTCTACAACTTCTTCTTTAACTTCTTCTTTCGGAGCTGTATTCGGTTCTTTTTCTTCTGTTTGTTCTAAAGTTGAAGTAGCAACACCTTTTGTTTCTTTTTCTACTTCTTCCCCATTATTTTCAGCATTTTCTTCTTCGGTTTCTTCTTCGGTCTTTATTTCTGCATTTTTATCATCTTCATTATCAGTGTTTTCTGTATCTTTAGTATTTTCTTCAGTATTTTCTTCAGTCTTGTCTTCATCTGATTTCCCACTATCATCAGTCACAACTTCACTAATCTCTTCAGATGCTTCAATATCATCAGATATACTACTTACATCACCATCACTTTTACATGATGTTAAAGTAAAAATTATCAAACATAAAGTAAAAACTTTTATAATACCATTCTCTCTATTTTTTTTCATAAGTATACTATCCTTTTATTTTATTTTATTAAATCCCTAATTTTAAACTATTCTGTTACTTCTTCTAGCTCTACCGTAGTTTCAATAGTTGCATCAGATGAAATCTATTGTTCTGTGCTATTATCCGTTTCTATTGTTGGTTCACTATTTCCCTCTAATTCAGGCTCTATTACATCACCTTCAGTATTATCGTCTAATATCGAATCATAAAGTCTTGCACTATCTAATAAATTTTCAGTAGTTACATTTGTTCTCATATACACAAAAGTAACATCCTTATACTTATATATGGATGTATCAAAAACTTCTCTAACAAATTCAGGTGTTACATAAGTTGTTCCATTTTCAACTATAGGACAATCCTTAACAGTTATAACAACTTCTTCCTCACTATCACTATTTTTTAAATACACAGTGTTGGAATTTTTTCTCATAGTAATAGTTTGATTATTAGTTACTATTTCCACAGAATATATATTGGCATTCCAAGACACTTCCCCCTCTACTGTTTGAGCTATCTCTCTTATCGGTATATAATAATCATTGCTAATTTTAGTTAAATCTACTGTATATTCAGCCTTTTGATTATCTACATAAGGAGGGGGTTGCATAAATGACTATATTAAATAAGAATAAATCAAATTCTACATTATATGATATTTCGCTAAGAATTAAGTACTACAGGAAAAAGAAAAATCTTACACAAAAAAGACTTGCTGATCTTGTTGGAGTGAATAAAACTACTATTTGTGGCTACGAAAACGATGTTAGTTTTCCATCTCTAGAAGTTTTAATTCTCCTATCACAAATCTTTGATGTTTCTTCCGATGAATTGCTAGGAATTACTAAAAAAAATAATGGTTCTGAAAACAATTTACTCAATATCAGAGAATTAACTATTACACAAAAGAAAATAGTTACCGATTTAGTAAATGAATTTACAAAACAAAATGATAGGGTTTAAGTTAAAAAGAAATCGGGAAATAGCTTTAATAAATACGGAAACGTTGCAGAATTGAAATAAATCAGAGTGTTTTATAGGAATTTTAGGTGCAAGATTATTGGATAATAATTATACATGCCTATATATTTTGGTTTACAAATAAAACCATTTATCAAAGTAGACTTAAAAGTGTTTGTGTTACAGATTAGTTCAATTTTACAAAAGTCGATACTCTTGTCACTTTATTTTTTATTATTCCAATAATCTGTGGCAAGTTCTATTAATCGTTTTGATGGGGCTCTTAAATAATTTCCTTTTTTATATGTTGCGTATATTCCCCATTTGGGTCTGTTTTCCATACAAAAAAATCTAACATTTTCCTTTGCATGACTAACTGCTGCATAGGGAACAACACCACAGCATATATTCGCAGCAACCATATTCATAATTGTGCGTGTTCTTGCTGTTTCAAACAAAATATTTGGTTCTAAATTCTCCGCTAAAAAAAGTTCATCTACACAATGTCTAAAAGTTGAGTCTTTATGCATAATCGCAAAAGCCTCTTTTTTTATATCATTTAAACTTAGCACTTGATATGGATATCCTCTTTTTTTAGTGGCAAGTTTGCATATTGGATTTTCACTATGTAACACAATAAACAATTCTTCATCTTTTATATGCACATAATTATCATTTGTTTTCTGTGAATTCATAAGTGTAACAAAACCTAAATCTATACTTCCTTTTGAAATTAAATCTTGCTGCATTAAAACACTTTTTTCAATTAAATTTATTGTTACATTTGGAAACTCCTTATGAAAAATAGGATATACACTTGTAAACATATTTGTTCCTCTTTCTGGAGGCAACCCTATTGTAAGTGAATTGTTTTCAAGACTAGCTATATCATATATCATGTTATATGCATTTGATTTCATAACCAAAATTCTTTTAGCTGTTTCGAGATACACTTCACCCGCTTCTGTAGGTATCCAGCCCTCATTTGTACGCACAAACAAAACTGTACCAATTTCTTCCTCCAGTTTATGCAAATGCTGATTTAAAGCTGAAGGCGTTATGTACAATTTTTTTGCAGCCTTTGTTATATTTTTTTCTTCTTCTAGTTTTATCAAGTAATCTAATTCATTTAAATTCATAAATCCACCTCTTATTTGCATTATATATTATAACTACTGGTTTTTCAACAGTTTTTGTTAACTTTAATATGGCGAACTTGCAAAATATAGAAAAATCCATTTTCATAGTAAAACAACGGCTGCTTTTGACAAAACCCAAGGAAATGTCATATTCTCGCCATTTCCTGCGTTTGTCAAAAGCCCATTTCTCTCTGCAAAATCTTTTACAGTATCTATGGTTCTTATATAAGTACTTGAAAAAACTACATCTATTGATTTATCCGAAAGATAATCGGTAACAAATATCCTATCATTTAGCCCTTTGCTAGTAAGTTCTGCATACCTTAAAAAATATACGTTAGTCATTTGTTTGTTACTTTTTTGACTAAATACCACCGTATCAATGTGGAACAAGCTGTAAAGCTTGATATCTACATTACACACTTTATTTTAGTGTAACTTCTAGCCGGTTTGCATTGAGGATAGAAAATATGTCCATACAATTTTCGCACTTTAAAAACAGCCAAAATAGTATTACAAGTATGTGGGTAATCAGACATAAATAATTTATAAAGACACTTTGTCCAATACTTTACTCATGAGTATTTGGTATTCTGCTTTCAGCTCTGCCTAATTAAAATACAGAATAACAAATACATAAATATACAATAATTGTATATCTATACTAATTATTGTTTGTTTTAACTAACTTATTTTCAGGTTTTCTTTGTTTTCTTCTATAAAATATCAGTACAATTAAACATACAACTCCAAAAACAGATATAATAAATCCTAAAAACATCCCTTGTGTGTGGTATTTCAGTTCAATACTATGTTCACCAGGCTCAAGTGGTATCGCCATAAATCCATCATTCGCTTTTAATATTTCAACTTCTTGTCCATTATCATATGCAGTCCAACCTTTAGAGTATGGTATAGACATTAAAAGTATTTTTGACTCATCTAAACTAATATCACCTGTAACATAATTCGTAGCATTTATAGCATTAGCATGGATATCAACGTTTTCTAAAACATCCTCTTTTAATGCTGTAACATTTTCTTCATAATTATCCATAGGTTGACATAAAACTTCTACATCATCAAATGTGTATATTCCACGTTCTGGGAATGTAATAGTTATTGAAGTTAAAGGTTTTTCAGAGTAATACATATTTGTAAGTAAATCTTTACGTCCGTCATAGAAAGAATAATATGGTGTATGGAAATAATTTTCCTTCTTATTCTTTGTGCCATCTATATCTTCAGATTCAATATTAAACATTATTTTACTAGGACTGTTATATGTAAAATCACTAATAAAAAGTTTCAATTTATCTTGGAAACTCTTTTTATCCCAATTATCTTTTGAATATTTATCATTTATGTCTACTAAAACATCATTATTATACAAACTAGCTTCACTCATACCTGCAAATGCTAAATTATCA
>JBKEBX010000038.1:0-55667 GCA_047973385.1 Lachnospirales bacterium | reverse complement strand
TTTGGTTATGTTGCTGTTACAGAACTTTTATCTGATAACAGTGTTGTTCACGTTTTTGACGGTAACGGCTTAATGTATTCTCTTACAGATATAGAAGGTCAAGTTTCATATATTTCTATAAATAATTCTGGTTATCTTAGCATAATTACGAACATAAATGAAGAATATCAAGTTAAAGTTTTAAATGATAAAGGTGAACTTTTTCTAATATCAGATTTTAAAGATGGTACAACTGTTCCTATAACTTGTGCTGTGTCCCATGATAACAGTACTTTGTTTATAAACCAACTTGATTTGAACAAACTTATACCTACTACCCTAAGTGTATATTACGATTTAACTACACAAGGTAACGATAACATCTTTGCACTTTTTGAGCATAGTGAAGATAAAGATTACATCTTTTATAGTAATTTTTTTAATAACAACAAATTACTTTCAATTTCTGATAAATATATAAATATTATTTCTACGGAAAATAATAGTCGTGATATCGAAACTTCTATTGTTCTCAATAACGAGATAAAACTTGCAAAAATGTTTGGTAGTAACCTAATTGTTGTTTATGGTAAACCTATTAATGATAATAGTATTTATCCTGAAAACACAGTCCAGATAATAGATAGTGAGGGTAATCAAATCAATATAGATAACTCAAGAAATACCTCGTGTTGTTGGTCTTGAAATTGGACGTAAATTTGTTCTTGAAAGTTCTGAAGATGATTATAGTGATTTTCTAGCCAGTACCATAAAAGATAATAATTTAGAGGGCTTAACTATTGCAATAGACAGTGCCAACGGTGCTACAAGCTATATTGCCCCAAAAATTTTAGAAAGCCTTGGTGCAAAGGTTTTACCTATAAACCACACACCTGACGGAACTAACATAAATGCAAACAGTGGCTCTACGCACATAAACGTACTAAGTAAATTTGTAAAATCATGTTCTGAAAAAGTAGATATAGGTTTTGCCTTTGACGGTGATGGAGATAGAGTTTTAGCTGTTGACGAAAAAGGCGAAACAATTGACGGCGACCAAATTCTTTCTGTTTTAGGTCTAGACTTAAAAAATAAAGGATTACTCAAAAACAATACAATTGTTGCCACCGTTATGTCAAATCTTGGACTTAAAATTTTTGGCGATAAAGAAAATATAAACATCGCTACAACTGATATTGGTGATAGATCTGTTTTAGAATACATGCTTAAAAACGACTGCAACTTAGGTGGTGAGCAATCAGGACATATTATTTTATCTAACTATAACACAACAGGCGACGGTATCTTAACAGCTCTACAACTTTCAGCTATTATAAAATCAACTAAAACACCTGTTTCGCAACTTGTAAGTAAAATTACAATATTGCCTCAAGTACTTGTAAATGCAAAAGTTAACAGTAAAATCAAACATGAGTTTGCTATGTATAAAGAAATCCAAAAAGCTATTGAAGTTCTTGAAAATAAATTTGACGGCAGTGGACGTGTTCTTATAAGACCAAGTGGTACAGAGCCTTTAGTACGTGTTATGATTGAGGGAATAAAAAAAGAAGAAATAGAAAAAGACGCAAGAGAACTTGCAAATTTAATTGAAGATATTATGTATTAGAAGGAGTTAAGTGTATTATGAAAACACTAGGAATTTTATGTGCCTTAGATAAAGAGGCTGATATACTTATAAGTAGATTATCTTTTGACAATATTCAAAAAATTGGTAATATCAACTTTCATTTCGGTAGCATAAATGGCAATAATGTTATTATTTGTGTATGTGGCATTGGTAAAGTCAACGCTGCCGTTTCAACGCAAATTTTAATTAATAATTTTGAAGTTGATTGTATCTTAAACTCTGGTATAGCTGGAGCTTTATCTAATGACCTAAACATTTTAGATTTAGTCATCTCAACTGAACTTGTACAACACGATTTGATACTTGACGATCACACTTTAGAAGGTAGAGTTAAAGTAATTCAAGATAACAAATCCGTTGCTGATAGTGAACTAATTAGCATATTAAAAAAGGCAGCTAACCTCACTCTTGTAACAACTGAACATAATCATTATGATGGCATAATCGCAACTGGCGACCAATTCATAGCATCACGAGATACAAAGGACGAAATCCTTAACTTAACAAATGCTCTATGTGTGGAAATGGAAGGGGCGGCTATTGCCAAAACTTGCGAATTAAACAACATACCTTGTGTAGTTTTAAGAATAATTTCTGACAAGGCTGATGACTCAGCATCAATGACTTATGAGGACTTTGCCGAAAGTGCTGCTAAATTATCTAGTATTATAGCTATGCAGTTTATAGAGTTATTATAATAAAAAAGTTTCAAAAATAATCATATTTTTGAAACTTTTTTTATTTTTTTACACAGAAACATTGCCATATAACTATATGGCAACAACGTAAAAGAGCGACAAGGGGGTTGTCGCTCTTTTAAAGAGAAGGTATTTTTTTTATGAGGTTACAGTTATACATTTTGGGGAAATGTATACTGTTGCAAAAACAAGTTTCGTTCTTATTTCTACAATATTATTATAACATATTTACTGTACATTGTCACTCCAAAGTTTACTATATATTTATACATATTACATAACATTTTATTGTTAAAATAATAACAAATACATAATGTAAATGTTAACTTGTATATATTTCACAATTTAACTGTCATAATTTTCAAGTGTCATCATTAAACTTTCTTCATCGTCACAACGTATTCCATTTGAAATTAGCTCCTTATCTTTTTCTGATAATGAGGATGTAGGCGTGTTTATTCTTTCTTTTTCATATACATTCTCATCAACATCAACAAAGAAAACTTGTATATATCCGTCTTTTTCCCCAAGTAAATAATAGCTCTCTGCATTAACTTCCTGAATAAAAAAAACATCATTTGTATCAAAGCTTTCCACTTCAAAATCCTCAAAATAACTGGAAACAACTTCTTCATCTTCACCAATTAAATACTCTGGTATTTCAACTGAATATTCTTTTACTGTACCGTTTTTATATTTTTTTCTAAAATGAAGTGTTGCATCTTTATTTAACTTTACTTGATAAACATCTTCAATAATGTCCGTTTTTTCTCCTACGCTTTCAGCTGTTATCAAAGAGTTAGAAACTTCCTCCATAGGCTTTACATTTTCATTGCTAAGTACTAAATTTGTTTGTAAGTCTTCTCGTACACTGTCTGTATCATCATCTTTCTTTACAACACTTTCATAGGCAATACTATATGTTATAACAGTAGCTAAAGCTAAAATAAACATACTAATAATAAAAAAACTAGCTTTTTTCATGGCAGTTCCTCCTTTTACAAATAGTATTGCCTTTAAAAAGCTAGTTATACTTTTTTTATTATTTTTTTATAATATTTTAATTTTTTTACATATATTAACTAAAATATATCCCTTTGGTACTTTTCTTAGTGCTTTCTCACTTAAACTACCAATAAAAACCAAAAATCCAAAATAGAAGATTACACTAACTGATATTGTAACAAGCAAAGAAAAAGTATTACTATTTGTTAGTGCAAAAAGTAATTTATTTAACACAAAACACAAAATACCCATTGCCGTCGAAGCAATAAGTGGTTTTATAAAGACAATATCATATCTTATCTTTGTTTTAACAACTCTTTTTAGAAAATATAAGTCTAAAATCAAAAATATAAAATAAGAAACAATTGTACTTATAGCTGCACCTATTATATTTACACTAGGAATAGCTATTAAAAGGTAGTTTAGCACTGTTTTGATAATAACACACACGATTGTGCTTATAAGTGGCAAATACAGTCGGTTTAGCCCCTGCAAGACACTAACTATGATTTGGTTAAAAGCTATAATTATTATACTAATGCCTCCAACATACATAATCATATATCCATCGGGATAATTTGGGTACAAAAACAGATATATTTCCTTTGCTAATACTGTAAGCCCAACTGCTGCAGGTATTGCAATAATCATTACTGTTTTAATAGCTATATTTATACTTCTGTTTATTTCTCTATATCTTTTATGAACTCTAAGTTCAGCAAGGCTTGGTATAACACTTGCAGAAAAAACTGTTGCTATTGATATTGGCAAGTTTGTTAAAACAAGGAACTTACCTGTAAGTTGTCCATATAAAGATACAGACTCGCTATAGGTAAAAGCACCACTCGCCTCAAGTCTCGCCATACTCATTATATTATCAAGTATATTTGTTAAAGCAAAAATAGCCGTTCCCACAATAATCGGTAGTGCCGTTAGGAAAATAGCTTTTACAATATCACGACCACTTTCTTTTGCCTTACTTAATTTAACTTTCTTTATAATACTTTTTTTATTCCTAAGATATATAATATAAACTGTTATAAATCCAGCACAAGCACCAAACAAAGTTCCTAGTGTGCTTCCTGCTGCACCATAAGCGGCACTGTACTTTATCAAAAAATACGCACCTATCAAACTGACTACTGCATTTACAACTTGTTCAATAACTTGTGAAATAGCTGTTGGAACTGTGTTTTTAAGTCCTTGAAAATAACCACGAAATGATGCTAAAAGGGATACTATAAAAACTGTTGGGGCAAGAACTCTTATACTTAGACTTGTTCCCTCTGTACGCAAAATATCCTCTATAAAATCAGCTTGTACAAACAAAAATACTGCAAAGATAAATCCTAGACAAGTTGATATAGTAAGTGCAACCCTATATACTTTATGAGCATCAGCATATCTTTTTTTTGCTACTCTTTCCGAAACTAACTTGGATATTACAGCCGGCATAGAAGCTGATGAAATAATCAAAAAGAAATAATAAATATTATAACTTGAGGCATATATAGCATTACCCTCATCACCCATCATATTAGCAAGAGGTATCCTATAAATGAAACCAAAAAAACGCACAATAATATTGGCTATAATTAAAATTATTCCCTGTGATAACATAGTGTTGTTTTTTCCCATATAAAATATCCACCTATAACTAATGCTTTGCTTTAACTATTTTTTATTTCTATTTGCTCTATTTCTCATAGTTGAATCTAAGATTTTCTTTCTAATTCTAAGGTTTTCTGGTGTTACCTCTAAAAGTTCATCTTCTGATAAAAATTCTATACTTTGTTCTAGTGAAAAGTTAAGTGGCGTTATAACTTTTAAAGCATCATCAGAACCTGATGCACGCATATTGGTAAGTTGTTTTTTCTTACAAAGGTTTATGTCCATATCATCACTTCTAGAGTTTATACCAACACACATACCCTTATAAACTTTCACACCTACTCCAACAAACAAATCACCTCTATCTTGGGCATTAAACATACCGTATGATGTAGCAACACCGTCTTCAAAAGCAACAAGTGAACCACGGCTTCTAGTAGGTATTTCGCCTTTAAATGGCTCGTAACCACTATGTAAAGTGTTTATTATACCATTTCCTTTAGTATCTGTTAAAAACTCTGTTCTATATCCTATAAGACCTCTTGACGGAATATTGAAAACTAATCTACTTTGATTATTCTCATTGTTACTCATAGACATAAGTTCACCTTTTCTTGAGCCTAACTTTTCGATAACAATACCACTAAATTCAGCAGGTACGTCAACGGTAACTTCTTCAATCGGCTCAAGCTTAACTCCATCTTTTTCTTTAAACATAACTTCAGGTCTTGAAACTTGAAATTCGTAACCTTCTCTACGCATAGTTTCAATAAGTACAGATAAATGAAGTTCCCCATTACCTGATACTTTATAAGCGTCACTATTTTCTATTTCTTCAACCTTTAAAGATACATCTGTTTTGAGTTCTTTAAAAAGTCTATCTCGAATGTGTCTTGATGTTACAAACTTTCCTTCTTGCCCAGCAAAAGGGCTATCGTTTACTGAAAAACTCATAGAAATAGTTGGTGGAGATATTTTAGAAGCTTCTATCGGTGTACTATCTCCTACAAGACTTATAGTTTCACCTATGTTTATATCAGCAATCCCTGATATAGCAATTATGTTACCAACAGATACTTCCTTAACTTCTTTTTTATCTAATCCCTCAAAAGTATAGAGCTTTGTAGCTCTAATATTGTAGTTTACACTTTCATCATTAAAACTTGTAACTGTTATATTGTCGTTGACTTTTAAAGTTCCTTGACTTACACGACCTATTGCCACACGTCCTACATATTCATCGTAATCAATACTTGATACAAGCATTTTAAAAGGCTTTTCTTCATCTCCAATAGGTTCAGGCACATTTTTAATTATTGATGTAAACAAAGGCACTATGTCTGTTGGTGTGTCTTCCACTTCATCCACAGCATAACCATTTTTTGCACTAGCATAAACAAAAGGACAGTCAAGCTGACTACTATCAGCGTCAAGTTCAATAAATAAGTCAATAACTTCGTCTATAACATCATCAATTCTAGCTTCTGTTCTATCAATCTTGTTTATACAAACAATTATAGGTAAATGATTAGATAGTGCAGATTTTAAAACAAATTTTGTTTGAGGCATAACTCCTTCAAATGCATCAACAACTAAAACAACACCATCAACCATTTTAAAAATACGTTCAACTTCACCACTAAAATCAGCATGACCTGGTGTGTCGATTATATTTATTTTATAATCTTCAAAATACACAGCCGTATTTTTTGCAAGTATAGTTATACCACGTTCTTTCTCAAGATCGTTGCTATCCATAACACGTTCTGCAACAACTTGATTGCTACGAAATGTACCACTTTGTTTAAGTAGCTCATCAACTATGGTTGTTTTACCATGGTCAACATGTGCTATTATAGCTACATTTCTTATTTTATCTTTACTAAACATCATTTACCTCTTTCTTTATTTACAGACGTTTTACATAGTAAATTCGTCTAAATTAATAATATCAAAAACAATATACTTTTACAATAGATTGTTTTAAAAAAACATACAAAACAAACAAAAAACTCACATAAATGTGAGTTTTAAGAACTTTTTCATCTAATACATATTGATTTTATTTAAAAACATAAATGTTTTAAAAATTCACTTCAATAAATTACACGCGAACTACGTCAGACGCTTGTGGGCCTTTAGCACCATCTTCGATTTCAAAGTTTACATTTTGGCCTTCTTCTAAAGTCTTGAATCCATCACCACTAATTGAAGAATAATGTACGAATACATCTTTTCCCTCTTCAGTAGTAATAAAACCATAGCCTTTTTCAGAATTAAACCATTTTACTGTTCCATTATACATTCTGATTCCTCCATAAAAATATTACATATCTAAGTTAACATAAAATTGCGAAGATGTCAATCAAAAAATCTTTATTTTAATAAAATTTATTATTTTTGGTAAAAATTACTGGATTTTTTCCCTATATAAAACATAAAAATTACTAATTATTCCAATTTTTCTTGAATAATTTCTCCATCTTCTTCTATACCAAGAACAATTATTATATCAAGATAATCAGCTATTTTATTATCCTCACGAATAACTGCATCATCAAAATATTCTAAAAGTTCTGTCGCATCAAAGCCTTTTCGTACCTTTATAACAGTTTTTTCTTCTATCTCACCACGATAATCACCAATGTTTTTAACATTATAGCCATCATCTATTAAAACTTCCTGAGTTTTACTTGCAAGACCGTCCACATTACTACCATTTAATATTTGTATCGTAGCTTCTTTTGCTGACATTTTAACTGTTGTTTCTACTTCACCATGGAACATTCTATCAGTTATCACTTCAAGTTCTTCATAATCTGGATATACATAAGTAGGATCTTGTGACGCAATTGGCATAGTGAAAAAATTCACATTATCCATAGATATGTCATCAATATATTGTACATATTTCATTGCATCTGTTATACCAAAATCTGTATCTACATATTCTAAAAACACTTCAAATAGTGCAATTGGGTCATTAAGTAATGCATCTTTTGTTAAAAGTTGTCGCATAACTTCTTTAAAAAAGTCTTGTTGCACTTCAACTCTTTGTAAATCCCCCTCAGGATAATCTCTAAAACGAACTACACCTTCTGCTCCATCACCATCTAAATGTTGCATACCGGGATACAAATCTATATACAAATCCTGTGTAGGATCTGTTTTATACATTCTACAAGGTACATCATAATCAATACCACCAATGGCATCTACAATATCCACAAAACCATATGTATCTAAAGTTACAACATAGTCAATATCCTCTTGTAAAAAGGACTCTATATGGTCACGCATAAACTCTTTGCCTAATGAGTGACCAAAGGAATACACTGAGTTCATTTTTGTCTTTGTAGGTATATCATAACTTCCCCAACCTGCCGTTAAAAGTTGTGCTTTTTCCCTGTCATCAAAGTAAGTGAATGTATCTCTTGGAATACTCATTATTTCTATAGCACATGTACTTGCATTAAAGGTACCTACCATAATTGTATCGGCAAGATGTGCTGCTCTATCTGTACCAAATATCAAGAATGATGTAATTTCTTGAACTTCTTCCTTAGCTTCTTCTGCAGCTTCTTCTTCCTCTTTTTCTGCATTAATTTGCTCCTCGTTTCCAAAAGGATTTGAAGGCGTACTAGCTTCAACACTTTTAAACCTAGAATATCCATAAAAGGCAGCAAAAGCAAAGATCGAGAAAATCATTACAATAGCAAACACAATTATTAAAAAGTACGCTAATTCTTCTTTTCCAAAACCATTTTCTTCATAGTCTTTATCTTTATTTTTATTTTTTACCATTAAATCTTCTCCATAATTAATGTTACATATTTTCAAAATTCCCATTATGTATTGACATCACTGCCAAACTTCAAACTAATTAAAGTTCAAACATTATCTATTATATCACATTATCTAAAAAAATACAAATTATTTTTCACCTTATTAAATCTTATCTAGAATTCCGTATACTTTATACATAAGTATAAACAACAATAAGTAAAACCGATAAGGTGATATTGCAAAAAATAAAATTGCATTATATAGAAACATAAGAGTTAGTATCTATGTAAAACTAAAAACTTAGATAATTTCTCGACTTGAGATTTTTCTAAGTTTTTAAAGGTTATCTATTATACTTTTTTAACTATTTCCGATTATCACATCAATCCACTTAGACTTTTTAAAAAAAATGTCTAGAATAGGGCCAAAAATAATGCAAATTATTACTGTAATAAAATTGAACCCATACAAATTACCTGTTAGTGTTACAAAAACCATTGTAATAATAAATGCTAAAAATACACAGAAATATGAGCCATAGGCTATATTATTTTTAAAAAGATTTTTTGCAAAAACAACTACTGAATCATCAAAGGGTAGTTTGAAAATATCAGCCTTTAAATAAACTACAATGGAAAACGCTAAAATAACTATCCCAAGTATTAGAACAAAAAATTGTAATAGGAAGGTATCAAAAACTAAAAATTGTGTTAAATTTGAAAAAAGCGATATTAAACTACCAAAGATAAGTGACATCATAAGTCCAACTATATCTTTTATAAGATTAAATTCTTTTTCAACAAACCTACATAAAATAAAAACAACGCAACTAAGGATACCAAGGGCAAAGCCTTCACTTATGTTGCTGTTATATCGATTGATGTTAACAGCCACGACTCCCCATGCTGTATTTCCAAGATTTGCGTTAAAAATAAGGGCATTTCCTAATGCTGTCCCAAGTATCCCCAATACAAAAACTAGCAATCTCTTTATCTCTTTTGTCATATTACTTCTCCTCTTACTATGCTTCTACTGAACTTATTATTCTAATAGAGAATGCAAAGTAAGTCAACCCCAAACAGTAATTTAACTACAATATATTTCAATAGCCCTGTATAAGAAATCTGCAAAACCATTTTCGAATTTCTCATAATACTTTTTAAATCTTTCATCTATTGTATACATATAAACAAGGTTTTTATGTGCTTCTTTACTGTACAAGCCATCAGGCCAATAAATATTAAGCCAATTTTTATGACACTCACAAGCTTTCATAGCTTCATCACATTTAAAATCACCCTTACTCATAGCAATTTTCATGTGTTTTACCATATCTTCTTCATACATTGTAGCTCTTTTAAAATCTTCTTCTGTTAAACCTTGAAATTTAGCATTTGCTTTTTCAACGTTTTCATTTCCGTATTTTTCTCTTATCTCTTTACCATATTTTTCTTCATTTTCATTTAACTTTGAAGCTTTAAAAGCTTCAAACTTTTCGTAATTACTCATATTGACTTCTCCTTTTTCACTTAATATAGTCTTTTTAACTGAATCAATCAAAACATCTAATTCTTGTCTTTTTATCATTAAAGAATTAAGATGATTTTCAAGAGAATTTAGAACATTAAAATCTTCTTTATTTACAATTGATTTTATTTCATCTAAACTAAAACCTAAACGCTTATAAAACAAAATAACTTGTAGTTTTTTAAGTTCTTCTTCTCCATATATTCTATACTTTGATGAATTCACTTTAAGTGGCGACAACAACCCAATCTCATCATAATAGCGAAGTGTTCTTGTACTTACACCTGAAATTTTCGAAAGTGTTTTTATATAATATTCCATACTAACCTCCAAAAATATTATAAGGTATTCCCTAGCGTTAAAGTCAATACTTTTTTTAATATTTATTTTTAATTTATCTATTTAATTTTTAAATGTATAACTCTACATCTTTCATTTTTGTCACATCTATACATGTTCAGCTTAGTTTGTATAGTAACACGATTACTTAAAATCTTCTTGGTTTCATCAAAGAAAGCTAAATTGTTTATAAGCCTAACACTTTTAAGTTCTGAAACAAACTTATCTACATCATTAACATAAAAGTATATCTTTGCACCTTTTCTACCTAACCTATCAAAATACTTATTTACATAATCTTTAGATTTTTCATTAATTGTATCAAAAACAATTTCCACATCTGAAAATTTATCACCAATCTCATTTATAAACTTTACAATATTCTGCTTGTCATAATACATAAAAACACCGTCAGCAACAAACATCGTAGGTAAACTTTTATCTATGTTTTCTGTCCAATCTAGATTAAAAATTTCGCTTTTAACTTCCACATCAAGTCCACCGATTTTAAGGAAATCTTTTCTTTTGTCAATTACATATGGAACATCAACTTCATAAAAAGTAGCCAAATCAGAATTATTTATTCGTGAGTTTAAGTTATTAAATCCACAACCAATAGACACAACATTACATTTTTGATTTCTCCTTGTGAAATTCCTCACAAATGTATCTATGTGTGCTGTCCTTGTAACACTTACAATATGTGCATATTCTGAAGATTTATCCATTGAGCGATTTAAAATTCTTTCATCTTCTAACGTATATTTCCAGTTTAACGCTAACTCATCATAAAAATAATCAGAAAAGCGTTTTGAAATATATATTCTACTACAAAGTGGAATATACAATGTTTTAATAATATCTTGTATTCTATTCATAATATCATCCTTTTTATAACTTCTGGTCACTTCCGTTACTGGCTTGTTTTACTATGCCATAATTTCCTTTGATTGACTTACTAAAAATGTAAAACATTACTTGTCTAGTTTATTATAACATAAAGATTAGATACTTTCCATATACCAACGGTAAAAATCCCTATTAATTAAAATCCTCTTATTAAAAGCGATATAACAAATTGTATAAAACAATTATTATATCGCTTTCGATTTAAATATTACTATACATTCCATGAAACTCTAAAACTAAATTTCTTAAAATTGTCGGGACTTCATCGGTGTATTTATGACTAAAATTATCAATAAAATTTGCCTCAGCATCAGCTATAAAATCCCTTAGCCTAATAGCATATTTTTTATAAATTTTATCCTCTGCACCACATACTATATAAGTTGGACATTTAACTTTAATAAGCACATTATCAAAATCAACAAAATCTAATGATTTACTCAAAGAAATAACTTCTTTCTTATTTTGTCCTTTCATCTTATAAATTATGCCTGGCTTTGTCACTTCTAAATACCGATTAACTTTTCTACTTAAAGCAGATACGTTCAGCATTGGAGTAACTAAAAAAATACTTTCTACTATTTGTGGAAATTCAACGGCAAAGTTTATGGCAAACAAAGCCCCTATTCCTACTCCATGAATTTTAATAGTATCATTCAGCTCTATACACTTCAACTTAAATCTATTATAAATATCCGTATACGTATAGTTTTTCACATCACAAATACTATCGAATTTAATATAGTAAACTTCATTATTGTTAATTTTTTCCATGTCGCATATAGTGCTATCCCACAAATTTTCGCTATTCCCATATCCATCAACAAACACATACTTCATAAATTACCTCACATATAATTAATATACTTCTAGTTTTACTTATTTTATTTTTTATTTTTTATTTTTGTTTTTTTCGCATTTGTATTATATTTGTTTTGTAATATAAAATTATATTGAATTTTTGACGCTACTTGCACCTACAATTGTAGGTAATTTTAGTGCTGTATAAACTACCTTTGTAACTATTTGGTTTTTCGTATCTCTGCATTTCACTCTAACTCCAACAGTTTCAGCTAAAATCGTTAACTCTTCTTTGTAAAGTTTCAAACTGTCGATATAACCTTTACCATCATCAAAAGTATTAAACTTTTTAAGTTCCGTAGAAATTTTTTCAAATCTGTTCATTTCAATCACTCCCTAAAAAATACTATACCACAAGTAACATACATCAATATTTCCCTATACCTAATTATACCATATCTCTTTTAAAAAATCTACATTTTTTAAATTTTTTTTACATTTTTTTCCTAATTAAAAAAACGGTACATATAAATGCACCATTTTTTCAGAAAATATATGAAAAATTTAGCAACAAGTTTTTACTTCAGGGATACTTGTTTACTTCAGCTATGTGTACATTTTACTACTTAAAGCTTAAGTTATCCTTAAAATTATTATTAAAAATTATCTTTTATTTTTGTCAGTGCCTTCCTAAAAAACGAATTTTTATATTTAACAATAAAGCCCTATTCGATTAATCTATTTCTAAAGCACCAGTGTGTAAGCTGTAATATACTCCGCCTTTTTCAATTAACTCATCATGGTTACCACGTTCGATTATTCTACCTTGGTCTAAAACCATAATAACATCAGAGTTCATTATCGTAGACAATCTATGAGCAATTACAAAAACTGTACGCCCTTCCATTAGCCTATCCATACCTTCTTGAACAAGTTTTTCACTTCTTGTATCTATTGAAGATGTTGCCTCATCCAGTATCATAACCGGAGGGTTTGAAACAGCTGCTCTTGCTATGGAAATAAGTTGTCTTTGACCTTGAGAAAGTCCACCACCATTGTTTTCCAAAAGTGTATCATAGCCCTTTGGTAACATTCTTATAAAGTCATCTGCATTAGCAAGTTTAGCTGCATCTATACAATCTTCATCAGTAGCTAAATCATTACCATAACGTATATTTTCCATAACTGTACCCGTAAATAAGTTTACATCTTGTAAAACAACACCAATAGACTTTCTTAAATCATACTTTTTGATTTTATTTATATTTATGCCATCGTATCTTATTTTACCATCAGCTATATCATAAAATCTGTTTATAAGGTTAGTGATAGTCGTCTTACCTGCACCTGTTGCACCAACAAAAGCTATTTTTTGCCCTGGTTTAGCATACACAGAAACATCATACAAAATTTGTTTATCTTCACTATAGGCAAAGTCAACGCTATCTAAAACTATATCACCTTCAAGTTTTCTATACTCTACTTTACCATCACCATGTGGATACTTCCAACCAAAATCATCACCTTGGTTTTCACTTTCTACTAGGTTACCATTTTCGTTTTTAACATTAGTTAAGGTAACAAAACCTTCATCAACTTCAGGCTGAATATCAAGTAATTCAAAGATTCTAGTTGCTCCTGCCATAGCTGTTACAATGGCATTAAACTGGTTTGCAACTTGACCTATTGTCATAGTAAAGTTTCTAGAAATCATAAGAAAAGATGCAATCATACCGACTGTAACTATATTCGTTCCTACTATTGTAAGGTTTGTAGAACCTTTAATCGCCATATATGAACCGACAACGGCTATAACAACATACTGTATATACCCAAACCCATTCATAACCGGCATCAAAGTATTTGCATTACCATTTGCATTTACAGCAGCATCGTACCATTCTGCATTTTTCTCTTTAAATTCTTCTATACTTGCATTTTCATGGCAAAAAACCTTTACAACTTTTTGTCCATTTATCATTTCTTCAACATAACCATTTAAAGCTCCTAGAGTTTGCTGTTGCTTAAAAAAATATTTACCTATTTTTTTACTTAATGTTTTAACAAAAAAGTTTATAGCTATTATACCTATAACAGCTATAATAGTTAAATACACACTTTGATACAACATACTAACAAATAAGGTAACAACTGTTACACAAGAAGCCGTTATTTGTCCAAGTGATTGTGCTATAAATTGTCTAAGTGTATCCGTATCGTTAGTATAATGACTCATTATATCACCATGAGTATTAGAATCAAAATACCCAACTGGAAAATATTGCATTTTAGAAAACATTTCATCTCTTATTTTTTTAAGTGTTCTCTGTGCGACGGTTACAAGTAAAAAGTTGTATAGCCACGATGCTATAACACCCACAATATATATACTCCCCAAAATACAAAGGGCTTTAAGCAGTTCATTAAAAACAGGGCTACTCATAGCAAGAATAGGCATTATATAATCATCAATTAAAACTTGAATAAACACTGCTGATATGGCTGTTGCCATAGAGCTTACAAGTATACAAATGAGGATAAGAATAAGTGAAGCTTTATACGTTCCGATATATCCAAAAAGTCTTTTAACTGTTTTCTTATTCATTTATCTTGCCTCCTTTTTGTTGTGATAAATATACATCTCTATATATTTCATTCCCTTCCATTAATTCATCATGATTTCCTATTGCGTCTATCTTACCATCATTCATAACAATTATTTTATCTGCATCTTCTATTGATGAAATTCTTTGAGCTATAATAATTTTAGTCGTATCTCCAATGTATTGTGAAAAAGCTTTTCTAATTTTTGCGTCAGTTTTTGTATCAACTGCACTTGTAGAGTCATCTAAAATCAAGATTTTAGGCTTTTTAAGTAACGCCCTTGCTATACATAAACGTTGCTTTTGTCCTCCTGAAACATTTGAGCCTCCTTGTTCTATATAAGTTTCATACTTTTTAGGCATTGCCTCTATAAACTCACTAGCACAAGCTAAATCACAAGCTTCTTTTATCTCATCAAGAGTTGCATCTTCCTTGCCCCATTGCAAGTTTTCAGTTATTGTTCCTGAAAACAGCTCATTTTTCTGTAAAACAAAGGCAACTTCATTTCTTAGAACATCTATATCATAATTTCTAACGTCAACACCACCAACTTTTATACTCCCTTCAATTACATCAAAAAGACGTGGTATAAGTTGAACAAGTGAAGTTTTTGAAGAACCTGTGCTACCTATTATCCCAATAGTTTCTCCTGAATTTATAATAAAGTTTGCGTTATCAATAACTTTTTTACTTGCCTCTTTCGAATATTTAAAACTTACGTTTTCAAATGAAATTTCACCGTTTTTAACAGACATCACAGGATTTTCACCATTTACTATATCGCTTTCTTCTACTAAAATTTCGCTAATACGTTCAGCACTAGCTCTTGAAATTACTAACATTATACAAACCATAGAAAACATCATAAGACTTCCCAAAATTTGCATAGAATAAGTCATAAGTGCTGTCAAGTTACCTGTTGTAAGACCAATCGCTGCATCGTTTCCACTTGCAACTATGGCTCTTGCACCAAGCCAAGAAATAATTATCATTGTTGTATACATAAAAAACTGCATAATAGGCATATTTAGAACAACAATTCTTTCTGCTTTAACAAAGTTGTCATACAATGTTTTTGATATTCCTTCAAACTTTTTTGTTTCAAAATCTTCTTTACAAAAAGTTTTTACAACTCTTACGCCTCTTACATTTTCTTGAACAACGTTATTTAAGTGGTCGTATTGTTTGAAAACCTTTTTAAAAACAGGGTGACACATCTTAAATACAAAAAATAAACAAATTGCTAAAAGAGGTATTACAAACAAAAATACCGTTGCAATCTCTTTATCTATTCTAAATGATGCAATCACTGCAAAAACTAACATAATCGGACTTCTTATTGCAAGTCTAATCAACATTTGATATGCATTTTGTATGTTCAAAACATCTGTTGTAAGTCTTGTGACAATAGAAGATGTTGAAAACTTATCTATATTAGAAAAAGAAAATTTTTGAATATTTTCAAACATATCTTCTCTTAAATTGGCTGAAAAACCTGATGATGCCTTTGCTGCAAGTTTAGCTGCAACAAAACCAGATACAAGCTGACATAATGCAAATGTTAAAATAATCGTTGCACATTTTAGTACAATCGTGAAATTATTCTCATCAATACCAAAGTCAATCAACCTTGACATTTGTATTGGAATGAAAATTTCAAATACTACTTCAAAAAACGAGAACAGTACAGTCAACAATGTAGTTTTTTTATGTTCTCTTAAACTTTTCGCTAATGTTCTTACCATTTATACCTCCTTATGTAGCGAACTACATATTAATCCAAATTTTTATTATCACTTATAGTGTCATGAACTATATTTAAAAGTCTTTTTAACTCTATCACTTCATTAGGACTTAACCCACTTAACAATTTTCGTTCACATTCATCTACATTTTTCTTAATTTCTAAGTGAAGTTCATATGCCTTATCCGTTAGAGTAACCACTCTATATCGCCTATCATTTTCATCTTGTGAAACCGTAACAAACCCCTTTTTTTCAAGTCTTGATACCATACCAATAGTTGTAGAATGAGCAACGTTCAAATGTTTTTCTATTTCCTTTTGATTCGCACTTCCACCTTTTTTTCTCAAAAACCAAAGTACACCTACTTGTGAAGATGTAACATTCCATTTTTTCAAGTCATTGTCGATATAAGCTTTTACTTTGCAATGTATCACTTTTAATAAATATCCTATTTCATCTTTAATAATAGTACCTCCTTTTTATATGTAGCACACTATATGTCGCATACTACATATTATATATCATTCATTTCTAAATGTCAATATTTTTTTAAATCCTTGCAAAAAAAGACTATAAAGCCATTTATAGATTCCACTTTATAGTCTTTTGATTTACTTTTTACTTAATATAACTTACATGTAAAAGCTCATGTTCCTTGTCTTTTAAAGTAGTTGCGTATAATTCTTTTGTTACATGGTTTGCACCAGAATGCTTAACAGGGTTCATTCTATCAGACTCAAAAAGTCCTTCTACTTTTTTATGTCTTGATGAACTCTTAACAAGAGGTTGACCTGCTCCACCTATACAACCAGAAGGACAAGTCATAACTTCCATAAAATCATAGTGTTTTTCGCCTGATTTTATTTGCTCAAGTATAATTTCAGCATTTTTTAGACCACTTACAATTGCAATTTTTAGAGTTTTATCTTTATAAACAAGTTCAGCCTCTTTTATGCCTTCAAGTCCTCTAACACCACTAAAGCTTATTTTGTCAAATTCTTTTTTAGATTTATCTTCAACAATCGTTCTTGCAACAGCTTCTGTAACACCACCTGTTACACCAAAGATAACACCTGCACCCGAGTTGTTTCCAAACAATTGGTCAACCCCTTCAGGAGCTATTTTATCAAACTCTATACAAGCTTCTCTTATCATTTCAATAAGTTCTACTGTTGTTATGACAATATCCACTGTATCCTCACCATTTATTTTAAACTCATCTCTTTGACATTCAAACTTCTTTGCAGTACAAGGAGCAATAGCAACAGATACAACTTTCTTTTCAGACCCTTTATTATGTTCTTTTATAACAGAACCCAGCATTTGAATTGGCGATCTACAAGTTGAAACATTAGGTAAAAACTCTGGGTGGTTTTTCTCTAAATAGTTTATCCAAGAAGGGCAACAAGATGTAAACATTGGCATAACCTTATTGTTTTCTATTCTTTCGATTAACTCTTTTGCTTCTTCAATAACTGTAAAATCAGCTCCTGTTGAAGTATCATAAATTTCATCAACTCCCATTTTTCGAAGTGCGGCAACGATTTGACCCATATAGTTTTGACCTGATGCAAGACCAAGTGCTTTACCTATACCAACTCTTACAGCTGGTGCAATTTGAACGATTACCTTTTTATTCTCATCATCAATAGCTTTCCAAAGCTTTTCCTTATCAGATTTTATAGTCAAAGCTCCCGTTGGACAAATAACTGCACATTGTCCACAAGACACACAAACGCCCTTTGCAAGAGGTTCATCAAAAGGTGTAGATACTCGCATATGCGAACCACGATTTACAAAATCTATTGCACCAACATTTTGAATTTCTTTACACATACGCACACAGTCACCACAAAGTATACATTTAGACTGTTCACGAACAATTGCACAACTTGAATCATCTATTGGAACATTCGCATAGTTATTTTCAAATCTTACCTTACGAATACCAAACTTTTCAGCTAAATCTTGCAACTTACAGTTACCACTTTTTTCACAACAAACACAATCTCTACAATGGTTTGATAACAAAAGTTCTAAAATAGACTTTCTGTATTTTCTAAGTCTTTCCGTATTTGTATAAATTTCCATACCTTCTTTAGGCACACTTGAACATGAGGCTTGAACATTCCCCCATTTGTCTTCAACCACACACATTCTACAAGCACCATATGTAGATAGCTCGGAATAATAACAGAAAGTAGGCAAATCTATATTTGCTTTTCTAATTACCTCAAGTACATTTTTTTCATCGGCAAATTCACATGGCACATCATCTATTAACATATATTTTTTGTTCATAATTAGTCCTCCTTGATAGCATTAAATGGGCAAGACTCAAGACAAGCACCACATTTTATACATTTGTTTTGATCAATTTCAAATGGATTTTTAACTTCTCCAGAAATAGCATTAACAGGGCAAATTCTTGCACACTTTGTACAACCCTTACACATTTCTTTTTCTATAAAAATAGTTTTCAATTTTTCACAAGACTTACAAGGACATTTCTTATCTACAATATGAGCTAAATACTCATCTTTAAAGTTTTCTATTGTACTTACAACTGGCGACGCTGCTGTTTTACCAAGTCCACAAAGTGCCGTATTTGATATAGTATCGGCAAGTTCAAGAAGTAAATCTATGTCAGAAAGTTCGCCACGCCCCTCCACTATTCTATCTAAAATCTCAAGCATACGTTTTGTACCTTCACGACAAGGTATACATTTACCACAAGATTCATTTTGCGTAAAACTCATGAAAAATCTTGCAACTTCTACCATACAAGTATGGTCGTCCATAACAACAAGACCACCTGAACCAATCATAGCACCAACTTTGTTTAAAGAATCAAAGTCAAGTGGTAAATCTAAATGTTTTTCTGTTAAACATCCCCCCGATGGACCACCGATTTGAACAGCTTTAAAGTTTTTACCATCACGGATACCACCACCAATATCATATATTATTTCTCGTAATGTAGTACCCATAGGAACTTCAATCAAGCCAGTATTTTCTATATTACCTGTTAAAGCAAATGCTTTTGTACCAGGGCTGAGTTCAGGACCTATGGACTTAAACCAAGTTGAACCCTCCATAATAATAAGAGGCACATTTGCAAAAGTTTCAACATTGTTTAAAACTGTTGGACAGGCAAAAAGACCCTGTTCAACTGTACGAGGTGGTTTAACACGAGGCATACCACGATTTCCCTCTATTGATGCCGTAAGTGCCGAACCCTCACCACAAACAAAGGCACCTGCACCTCTATTTATCCTCATTTCAAAGCTAAAACCAGAGCCTAAAATGTTTTCACCAAGTAAGCCAATTTCATTAGCCTCTTTTATTGCATTTTGAAGTCTGTTTACAGCCAAAGGGTATTCAGCTCTAACATATATATATCCCTTATCAGCACCACAAGCAATACCTGCTATTATCATGCCTTCAAGTAGTCTGTGTGGGTCACCCTCCATTATACTTCTATCCATAAAAGCTCCTGGGTCACCTTCATCACCGTTACATACTATATATCTTTGTGGATTGGCTTGAGATTTAACTTGTTTCCATTTCGTTCCAGTTTTAAAACCTCCACCTCCACGGCCTCTTAGATTAGACTCAAAGATTTCGTTTATTATATCATCTTGGGACATTTTAAACAATGCTTTTTCTAAAGCTACATATCCACCTAAAGCAATATATTCAGAGATCGAAGTTGCATCTATGTCACCACAGTTACTTAAAACTTGACGTGTTTGTTTTTTATAGAAAGGTATATTTTCCTGTTCTTTATACAAAACATCATTTTTCTTATATCCAAGTCGTTCTATATACTCCCCTTTTACAATTGTTTCTTCTATGATTTCATCACAATCAGACTCTTTAACTTTTATGTACAAATAACCCTCTGGTTCTATTTTTACAAGAGGTCCCATTTCACAAAAACCATGGCAACCACCTTTTTTTAGTCCAACAGAATTTTCTGTTGATTCTTCTTTCAATGCAACTTCACAGTTTATGCCAAGTTCTTTCATTTTTTCAACAAGTCTATCATGTATTTCAAGAGATCCACCTGCAACACAACCTGTACCAGCACAAATAAGTATTTTTTTTGTTTGGTTTTCTAAACTTTTTTTATATTTTTCACGGGCTTTTTGTAACTCACTACTATTAGTTATCATTATTTTCACCCTCCTTTAATTCAATAATCAATTCCGTTGCCTTTTCTGGAGTCATAGCAGGATAAACCTTTTCATTAACAACAAGTGCTGGAGCTAAACCACAAGCACCAAGGCATGAAACTGTTTCAACTGTAAAAAGCAAGTCCTTTGTTGTATGTTCCTTTTCATCTAAGGATAAATCTTTTTTAATTCTATTTAAAATTGGTATAGATTTTCTAACATGACAAGCTGTACCATCACATATTTTAATTAAATACTTACCTTTCGGTTCAAGGGAAAAGTTTTCATAAAAAGTAGCAACACTATAAATATGTGCCTTACTTACATTTAACTTTTTAGATAAGTATTCAAAAACATCTCTATCCAAATATTTGTATAGATTTTGAATATCTTGCATAATGGCAATAATATTTACTGCACTGCTTTCATTTTCTTCAATTATTTTATCAATTGCTAAATAATCTATTTCTGGTTTCATATTGTTCCTCCTTGTTTTGTATAATATTCAACTTATTGATAAATTTTAGTTAAATATTTAACTATGTATTATTATAACAAAAAAACTAATAAAAAACAACAGTTTTTTTTGAGTTGTTTTATATAATTATATGTTAAATCATGTAAAATATCAAGCTATTTATAAAAAATCGTAAATTATCTCTACCAAAATGTAGATTTCAAACATTTAGCCTCTTGTAAAATAGTTTCAAATAGTATAATATATATGTATACAAATATTACTTATACAGGAGAAGATTATGATAAATGTGCTATTGACCCTATTATTTGCATTCATATTTGGATATATCTTGCAAAAATTAAAAATAGCTGGTGGTATGATGATTGGTGCAATTATTGGCTCTGCTCTTTTTAATATAGTCTTTACTATGGGATTTATGCCAAATTACACAAAGTTTTTTGCTCAAGCCATCGCAGGTACATACATTGGGTGTTCCATAAATAAATCAGATTTACAAGAACTTAAGTCAGTTTTGAAGCCCTTATTGTTTGTAATTACTACTTTTTTAATAACTTGTTTATCTGTCGGAACTATCATATACTTTATAAGTGACTTAGACCCTGCAACAGCTTATATGTCTGCCGTTCCTGGAGGTATGACCGATATACCAATTATTGCAATAGACTTCGGGGCAAACCCATCAAAAGTTGTAACTATGCAATTCGCAAGACTTGTAACTGGAATTGGAATTTTGCCAACTATAATTAAAAATTTTGATAAAAGCACAAAAACAACTATCGTGACTTCTAGTGAAACAAATGTAAAAAATGAGTATACTAAAGAAAAAAAATAATAAGTTTTAACCTAACCCACTTTTTTCTTGCAATTGCCGTTGGATTATTTGGAGGGTTTTTTGGCAAAATTATAGGAATGTCGGGGGGAGTTTTAGTATTTTCCATGATAGCGACGGTTATACTAAAGTTAAATATTAGTAATATTTCTCTACCACCAATCGGAAGAAGATTTGCACAACTTTTATCTGGTTCTTTTATCGGCTTTTCTATGACTTTAAATGATGTTATGGCACTTAAAACACTTTTTGTTCCTGCACTAATCTTACTTGTTTTTTATGTTGCAAATTGTATTTTTACAGGTTATGTTCTACATAAAAAGTTTGGCTTTGACTTAAGAGAAGGTATGTTTGCCTCATCTCCTGCAGGAGCTACGGATATGGCTCTTATCGCGCAAGATGTAGGAATAAACAGCCCTAGACTTGTAGTTATACAAGTATCAAGGCTTATACTTGTAATATCCCTTTTCCCCCAAATTATTAAACTGGTTTTAACTTTATATAATTAACAAAAAACACCCTAAGACTTTTGAAAAGTCTTAGGGTGTTTTTTATAATTGTCGATATTGCAAAATGTTTCTTTTAAACCATTTGGCATCGCCAACAAAATATGACAGTTTCTAGGAATGGCTAAAAATTAAGCTTTGACGTTGTACAAAAAGATGATTTTTTGACAATGACAAATAAAATGGTGTGTTTTGTTGGCGTTGCCATTTACATTTTTTCTATTCTAATGAGTTAACAACACTTGATATTGTTTTCCCAACAGCATCTTTACCATAGTTATCAACTTGTTTTTTGTTTCTAGGTCCACGAGTTAAACAACCTGCACCACCTATACAACCATCAACACAAGCCATTCCTTCAATAAAGTTTTCAGGAAGTACATTTTTACTCTTTTTAAGTAACGCAACTTTACAAGCCTCTATACCATCACAAGGGAGTGCCTTAAGTTCAAAATCAGAACCATGCTCTTTTACGCCTTGCGCAACTGCATCAGACAGTCCACCACTTCTAGCAAAAATTCTACCATAATAAGATGCATCATTTAAAGAATCTTCTTCAAGTTCTGTAATTTCTATATCTCGACTATCAAAAAGAGCTTGTAACTCCTCGAAAGTTATTACACAATCAACAAAAGGTCTAACTTCTGGTTTTTGAAACTCCATTTTTTTAGCTGTACAAGGCCCTATAAAAACAACTTTTGCCGTAGGGTCATTTGTTTTTATATGCTTAGCAATAGCAGCCATAGGTGACGGATTATGTGAAACAAACTCTGTTAAATCAGGAAAAAACTTCTCTGTATAATCAACAAAGGCTGGACAACATGAACTTGTTAAAAATCCTTTTTCAACCAATTCCTTACTTTCATCAAAGGCAACTATATCAGCACCAAGCGCTGCTTCTACAACTTTATGGAAACCTAAGGCTTTTATACCACTTACCACTTGACCAAGAGTTGCAAAGGAAAATTGTGTGGCAATAGCTGGAGCTACAACAGCATATGTATTGTATTTAGTATTTTTTTCACTTTTTGCAACTATATCAATGGCATTTAAAATAAATGATTTATCCATAATCGCACCCCATGGACATTGATATACACAAGCACCACAAGATATACATTTATCAGAATCAATCCTTGCCACATAGTCTTCTGTCATAGAAATAGCATTTATTTTACACGCACTTTCACAAGGGCGTTTATGGTTGATAATCGCACTAAATGGACAGACCTTTGTACATAAGCCACATTCTACACATTTGGATTTATCTATATGTGCCGCTCGATTTTCATCAAAGGATATTGCACCTTTCATACAAACATCTTCGCAACGATTTGCAAGACAACCTCGACAAGCACCTGTTACTTCATAACCACCCATTGGACATTTATCACAAGCCATACCTATAACTTCAACAACATTTGGGTTAGTCTTATCTCCACCCATTGCAATTTTTATACGTTCAGAAACAATCGCACGTTCTTTATATACGCAACATCTTATAGTTGCTTCATCACCTGGAATAATTATAGATGGTATATCAAGTATTTTATCAAGTAATTGCCCTTCAACTTCAAGTCTTGCTGTTTCACGCAACACCTTATATTTCAAATATTGTACTTTTGTATCAAATTTTTTCATTAAATTTCCACCTTACCTTATTTCTTTAATTTATAAATAGTTTTAAAGATTTACTATTATCTTAAACCTTTAAAACTATCTATTTAATAAAGGAAAAAGAGACTATTTAGAAATCGTAAGCAATTACTTTACAGTCCCTTTTAATACTACATTTACATAAATTCCACAACATCAACCCATTTACTTAAAAATTCAAACTCATTTGGTTCACATTTAACAGATTGTGATGCTGCAACAATCGGCAACCATTTTTGTACATATTTAAGTTCCGTATTTGTTTTTTCACAAAACATATCCATATATTTTTCTGCTGATTTTTTATCATTTGCAAGATAAAATAATAAATAAGTTCTTGCAACGTCTGCCGATGCATTACCTTGAGTTGCATGAGACCAGTCTAAAATATATGGTACGCCCTCATCAGTTATAATTATATTGCTTGGATTAAAGTCACCATGACAAAGCTTAACATGTCTAGGTAAGGACTCAAGTCTTGTTTGTAAATCATAACGAATATTTGCATCATATTCACTCATAAGAATTTTTCTTGTCATTTTATCTCTCCACTTATTTAAAAGTGGTGCTTTTTTCTTATGCATGTTTATTTGTATATCTACAAGAAGTTCAAGATATTCATCTTTTTTACTTGGATTTTCATCTATCAAAGTTTGTAAAGTTTTACCTTTAATAAATTCTGAAACTATTGCCCATTTTCCATCATACATTTTAACTTCAAGTATAGCAGGAATTTTAAGTCCAGTTTCTTCAACTCTAGCTTGGTTTAAAGCCTCATTCAGAACATCAGTTTTTGAAAAGTCCTCATTAAAAACCTTTATAACTCTATCTCCATCTCTATATAAAGTTTTTGATAGCCTAGTTGCAATCACTTTATTTTCAGTTATATCTTTCTCCTTAACCATTAACTCACCTTCCTTACTTTCCATAATATGCTTTTAGATACATATCCTTAAGTTCACTCATAAGCGGGTATCTTGGGTTTGTTCCTGTACACTGGTCATCAAAGGCTTGATATGTCATTTCATCAAGACGATCTAAAAAGTCTTTTTCGTCAATGTCATATTCTTTAATTGTATTTTTAACTCCGATTTTACCTTTCAACTCATTTATTCCCTTAATTAATGCCTCTAGTTTTTCTTCGTCATTTTTGCAACCTTTACTAAGTCCTAAATGGTCTGCAACTTCTGCATATCTTGCAAGAGTATGTGGATGGTCATATTGTGAAAATGTACCCATCTTTGTTGGAACTTCTGCTGCATTAAATCTGATAACTTCATTTATCATAAGTGCATTTGCAAGACCATGTGGTAAATGATGGAACGAACCAAGTTTATGTGCCATAGAGTGACATATACCTAAAAATGCATTTGCGAAAGCCATACCTGCCATTGTAGCAGCATTTGCCATTTTTTCACGAGCTACAACATCATTTTGACCATCTTCGTAAGCCTTAGGTAGATATTCAAATATAACTTTTAAAGATTGTAGTGCAAGGGAGTCAGTATAGTCTGTTGCGAGCATTGAAGCATATGCTTCAAGGGCATGAGTTACAGCATCGATACCTGAGAAAGCCGTAAGCCCCTTTGGAGCTGACATATGCAAATCAGTATCAATTATAGCCATGTTTGGTAATAATTCATAATCAGCAAGAGGATATTTTGTCCCTGTTGACTCATCAGTAATAACAGCGAAAGGTGTAACTTCTGAACCTGTACCAGCTGATGTTGGAACTGCTATAAAATATGCTTTTTCTCCCATTTTAGGGAAAGTATAAACACGTTTACGAATATCGTTAAAACGCATAGCCATATCTTCAAAGTTAACTTCAGGATGTTCATACATAACCCACATAATTTTAGCTGCGTCCATTGCTGAACCTCCACCTAGTGCTATAACTACATCAGGTTTAAATGACTGCATTTGCATCGCTCCCTCTTTAGCACAAGCAAGAGTTGGATCTGGTGCAACATCATGGAAAGTTGTATGAACTACGCCCATTTCATCTAATTTGTCAGTTACTGATTTTGTATATCCATTTTCATATAAAAATTTATCAGTTACAATAAATGCACGTTTTTTACCTAACACATTTTTAAGTTCATCAAGAGCAACAGGCAAACAACCTTTTTTGATATATATCTTATCAGGACTTCTAAACCAGAGCATATTTTCTCTCCTTTTCGCAACAGTCTTAATGTTTATTAAATGTTTTACACCAACGTTTTCAGAAACACTGTTTCCACCCCATGAGCCACAACCAAGAGTTAAAGAAGGAAGTAACTTAAAGTTATATAAATCACCAATACCACCATGAGATGATGGCGTATTTACAACAATACGGCATGCTTTCATTCTAGAAGTATAAAGCTCAAGTTTTTCTTTCTCTTTATTTTCATCGAGATAAATCGAAGCTGTATGACCAAGTCCACCATCATTAACTAATCTTTCAGCCTTATCAACTGCATCATCAAAATCCTTAGCTTTATACATAGCTAAAACTGGCGATAGTTTTTCATGGGCAAATTCTTCCTTAGTACTTACATCGGTAACTTCACCAATTAAAACCTTTGTTTCTTCTGGGACTTTAACACCTGCAAGTGCTGCAATTTTAAATGCTGATTGCCCTACTATTTTAGAGTTTAATGATCCATTTATAATAATTGTTTTACGAACTTTTTCAATTTCTGTTTTACTTAAAAAGTGGCAACCTCTGTACTTAAATTCTTCTTTAACTTCATTATATATACTTTTATCAACAATACAAGATTGTTCTGATGCACATATAACACCGTTATCAAATGATTTAGAATGTACAATAGAGTTTACTGCTTGTAGAATGTTTGCACTCTTGTCGATAACAGCCGGAACATTTCCTGCCCCAACTCCAAGTGCTGGTTTACCACTAGAATATGCAGACTTAACCATACCAGGCCCACCTGTTGCAAGAATTGTATCTGACTCACTCATAATAAGATTAGTAAGTTCAATGCTAGGTACATCAACCCAATCAATTATTCCCTCTGGAGCACCTGCCTCAACTGCTGCATCTAAAATAATTTTAGCTGCTTCAATTGTACAGTTTTTTGCTCTTGGGTGTGGACTTATAATTATACCATTTCTTGTTTTCAGACAAATCAAAGCTTTAAATATGGCTGTTGATGTAGGGTTAGTTGTAGGTATAACAGCACCAATTAAACCAATTGGCTCAGCAATTTTTGTTATACCATAAGCCTCATCTTCTTCTATAACACCACAAGTTTTAGTATTTCTATAAATATTATAAATATATTCTGACGCATAATGGTTTTTTATAACCTTATCTTCTACTATACCCATTCCTGTTTCTTCAACTGCCATTTGTGCAAGAGGTATTCTCATCTTATTAGCTGCTGTTGCTGCTGCAAGGAAAATCTTATCAACTTGCTCTTGAGAATATGACGCAAACAATTTTTGAGCATCTTTAACTCTTTTAATTGCAAGTTCTAGTGATTCTGTACTTTCTACTAATTGTCTAGTTTCTTTACTCATATAATCTATCTCCTTAAATACAATATAGGTACTCTTACAAATAGTTACTAACTTTTTATGCTATTTTTTTCTAAAGTAGCTAAAAATATAAAGGTGTTTTTAATATAATAACACCTTTATATAAAAATTTCAATTACAAATATAAGATATTTACAAATATAAAGATTTTAGAAATCAACCTCTAAATCATAATAACAACATTTAAGTAGTTTTTCCATTTCTTCTTGAGAAACTTTTCTAGGATTTGAAAGAGTACATGCATCTGTAAGTGCAAGTTCTGCTACTTTAGGTAACTTTTCTAAAAACTCTTTTTCATCTATAATTCCACCATCATAATCTTTTATACAAGATGGTACGTTTAACTCTTTATTTAAGTTGTCGATTTTAATAATAAGGTTATTTATCAACTCTTCAGTAGTGCTACCTTCAACACCTAACATTTTAGCTATATCAGCATAACGTTTAGCTGTTGCTTCTTCTTTTGCATTGAACTTGATTACCTTAGGTAAATACATAGCATTTGCACAACCATGAACTATATGTCCACCTGAATATGCTGCACCTGTTTTATGTGCCATAGAGTGAACTATACCAAGTAATGCATTTGAAAACGCCATACCTGCAAGACATTGTGCATTATGCATCTTTCCTCTAGCCTCTTTATCACCTTCATAAGATGCTGGTAAATAATCAAAAACCATTTGTATAGCTTTAAGTGCAAGTGGATCTGTATAATCACAGTTTAACACTGATGCGTATGCTTCAAAAGCATGAGTTAAAGCGTCCATACCTGTATATGCTGTTAAAGTTTTTGGCATAGTTTCAGCTATGTCAGGGTCAACTATTGCTACATCTGGTGTTATGTTAAAATCAGCCAAAGGATATTTAACACCCTTAGCATAATCTGTAATTACCGAAAAAGCTGTAACTTCAGTTGCTGTTCCTGATGTTGATGGAATTGCACAAAATTTAGCCTTTGTACGAAGTGTAGGAAAGTTAAATGGAACACATAATTCTTCAAAAGTTACATCTGGGTACTCATAAAATGCCCACATTGCTTTTGCTGCATCAATAGGAGAACCCCCACCAATTGATACAATCCAATCTGGTTCAAATTCACGCATAACCTCTGCACCTTTTAAAACTGTTTCAACAGATGGGTCAGGCTCAACACCCTCAAACAACTTAACTTCAAAACCTGCTTTTTCAAGATGTGCAACTGTCTTGTCTAAAAAGCCAAAACGTTTCATACTTCCTCCACCAACTACAACAATCGCTTTTTTACCTGTTAAAGTTTCAAGTGCTTTAAGTTCACCACTTCCATGATAAATATCTCTTGGTAATGTAAATCTTCCCATATTAATGCTCCTCCTATTTTTTTGTATTATACTTTATTTGTTTATATTTTAACAATAATTGGCGTAATTTTCAAATGTATAAAGCATATACGGTTATATCAATTTATACATAACCAAAAAAACTTATATAATATTTGTATATTTTTTAACGACTATTATCTTAAAATTTATACAACAAAATGATTAATATTTATGGTATACTTATATTAGTTAATTTTATACATAAAAATTGTAATAAAGGAGAGAAATTTATATGAATTTACTTCATCTAAAATATGCCCTTGAAGTTGCAAAAACTTCATCTATAAATAAAGCCTCTGAAAATTTATTTATGAATCAGCCAAACTTAAGTCGTGCCATAAAAGACCTAGAGGAAAATCTTGGAATAAGTCTTTTTAACAGAACATCTAAAGGTATATCAGTTACTGAAGAAGGTGCAAAATTTTTAGTATATGCAAGAAGCATAGTAAATCAAGTTGATGAAATAGAAAATATTTATAAAAACAACGGTAAGAAAAAAAGTCTATTTTCTGTATCTGTTCCTCGTGCCTCATATATCTCTAGAGCCTTTGTTAATTTCTCGAAAAAAGCCGAAAAGAAATCACAGATCGAATTTTACTACAAAGAAACTAACGCGTATAGAACAATTGACAATGTTACACGAGGTGATTACAAAATTGGTATAATACGTTACAATACAGTTTTTGAAGAACACTTCAAGCTACTTCTCGCAAACAAGGGACTTAACCATGAAGTTCTTTCAGAGTTTTCCCATAAAGTTATTATTTCAAAAAACAACGAACTTGCAAACAAAGCTTACATCAGTCATAGAGATTTAAGTAATTTTATTGAGATAGCCCACCCTGACCCCTATGCACCTTTTATACCTATTTCTAAAGTAAAAGAGGAGGAATATTCTAGTTTAATTGATAAAAGAATTTTCGTATTTGAACGTGGTAGCCAATACGATTTACTCCAAGACTTACCTAACACTTTCATATGGGCATCTCCTGTTCCTCTAGACACCCTAGAAAAATATAACTTAGTTCAAATACCTTGTGATGTGGAAGATAGTCTTTACAAAGATGTTTTGATAAAAGAAAAAAATTACTCTTTGAGTGAACTTGATAAATTATTTTTAGATGAACTATTTGCAACAAGAGATAAATATTTTTAAACTGGCATCACCCACAAAATGCAATTATGCCATAACTTGCAATGCAAATTCAAGACATTTCAAAGTTTGAATTTTTTTATGAATGGCTTTAAATATTGATTTGACGTGTATACAGAAACACACAAAAGATATATTTTAAGCTAATGACGCAAAAAAACAATTTTGAAATGTTGCTAACTTAAAAAAAAGAAATTTGTCTATCCTTTTCCTCATATTTTTCTAAATAGTCAAAAATGTCTTTTGTTTTATACATTATATTATGCTTTTCACAAGTTTCTATAAAGATTTTGTTTAAAGTCTTATAGTTTTTGCAACTGCAAACGTAACTATTGCCATAATTTTTTATATACTCCTTTTTTATGTTAGGGAATTTTCTATCTAATTGATTGTAAAAATATTCTCTGTTACCCTCTCTTAGTGTAACCCCAAAAGCAAATGACAATATACCTTTTACCTTTGCTTCTATACAATAGTTTAACAAACCTATAAGGTTTTCTTCACTATCGTTTATAAAAGGCAATATTGGACCTAGCCAAACAATTGTAGGTATATCCTCATATGACATTTTTTTCAAAACTTCAATACGCTCACTAGTTACAGACACATTTGGTTCTAGTTCTTTACATAACATATCATCAAAAGTAGTTAAGGTTACTTGTACAACACATTTTGAGTTCTCATTTATAGACTTTAATACATCCATATCCCTTAGTATTCTATTTGATTTAGTCAATATACTTAACCCAAAACCATAATTGTCTATTACTTTTAAGCACTCCCTTGTTATCTCTAAATCATTTTCTATATGGATATATGGGTCGCTCATCGCACCTGTGCTTATCATAGCCTTTTTACGCTTTTTGCGAAGTTCCATTTCTAACAAATGCACTACATCTTTTTTTACTTCTATATCTTCAAAGCCATGTGTCATTTGATAACATTTACTTCTGCTATCGCAATATATACATCCATGCGAACAACCTCTATATATATTCATTCTATTTTTAGTTGATAAAATTGTCTTATATTCTTTATAATGCACGATATCCCCTTTTAAGTTAATTTATATGGCGACCTTGCTAAATACAGAAAAATCCATTTTCATATCAAAACAACGGCTGCTTTTGACAAAATTGTGAAAGGTTGTATCTTCGCCATTTCAGGCATTTGTCGAAAATATGAAAATTTGGTTTTTATTTTGCGATGTGCCATTGTTTCAATTTCCTTGCGTTTCCATATTATTATAACAAACTCCATTATGTTATTGCAACTATAATATTTTTTTGATAAAATAAGTTTAAGAATATTACTTTAATCAAAAAATGATACAAATTAAAAGGAGGTTTCTTATGGGAAAAAATACAAATGTTTTCACTAAGAAAGGCAACTGGTACAAAGGCAACATACACACTCATACAGATGTATTTGATGGTCTTGAACCTGCAGAAACTGTTATAAACTTGTATAAAAGTGCTGGATACAATTTTTTATCTATAACAGACCATAACATATTCAAAAGTTATAACGATTACAACTGTGCTAATTTTCTTATGCTAAACGGTTTAGAGCTTACTTGTGGTATACAAATCGACAATCCAAATTTTAAAGAAGAACTCCTTAAAAACGCTTCTGGCTCAAAAATTTCTCAAGATGAAATGACTGATAGTTTAATTGCCTCTTTTAACACACCTGATTTAGACCCTCGCCGTCTGCCTCATGTAGTAGCTATTGCTCGTGATGAAAACACTAAATGGGACAATGTAAGTAGTAAAGGTTTTGATAATATCCAATACATGCTTGATTTAGCAAAGGAACATAATTTTTTATCAATCATCGCTCACCCTGTTTGGTCGAAGTTAAATTCTAAAGATTTACATGGCCTAAAAGACTATACAGCAATCGAAGTATATAACCATACTTGTGATGCCTATTTTGCTGGCGGAAATTCTTCTGTACACTGGGATGATATGTTACATGAAGGTATGCCAACAAATGCTATTGCTTGTGACGATATGCATAACACAGATTTCTCTCTTGGTGCTTATATTATGGTTAAGGCAGAAAAACTTGATTACAAATCAATTATTGAGGCAATAGAAAAAGGTGAATATTATTCTTCAATGAAGCCTGAAATACACAATGTAACAATTGTAGATGATACAGTTTACGTTGAATGTTCAAAGGCATATAGTGTACGTTTTATTTCTGATATTGTTATGGGTAGACTTTATATTGATAAAAATTCTAATATGACTAAATGTTCCCATAAACTTATGGGTAGAGAAACATATGTTAGAGTAGAAATCACAGATAAAGATAAATACCAAGCATGGTCAAACCCTATTTATATAAACAGAGGTAATGATGAATAAAAACAAAAGTATACTTCAAAGTAAAAAAACTTTTCTTTTAGATTTAGACGGCACTGTATATAATGGCAATTCACCTATACCTACAGCAAATGAATTTATAGAAAAGTTATACAATAATAATCTTAATTATTTTTTCATTTCAAATAATGCCCATGAGCCTTCTGAAAAAATACAGGAAAAGCTTAATAAAATGGGTATTATAGCTTCTAAAGAAAATATTGTTACTTGTATAGATGCAACTCTAGACTACCTTGAAAATTATCATTTAAAAGATAAAATCCACGTTCTTGGTAATGATTTTCTAAAAAATTTGCTTTTAGAAAAAGGATATATACTTGATGATGAAAATCCAAACATTGTTCTTGTAGGTTTCGATAAAGAGGTTACATTTGAAAAGCTTAGTCTTGCTACAAAACACCTTCTAAATGACGCAATACTGATTTGTACTGGTGTTGATGGCTCAATTCCCTCAGATGATGGAATTGTACCATATACAGGAGCTTTATGCGAGGCTTTAGCTGTGGCTTCAAAAGTTACACCAATATACATGGGCAAACCTGAAAAGCACATTTTCAATAGTATTTCCAACAAAGTTAATTGTAGTTTAGATGAATGTATAATGATTGGCGACCGTCTTGATACTGATATTGAATTTGGTATCTCAAACGGTGTTGATACTTGCTTAGTTCTTACTGGCACAACAAATAGAACTCATCTAAAAAACAATGATATTGCACCAACAATTATATGCGATGACTTAAGTGAGTTAACAATTCTTCTATCCAAATAAAAACGAAAACATATAAATGGCATCACCCACAAAATGTGGTGATGCCATTATAATTTTATATAGTTCCTTTTTTTTAACTTTTTAAATATTTACAATTTTATCGACTGGAAATAACACCAATAAACATCTACGATTTTATAAACACTTTCTTTATTTATTCTATCATTGTACTTATCCTTAGTTATTATATGTCTGTATACTGTGCCTAAAAAGCTATCATAAATCAAAAATGCTAGTTGCTCAACATCAAAATCATTATTTATTGCTTTGTTAGAAACTGCTGTTCGTAACACTCCAACAATATAGTCCATACTTGAAACTACATCAGCAAATTTCTTATCAATATCAATGTTTTCTTCTTTTTTCAAAATGCTATCACATTCTACAATTACCTTAACTAGATGTGAGTAATCCATAAGTGCATTTACAAGTGCTACTAGTCCAATATGTATATTATTAAAATAATCTGAACTATTATGACTTTGCTCAATTGCAGAATTTCTATAATTTTTAATAACATCGTTAAGGTCTAGAATGGCTCTTTTGTATACTTCAAACAACAAATCATTTCTATTTTCAAAATATCTATAAATTGTTCTTCTAGTAACAGTAGTAAACTTAGAAATGTCACGAACTGTAAGATTGGTTATCTCATTATCCTTTGCATAATCTAAAACAGAATTTATAACTTCATTTTTTACTTGTTGTATTTTATCATCTTTATTTATCATATTTTCACTTTCAATCTAAACTAACTATTTTGTATTAATTATAAAGAGGCTGTAAAAAACCTCGCTTTAGCGAATTTTTCACAGCCCTTTGAGGCTTAGAGAAATTATTCACATTTCTTCACAAAACCTTATTAAAATGGCTTAACTGCCAAACACGACTAATAAAAAGCATTAATCATATTATCTAAATATTCATCGTCATAAACAACTTCAAAAACTTCACCTGTTTCCATATTTCTAATTGGCAAAATCTTTTTTTCAACTTCATCATCACCTATAATCAAAGAAAATTCAGAATCTATTTTATCAGCATATTTCATCTGTGCCTTAACGATTCTATTATTTATATTACATTCAACTTTTAAGCCATTTAAACGCATATCCAAAGAAATTTTTTCAGCCAAACTTTGTCCCTTTACTCCAATAGAGCCAATATACAAAGTTGGTTTTACAGTTGTTATACTTTCTTCTAATAGCTTATATAAAATAACTAAACGTTCTAATCCAAGTCCAAAGCCAACAGACTTTGTGGGTACTCCACCTAGTTCTTCAACTAAATAATCATATCGACCACCTGCACAAATAGTACCACCTGCAAGAGAATCATCTGCTATAAACTCAAAAACCGTTTTATTATAGTAGTCAAGTCCCCTAACTAAAGTTTTATCAATAACATATTCTATACCAATATTATCCAATTTTTCCAGAAGCATTTCAAATTCAGCCTTACAACTATCACCTAAAGTATCTAAAGTTTTAGGTGCATGTTGTAATATATCTTGACAACTTTCGTTTTTACAATCTAATGTTCTAAGTGGATTTTTATTCATTCTTTCAATACAAGCATTACATAGCTTATGCTCGTTTGCAACTAAAAATTCTTTTAAAACTTCGTTATAAGCACTTCTACATTCCTTATCACCTAAAGAGTTTATATGAACTTTATAGTTATTTATACCAAGTCTTTGAAATAATATTGTTGCAAGAGCAATTATTTCAGCCTCGCCTGAAACAGAATCAACACCAAAATATTCAACACCAAATTGGTGGAACTGTCTTTGTCTACCTGAGGCAGGGTTTTCATATCTAAAACAATCCGTAATGTAATATAACTTACAAGGCAATCCCTTTTGTGAGACATTGTTTTCATTAAAAAATCTAACAACAGGGGCAGTACCTTCTGGTTTTAAAGTTAAACTTCTTGAGCCCTTATCATAAAAAGTATACATTTCCTTAGTTACCATATCAGAAGAATCAGCTTTATCTCTTTTAAAAACTTCTGTATATTCAAAAATCGGTGTTCTTATCTCGTTAACACAAAATCGCTCGCAAGTCTGTGCAATTATAGCTTCTATATGTTGCCATATAACTACATCTTCACCATATATGTCCACGCAACCCTTAGGGGTGTGTATTGTTTCAGTTTTACTCAAAACTAATCCTCCTCCATTTTTAAAATCTCTCTTGTATAAAGTTCAACTTTACGTTCTATCATCTCATCTGTTCTTTCTACATAATCATGAATATTACTTACGTTAAACGCTCTGTCTATTGTATTATCAGAAAAAATTCTCTTTGTTACAGCTCCTGCACCAAAACCAATTATATTTTCTGTTTCTTCCATAGATATTATATTATATATACACTCACATCCAGGCTTTGAATATCCTATATTTTCCAAAGATGAATTACCTACCATATTTTTTTGTCTATATAAATAATAGGGTATATAATATTTATCCACTAACATACTTAAAGGTAAATTACTTATTTCTTTTTTACTTATACTTGCAAATATTTCATCACTTTGATAAAATTCCTTAAGAGCTGAGCCTTTTTTTACAGCTAAAGTATGGATAGTTACACATTCTGGATTAAGGTCTAAAACTTTTTTTAAGGTATTTGAAAAATCTTGAAAATTTTCACCTGCTAGTCCAAAAATAATATCAACATTTATAATCGGAAATTTAAACTCTCTAGCCAAGTCATAAGCCCACATAAACTCCTCTATGGAGTGAGTTCGATTTATAGCGTGAAGAGTTTCCTGTTTCATACTTTGAGGATTAATAGAAATTCTATTTACACCAAAGTTTTTTAAAACCACAAGTTTATCTCTTGTAAATGTATCTGCACGTCCAGCTTCATATGTAAACTCTAACAAATGTGATAAGTCGTAGTTTTCTACAATAGCTTTTAACATTTTTTCTATATTTGTAGCACTTAAAGTCGTTGGAGTACCCCCCCCTACATAAACTGTAACGATTTTTTTATCTTTAAACAAATATGCTGATTCTTTAAGTTCTTTTATCAAACAATCTACATATTTATCAACTAATCCTAATTTATCATATTTTTGATAGGAAAAAGATGTAAAGGAACAATATACACATCGGCTTATGCAAAAAGGTATGGATATATATATATGAGCTCCATTTTCATCAAGTCTATGTAAAACTTTTTGTTCATTTCTCGCAACTTCAATTGTAAGTCTTGCCTTTTCTTTATCAACTAAATATTTTTCAGACAGCATATCTACTATTTTTTCATCACTTATAACATCAATATATTTATATATTTTTTTAGTAGGGCGAATTCCCGTTAAAATACCCCATTTAGGCACCTTATTTGTATATAGGCATAAACATTTATACATAGAAATCTTAAGCCAGTGTTTAACGTTAGTATCTTTACACATCTCTGTTACCTTAGTAACCACATTGTTTTCAACAATTACAGAAGTTTCGAAACTATTTAAATTTTCTACATAATCCACCAAAATAAGAAAGTCATAGCCTTTAAACAGATCTATTTCTTTCAAATTTGTAAATCTAACATTACTAAAAAATATTTGTAAAACTGAATTTGTTGCATGAAAAAAATCGTGATTCCTCAGAAAAATATGCATCTATACAACTCCTATTTTTTAAACCTAACTATTGGATTGTACTCCTTTTCATGTGAAATTAAAGAACTACCTCCATGACCTGGGTATACTTTGGTATCATCATCAAGTACAAATAACTTATTTTTTATACTGTCCCCTATATCATTTGATGATGTTGGCAAATCTATTCTACCATAGTTTTCCTTAAACATAGTATCTCCAGTAAAAACTATTTTGTTTTCTCTATCTAAAAAACAACAACTGCCAACAGTATGACCCTTTGTGTGTAAAACTTCAATTTTAAATTCACCAAAATCAACTACTTCTCCATCGTCAAGTAACTCATCTGCTACAAATGATATATGTTTGCGAAGTCGCATACTTGAAATATTGTAATCAGGGTTACTCGTAACTTCTTTTTCATCTTTATGGGAATAAATTTTAAGATTATGTCTTTCCTTAAAACTTTCAACACCGCCTATATGGTCATAATGTCCATGAGTTAAAAATATACCAACAAGATTAATATCTTTTTCATTTATATACTCATCAAGTTCTTTCATGTCTTTACCAATATCAATAATTATACCTTTTTTTGTATCTTCATCATAGTAAAGGTAAATATTTTCACTATAAGAAGGTACTTCTATCATTGCAACTTTCATAATTTCTCCTTTACAAATTACCTTTAATTTGAAACTCTACTTACATCAACAACGCCTTCAATTTGTTTTAGCTTTTTCATAAGCTTTTGTAACTCTTCGATAGATTTTATTTTCACTTCTACATTTACAATAGTCGCATCTTTAATATTTCTAGTATTTATATTATTAATATCGATTTTTTCTTCAGAAGTAACATAGGCAATGCTATTAAGCAAACCAACTCTATTTTCGCAGAAGATATTTATATTCACTAAATACCCCTCTTTATTAATAACTTCTAGTGGCCAATATGCTTCTATAATTCTTTGACGTTCTATATCGTCTAAAGCCATCATATTTACACAATCGGTTCTATGAACAGTTATACCTTTACCACGTCTAATATAGGCACAAATCTCGTCACCAGGTACAGGTGTGCAACATCTTGAAAAAGTTGCAGGTGTGTATCCAATACCTCTTAAATCAACACCCTTTGTTGATTTTCTTAGCTTATTGTTATTTGATCTATTTGTTTCACGTTCACGTTTTTCTTGTACCTCTTTTATAAGGCTATTCATAGCCATATCTTCAGTGTCTGTTTTTTTATCAGCCTTATTCTTTTCTTCAACAAGACGATTTATAACTGCACCCTCTTTTACAGCAGAAAAGCCGACAGATGCACAAATACTATCCCAATCTTTATAACAATATTTCTTTAAGACAGAAGCTATAGCCTCTTTAGATAAAAGTTGATTTAGTTTATAACCTTTTCTTTTAGCCTCTTTTTCAAGTAAATCTTTACCTCGTTCAATATTCTCTTGTTTATTATTTTTCTTAAACCAACTATTTATTTTATTTCTAGCTTGAGAAGTCACCACATGATTTAACCAATCTCTTGAAGGCCCTACTGAATTTTGAGATGTAACTATATCAACAACATTACCTGTTTTAAGCTTTGTCGTTATAGGGACCATAACACCATTAACCTTAGCACCAACCATTTTATTACCAACTGCCGAGTGAATAGCGTAGGCAAAATCAATAGGTGTAGCACCTGCAACAAGCTCAATCGTTTTGCCCTTTGGTGTGTTGCAATATACTTTATCATCAAATAAATTAAGGTCACCTTTTACGGCACTTAAAAAATCATCATCATTTTCAAGGTCACGTTGAAGTTCTAGAAGATGTTTAAGCCAATTAAGTTTTTCTTCTTCATTTACATTTTCACGACCTGCTTTTTTACCACTTTTATACTTCCAGTGAGCTGCGATACCATACTCACCAATTCTATGCATATCATGAGTTCTAATTTGCACCTCAAAAATAGTCTTATCTTTGCTTATAAGTGTGTTATGAAGGGATTGGTATCCATTTTCTTTCGGAGCTGCAATATAGTCCTTAAAACGTCTTTGTACAGGTGTATAGTGAGCATGAACAATACCTAAAATAGCATAACAATCCGGTATTTCGTCAACAAGTACTCTTACAGCTATAAGGTCATATATTTCTTCAAGTTGCTTATGTTTATTTAACATTTTTTTATATATGGAAAAATAGTGTTTAGGGCGACCTGAGATTACTGCATTTATATCAGCTTCTTTAGCATACTCCTTTAATTCTGCGACTATTTTATTAACTTGTTTAATTCTCTCATTTTGTTTACTTTCAATTTGGTTAGAAAGCTTTTCAAACTCATCAGGCAATAAATATTTAAAACATAAGTCTTCCATTTCAAGACGTATCTTAAAAATACCAAGACGTTCACAAATAGGTGCATAAATATCTTGAGTTTCTTGTGCCTTTTCTATTTGCTTTGAAGGTTTCATAAAATTAAGAGTTCTCATATTATGAAGTCTATCGGCAATTTTTATTAAAATAACACGGATATCAGTGGCTGTTGCCAAAAACATTTTTCTATAATTTTCAGCCTGTTCATTTTCTTTACTACTATATTCCATATTAGTAAGTTTTGTTACACCATCAACTAAACTTGCAATTTCTTCAGAAAAAAGCTTAGCGATATCGTCATAACTATACTTCGTATCTTCTATAACATCATGTAACAAACCTGCTATTATAGATTCCATATCAAGCTCTAAATCAGCTAAAATAATAGCAACATTTATAGGGTGTATAATATATGGTTCTCCAGACTTTCTATTTTGTCCTTCGTGAGCTTCCTTAGCTATCTTATAAGCTCTTTCCACAGCCTCAAGATTAGGCTTAGGATGGTAACCTTTAATTTTTTCCACTAATTCTTTAAATAATTTTTCATCTTGAGTCATAAAATCACCCCTTTTATTTTTTCACCTAGAAAACTCTTTCTTGTTTTTAATCTTTCCTATAATTATATAACTTTTTACCTAAAAAAGCAAGAAAATTGTATAAAATAAAGTTCTATATTTAAAATCTTAAATAATTTTTTCTTACAATTATATCTTTCATAAGTTAAAAATAAATACAAAAAAAGACCTTATTTCTAAAGTCTTTTTTTGTATTTAAAAGATTAAACTTCTAAAACTGCTCTTTTGTTGTACGTACCGCATGCACGACACGCTCTATGAGAACGCACATATTCACCACACTTAGGGCACTTTACTAAGTTTGGCATAGGAATTTTCCAGCTTTGTGCACGTCTTTGATTTCTTTTACCTTTTGATTTTTTACCTTTTGGACAAATAGACACTAAACTACACCTCCTTATTAATCTTGGAAAAACTTTAGAACATCATCAAAAACTGAATCGGACTCTTGAGTACAATCACAGTCTTTAAGATTTTTGTTTCCCCCGCATATATTGCATAAACCAAGACATTCCTCTTTGCAAAGGACTTTCGTTGGTAAATTTAAAATAATATTTTGATACAAATAATCTTCAATATCAATTTCATAATTTTCAAAGGGAACAATATCTTCATCTTCGTCTATGACCACTTGGTCATTTGAAAACTTTTCTAAAACATTCACTGACAAATTTTCGCTAACCTCATCTAAACATTTACTACATGGGAGTATAAGTTGTCCATTTAGAGTTCCCTCTAAAGTATATACATCCCCACTCTCAAATATACAACCGTCAAATACAGCATCAAAAAAAACTTCTTTTTCAATCGTATATCTTTGTGGTAGTAAAAAAGATAGATTAGCATGAATTGGCATCTTATCTTCTAAAGAACTTTGATTACGAATTGTATTAATATGTAACTTTTCCATAAACATCACTCTTTCAAAATTATAATAAACACCACTAAGTATTTATTATATATTCAAATCAACTATTTGTCAAGTAATTTTTTTGTATCTCTTGCAATAACAAGCTCTTCGTTAGTTGGAATAATTAAAGTTTGTACCTTTGCACCGTCTTTAGAGAAGTTAGCTTCCTTACCACGAACATTGTTTTTCTCAGTATCAACATCGACACCTAAGTATCCTAAATATTCACAAATTCTCTCACGGCTTTCTACCGAGTTTTCTCCAAGTCCAGCAGTGAATACAATTGCATCAACACCATTCATAGATGCTGCATAAGAACCTACATATTTTGCAACACGATAATAGAAAGCATCAAGAGCAATTTGAGCTCTCTTGTTTCCTTTTTCTGCTGCACCTTCAATATCTCTAAAGTCAGAAGAAACACCTGAAATACCTAAAACACCTGATTCCTTGTTAAGTACGTTTTCAACTTGACGTACATTTTTGTCTTCTTTAGACATTAAAAACGGGATTACAGCAGGGTCAATATCTCCTGAACGAGTACCCATAACTAAACCTTCAAGTGGCGTAAAGCCCATTGATGTATCAACAGCCTTACCATTTTCGATTGCACAAATAGAAGCACCATTACCTAAGTGGCAAGATACAATCTTAAGTTCTTCTTTGTTTTTACCTAAAATATCAGCACATCTATCTGATACATAAAGGTGAGAAGTACCATGGAAACCATATCTTCTTATTTTATATTTCTCATATAACTCATATGGGATTGCATATAGAAAAGCTTTTTCTTCAATAGTTTGATGGAACGCTGTATCAAAAACAGCAACTTGCTTAACACCTGGAATTAACTTTTCACAAGCATCAATACCCATAAGGTTTGGTGGGTTGTGAAGTGGTGCAAGTTCGCAACAATCTTCAATAGCTTTTTTAACTTCAGCAGTAATTACTGTTGAACTCGCAAAGCTTTCTCCACCATGAACTACACGATGTCCTACACCTGTGATTTCATCAACTGAAGCAATAACGCCATGCTCTTTGCTAAGTAACGACTCTAAAACATCAGAAATTGCCGCATTATGATCACCAAGTTCTATGTCTTTTTCAACAACTTGTCCTTTGTCATTAGAATACTTATGTTTACCATCAATTCCAATACGCTCACATAATCCTTTTGCAATAACAGCCTCACTTGTCATATCAATAAATTGATACTTTAATGATGAACTACCACAGTTTAAAACTAAAACCTTCATTTTAAAATCTCCTTTAATATTATATATATTTTTTCGCAAATGCGAAATACAAATTACATAAATTTATTATGTAAATAGATACCAATCTCTCTGAAATCAAGTTGTATATCTGATGCCCCCATGTCAAAAGCCACTTTAGGCATACCATATACAACTGATGATTCTTCATCTTGAGTTATTATAAAAGCTCCACCATCGTGCATTTCTTTCAGAGCCTTTGCACCATCTGTACCCATTCCCGTTAGTAAAACACCAATCAACATTCGTGGGTTTACAACCTCTGATATAGAGCTAAACGTGTAGTCTATTGATGGCAAATACCCACCTATACGACCTATATCTTCAACAACAAACTCAAATCCTTGAAGAGTTTGTATAATCCTTGTCTGAACTCCACCTCTACATAAGTACAACATACCTTTTTTAAGTATGTCACCTGTTTTAGCTTCTTTCGCAACAAAGTTACATTCATTATTTATACGTTCTGCCAACTGTTTAGTAAATGAGGCTGGCATATGTATGCATACAACAACGGGAGGAATATCTTTAGGAAAGTTTTTCAAAATTTCGCAAACTGTATTCGGGCCTCCTGTTGATGCACCTATTAAGATAATTTTTCTCGACATATCGCATACCTCACTAATATCATAGTAGCTTCTCTATATCAATAATCATTTTGAGTTTTCCTGTATGTTTGCCAACATACTTTATAAAATCATTTTTATAACTATATTTATTATTAGGTGGTGTTGATAAATCATGAGGTTCTATATAAACAACTTCAAGTACACTATCAACAATAAGTCCAACTCTATATTCGTTAAATTTTATATCAATTATACAAGTAGTATCCTCTTCATCAGCCTTAATTTCCTTAGGAACTTTTTTAAACCTTTCTCTAACATCAATAACAGGTATAATATCACCTCTAAGTGAAAAAATGCCCTTTACAAAGCTTTCTGTATGTGGAACAATAGTTATAGAACACATTTGTATTATACCATTTATAAACTCAATAGGTATACCATATTCTTCATCTTCAATTTCAAAGGTTAAAAATTGATTATTAATTTTGTTTTTTTGCAAAAGATTAGTTGTTGCAACACCATTTGCAGCCATAAAATCACCCCTTACACAACATCAAAGAAACCAGCAACATCAACAATAAGACTTATATCACCATTCCCAAGCAGTGTACAACCACTTAAACCACGAACTTTGTTTATGTACTTAGGTAGAGTTTTAACAACCACTTGATGCTCCCCTATAAGTTGGTCTGCTAATATACAAACACTTTTCTCACCATTTTCAACTAATATGACGATACAATCTTGTATATTTTCGTACTTAGATTCTATACCAAAGAAGTCACAAAGCCTTATAAGTTCATAAACTTCGCCTCTTAAGTTAACAAATTCGTTACCATCAGGGTCAACAGTAATTTCACTTGGCATAACTTTAAAACTCTTTCTTATTGAATTAATAGGTAAGGTAAATAAAGTATTACCAAGTTTAATGTTCATACCATCTATAATAGCTAAAGTTAACGGAATTTTCATTGTAAACTTTGTACCCTCGTTAGTAACAGAATCAACTTCAACAGTACCACCAATACTTTCAAGGTTTGTATTTACAACATCCATACCAACTCCACGCCCTGAATAATTAGACACTTCTTCATTTGTTGAAAATCCAGGTAAAAATATAAAATTATCTATTTCTTTATTTGTATATTCGTGAGCCTCTTTTTTAAGCAAACCATTATTTAGTGCCTTTTCCAATACTTTTTCACGATTTATACCTCGACCATTATCACTTATAATTATAAGTACATCTCCACCAGCATTTTTCGCTTCTAAAGTAACTTTTGCTTTTTCTTTTTTTCCAATATTTTCTCGTTCACTATTACCTTCAAGCCCATGGTCAATACAATTTCTTATCATATGCATAATAGGATCAGAAATTTGTTCAATAATATTTTTATCAACTTCAGTTTCTTCTCCAATAATTTCGAGACTTACATCTTTATCTAAGGATTTTGACATATCTCTAACAATTCTATGCATTTTGAAAAACACATTAGACAAAGGAACCATACGCATTGACATAACTATATCTTGTACATCATTTATAATCTTATGGAGTTGTCTTGCATCTTTAAAAAAATTATCAAGTTCTAGCCCCTGAAGGTCAGTATTTTGCACAACCATAGCCTCTGTAATAACAAGCTCACGCATAAGGTTTAATAGCTCATCAAGTTTAGAAACACTTACAGATATAACTTGTGTAACATTATTCTTTTTAACTTTATCTTGTGTATTATTTTTCTCAATCTTACTCATAGAAACTTTATTATCATTTTTCAAATCAGTAGTTTGATTTAATAATTCTTGTTCTATATTAGATGCGTCATTTTCATCAATAAAGTCTTCATTGTTGAAAACAATTAAGTTTTCTACACCTTCAAAAGTTGAAAGTTTTTCTTCAAGTTCTTCGCTAGTTGCCTCACCATATATCTCAAGCTCAATATTTTTAACTTGAGCTTTATCTTTAACATATATATTCGTAAATTTTAATGCCGAATAATTACCCTTTAGAAAATACACAAGGTCTGTTACATTACTAAATTTTTCACCATAACCACCCTCTAGACATATATTTACAGAAATTTTTTCAAAATCTTCAAGAGTTTTAGCACTTGATTTAGGTGGTAAATATGATAAGTCAATTTTTTCAATATTTGTATTTTTAGCAATTGACGTAATTACAGAAGAAAACTCCGAATCAGTACATAGAGATATATGAAAACCGTCTACATCTATAACGTCTGATTTGCTTTCGTCAAGTAAATCAGATGGATAATATTTAACCTCGTTATATTCTCGTTCCACATTTGTAAGCACTGTATAGGCTCTTACATTTTTCATAACTGCATCTTTTTCATATACTATTTTAAACAAATATGAGTGTAATGTAAGATGGCTCTCAAAACCTATAAAATCCTTTTTTTCATCTATTGATTGAAGCGCAACCATAGGGTTGATTGGCTCAACTACTTCTTGAGTCTTTTCCCCTTTAATCTCGCTAAGTTCATCTAAGATTTTGGCAACTATATCAGTTGAATCTCCATCAGATTCTAGACCACTTTCGATTTTTTCAAGCTCACCTTTAACAAAATCCTTTGCCTCAAGTACAATGTCAGCTACTTTTGAACTATCATATTCAGCTTCTTTATTTTCACGCAAATAAAAAAATAAATCTTCGACTTTATGTGCTACTTGAGATATGTTTTCATACAACATCATAGCAGCAGAGCCTTTAATTGTATGCATTACTCTAAAAATCTCATTAATATCCTCAAGAGTAAAACCCATCTCAGCATCTAAAACAGTGTCTTCTAAGTTTATTAGTAGTTGATTCATTTCAAAAACAAACATTTCTAATAATGATTCTCTATCAAAGTCGGACAAAAAACTCACTCTCCTTTTGCTAAATTTCGTATATTAAAACTTTATATTATTTTTTCTTAATCGGTTTTCTATAAACAGATGACATAACATATTCAAACTTTACATTTGAATGGGCTAAGCTTTCAGAATGACTTACAAACAAGTATCCCCCTTCTTCTAAGGCATCATACATTTTTTGCAAGACTTTTTCCCTAGTTTCCGTATCAAAATATATCATAACATTTCTACAAAAAATAACTTGTAATTTTTGTTTAAAAGGATATATATCATTTACTAAGTTTAAATGTCTAAAAATTACTTTCTTTTTCAAGTCGTCTCTAACAACATAATTATCTTCATCATATTCTTTTAAATATTTCTTAATATGAAACTCTGTTAAAGCCTCACAGGATTTTTTCGAATACACTCCCATTATTGCCTTTTTTAGCATAGCAGTAGAAATATCAGTAGCTAAAATTTCTGTATTCCAACCTGGGACTAAATCAAAATAGTCATTTATATAAAAGGCTATATTATATGGTTCTTCACCACTTGAAGACGCAGCACACCACAATCTCAAATCTTTAGTTGAACCATATTTTTTTCTAAGCTCAGGTAAAATAGTATCTCTTAAAAACATATAATGAGCAGCTTCTCTATTAAAAAAAGTATGATTAGTTGTCATTTTATTAATGAAAAAAGTCATTTCATCTGCATTTTCAGTACGTTTTATATATTCAAAATATTCTCTAAAAGAATAAAACCCTTTTTTTTCAAGATGATTTTTAAGTCGTGCATACACAAGACTTTTTTTATCATCGCCCATATCAATTCCAGTTTTTTCTTTAATTAGACCCTTATATAATAAAAATTCCATATCAGTCATATTTATCACAGCCATTTCATTAATAACACATCAAGTAAATATCAATCATATTAAGCAACTTAATTTTAAGCTACAATCTAATACAATTATATCATATTTGCAAATATATTGCTATGATTATTTTATGTTTCAGTTAATATTTTATAAATATTGTCTATGAATTAACTTGAACTTGACAATCTACTTTTATTATTTTAATATTAAGTAATAAATAAACTTTAAGGATAACATATGAAAAATAAAACTCTTGGTATTATAGTAGAATATAACCCCTTTCATAATGGGCATTTATACAATATAAACAAAAGCAAAGAAATATCAAAATCTGATGATGTTGTGGTGGTTATGAGTGGAAACTACGTACAACGTGGACTTCCTGCAATTTGTGATAAATATGAACGTTGTAAAATGGCTCTTTCTTCTGGTGTAGATTTATGTATAGAAATGCCAACACACTTTGCAATAGAAGGTGCTGAAAATTTTGCAAAATGTGGTGTATATCTTCTTGAACACTCTAAAATAGTTGATAACATTGCATTTGGTTCTGAATCTGGAAATATAGATAACTTAAAAAATATTTCTAAATTTATGCTAGAAAAAGACCAAGTGGTTTCCGATAAATTATTAAAATATTTAAAGGTAGGTTATGCATATCCCAAAGCTTTTGATTTTGTATTAAAAGACTTTGGCTTTACTGAAGAACTTAGTGCAAACAACACATTAGGCATACAATATTTAAAAACCCTTTTAGAGCTAGGTTCTAAAATCACACCGTACACAATAAAGCGTGAGGGCTCAAACTATCACAGTACTGACCTTAATTGTGATTATAGAGGGGCTTCTGCTTCTGCTATACGTGAATCTATTTTCACAAATAACTTTAATGAAAATATTGAAAGATATTTACCTAAAAATATCCATGATGATTTCATTTTGAAAACTAATGAAAATTACACATCTCTTGATAATCTTTCAGATATTTTACATTACAAGTTATCTACAATGCAACACTTTGAACTTGAAAATATTAATCAGATTTCTGAGGGCATAGAAAATAGAATTTTGAAAGCAAGTAACAAGTTTTACAAAATATCAGACATAATAAATCAATGCACAACAAAAAGATATACAAAATCAAGACTACAAAGGGCTATTTTATCCATAATTTTGGGTATTAACAAAAATTCTATGCAGGAATACAAAAGTAATAATCTAGCACAATATATACGAGTTTTAGGCTATAATAAGAATAAGGAATATTTACTTAAAGATTTAGTTAAAAAATCAACTCTACCTGTTGTTGTAAACGTTAATAATGCTTTTTTACCACCTTTAGCTAGTAAAATGCTTGAAGAAGAAAAAAAATTCAGCAAAATATATAATCTTAGTTTCAATACCCCTAAATTATCAAAGTACGATGAAATTAAAAGCCAACCTATAATTTATAATAAATAACAAAAGGACTATTAGCTATTTCAAAGCTTCTAGTCCTTTTATTGTTTATATGGCAACTTTGTCTAAGTGTGAAAATTTGGTTTTCTTTTGCAATATGCCATTATTTTAATTTTCTAGCCTTGCCATTTTTATTAGTTTAATACTTTATCTGTTTTAAAACTTCTTCCACAACTTTCATATGTCTATGTGAAATAGCATAACTTTTTTCAAAAACTTCTCTATTATCATTACATATCATCTCATTAAATTCTTTAATATAATACTGCATATCATCTTCTAACATTTCATTATGCAAGTAAGTTCTTTTATCACCCTTTGCAAAAATAACATCTTTTATTGTTGTAAACCCATCAAAAATTATATTTCCATTTTCGCACAAAATTTCATTTTTAGTATAACTCTCAACAACTTTACTAGCTGTCATGTTAACATGAAAATCTTCATATTCAAAAATTATAGTAGTAACAGAGTCTACATCATTTAACTTTCTACCATTTGTAAAAGCTGAAATCTTTTTAGGTTCACCAAACAAGTGCAGGGCTGCATGAAGTGGATACACAGCTATATCATATGTTGAGCCTCCACCATATTTCTTTTGAAAAACTGGTATGTCAAGAAAGTTCATATCACTATCAAATTTGCTTGAAGGAATCATAAAAGATAATTTAGAATACTCAACCATACCTAAATCACCACTATCTAATAAATTTTTTATTTCATTTATGTAAGGGTGATATACGGTTCTAATACCTTCAATAAAATACACATTATTGCTTGTAGCTATTTTATGTAAATGTTCAAGTTCAAAGACCTTTAAAGAAACAGGCTTTTCTATAACACAATGCACTCCATTTTCAAGGAAATATTTAGCTTGTTCATAGTGCATAGAGTTAGGACTTGCAATATATACTATATCAACTTCATTTTTCAAATCCTCAAGAGAAGTTACCACTTTAGGGTTATTATATTTTTCTCCAAAAGCTTCTCCCTTTTCCTTTGTTCTTGAGTAAATGGTTGTAAATGTAATGTTATCAAAGTGCTTTATAGCACTTAAAAAAGTATCAGTAATCCAGCTTGTTCCAACAACCCCTAATTTAAATGTTTTCATATACCCTCCTTAACAAAAAAGCTGCGAAAAAAATTATTTAATAATTTCCATGCAGCAATTTTCTTTTTATTATTTTACTAATTCTAAAATTTTATCCTTTGGAAGTGCACCAACGTGCTTATTTACAACTTCGCCATTTTTGAAAACAATCATAGTCGGTATAGAAGCAACACCATACTCTTGTGCAATTGTTTCAGCTTTGTCTACATCTATTTTACAGATTTTAAAAGAATTATTTTCTTTTGAAATTTCATCTAAGATTGGAGCAACCATTTTACAAGGACCACACCACTCAGCAAAAAAGTCAACTAAGACTACACCTTCATTTTCTAAAACTTCTGATTTAAAGTCATTTGCCTCAATTACTAAACTCATTTTATTTCTCCTTTAAATATATTATTTATTTTCTAGAATTTCATCAATTGCTTCATCTAATTCACTTTTATTTTCTGTTTTACCAGTAAATTTAGAAATTAAACTTGGTAGCATATCGATAATTTTATTTACACTGTCTTTATTTCTGATGTCAACAAGTTGAACACCATCTTTGTTTATAACTAAAACAGCTGTTGGCTTTACAGAACCACCAAGTCCTCCACCAGCACTTTCTCTTGTAGTATCTTTTTCACCTTTACTATCGGAACCACCTGCACCCATACCAAAGGATACATCAACAAGTGGTAAGATAATATTATCCCCAAACTCAACTGGATCTCCTATAACCGACTTTGAATTTATAACTCCTTCAATATTTCCTAATAAACCTTGTAGTGCTTCATTAACTGATTTTGACATAATATTTTCCTTTCTCATTCGCATTTATTCATCTATGTATTTCTAGAAACTTAACTTCTTTTTACCACTTATTATTTTAAATGTATCTCTAAACCTAAACTTCAAAGCTTTTTTAGTGGCTAAAGCCACGTGAAAACCTAAGCACAGTGTTGGATTTACAATAGTATGTAGTTTTACTACACCATTTGTATACAAATCCACATCGACTATATCATTTTCAAAGTCACCTACTAAGTTAAAATGTTTGAGGTTCATTGCACCTTCAATTGCATAAAAGGCAGCTAAAGCTTTTCCAACACTTTCAGGATTATCGGCTTTGCCAAAAGTACCATCAAAAACTGTGTTGTCCATTTCAAATATTTTAAATACATTTATAATTACTTTTTTTAAATATTTTCTAATTTTAGGACTTGTGTAGCACTCTAAAATATTAAAATACTTTAAAATAGTTACTTCAACATCGTCTATTACATCGTTAACACCTTTAGGCAATGGAGGTGCAACTGTTTCTTCTTCTCTCTCCAGTCCAAGATATTTAATGATTTTTGGTTTAATATATTTCTTATAAAACTCGGAACATTTGCTTAGCCCTTTTTTAATGTACTTGACAATTTTGTCCCTAATTCTTTCGGCGTCGTATTGGACTTCTTTAGTATCTGTGCCGAGCTTTGTGCTACTTTCCCTATGTTTGTTGCCGTCTTCGCCACTGCTGTCACTAGAACTACTTTTTTGGCTATGTTCACTGCCTTTTGGTCCGTCAAACCGTTTTCTTTCAAGCTTTTCAGTAGAGCTTTCTCCTCTGCTTTCTCTCGTTTTTTCGTCTTTCGGTTGTTCACTTGATTCGGTATGAAGCTTGTCACTTTTTTCTTCTGAACTTGTAGCTTTGTCCCTGTTGTCATCGGTGTAATGCCCATCAGTTCCTTTTTCTTTTGTAACTTCTTTTGAAATCCTTTTGCTTTCATCTTCGCCATGTTTATTCGCTCCTTCATCTTTTTCAAAGTTATGCTTAATAATCACTTTTTTATCTTTATAATAAATGTCCAGTTTTACTAACTTAAAGAAAACATTTACATTGGCATGGAAATACAAATCATCATCACAATACCTCGCAACAATCTTATGTTTTATAGGCGTATATAAAACAATTAAAAGTATTATGATAACAAGAAGTAGTATTATACCTATTATAGTCAAAAGTGCTAGAAATATGAATTTAAGAGCCGATAAAATAAAAATTAAAATATTCATCATATATTTTACCCTTTTCCCTTTTTATTATCCATTTATAAATAGATTTACTCCTTTGTGGCAATTTCATTTTCTAAAAATTTTCTTATATCAAAAACGCTTATATCCATTTCCATAAAATACTCAACAAATTCTTTTGTAATTTCTTTAAAGGAGTTATACTTTAAATAAAATCCTAAAATCATATAATCTCCATCTTGATAATTTTCATAAAAATCTGCTTGTTTTACACATTCAAATAACTCTTTAGATTTTTTTGAAAATAGAAACACTCTAAGGTTTTTTACATCTTTTTTATTTTCAAAATCTTTCATTGTTTTATCCATATTTTTAATGTCTTTTATAATTAATTTATCGTAATATATCATAATCTTCACCTAAATAAGTTATTTGCTTGGAATATTTAAAAGCCTTGCTTTTATTTTAATACAAAATGTTGCATTAGTCAAATAAAAACTGTTAAATATTTATATTTTTTTAACTTATTGTTGCTTATTGCTTAATTTTTTTCATTCTTCCTTAACAATTGTAAAAAACCTAGGCAAACTAAAAGAAGTGCAAACATTTTTCTTAGTGTTTCCATATTAATATTTATAGCTATTTTACTCCCTAAAATTGCACCTATTACAGCTAAAACTATTATATTTTTTGCAATATCCTTTCTTACATATCCGTTTTTAAAATGAAAAATCAAGGAAATTATACCACTTGGATAAAAAAACAATAAATTATACAATTGTAATGTAAGTTGGTCATAATCTGTGGCATACGCCATAAGAGGTATCAAAACAGTACCACCACCAAAACCTAGCCCCGCAAGTATACCTGATATTAAGCCAATAATAATAAATTTTAAAATAACATTTTACCCCCTACAAAAATTAAAAGTAATGCAAACAGTTTGTTTAAATAATCATTTCTTAATCTTTTAAGTAAAACACCTGAAATCGTTCCACCAACAACACCGCCTATTGATAAATATATAATTTCATAAAAATCCACTTTACTGCTATTATATATAAAAAAAATCGTAACAATAGATATTGTGAGTATAATCAAAATACTTGTTGCGTGTGCTTCTTTATCATCTAAACTATAACCTCTTTTCAAAAAAGGCACAAGTAAACTCCCTGCGCCTGAACCAAATATTCCATTTATAAACCCTACAATAAAAGAAACTAACTTTTTCATAAAACTCCTTTTTTTATTTATTTTACCCAAGAAAAAAAATTTAAAACCTTTATCTCACTTGTATAATTTATAAAAAAGTGTTAATATGATTAAATAAATAATAATAATGTATTGGAGATACTATGTTTAAAAGCGACTTTGAGATTTACTTTAATGATAAAGCAGTTAATAATAAACCAACTTTAGATGATTATATTTTTATATATAAGGATAATAATGTTTTAACTATAACAGACCTGAAAACACCAACTTTAAGAGAACTAAGTACCCTATCTTTAAATGATTTCGCCTATCTTTTTTCCTTTGAAGATAAAAATGTTTTTCTTTGTAATGATGTAATTGAACTGGACAAGTATCACACAAATACTTTGAGAGAATTTCTATATTTAACAGAATTTAGACATACATCTATAATGTTCACAGCATATCATCTTAAAGTTTGGTATGAAAATAATAAATATTGTGGAAAATGTGGTAACACCTTTACAAAATCAAAAAAAGAACGCTCCCTGTTTTGTGAAAAATGTTATCATATACTATATCCAACTATTTCGCCAGTTGTAATAGTCGGTATTTATAGCGAAGATGAACTTTTACTTACGAAATATGCAAAAGGTAAATACAGAAACTATGCTCTTGTTGCAGGTTATGTAGAAGTCGGCGAAAGCCTTGAGGAGTGTGTTTCTAGAGAAGTTTTTGAAGAAGTCGGATTAAAGATTAAAAATATAAAATACATGGGTAGTCAACCATGGGGCATTTCACAAACTACAATTGCAGGTTTTTACGCAGAAGTTGACGGCAGTAAAGAGGTTAAACTAGATAACAACGAACTTGCCGAAGGTACTTGGTTTAAACGGTGCGACCTTCCTCGTAACAACGAAGGAAATGGAAGTATAACATGGGCTTTAATTTATAATTTTAGAAATAATGAAGATTTTTTAAACAACTATGAGAATTTTTAGCAAGTTAACAATCATTCGACAAAAAAATAGACATTACATTTAATAAACTATGAGATTTTCTAAACAATATCGCATAGTTTATTTTTTATGAATAATTTGCATTTTTTTAAATATACATATTTTATAGCCTTAAATAGTGCCTAATCATGTAATCTTACATATAGTAGGAGGTGCTATTAAATGGAATTTTTAAAACCACTTACTGCAGATGAAGAACAAGAGATACTGGAGATTTTTTTTAATGGAGATGAGTTTCAGAAAAAAGAAGCTAAAGATAAACTTGTTGAGCATAACTTACGACTTGTGGCACATTTTGCAAAAAGGTACCAAGATAGTTTCCTTGATAATTCATTATATTCATATGAAGAACTTATTTCTGTTGGCGTTATTGGATTAATAAAGGGCGTAAACACATTTAGTCCTACTAAAAAAACAAAAGTATCTACCTATGCAGGACGTTGTATAGAAAATGAACTTAGAATGTTCCTTCGAGCCAAAAAGAAATACAATTTCGACTTAAGTCTTGATGAAACTTTAAGTACAGATTTTGACGGTAATGAAGTTTCATTAATAGATAAACTAATAGATGAAAATGCAGGTGTAGAAGATGCCATAATAAAAAACAATGATATTGTAAAGCTTATTAATATTTTGCCTAAAGTACTAGATGAAAATGAACTTTATGTTGTTACAAAACGTTATGGCATAAACTGTGTAGAAACTACACAAAAAAATATCGCAAAAGACCTTGATATTAGCAGAAGTTACGTAAGTAGGATTGAAAAAAAAGCTTTAGTTAAACTAAAAAAAGCTCTCTCATGATTATGTATTACATTAGTGGTTGAAATATTTTTAAATACTTGGAAACACCAAAAAATTGAAACAATGACACATTGCAATAGAAAAACCAAGCTTTTCTATTGCAATGAAGCCACTTATCTATTAATATTTCAACTGCTTTTTTTCACCATATAAAAGTTCTTTAACGATACACCCTCTTTTACAACAATATTTTCTTTAAATATTTTATAACCATTTTTTCAAAGAATAGTATCGCCGTTATAGATGCGTATGTGCTAAAATTACAAACACCTTTTTTTATCGCATTTCTTTCTAATTCTTTTATTAACATTGTGGCAACACCTCTGTTTTGGTTATCCCACCTAACATATAGCATATTTACATAACCAGCATTATCCATATCAGCAAAACCAAGTATTCTATTTTTTTCTTCTACAATAAGTATATCATTTTTTTAAAGTTTTATTAAAAACTTCTATATTAAAATTTCCAGTTGCCATACATCAAGTTGTTCTTTTGTGTAGTCCTTTTTGTTAATTTTATGCACCGTTTGATAATAAATATCAGCTATATCCTTACAATCTTCTGTTTTATACTTCCTTATTTTCATAGGCTTAACCTTTCTTCAAACAAAGTGTTTTAAATACATACGGCATTACCTACAAAATGCATTTATACCACAATTTTCTAATCATTGAATTTTTCTAGTAATGACTTTGAATATAGCTTTGACGTGTATACAGAAATGACATGGCTTTACTCACAAAACAGAAAAAACAGCTTTTTTAAACGTTGCCATATTTATAATTCAACTTTAACTAAAAAAAAGACACTACCTAAGTAGTATCTTTTAGCTCCTCGAGTTGGACTCGAACCAACAACCCTTCGGTTAACAGCCGAATGCTCTACCATTGAGCCATCGAGGATTATTATATTAACAGATATATTATATTATAAATACTTATATTTGTCAATATTTTTGTGTATTACATTTTAACACACTCAAAACTGAATAAGAAAAAATTTGATTTGTAAAACTAGTTTAGTTCTTTCACTTAACTCTAAAGAAGTATTCTCAAGACTTAAACACCTCAAAGTGTTTGTTCTTGTTTATTGCTTTGCCTTTGCTCTCGCTTAGGTCTTTTTTGTTTGTTTCACCTATGATTAAGCCCTCGACCTATTAGTATGAGTCAGCTGAACACATTGCTGTGCTTACACCTCTCACCTATCAACCTCGTAGTCTTCAAGGGGTCTTACTACCTTTCGGTATGGGAAATCTCGTCTTGAGGGAGGCTTCACGCTTAGATGCCTTCAGCGTTTATCCCTTCCAAATTTAGCTACTCTGCCATGGCATTGGTTGCCAACAGATACACCATTGATTTGTCCAACCCGGTCCTCTCGTACTAAGGTCAGCTCCTCTCAAATTTCCTACGCCCACGACGGATAGGGACCGAACTGTCTCACGACGTTCTGAACCCAGCTCGCGTACCGCTTTAATGGGCGAACAGCCCAAC
>JBKEBX010000080.1:0-2125 GCA_047973385.1 Lachnospirales bacterium | reverse complement strand
TTTTGATGTGGGCAAAAGGAACGGAGAAGCTCAAATCTACGGAGTGGATATTCCAATACTTATCAACAATGTTAATAGTGCCCGAGAATTTATTTTTGCCTTTTACTTTTGGAGTAACTTGTATTTGATTGATTAGTCGGTCTTGGTCGTAAAAAGTACCGATGAGTTTAAAATTATAGGTGCGAAGTGCATTGCGGTTCATGGGGGAAACAATGCTGGTGCTGTAATCACTGAATCGCAGATCTGATATTGCTTTTGCACAATTGAATGAACAGTTTATTCGAGACTTTCAAGATTACGTGTTACAAGATATGGGCTTTGCTATGGATACGCTTCGCCACTACTTGGCTATCTTGAAAAAGTTTTGCCGATTGGCATATCGGGATGGAGCATCAGACAAATACTACTTTGCTCATTACAAACTACCGAAACTTAGACAAACTACTCCGAGAACCCTTAGTCGTGAAGATTTTGAGAAAGTCCGAGATTTAGAAATACCCGAGAAACGCCATTCTCATGTTATTACTCGTGATTTATTCCTCTTTGCTTGCTACACAGGAACTGCATATCACGATGCTGTCAGTGTCACTAAGGAGAACCTACACACAGATGATGACGGTTTTTATGGCTGAAATTCAAAAGACAAAAAACGGGATTGCTTTCACGCATTAAGTTATTGCCCGAAGCTATTGCATTAATTGAGAAATATGCCGATGAAAAGAGAAAGACACTTTTCCCTATGGTGCAATATCCAACTGTGCGCAGAAATTTACAAGGGTTAAAGGTTCTGGCAGATGTAAAAGGAGAGCTGACCTACCACGTCGGACGTCATTCGTTTGCAAGTACTGTGACTTTTCAAGATATCTATCTATAAAACAAATAATTAAAAGGAGTGTAAGCCTTAATAGGTAATGACTAAGAAACGAGCGAAGTTCTTTGCTCTGCTTTGTTTTTCCATTGTTTCAAATAACTATTTTGCAAAGTTAGTAGTTTCCATCAATACTCAAATTTTAATTTAAAATAAATTATACGACAGATGAAGTTTCGTTATAAATTTTCAGATTCTGACCAAAATAACTACATTTGTTCTGATATAAAAAATAAAATCATGTTAGTCTGCAAATAATCTATTAAAGAAATAGTTTTTCTTTAATCTACTCATTGGAAATCTCCAATGAAAATTCATTTATTTTTTTTAAGGCTTCTGCTATGGTATTAGTAGGAGTTAATATTTTATTGAGAATAGACTGTTAAGGTTTGTCCTCTAAATTTTATTTAGTAGATTATGACTTCATGGAAAAAATTATCTTGTATTTGGGCAGGAGAACTATTTTCTTCTTTAAGTAGTTCCATTGTTCAATTTGCAATTATTTGGTGGATTGCAAAAGAAACGAATTCACCCCTTATATTAACAATTTCTTTTACAGTTACTTATTTACCTCAAGCAATACTTAGTCCATTTATTGGAGTATGGGTAGATAGGTTGAATAAAAAATGGATTTTAATAATATCTGATTTATTAGTTGCACTGTTATCTGCAATATTGGGTATTCTGTTTTATTTTGACAATATTGATATTTGGCAGATATATGTACTATTAGGACTTAGAGCCTTGTGCAATTCTTTTTATACTCCAGCATTGCAATCTGTTATTCCGCTAATTGCTCCAAAAAAACAACTATTAAGGGTAACATCTATTAATCAGGGTATTTTGACCTTTACGGAAATGGCTGGACCTGTTTTGGGAGCTTTGTTTTTATCAATATTAGATATGCCAACGTTGGTCTTTTTAGATGTTATTGGAGCTATTTTTGCTTCATGCTTATTACTATGTATAAAAATACCTTCTATTAAAAAAGTTTTCAAAAAATCCATGTTTCTTTATGAACTAAGAGAGGGCATGAAAGCACTACAAGAAAACAAAATAATAACATCTTTAATACTAACTTCTGCCGCTCTTTCTCTAGTTCTAATCCCCATAAGCGTTATTCTTCCTTTAGTTATAGTTAATCATTTTCAAGGAGATGCTATGGAAATGGGAATTACCGAATTTATTTTTGGACTGGGAATGTTACTTGGAAGTCTGATCTTGGTTGTAAAGAAAAAGTTGGTTATTGATAAAGGA
>JBKEBX010000074.1:0-7863 GCA_047973385.1 Lachnospirales bacterium | reverse complement strand
TTAAATAGGATTTTATGCATTGAATAATAAAAAACCTCCTATGACTTTTGTTTATCTTGTCGTAGGAAGTTTTTGACTATGCTTTATATTTTTATTAAATAGGATTTCATGTATTGAATAATAAAAAACCTCCTATGACTTTTGTTTATTTTGTTGTAGGAAGTTTTTGACTATGCTTTATATTTTATTAAATAGGATTTTATGCATTGAATAATAAAAAACCTCCTATGACTTTTGTTTATTTTGTCGTAGGAGGTTTTTGACTATGCTTTATATTTTTATTAAATAGGATTTTATGAATTGAAAAATAAAAAACCTCCTATGACTTTTGTTTATTTTGTCGTAGGAGGTTTTACTAATTTTTTAGATAATCTTAATTTTATTTATATGATATTAAGATTTAAATATCAGAGACATGATAAGATTTTAATGATTCTTAATATTACATGTTTTACTGATTAGACTAAAAATTTATTTATAGTTTAATTTTTGGTTTTATACAAGTGGTACTCCACCATCAACACCTATATATTGTCCAGTTACATAGCTAGACTCATCACTAGATAAGTATATAACAGTTCCGTTTAATTCATGTATTTCAGCAGGACGAGAGAATGGACATATAGCATTATGATAATTCATAAACTCTTCAGAAGCAAATAATGTAAAACGTGTCATTTCTGTATTAAATAAACTTGGTCCAATTGTGTTTACAGTAATGTTATGTTTAGCATATGTTGCTGCCATTGATTTAGTTAAACCAACTACAGCAGCTTTACTTGAACAGTATGCATGACGAACAAATGCATCATCTTTATCAGCAAGTATTGCACTAAGAGAAGATATATTTACAATTTTACCATATTTATTTTCTAACATATATTTTAACGTATATTTACTAGTAAGGAATGTAGTTTTAACGTTTACATCCATAGAAGCATCAAAATCTTCTACACTTAATGAATCAACAGCACCAACATAGCAAGCACCAGCACCATTCATTAAGATATCTAAATGTCCATAATGTGCGTAAGCTTTCTCGATTGCTTCTTTAACCTCTTTTTCGACAGTAAGGTCTACTTGAATAGCTAATACATCACGACCAGTTTTTTTAATTTCTTCAGCAAGTACTTCTAAACGATCAAGTCTTCTATCTAATAAGACAAGATCAGCACCTGATTTTGCATAAGCCATAGCAAGAGCTTTTCCTATATCACCACTAGCACCAGTTACAATAGCTACTTTTCCAGTTAAATCAAACATATTTATGCCTCCCGTTTTTTAAATAATTTTAATTTTATTTTGTTTATATCACATAAAGTTTGTTTATATTATAATATCAAATATTTTTATATCTACCATTTATGACTCCCGTTTAGTCACTTTAAATAAATGTAGTTACAATTAAATTTTGTTATATTTTAATATTAGTAATGTTACAGATTAAATTTAGAAGAAAATTCTATCATTTTTGTTAATAGGGCCTTTATCAAATTTTCCAGTTAAAAGATATGGCATAACTTCAGTCATATCAAAACCTTCTTCTACTACTTCTGATTTACAAAGATTTGTAGCATTTCTACTGTATGCTGCACCTAAAACTTCAAGAACTTCAAATTCTGCCCAAGGATCAGTTATAGAATCTTGAAGAGTAACTTCTGCTACACCTTTATCCCATAATTCATATTCATTATCAAAAGCAACTGAAAGTAAACGACCATTAGTAAACTCAACAACACTGTCTTTATTTTTATCAACATCATATTTGTAGAAGAAAGCATCTTGAGTTCCTTCTGATCCTTTAGTTATGTCTCCGAAGAAGTCTTCTGCTAAAGGACTGTTGTACTCACCTGTTATGTCCATTTTAACATCAAATACACGTGTACCATGACGTTCAGCATATGCATGAACATAAGTATCAAAACGTTGAATACGTATTACATCAGCGAATTTTTTAGTCATACCAACAACATCACGTCCAACATATGTACCCATTTCTGCACCAGGTCCGTCTAATAACATAGATGGGAAGTATATACCTAAAACACCATTATGTGTTACAGGTATTGAAATTGAACATTCTTGATATCTTGCACACATTGTAGACTCTTGAATATTTAATATATATACAGAAACAATTGGAGTAACCATTTCAAGTTGTGGTGGTAACACACGTTTAATTGCCTCTTCACTAGTTCTCCAGCATACATATATACCTTCTTGGTTATTGTTTTTTGAAGCACCTAAAAAATTCTTTACATCTTCTTTTGATGTTACAAATGTTCCTCTCATTTATATATCTCCTCTCGTTTTGTTAACTCTTTTTGCAATTTTAGAATTATCTATTAGTTACTTGCTGGGATATATTACATTTTAATCTGTCCTCCCCAACAAAAGGACAAATTACTACATTACTGAAATAATTTCATTTAGGAATCCGATTACGTTAATGAAATTATCAATATTGTTTTTTATAATAAACCTTTCACCTATTGTACAGATTAGACCATAGCCTCTAAACATAAATGGAGAGAATGGCTAATCTGATGAAAGAAAGAATCAAGTACTACTTGAATGAAAGGTTATTTGACTAGCAGTATTTTTATCCAAATTGATTTTAGATAAAGATAATAAGAAAGTATAATGTTAACTAAATTTTAAAGACTTTCTAACATCATCAAGAATTACTGAAAGACCATATGCACCAGCATCTGGATAGCCAATACTACGTTCACCTACAGTACCAGCTCTTCCCATATGTGCTACAAAAGTTTTTGTTTCCTCAGCACCGTCCATAGCTTTTTTACAAGAAACATCAAAAGCTTCTTCGAAGTTTTTATTTTCCTTAGCAGACTGGCTTAATGTATCTGAATAAGGAACTAAAGCGTCTATTAAAGTTTTATCACCTACAACAGCACCTCTACCAAATGAACGTTCACCAGTATCTTGAATGCCTTTTACAACCATTTGGAACATATTTGCAAAGCTTTCTAAGTTCAAAGTATCTTTACCTTCACAGCTTTTGGCTGCAGCTCTAAATCCACTTCCCCATATAGGACCAGATGCACCACCACAATATTCCATAATAATAAGAGAACATGAATGTAAAAAGCTTGCTATTGTAAGATTTTCTTGAGATAAGATATCATTCCATTCAACTTTTAGTTGTTTAAAACCTTTGGCTATACTCATACCAAAATCGCCGTCACCTGCATGAGAGTCTAAATCACAAAATGGAACTTCATTTTTTATAGCTGATTCGCACATAGAATCAACCATATGAACAATATTACCAAGTGTAAGTTCTGCACCAACATTGGCATTGCTTATATTTAGTTCTATTTTAGAATTATTTTCTGCAGTTTGTTTATTTTTGTTGACATCTAAAAACTCTATTTCATTTTCTTGTTTTGACACTTTAAAGGCTGGCGTTACACTTTCGTCAGATAAAAGATCTTCAAGTTCGTCATCAAGCTTTAATATAGATAAAGATGCTCCTGACATGTCAATACTTGTCATGTAGTTACCAACAAAAGTTCGTGCTACCTTTATATTTCTGCTTTCTAACTCTTTTATAACATCGTAGTTATGAAGATAAAGCTCCATTAAAGGTGTTGCACCAAATCCGTTAACTAAAAGTGCAACTTTTTCATCTTTAATATCTAATTCTTTAAGGATAGCATCTATCATTTTTTTAGCAAGTTCGCTTGATGTATTAAGATCTTCACGTCTTATTCCTGGTTCTCCGTGTATACCAACACCATACTCCATTTTATCATCTTCTAGAGTAAAAGTAGGTGTTCCTTTTGCTGGAACAGTACAAGATGTAAGTGCAAAACCTAAGCTTTTTACGTTTGTAATTGTTTTTTCTGCCACAGCTTTAACTTCAGCTAAATTCATACCTCTTTGTGCAGCAGCACCTGCAATTTTATGTACGAAAACAGTACCTGCAACTCCACGTCTACCAACAGTATATAAGCTATCTTGTACAGCTATATCATCATCAACTTTTACATAGTCAACTTTTATACCATCTTCTTGTGCTAGATGAGCAGCATTTTTAAAATTCATCATATCGCCACTATAGTTTTTGATAACTAATAAAACACCTTGATCATTTGCTACCTCTTTTATTGCTTGATAAACTTGTATTTGTGAAGGTGATGCAAAAACGTCGCCACATACAGCGGCATCTATCATACCTTTTCCAATAAATCCACCATGTGCTGGTTCATGTCCGCTACCACCACCGCTTATTAAGGCAACTTTTTTGTTATCCAGTTGTTTTTTATACAGATATTTGTACTTTGAATTTAAAGACAATTCAGTATGTGCCATGACTAATCCTTGACACATTTCTAAAACAATATCTTCTGGCTTATTAATTATTTTTTTCATTAGTTAGTACCACCTTTAACCTTTATACTCGCTACCTATTTTATCAGCTGTTACAATAGCTGCTGCAACCATTTCAGGAGTTACTTTAAATGGCATAGAGTGAACACTTTCTTCAGGGATACAAGATTTTTCAGATACTTCTTGTAATTCTTCTTCAGTTATACTGTCAACACCTATATCAGCTAAACAAACTGGTAAGCCTATAGATAGGCAAAAATCTAAAACTTCATATATTTCTTCTTCCGGTGCATTTTCTAATACAAGTTGTACAAGTGTACCAAATGCTACTTTTTCACCATGGAAATATTTATGTGTACCTTCTAAAATAGTAAGTCCATCATGAATAGCATGAGCCGCTGCAAGTCCACCACTTTCAAAACCTAAACCAGAAAGTAAAATATTTGCTTCAACAATATTTTCAAGTGCACCTGTTACTTTATTAGCATCACAAGCATATTTTGCTTTTACACCATCAGCTAACAGTGTTTTATAGCATAATTCGGCTAAAACTAAAGCCGTATTTGTACCTTTAGCTGTTTCACAAACGCCTTCTCTTGCTCCAGATGGTAAACCTGCATTAACGTTTGCGTAAGAATTTGATGTTGCTCTTGCTTCAAAATATGTTGATAGGGCATCACCCATACCAGAAACTAGAAATCTTGTAGGTGCGTTAGCAATAACCTTAGTGTCAACTAAAACAACATTAGGGTTTTGTTTAAAATATGCATAATCATCAAAAGATCCATCAGGAGTATATAAAACTGCTGAGTGACTTGTAGGTGCATCTGTAGCTGCAATTGTTGGCACTATAATTAGGTTTTCACCTTTAGCAACACATTTTGCTGCATCTATAGCTTTTCCGCCCCCTAAACCTATTACACAAGAACAATTACTTTCTTCACCTAGTTTTTCAAGTCTTTGAACTTCTTCTCTTGAACATTCACCAACGAAATTACTTGAAACAAATTTAATATCGAACTTTTTAGCAGTTTCATCTAAGGCTTCTTTTACCCTTTTCACATCATCATCATGTGCAATTAAGAGTGCAGAATCTCCAAAAGTCTTAACAAAATAACCTAAGTTTAATAACTCATTCTCACCTTGAACATACTTATTAACACATATAAATGCTTTTCTCATAATACCCTCCCTAAATATAAGCCAAATTTCAAATTTTATTACATTAATTGTCTTATACATACAATTTAAATATAAATTTAATGCATCAGTCTTTTGTATATAATAAAAAATCTTTAAGCTTTTTGCACAACGACTTGTTTTAAATTTAACAATATTCTGAAATACCACTAATGATTTTGGAAAAACTAGTGTATTTTTGAACATTTTCACTTATGTTCTAATAATAGCATACTTTTATATAAAATTCATTGTCTTTTCATGACTACTTTTAAGACTTTACAATTGTAATATTGTGATTCATAATATTAAAAAGGTACTTTAATGATCTTGCTATTTAAACTTTCAAGTTTTGTACATAGAAATATATAAAAAATGAAATTAAGATGCTTATGACATTTTTTGTGCAAATCAGATATGATAAAATATAGATAATATCAATATATAGTAAAATTATTTTTTGTTTATTAATAGAGTAGTGATAGTATTTATTTTATCGTATAGATTAGCCCATTAACTTGGTGATAAATTGCATAGATTGTAAATTTGTAATTTGGTTTGATAAGCAATCAATCTGTAAGTGTAAGCGAAGGAAACGAAAACGACTAATTGTGACGCATAGGTTAGTAGAAATTGAAAGTGAAGGTTGCAATCAGATTGCTATGAATAGGAAATCAGAAAGTGAGGGTTACGATCAGATTATGACGAATAGGTGATCGGTTTACAACCAGCCTTGCTTGAGTAAAGGTTATCTGATTTATAGAAAACACCTTAGATTAATATAAAAATTCATAATCGAATCTTGTACAAAAAACTCTAGACTAATACTTGTTTTAGCTTTGTGCATGAAAATAAAAATATGATGTTATAACAAAATTAGCACTGGGTATTTTAGCAGAATTTTCCATGAAAAAGTTGGCGATACTTTTTCAAATTTTGGAAATGCATTGTACAAAAGAGTTGCTTTTTAATTCAAATATCAATTAGTCAAGATTTAGATTTCAACGATCCTAGTTATTTTATTAAAGCTTTTAAAAAAGTTGAAGGTGTAACACCTACCAGCTATAACATCTGCTAAACTAAGAAAACTTACATAGTATGAAATTTTTTCTGTAAATTAACTTGTAAAATAAATATAAATTTTAATATTGAATTTTTTGGCATATAAAAAACCTCCTATGACTTTTGTTGGTTTTATCGTAGGAGATTTTATTAACTATTTTTAATAGCTTTAACGTTACTTTGTATTTTTATTAAATAGAATTTTATGTGTTGAAGAATAAAAAAACTTCTATGACTTTTATTTATCTTGTCGTAGGAGGTTTTATTAACTATTTTTAATAGCTTTAATGTTACTTTGTATTTTTATTAAATAAGAATTTATGTATTGAAGAATAAAAAACCTCCTATGACTTTTGTTGGCTTTGTCGTAGGAGGTTTTACTAATTTTTTAAATAATCTTAATTTTATTTATATGATATTAAGATTTTACTGATTCTTAATATCATATATTCTATTGATTTAAACTTAAAATTTGTTTTATAGTTTAACTTTAGTTTTATACAAGTGGTACTCCACCATCAATAGTTATAAATTGTCCAGTTACATAACTAGATGCATCACTAGATAAATATATAACAGTTCCATCTAACTCATGGATTTCAGCAGTACGAGAAGCTGGGCATATAGAATTATGGTAGTCTATAAAGTCTTGATCTTCAAATAATGTAAAACGTGTCATTTCTGTATTAAATACACCTGGTCCAATTGCATTTACAGTGATGTTATGTTTAGCATATGTTGCTGCCATTGATTTAGTTAAACCAACCACACCAGTTTTACTTGTACAGTATGCATGACGAACAAACGTATCTTCTTTATCAGCAAGTACAGCACTAAGAGAAGCTATATTTACGATTTTACCATATTTATTTTCTAACATATACTTTAATGTATATTTACTAGCAAGGAACATAGTTTTAAGATTTACATCCATAGAGGCATCGAAATCTTCTACACTTAATGAATCAACAGCACCAACATAGCAAGCACCAGCACCATTCATTAAGATATCTAAATGTCCATAATGTGCGTAAGCTTTTTCTATTGTTTCTTTAACGTCTTTTTCGATAGTAAGGTCTACTTGAATCGCTAACGCATCACGACCAGTTTTTTTAATTTCTTCAGCAAGTACTTCTAAACGATCAAGTCTTCTATCTAATAAGACAAGATCAGCACCTGATTTTGCATAAGCCATAGCAAGAGCTTTTCCTATATCACCACTAGCACCAGTTACAATAGCTACTTTTCCAGTTAAATCAAACATAT
>JBKEBX010000057.1:0-3892 GCA_047973385.1 Lachnospirales bacterium | reverse complement strand
TAATTTTCTGCATGAGGTATTAGTCCTTTCGATATTGGTTTATCTTCGCAAATTTAATTATATCATCAATTGGCTAATGCCTCATTTTCATTTAACTTAACAGAGCCTAAGAAAACAAAAGGAGGATCCGAAATGGATAATAAGAGTTTAGCCATACTAATTGGAATTGCAAATATCATATAGTGTTTGCACCAAAATATCGCCGACAGGCTATATATGGAAAGTTAAAAGCAGATATAGGGATAATCATAAGAAAACTATGTGAACACAAAGGCGTTGAAATATTGGAAGCAACGGCGTGTGTAGATCACGTACATTTGGTAGTGATGATACCACCGAAACTAAGTGTATCAGGATTTATGGAATATTTAAAAGGTAAAAGTACGTTGATGATATTAGATAGACATGCAAATTTAAAATATAAATATGGAAATAGACACTTTTGGGCAAGAGGATACTACATAGATACAGTTGGAAGAAATAAAAAAAGGATAAGGTAGTACGAAGAAATCAATTGCAAGAAGATAAAATGAATGATCAAACAAGTTTAAAAGAGTATTTAGACCCGTTTATGAGTGAGCAAGTAAAAAAGGACAAATAAAAAGCTGCTTTAGTGGCAGTCCGAAAAAGTTAAGCAGTTGGCAGACTTTTTTAATGAGCCTTACGGCTCAGCAAGCACCATGCACTTATAGGGCTAATCAAGCCACCACTTGAAGTGGTGGTCTTGACTGCTGAATTTTAGATTGATAACAAGGCTATTTCTTTGTTTTTCTACTAATAGATAAATACAATTACGACTTAGGTGCACTTAATTTTGTTGTACTTTCTCTTATGACTAAAGTTGAATCTAAAAGAGTTTTCTCAACAACAATGTTAGGATTTTTAATAATCTGTAATATACCATTTACTGCATTTTTTCCAATAAGATTAATAGGTTGCATAATAGTTGTTAATGAGGGCTGAATTATATCACTGAAAAAAATATCATCAACGCCAATTACAGATAACTCGTCAGGTATAGATATCTTACGTTTATGGCATTCTTTATAAATACCATAGGCGATTAAATCATTAAATGCAAAAATTGCAGTAACATTTTGTTCAAGTAAGTAAGATAAGGAATTTATACCACAATCTGACGTTAAAGATTCTGAATAAATATAGTTTTTGCTGATTTTTAAGGAACTTTCAGACATCGCATTTTTATAACCAGCATAACGATCAGAATTAATTTTTAGGTTTAACGATCCTGTTGCACAACCAATTTTTTTATGGCCTAAATCAATAAGATGCTTAGTAGCAGTGTAACCAATGTTTACTTGGTCAACATATACGGAATATTGTTCTGATTCTTCAATTGCTCTGTCTACAAATATAGTAGGCACACCCAAAGAGGTTATAAGTTCTTGACACTTTTTTGTTATCTTGGAATCTTCAAAGTCGAGTTGAGCCAAAATTATACCATCTACACAACGATCGGCAAATAATGTAAGATAGTTTTGTGTGACAATTGGATCTCCATTTGTGTTTCCTATTATAACATTTATACCATTATTTCTAAGTTCTTTTTCTATTTCATTTGACAATTTTGCAAAAAATGGGTTTGATGAGTCAGGAATAATCAAACCGATTGTATTAGTAGTATTTGTTACAAGACTAACTGCAAGTTGGTTTGGCCTATAATTAAGTTCTTTTGCTGCTTCAAAAACTTTTTTTTTAGTATTAGCACTAATAGATACAGGTTTACTGTTTAAAACAAGTGATACAGTTGCAGGTGAAACACCAGCTTTTTTTGCTATGTCCTTAATAGTTGTTCGCATAAAAACCTCAATAATCTTTGTAATTTAGTTGAATTAGTTATTAATCATAAATAAAGTATAATAGAATGGCAATACAATGTCAATAGTTTTTATATTTATATACTAAAAAAATATTTAAAAAAATAGTTGACAAAAGATGTTGGGTTGTGATAAGATTTATATATAAAATTACTAAAAATAGTATGAAATACTTTTATTTTTTTTAAGTTTATTAAAACGTTTTAATAATGGTTTTTTGTTTATAAGGAGGGTAGAAATTAAAAGCGTGACATGAGTTGTATTGTAGAGAGATATTTATTTTAATTAAAATTAGGGGGAAACGAAATGAAGAAATTTATGAGTTTAAAGAAGTTACTAAGTTTATCAGTGATTGCAATTATGTCATTTAGTTTAGTTTCATGTGGTGATTCTTTTGAAGCAGAAGAATCTAGTGCCGAAGGAGAAAAAACAAAAATTGTTTTGTTACTAAATGGTTATCTAGGTGACTTGGCTTGGTATGATTGTTCTGCAGCAGGTATGACTGCTATACAAGAAAAGTATGGCGATGAAGTTGAAACTAGAGTTATAGAAATGTCAACAGATAAGTCTAAATATAATTCAATTATTACAGATACTTTGAGCGAAGACTGGGACGTTGTAGTTGCTGGTTCTTGGAGCATGATAGAGTATATTGAAAATGCTGCAACAGATTATCCGGAAAAAGAATTTTGGTTTTTTGATGAACCAATTGAAGGTTACGACAATGTTTATAGTATGAGTTATAATGCCAATGAAGGTGCATATCTTGCAGGAATGGCAGCTGCTATGGCAACAGAGACAGATACCATTGGATTTATTGGAGGAGAAGATAGTACAGTTGTAAATGATTCATTACTTGGATATTTAGAAGGTGCAAAATCCATTAATCCTGATATAGAAGCAATTGTTTCTTACACTGGTAATTGGGACGACTCAGCAAAAGGTAAAGAACTTGCACTTGTTCAGTATAATTCTGGAGCTGACGTGATTTTTCAACTTGCATCAAATGCAGGAGTCGGTGTTTTTGAAGCAGCAAAAGAAACAGATAATTTAGCTATTGGATCTGATACAGATCAATCGTTGCTTTTTGCAGAATCTGACCCAGAAAAAGCAAAAGTTATTTTAACTTCTTCGTTAAAAAGAGTTGATACCTCCTTAGTGCGTGCATATGAATTGTACAAAAAAGGTGAATTACCTTATGGAACTTGTGAAAAACTTGGTCTTGACAAAGAATGTGTTGGTATAGTTGAAAATGAATATTTAAGCGGTTATCTAACAGAAGACGAAATTTCTAAGATAAATAAAGTAAAACAGAATATAATAGATGGTAATCTTAGCGTATCAACGGCTTATGGTATGTCATCTGAAGAAATTCAATCTTTTAAAGATGATTTTGTTAAATAAAATAAAGAGGTATAGCTTATGAATGAAATTCTTAGAACAGAAAATCTTGTGAAAATATACAACAATGGAGTTATGGCGAATAAAGACATTTGCTTTTCAGCCAACGAAGGAGAAATTCATGCTATTTGCGGAGAAAATGGTGCAGGAAAGTCTACACTTATGAAGATGCTTTATGGTATTGAACAGCCTAGTGAAGGAGCTATTTATGTAAAAGGTAATAAAGTCGAACTGACTTCATCGTTAAAAGCTATAGAAAACAATATAGGTATGGTGCACCAACATTTTATGTTGGTGCCATCACTGACTGTTGCAGAAAATGTTGTTTTAGGAGTTGAACCTAAAAAAGGTATAAGCTATGACTCAAAAAAAGCAATACAAATGACAGAAGAAATAGCAAAAAAGTATAATTTGCACATACCTGCAACAGAAAAAGTAGAAAATATATCTGTTGGATTAAAACAAAGAGTGGAAATTATTAAAGCATTGCTAAAGGGTGCTAAAATTTTAATTTTAGATGAGCCGACAACAGTGTTAACACCCCAAGAAACGAAAGAGTTGTTCACAGAGTTAAAGAAATTAAGAGATTATGGACATACAATTTTGTTTATTTCACATAAATTGTTTGAAGTAAAAGAACTTTGTGATAGAGT